>NZ_AP022582.1:0-614588 GCF_010731595.1 Mycobacterium seoulense | reverse complement strand
CGACGACCTGCCGGAGCCGACGGCCTCGGCCGCCTTCAGCCGCACGTTGCGGGCGGTGGTGGACTGGCGCGGGCAGATCGTCACCATGCTGGACCGCTGCTATTTGACCGAGGCCATCCCCGTGCAGATCGTCTGGGGCGCCAAGGACTCGGTCGTCCCGGTAGGGCATGCGCGGATGGCCCACGCCGCCATGCCCGGCTCCCGCCTGGAGATTTTCGAAGGCTCCGGCCACTTCCCCTTCCACGACGACCCGGCCCGCTTCATCGACGTGGTCGAGCGCTTCATCGACAGCACCGCGCCCGCCGAATACGATCAGGCCGCCCTGCGCGCGTTGTTGCGCACCGGCGGCGGCGAGAAGGCCGTCACCGGGCCGGCCCCCACCCGCGTCGCCGTGCTGAACGCCATGGATTCCGACGAACGCAGCGCGACCTGAACCACCTTGGTCGGTGCCGGCGCGGCCGGGGCCGTACAGTCGGGCCATGGATATCGACGTCACCGTGTTGCGGGTGTTCACCGATCCGGACGGGAATTTCGGCAATCCGCTCGGCGTCGTGGATGCCCGCCAGGTCGGACCCGCCGACCGGCAACGGCTGGCCACGCAATTGGGCTACAGCGAAACGGTTTTCGTCGACGTTCCCGCCCCCGGGTCAACCACGGCGCACGCCAGCATCTACACCCCACTGATCCAGATCGCGTTCGCCGGACACCCCACCGTCGGCGCGGCGTGGTGGCTGCGGGAGAACGGGACGCCCATCAACACGCTGCAGGTGTCGGCCGGGCTCGTGCAGGTGAGCTACGCCGCCGAGCGCACCGGCATCAGCGCGCGCTCGGAGTGGGCGCCCGAGGTCGGCCTCCACGAATTCGCTTCGGCCGACGAGCTTCTCGCCGCCGACCCGGGAGACTTTCCCGACGACACGGCGCACTACCTGTGGGCCTGGACCGACCAGGCCGCCGGATCGCTGCGCACCCGCATGTTCGCCGCCAATCTCGGAGTGCGGGAAGACGAGGCGACCGGCTCGGCCGCGATGCGCATCACCGACTACCTCAGCCGCGACCTCCACGTCACCCAGGGCAAGGGATCGATCATCGAGACCACCTGGAACGCGGAGGGCTGGGTGGGGGTGGCGGGGCGCGTCGTCAATGACGGTGTGCGGCATCTGAACTGACCCCGGGGCCGGCCGCCCCCGCGCGGGCTCAGCCCTGCCGGTGCAGCACCGCGGCGAGGTGGTGCTGCACCGGCTGCCCGACCGCACCCATCCGCACCGAATACGAGAGCTCGTCGCCGTCGATGCGGAATGAACGGCCCAGCGCGGTCACCTCTTTGGCGGTCGGGGTCAGCCCGACCTCGGTTGTGGACAGCTCGATTTCGATCAGGGCGCCGGTGACCGAGTACGTGCCCACCTCGATCTCGGTGATGCCGCTCGGATGGGCCAGGACCAGTTCGACGTGACCGGGCTGCGGCACGCGCAGGTACCCGGTCTCTGCGTGCAACGGCTTGCCGTCGGCCGGCGCCTTGGTCTTTTGCGCGTACGCCAGAAACGGCTTGCCGACGTGGGAGAAGACCACTTCTTCCAGATAGTCGAAGGGCTGGATCGTCGGGTACTCGCCCGACCCCCGGCCGGCCCAGGTCCCGAGGAGTGGTGCCAGGGCCGCGAGATCGGGATGCAAGTCGATAGGCATGAAAACGAGCCTAGGCCCGAACGGTGTGGGCCGGGCCGTCAGCTCGGGGTGGTGACCTGGCGGTGTTCGCGCAACGCCTGAATCTCGCGCTCGAAATCGTCCGCGGACTCGAACGAGCGATACACCGACGCGAACCGCAGGTAGGCCACCTCGTCGAGGTCGCGCAGCGGACCGAGGATGGCCAGGCCGACCTCGTGGCTCGCGACCTCCGGGGACCCCGCGGCGCGCACGGTGTCCTCGACCTGTTGGGCGAGCAGGTTCAGCGCATCGTCGTCCACCTGTCGGCCCTGGCAGGCCCGGCGGACACCGCTGATGACCTTTTCCCTGCTGAAGGGTTCGGTGACTCCGCTGCGTTTGACCACGGCCAGCACCGCGGTCTCCACGGTGGTGAAACGCCGTCCGCACTCGGGGCACGATCGGCGGCGCCGGATGGCCTGCCCCTCATCGGTTTCCCTCGAGTCGATCACCCGGGAATCGGGATGACGGCAGAACGGGCAATGCATGACCGCTCCTTCGCTGTGCCGACTACCAGGTACCGCAGCACTTCGAGCGTACCCGTGCGGTTACCCGCCCGCGCATACGCGGCCGGTAAGCGGTCCGGCACGGCGGTCGTCAGCCGACCGGGGCGATCAGGGTCTGACCGGCGAGCACACTCGGCGAGTTCATGTCGTTGAGCTCGCGGATCCGGTCGGCCACCTGGCGGGCCGGCGCGTCGGGCGCCACCCGGTGCGCGACGTCCTGCAGCGACTCCCCCGCCTCGACCCGCACGACGGCCAGCCGGTCGGGCACGTGCGCGGCCGAACTCCCGGAGTCGCCGTTGAGCACCTGACCGACGTTGCCGACGAGGCCCAGCCACAGGGTGATCGCACCGGCGGCCAGCGCCAGCCAGACGGTGGTGGCCACCGTGACGGGGCGCTTGCGGTGGGGCGCGGCCGACATCGCGACGCCGGTGCGGTGGTAGCGCATGGGCGCGCCGGCCGGTCGTGAGGGGACGGGGCGGCGCGAGCGGGCCAGCACGTCCCGGCCGTAGCCAAGGCCCTGGACCGGTCCGTTGACCGGACGCCGGGGGCTGCCGGCGCGCGGCGCCAGCGTGTGGATGGTTGTCATCTGCGTTCCTCCGGTCAACTAAATTCGCTCAGCTGTTCGACTGTATCGCTCGTGTGTTCGATATCCGAACATGTGAGCGAAGCGTGTCGCACGAGTCGAACGCTAGACCACGCCACCGACAAGTCCGTGGCCGCCAGAGCTGACATGCGGCTGAAATACCCGATCCACCGAAGAGTTACACCTTTGTGATTAACGATGTCGATGGGCGATTCCATCCCCCGTCCGCCACCGCGACACGCTAGTCGAACACATGTTTGATTCTTGGGCGCTGTGGGGCTACATTCAGTGCCATGAGCGACAGCAACGACACCTCATCGGCCGGCGCGGGCGGTCGACTGCACGCCGTCGATTCATCACTGACCGAACGGCAACGCACCATCTTGAACGTCATTCGCGCGTCGGTCACCAGCCGTGGCTACCCGCCGAGCATCCGGGAGATCGGCGACGCGGTGGGCCTGACGTCGACATCGTCGGTGGCTCATCAACTGCGCACGCTGGAACGCAAGGGATACCTGCGTCGCGACCCGAACCGCCCACGGGCGGTCGACGTCCGCGGCGCCGATGACGGCGCGGCGGCGCCGGCCACCGATGTCGCCGGGTCGGACGCCCTGCCGGAGCCGATATTCGTCCCGGTCCTGGGGCGCATCGCGGCCGGCGGCCCCATCCTCGCCGAGGAAGCCGTCGAGGACGTTTTCCCGCTGCCGCGCGAGCTGGTCGGCGAGGGCACGCTGTTCCTGCTCAAAGTCGTCGGCGACTCCATGGTCGAGGCGGCGATCTGCGACGGCGACTGGGTGGTGGTGCGACAGCAGAACGTCGCCGACAACGGCGACATCGTCGCGGCCATGATCGACGGGGAAGCCACCGTGAAGACGTTCAAGCGGGCGGGCGGTCAGGTGTGGCTGATGCCGCACAACCCCGCGTTCGACCCCATTCCCGGCAATGACGCGACCGTGCTCGGCAAGGTCGTCACGGTGATCCGCAAGGTCTAGCCCCGTCGCGCGGTTCCGCCCGGCTCAGTCCGCCTTGACGAAGCCGTTGGCCTGCGCCACTTCCTCACTGGACAGCCAGATTTCGGCGAGCGTGTCGTGATAGAGCTCGCTGCCCGGCGTGTAGTACAGCCCGAAGCGGGCGCTCGCCTTGATCGGGTATCCGTCGGGCGCCTGGTAGGGATCGTCGAGCGGCAGGTGGATGGTCGGGCGCCCGGCCGGGCCGGCCCCCGCGCTGTCTTCGTCGTCCGCGGCCGCGTGCCGCCCGCCGCGCTGCTCGGATGCGACGACCGCCGGCGCGACGGCCTCCGGAGCGGCGGCCTCGGCCTCGGCAATGTCCGCGGGGACGTGCGGTACCGCGACGTCCGGGTACTCGGCCTCGGGTGGGGCGGCATCGGCTGCACCGCCGTCGAATCCGGCGTCCGCGGGCGCGTGCGGCACCGCGACTTCCTCGGCCTCCAGGTATTCGTCGTCGGCGTGGTCGGTGTCGCGGTAGGCGGGCTCATGCTCATCGCCGGCGTACTCGGCGCCGGCATAGTCGGCGTCGGCGTAATTCGCATCGGCGTATTCGGACTCGCCGTATTCGGCTTCGCCGCGTTCAGGTTCGGCGTATTCGGCTTCGCCGTATTCGGCTTCGCCGTATTCGGCTTCGGTTTCGGGGTAGCCGGCCTCCGACAGGTCCGCAGGCGTGACGACGGAGAAGGAGTCGGTGTCCACCGCGTCGGGGTCCTCCTGCTCGCCCGCGAATGGACCCTCGTCCGCGCCGCCGCGCCGCCAGCTGACCCGCCCGGCGGCCTCGGCTTCGGGGGCTCCCGGCTGGTGGCCGAACTGTTCGGTGGTGACGTCCTCGTGCCCCCAATGCTGGTCGCCCACGGCGTCGTAGCCGCCGGCGAGGTCGGGGTGCGGCTCGTAGCCGGCACCCTCCTGCGCGGCACGACGCCGACGCCATCCGAAGGCCAGCAGCCCCGCCAGGACGATCAGCACGACCACCGGAATGACGGCCAGCAGCCACCACGACTGCCACGTGAACTTCTTGGGATGGGCGGGCGTCGCCGAATTGCTCGGCTGGTTCTGGCCCGACACCTGCAGGCCGGAGAGCAGCGGCGCGAGGTTGGCCGGCTCCGTGCTGAACGTGTTCTTCGCCCGGTTCCAGGAGATCTTGCCGCCGGCGAACTGCTGGGAGACGACGTCGCCGTCGACGGCCTGGTCGCCGACGGGAGCGCCCAGCTTGCCGGCCGGCCCGCGGAGCTTGTCCCACGCCGCCTTCATGGCCCCGCGCACCACGAACGCGCCGTGCTCCGAAGTCCAGAAGATCACCGGCTTGTCGGCGCCGGAGAAGGTGACGACGCGGCTGGACGGGATGCCGCCGTCGGACTCGGTGGCGGTGGGGAAACCCAGGTCGCTGCCGGCGGGTCCGCCCAGCGACTCGTACTTGGCCAGGATGTTGCTTTCGACGGCGTTGGCGCCGGTGGCCGGGCTGAAGTACACCTTTCCGTTGGCGAAGTCCTGGGCGATCCCGTCGCCGCCGATCGGATATTGCGCGCCCTTCTTGACCCCCAACGGCCCATTGGGGCCGCCGGCCGCTCGCCACGCCATGTTGATGGCCGCGGTGGGGTCGATCGCGACCTGCAGGCCCTTCAGTTGGTCGGCCAAAGCCGGGGGCTCGGTGGTGAACTGCTTCGTCTGCCTGTTCCACGAGACCTGACCGCCGCTGAACTTCTGGGCGGAGACCTCGCCGTTGTACGTTTCGTCGCCGACCGGGACCCCGAGCACGCCGCCCGAACTGCCGAGCTTGTCCCAGGCGGCGTTGATCGCGCCGCGCACGACGAACGCCCCGTGGTCGGGCGTCCAGAAGATCACCGGCTTGTCGCTCGCCGAGAAGGTGGCCACCCGGCTGTCGGGTCCGGCCAGGCCGGGCACTTCGTTGATGGCCGGGAACCCCAGATCGCTGCCGGCGGGGCCGCCCAGCATCTCGTATTTGTCCAGGATGGGCCCGTAGACGAATTTGGCACCGGTCGCCGGGGTGAAGAACATCTTGCCGCCGTCGAAGTCGAGCGCGAAACCGTCGCCGGCCGGGTACACGTCGCCCTTGCGGGCGCCCAGAGGCGAACCGTCACCGCCGGCCTTCTCCCACGCCGCCATCATGGCCGCCTCGGCGTCGCCGATGGGCGACGCCGCCGCGGGGGGCGCCAGCAAGGCGGCGGCAATTGCTGCGGCGGTCAAGCTGACCAGCGCGCTCCCGACCAGCCTGCGCATGTGACCTCTCTGCCCGTTCACCAAGCCTCCCAGCCGACGGCTATTCCCCTATCAGCGGCTACGCCCGCGCCTGCACAGCCGGCGAGCGAGCCGCGGTACGACCGCGGGGAAACAACCCCGTTCCGAACCGCATTTTTGCCGGGCTCGCATAACTTTGCTCCAGCCAACGAAAAATGCGAAGTCAGATCACGAATATTACAAAAACGGATACCACGCCGATGTCGAAATGATGCCGAGCCACGCTCAAATCGCGGCCAACCCCGCCGTCGCTCGCCCGATGATCGGGAAATCGCGCCGTAATCCGCGGCCGACCACCGCGTGTGCAATAAGGAACGGCCGCCGTCCTGCGTGACGATCGGGCGCCCGCGGGCGGCACCGAACTTCACCAGGTGCCCCGCGGCGTCGTGCTTTTCGGCTCGACGGTCTGTCATTACCCGGGCGACGTACCCGAAACACATGTGCCGACGGTACGTGAGGCCATTAACTTTGCCACGATCTACCCGGGAAAACGGGCCGCGTCGCGGGCACCGATCCGGTTTGCCGTAACCGTTGCGAATTGGCCGGCCGATGGCGTTGCCGACCAACGGTGTTAGGGCTAGACCCCCAGGCTGCGGCCGATGATCTCTTTCATGATCTCGGTGGTGCCGCCGTAGATGGTCTGCACCCGCGCGTCCAGATAGGCACGGGCAACGGGGTATTCGCGCATGTAGCCGTAACCGCCGTGCAGCTGCAGGCACCGGTCGATCAGGTGTACCTGCTTTTCGGTGGAGTACCACTTGGCCATCGCCGCTTGTTCGGCGGTCAGCTTCTTGTCCAGGTGCAGCCGGATGAACTCGTCGACCATCATGCGCACCACGGTGGCCTCGGTCGCCAGCTCGGCAAGCACGAAGCGGCTGTTCTGGAAGCTGCCGATCGGCTTGTTAAATGCCTTGCGCTCCTTGGTGTATTGCAGCGTCTGCTCGAGCACGTGCTCCATCGCCGCGGCCGCCATGATGGCGATCGAGATCCGTTCCTGCGGCAGGTTCTGCATCAGGTAGATGAACCCCATGCCCTCCTGCCCCAGCAGGTTTTCGGCGGGCACCTTGACGTCGGTGAACGACAACTCGGCGGTGTCCTGTGCGTCCAGCCCGATCTTGTCCAAGTGGCGGCCGCGTTCGAAGCCCTCCATGCCGCGTTCGACGACGATCAATGAAAAGCCCTGCGCCCCTTTGTCGGGATCGGTCTGCGCGACCACGATCACCAAGTCGGCGTTGATTCCGTTGGTGATGAACGTCTTTGCGCCGTTGAGCACGTAGTGGTCACCCTGCTTGACCGCGCGGGTCTTGATGCCCTGCAGGTCGCTGCCGGTTCCGGGTTCGGTCATCGCGATCGCGGTGATGAGCTCGCCGGTGCAGAACTTCGGCAGCCAGCGCTGCTTCTGCTCCTCGGTCGCCAGGGCCAGCAGGTACGGCGCCACGATGTCGTTGTGCAGGCCGAAGCCGATGCCGCTGTAGCGACCGGCGGTGGTCTCCTCGGTGATGATCGTGTTGTACCGGAAGTCGGGGTTGCCGCCGCCGCCGTATTCCTCGGGCACCGCCATGCCGAGGAAGCCCTGCTTGCCGGCTTCGAGCCACACGCCCCGGTCGACGATCTTGGCCTTCTCCCACTCGTCGTGGTGGGGCGCGACATGACGATCGAGGAAGGCCCGGTAGGACTCGCGGAACAGCTCGTGCTCCGGCTCGAAAAGCGTGCGCTGGTACTTGACGGCACTGCCCATGTGGATGACCTCCGGCGACTGGGAACTCTGTCGCCCAACATATACCAACCAGACGGTTGGTCGGCAGACGGCGGGGTAGGGGCGCCGCGGAGATCAGCGGGCGGCGAACTCTTGCAGGCGCCCGGCCAGCGCCACCGGGACCCGGGCCTTGATCCGGGTGCCGTCGGGGTGGTGCTCCTGCTGCTGCACGCGCCCGTCGGCGTGCAGCCGGGCCACCAGGTCGCCGCGGTGGTACGGAATCACCACGTCCACGGCCGTGTCGGTGGGAACGGCGAGCTCCCCCATCCGGCGCCGAAGCGCGTCGATGCCCTCGCCCGTGCGTGCCGAGACGAACACCGCGCCGGGCAGCGCGTGCCGAAGCTTGGCCAGGGTGAGGCCGCTGGCGGCGTCGACCTTGTTCACCACCAGCAGCTCGGGGGGCGGGTCGCCGTGATGGTCGGCGATGACCTCGGAGATCACTTCGCGCACCGCATTGATCTGGGCCACCGGGTTGGCGTCGGAGCCGTCGACCACATGCAGCAACAGGTCGGCGTCGACGACCTCCTCGAGCGTGGAGCGGAACGCCTCGACCAGCTGGGTGGGCAGGTGGCGGACGAATCCGACGGTGTCGGTGAGCACCAAAGGGCGACCGTCAAGGAACTCGGCGCGGCGGGTGGTGGGCTCCAGCGTGGCGAACAGCGCGTCCTGCACCAGGACCCCCGCCCCGGTCAGCGCGTTGAGCAGGCTCGACTTGCCGGCATTGGTGTAGCCGACGATGGCGACCGACGGCATGTCGCTCTGTAGGCGGCGGCTGCGCTGGGTGTCGCGGACCTGCTTCATGTCCTTGATCTCGCGGCGCAGCTTGGCCATGCGTTCGCGGATGCGGCGGCGGTCGGTCTCGATCTTGGTTTCACCCGGACCGCGCAGGCCCACGCCTCCCCCGCTGCCGCCGGCGCGGCCACCGGCCTGCCGGGACATCGACTCACCCCAGCCGCGCAGCCGCGGCAGCATGTACTCCATCTGGGCCAGCGATACCTGCGCCTTGCCCTCCCGGCTGGTGGCGTGCTGGGCGAAGATGTCGAGGATCAGCGCGGTGCGGTCGATGACCTTGACCTTCACCGCCTTCTCCAGCGCGGTCAGCTGCGCCGGGGACAGTTCACCGTCGCAGATCACCGTGTCGGCGCCGGTCGCCAGCACCACCTCGCGGAGCTCCTGCGCCTTGCCCGAGCCGATGTAGGTGGACGGGTCGGGCTTGTCGCGGCGCTGGATGAGCCCTTCGAGCACCTGGGAGCCGGCGGTCTCCGCGAGGGCGGCCAGCTCGGCCATGCTGGCCTCGCTGTCGGCGGCGGTGCCGTCGGTCCACACGCCGACCAGCACGACGCGTTCCAGCCGGAGCTGGCGGTACTCGACCTCGGAGACGTCGGTGAGCTCGGTGGACAGACCGGCGACGCGGCGCAGCGCAGACCGTTCCTCCAGGGCGAGTTCGCCGGTGCTTGGCTCCGCGGGAGCGTGATGTTCGAATTCAGGTTGTGTCATAGGCAATACACGATGATGCACGGCGGATCGGCGTCGTGCACTTGAATTAACGCTCCTGCGCGTTCCACCATTCCTCGCTGACCTCGCCGTGCGCCACCAGTACCGAGGGACCCCGCAGGTAGCTGGTGGCGTCGGTGATGGTGACGACGACGTCGCCGCCGGGGACCCGCACCGTCAGGGTGCCGGTGGCCGCGCCGGCGGCGGCCAGGGCGGCCACGGTGGCCGCGACCGTGCCGGTGCCGCATGAGCGCGTTTCGCCCACGCCCCGCTCGTGCACCCGCATCCGCACCGCGCCGTCGGCCGGTGCCGTCAGGACTTCGACGTTGACGCCGTCCGGGAACTGGGCGTGGTCGAATGCGACCGGCGCCGCCACGTCCAGCGTCGCCAGCTCCTCGGCGGTCAGGTCCGGATCCACGCACGCCAGGTGGGGGTTGCCCACGTCGACCGCCAGGCCGGTGAACCGACGGCCGCCGACGAGCGCGCTACCCGGGCCGAGCGTGTTGGCCTTGCCCATCTCGACGCTGATGTCGGCGCGGACCGCATCGGCGCGGTGCACGGTGACCGGCCGGGGGCCGGCGAGCGACCCGACCACGAATTCGTCGCGGGCCTCCAACCCGCTGGCCCGCAGGTAGTGCGCGAACACCCGGACGCCGTTGCCGCACATCTGGGCGAGCGAGCCGTCGGCGTTGCGGTAGTCCATGTACCAGTCGGCCGATGCCACGCCGTCCGGCAGCCGGTCGAGCACGCCGGCCGACAGGGCGGCACCGGCGGTGGTCACGCGCAGCACCCCGTCGGCGCCCAGCCCGCGCCGCCGGTCACACAGCGCCGCCACCCGGGCCGCGGTGAGGTCGAGCGTGGCCTGCGCGTCCGGGAGCAGCACGAAGTCGTTCTCGGTGCCGTGGCCCTTGGCGAATTGCACCCGCTCAGGATACGTGGCGCCAGGCCCGCAGGGCTTCGTCGACGAGCCGGGCGGCGTCGCCCGCGTCCAGCCAGCGGACCCGGTGGTCGCGGCGGAACCACGACCGCTGGCGGCGCACATAGCGTCGGGTGCCCACGTACGTCTGTTCCCGCGCGTCGCGCAGCCGATCGGCGCCGCCCCCGGCGTCCAGCGCCTCGATCACCTGCGCGTAGCCCAGGGCGCGCGACGCGGTGACACCGTCGCGCAGGCCCTTGTCGAGCAGTGCACTCACCTCGTCGACCAGGCCGTGGTCGAACATCGCGTCGGTGCGGCGGGCCAGCCGTTCGTCGAGAAGCGTTGTCTCACAATCCAAGCCGACGATGGCGGTGTCCCACCTCGGCGCGCCGATGCGGGGTGCGGACGCGGCGAACGGCTGCCCGGTCAGCTCGACCACCTCGAGCGCCCGGACGGTGCGCCGCGCGTCGGTGGGCAGGATGGCCGCGGCCGCGGCGGGGTCGCGACGGGCCAACTCGGCGTGCAGGCCGCCGACCCCCACCTCGGCCAGCCGCTGTTCCCAGCGTGCCCGCACGGCGGGATCGGTGGCGGGGAACGACCAGTCGTCGAGCAGGGACTGGATGTAGAGCATGGAGCCGCCCACGATGACGGGCACGGCGCCGCGGGCGGCGATGGCCTCGACGTCCACGGCGGCGGCGGCCTGGTAGCGGGCGACCGTTGCGGTCTCGGTGACGTCCAGGACGTCGAGCTGGTGATGCGGGATGCCGCGGCGTTGGTCGACGGGCAGTTTGGCGGTGCCGATGTCCATTCCCCGATAGAGCTGCATCGCGTCGGCGTTGACGATCTCGGCGCCGCCCTCGACCCGTTCGGCGACGTCGAGCGCCAGCTGCGACTTGCCGGTTCCGGTGGGGCCGATGATCGCCAGCGGTCGCACGGCCACCTCAGAGCTGCCAGGCACCGGCGAAGTAGCCCACGCCGTAGGGGGCACCGCGGTATAGCTCCTTGGCCGATCGCGGGCCGGGTTCGGCCAGGCCGGCCAGCACCTGAAAGGCGACCCGGCCCAGGATCTGCGGCGACAGCCGCGTCAGGGCCGAGACGTCACCGGTGGCCAGCGCGTCGTCGAGGGCCAGCTGCGCGTCGGCGTTGCCCGGGTCGTATCCGCCGGGGGCGGCCGGTGTCAGGGTGTTCGCGCCGTCGGCCACGACCAGGACCCCGATCGGCTCGGGGGACCGGTCGATCTCGGCGCGCAAGCGCCTGCCGCGGGCCAGCGCCGTCTCGGCGTCGTGGTCGGCGGCGTAGACCCGCGCCTGCGCGGTGGCGTCCGGCCGGACTTCGCCCCGGACCCACGCGGCCAGCAACGCGCACACGGGCAGGTCGGCCGGCGCCCCGACGTCGGCCCGCGGGGAAAGCCCGACCCGTACGTCCGCGCCGAAGCCCGCGAAACTGCCGGCCGCGCCGGGGCCGAACGCGTCGTCGCGCCCGGCGGTCCCGATGACGGTCCAGCGCGAGGGCAACAAGACGGCCGCCGCCAGCACCGCGGCGGCCAGGTCGGTCACCTCCGCGGCGGCCGCTCCGGCGAGCTCGGGCACCAGCAGCGGAGCCGACGGAACGATCGCGATGCCGCTGAGCACGCCACCAAACTAACGTTTCGCCGGGGCGGCGCGCCTCAGGCCTCGGCCGGCGCAGCCAGGATGGGATCGCTACAAGGGCCGGCGTCGTCGTCTTCGGACGACGACGCGCCCGGCGTGATGTCCCCGGCGTCTCGCCCGACCTGCGCGACCATGGTGGCGGCCTCGCCGCGAGCCAGCGCGATCGTCGCCACGATCACCACCGCCACCGCCGCGATCAGCACGAGGGCCTTGGGTCCGGTCGCGCCCAGCGTTTCGCCGAGCACGAAGATGCCGAGCACACCGGCGACCACGGGCTTCGCCACGGTCATCGTCGGCATGGACGCCGTCAGCGCTCCGGCACGGAACGCCGACTGCTGGAAGATCATCCCGGTCAGCGCCAGCAGCAGCCAGGGAACGAACTCGGGCGCGCTCAGGACGGCCAACGGGCCGTCCTCGCCCACCTCGACGATGCCCTTCGTGAGCACGGCGAACAGGGCCAAGGCCGAACCCGCCACCACCGCGAGCAGCGCGGCCGCGATCGGGCTGCCCGACCGGATTCGCGCGGCCACCACACACGCCACCAGCAGCGGCACCATCACCGCGGCGACTACGGCCCAGGTGCCGACCGATGCGCGCTGATTGCCGGCGGCCGGGTCGCCGACGATGATCACCACGGCCAGGGCGCCGGCGAGGGTCACCGCCCACGCCCACTCCCAGCGGGTCACCCGGCGCTTGGTCAGCCGGGCATAGATCGGCAGGGCGAACAGCAACGCCGTCACCTGCAGGGCGGTCACCAGCACGACCGAGCCCCAGGCCAGGGCCCCGGCCTGCAGGCTGTAGTTGACGATCGCCGCCAGGCCGCCCAACCACCACCGGGTGTCCCGCAGCGACATGCGGAACAGCTCGAGATGGCCGACCTGCTTGTCCGTGATCTCCTGCGCGGAGCGCTGACGGATCACATCGCCGACCGCGGATGCCAACGCCGCGCACACTGCGATCAACGCCGCGACATCAACCTTCGACATGAGCGACCCCTCACCTCACGATTGCCCCGACCAGCTTTCCCTGGGGCACGGGCAAATACACGCAATATTTGCGATCAGTTCAGCAACAACTGTATGACGTCGGCCACGCCGCTGTCCGTTCACCGATTCACCCTCTGTTGATACGTCATTAACCTATGTATGGCCTGTGGGTGAGGCTGCGATCCGGTTAAGCCGGTGCGCGGGCCGCCGCCATGCGTCCGCGCCGCTGCATCCCGAGCAAGAAGGTCAGGGTGGCGGCGCATGGGCCGCCAAGCTGCTTGAATACTGTTGAGCAGCTGTTGGGAGGGCCGCGAGGGCCGCCCACCGGCGCAGCACACGGTGCCGCTACGCGCGGCAGGTGCGCGGAGCAGCGACCGCGCGAAGGGTAGGTGACGAGCGATGACGGCTGACGAAGCGAACGGCGGAACCCCGGCGGGGCCGGTGCCCCAACCGGTTTCGCGCCCGGTGCCACGCCCGGGACCGCGTCCCGGTCCCCGGCCGCCGAGCCCGGGCCCACGGCCCCTCACCCACCCCGTGCCGGCGCCGCCGGCCAGCGATCCGCATCGGTTCGGGCGCGTCGACGACGACGGCACGGTGTGGCTGATCACCGCCGACGGCGAGCGCATCGTCGGCTCCTGGCAGGCCGGTGACCGAGAAGCGGCTTTCACCCACTTCGGCCGCCGCTTCGACGACCTGAGCACCGAGATCACGCTCATGGAGGAGCGGCTCGCGGCGGGAACCGGTGACGCCCGCAAGATCAAGGCCCACGCGTCCGAGCTCGCCGAGACACTGCCGACGGCGGCCGTACTGGGCGACATCGACGCGCTGGCCCGCCGGCTGACCAGCCTCATCGACCAGGTCGAGGCCACCGTCGCCGAGGAGCGATCCCGCCGCGACGAGCATCGCGCCACCCAGACGGCGCGCAAGGAGGCGCTGGCCGCCGAGGCCGAGGAGTTGGGCGCCAACTCCACGCAGTGGAAGGCGGCCGGTGACCGGCTGCGGGCCATCCTCGACGAGTGGAAGACCATCAGCGGCCTGGACCGGAAGGTCGATGACGCGCTGTGGAAGCGCTATTCGGCGGCGCGGGAGGCGTTCAACCGGCGGCGGGGATCGCATTTCGCCGAACTGGACCGCGAACGCCTGGGCATTCGGCAGGCCAAGGAACGACTCTGCGAACGGGCCGAGGAGTTGTCCGGCTCGACGGACTGGACCGCCACCAGCGCGGAGTTCCGCAAACTGCTCACGGAGTGGAAGGCGGCAGGCCGCGCGGCCCGGGATGTCGACGACGCGTTGTGGCGGCGGTTCAAGGCCGCCCAGGACGTCTTCTTCACGGCTCGCAACGCGGCCACGGCGGAGAAGGATGCCGAGTTGCGCGCCAACGCCACCGCCAAGGAGGCGCTGCTGGCCGAAGCCGAGAAGATCGACACCGGCAATCACGACGCGGCCAGGGCGGCGCTGCGCTCGATCGCCGAGAGATGGGACGCGATCGGAAAGGTGCCGCGGGAGCGGTCGGCCGAATTGGAGCGTCGGATGCGCGCGGTCGAGAAGAAGGTGCGCGACGCCGGCGACGCCGATTGGTCGGACCCGCAGGCGCAGGCCCGCGCCGAGCAGTTCCGCACTCGCGCCGAGCAATACGAGCAGCAGGCCCAGAAGGCCGCGGCGGCGGGCCGCACCAAGGAGGCCGAAGAAGCCAGGGCCAACGCCGAGCAGTGGCGGCAGTGGGCGCAGGCGGCCGCCGAGGCGCTGACCCGCAAGCCCTAGGCTCCGGGCTCCCGGGGCGCTCGGTCCGTCGACCCGCCGTTCCGGTTCGGGGCGCCCGGCCCGGTGTCGTCCAGGCTGTCGAGCAGCGTTTTCGACTGCTGGTGCGCCGCGACGCGGCGCCGCTGCTCCTCGGCCGCGAGTTGCACGATGGTGCGCGACCACACCACCCGGGCCCACTGATAGGTCAGCACGAGGACGACGATCCACGCGGCGATCAGCCCCACCCCGGGGCCCGGATGCCCCGCGGCCACCGTCTGGCGCGACCAGATGGCCAGCAGCCCCGCCGCCCCGGCGAGCGCCGAGCCCGCCAGCGCGATCCAGGCCAGCGCCCAGCGCCGCGTCACCAACGCCAGCATGGAGAACCCGACGCCGAACACCAGCGCCAGCCAGGCGAAGACCCGCGACGGCAACGCCACCGCGGCCGCGCCGGCGCCGTGGCTGCTGAACAGCACGTCCCAGCCCCGCACCGCACCGGTGTGCGGCAGGATGAACGATCCCAGCAGCACGAAGACCAGGATCGCCACGACGAAACCGCGTGGGCCCGGGTCGAATCCGCGCGCCACGCGGCGCTCGGCGGCCTCGATTTCGGTCCGCAGGGCGTGGAAGTCGGGGTGTTCTTCGTTCATCGCGCACATCCAAGGGGTTCTGTGGGTTCTGTGGGTTCTGTGGGTTCTGTGGGGCCGGTGGGCGGTCCGACGGCGGGCATGCCGAGACCGATGCCGCCCGGGCGCTGCCCGGCGGCGTGGGCGTCTCCCGCGCGGGTGCGGCGATGGCTGAGGATGCCGGCGTCGGCGATGAGGTGGTGCGGCGCGGCCTGGGTGATCACCGCGCTGACCACGTCGCCGGGTCGTACCCGGTCGTCGGCGCTGAAGTGCACCAGGCGGCCGTCGCGGGCGCGGCCCGTCATCCGGGCGGTGTGGGTGTCCTTGCGTCCCTCACCGGCGGCGACCAGCAGTTCCACGGTCTGACCAACCAGCGCGCGGTTGCCCTCCAGCGAGATCTGCTCCTGCAGCTCGACCAGCCGCTCATAGCGTTCCTGCACAACGGCTTTCGGGAGCTGCCCGTCCAGTTCGGCGGCCGGGGTGCCGGGCCGCTTGGAGTACTGGAAGGTGAACGCGGCGGCGAACCGGGCCTGCCGCACCACCTCCAGGGTGGCCGCGAAGTCGTCCTCGGTCTCACCGGGGAACCCGACGATCAGGTCGGTGGTGATGGCGGCGTGGGGCATGGCCGCGCGGACGCGGTCGATGATGCCGAGGTAGCGCTCGGCGCGATACGAGCGCCGCATCGCCCGCAGCACCCGGTCGGAGCCCGACTGCAGCGGCATGTGCAGGGCCGGGCAGACATTCGGCGTCTGTGCCATGGCATCGATGACGTCGTCGGTGAATTCGGCGGGATGCGGGGAGGTGAATCTCACCCGTTCCAGCCCGTCGATGTCCCCGCAGGCCCGCAGCAGCCGCGCGAAGGCGCCGCGATCCCGGGGCAGCGCCGGGTCGGCGAAGGAGACGCCGTAGGCGTTGACGTTCTGGCCCAGCAGCGTCACCTCGAGCACGCCGTCGGCCACCAGCGCGCGCACCTCGGCCAGGATGTCGACCGGGCTCCGGTCGACCTCCTTGCCCCGCAACGAGGGGACGATGCAGAAGGTGCAGCTGTTGTTGCACCCGACCGAGACGGAAACCCAAGCAGCGTAAGCGGATTCGCGCGCGCTCGGCAGCGACGACGGGAATTGCTGCAGCGACTCGGCGATCTCGACCTGGGCGGCCTTGTTGTGCCGGGCCCGTTCGAGCAGCGTGGGCAGCGATCCGAGGTTGTGCGTGCCGAAGACGACGTCGACCCAAGGCGCCTTGCGCAGCAACGCGTCGCGGTCCTTTTGGGCCAGGCAACCCCCGACCGCGATCTGCATCTCGGGGTTGCCGCGTTTACGCGGGGCCAGGTGGCTGAGGTTGCCGTACAGCTTGTTGTCGGCGTTCTCGCGGACGGCGCAGGTGTTGAACACGACCACGTCGGCGTCGGCGTCCGCCGCCGCCCGCCGGTAGCCCGCCGCCTCCAGCAGACCCGCCAACCGCTCGGAGTCGTGGACGTTCATCTGGCAGCCGTAGGTGCGGACCTGGTAGGTGCGCGCAGGCCCCGCGCCGCCGGCCACGCCCGCAGCGTCCCGCACCACCATCGAAGTCACGGGGCCATGGTACGGCGACCGGTCGGCGGGCGAGAAACCGCACGTCACCGGGCTAGACCCGGCGGCGCTCCCGTTCGGCGGCCAGTTCGGCGAGCACGACCTCGCACGCCAGGTTCTGGCTGTAGCCACGACGCGCCAGCATTCCGACCAGCCGGCGGGTCACTCGCGCGTCATCGCCGGCCAGTGTCTCCCGGCGCAGCTTGGCCCGCACCAGCTCCTCGGCCCGGTCCCGTTCGGCGCCGGCGTCGATCCCCGACAGCGCAGCGGCGATCACGTCCCTGTCGACGCCTTTGGTGTGCAGTTCAGCGGCCAGGGCCCGCTTGCTCTTCCCCGCCTTTGCCCGGCGGACCGCCACCCACTGTTCGGCGAAGTAGGCATCGTCGATCAGGCCGACGGCGGCGAGCCGGTCGAGCACGGATGCGCTGACGTCCTCGGGGTATCCGCGTTTGGCCAGCTGGCCGTGCAGCTCGGCCCGGGTGCGTGCTCTCGCGGTGAGCAGGCGCAGGCACAGCGTCCGCGCCTGCTCCTCGCGGGAGGGCTCAGAAATCGACGGGGGCGGGCAGGACGCTGTCATCGGACAAGCCATCGGTCACGACCGCGCCAATGCCAAGCTTCTCCTTGATCTTCTTCTCGATCTCGTTGGCCACGTCGTCGTTTTCCATCAGGAAGGTGCGGGCATTCTCCTTGCCCTGACCGAGCTGCTCGCCTTCGTAGGTGAACCAGGAACCGGACTTGCGGATGAAGCCCTGCTCCACACCCATATCGATCAGCGAGCCTTCCCGGCTGATCCCCCTGCCGTAGAGGATGTCGAATTCGGCCTGCTTGAACGGCGGCGCCACCTTGTTCTTGACGACCTTGACGCGGGTGCGGTTACCGACCGCGTTGGCGCCGTCCTTGAGCGTCTCGATCCGGCGCACGTCCATGCGCACCGACGCGTAGAACTTCAAAGCCTTTCCACCCGTGGTGGTTTCCGGACTGCCGAACATCACCCCGATCTTCTCGCGCAACTGGTTGATGAAGATCGCGGTGGTGCCCGAATTGTTCAGCGCGCCGGTCATTTTCCGCAGCGCCTGGCTCATCAGCCGGGCCTGCAACCCGACGTGGCTGTCGCCCATCTCGCCCTCGAGCTCCGCGCGCGGCACCAGCGCCGCCACCGAGTCGATGACCAGGATGTCCAGCGCGCCGGAGCGGATCAGCATGTCGGCGATCTCGAGGGCCTGCTCCCCCGTGTCGGGCTGGCTGACCAGCAGGGAATCGGTGTCCACGCCGAGCTTTTTGGCGTAATCGGGGTCCAGGGCGTGCTCGGCGTCGATGAACGCCGCGACGCCACCGGCGGCCTGGGCGTTGGCCACCGCATGCAGGGCGACGGTGGTCTTACCCGAGGATTCCGGGCCGTAGATCTCCACGACCCGGCCACGGGGCAGGCCGCCGATGCCCAGGGCCACGTCCAGTGCGATGGATCCGGTCGGGATGACCGAGATCGGCTGACGCATCTCGTCGCCGAGACGCATCACCGAGCCTTTGCCGTAGCTCTTTTCGATCTGGGCCATCGCCAGTTCGAGAGCCTTCTCGCGGTCGGGGGCTTGCGCCATGGTGCCTCTCCTATGGTTCGGTGTGTTCGGTGACCGGTGTCGGTCGGTTGGCCGTGACACTAGAGAAGGCCACCGACAAATTGACTCACCGAACGTTTCCCACAGTAGCCGAACACCTGTTCGATTCAAGCGGACACGCCGAACCCACCCCCGCGAGTGGCACCATCTGCCGCCGAACCGGCGCCCTACGAATAATCGGCGGGCGTCACCACTGGTCGCGCGGCACGTCGAAGTCGACGCACAGGGCCCGCCACACGTCGCGGGGCTCGATCCCGTCCTCGATCGCCTGGGCGGCGGTGCGGCCGCCGAACACGGTCAGCACGTGGTCCGCCAGCACCGAAGAGCCGTATGCCGCACCGAATCGCAGCACGACGCGCTCGTTGAATTCCGTTAGCCGCACGCCAGCAAGATACCCACCGGCCCACGATCGGACACCGGCCGCGTCACCGCCAGCTCGCCGGCAGGTCCGCCAGGTGGTTGGGGCAGTAGTCCTGCACCGCCACGGACATGATGGTCCGCGCCCGCTCCGCCGACATCCTGGCGCGCAATTGCATGAAGGCGTATTCGACCGGTGCGAGTCCCTGCTCAGCGGCCGCCGGATCGTCCATCAACTGGCAGGCCTGCTGCTCGTCTCCGCTGTCGGCGTGGGCGACGCCCGCGCTGACCATCAGGGCGAGAAGCAGCCCGCCGGCCGCGATCGTCCTCATCGCCGTTGCCCTCCTTTCGCGGACCCGGCCAATCATTCCGTAAGGGCGAGCGCTTCGTGGCACACCCGGACCGGATCGGCCACGCCGGCGATGCTGGCGGCGGCGGCCCGGGCGGCCTGCCGGTAACGGGGCGACGACAGGACCTCGTTCACCGCGGCCACCAGCGCTTCGGCGGTCAGGGGCCGGATCAGCCGCCCGCTGCCCTGCCGGACCACCCGATTGGCCATCTCCCACTGATCCCCGCCCCCGGGCACCGCCACGAGCGGCACCCCCGCCAGCAGCGTCTTGGCCACCATGCCGTGGCCGCCGCCGCAGATCACCAGGTCGGCGTGCCTCAACAACTCGGCCTGGCTGCCCAGCCCGACCACCGCCCACGGCGGCACCTGCAGATCCACGCCCCCGAGCCGCGAGACCACCAGCCGCGATCCGGCCGGCAGCGTCTCCCCCGGCCGCAGCCGGGCCAGCGCAAGCTCGGCCAGCCCCTCGGTCCCGGTCGACGCGGTCGACGGCGCGACCACCAGCACCGGCCCGGAACCCGCCGGGATTTCGAGCACCCGGTCGGTCGGTTCGAAGTGCAGCGGGCCCACCAACACGGCCTCCGCCGGCCAGTCCGGCCGCGGCACCTCGAGGGCCGGCAAGGTGGCGATCAGGCGGCGCAGCGGCCCGGGGTCGCGGGCCGGCAGCCCGATCCCGACCCGCACCGCGGCGCGCTGGCGCAGGCCCGCGCGCCAGGACCGCGCGGTGAGCGCGCGCATCGTGGCGTCGCGGAGCCGGCCGCGGATGCCGGTGCCCGGGGCCAGCCCGCTGCCGATCGGCGGCAATCCCTTCGACGGCAGGTAGAGCGGATGCGGGTCGAGTTCGATCCACGGGATGCCCAACAGCTCCGCGGCCATGCCGCCGCCGGCGGTGATGACGTCGGACACCACCAGGTCGGGCGCCAGGTCGCGCAGCGCGGGCACGTTGAGCACGGCCATCCGCGCCGCGCGCCGGTGGATTCGGGCCCCGGCGTCCACGTCGTCGTCGGTGGCCGCCAGCCCGTCCAGCGGCGCGGCGGCGATGCCGGCGGCGCGGGCGGTGTCCACCCATTCGGCGCCGGTGAACAGCGTGGGCTCGTCGCCGGCTGCGGCGAAACGTTGGCACAGCGCGATCGCGGGGAACGAGTGACCGGGATCCGGCCCGGCGACCACGGCGACACGCATCGGGCTTACCCTGCCACAGCGCGTGACCGCGACGCTCGCCTACGCTGGCGGTCATGACCGAGCCGACCGGAACCGCCGTTGCGAACACCCGCACGGTCGAGGGCTTCCTGAACGCCCTGCAGGACGCGGATTACGACGCCGCCGACGCCGCATTGGACGACAACCTCGTCTACGAGAACGTCGGGCTGCCGACGATCCACGGCCGGGCCAGGGCGATGAAGCTGTTTCGCCAGATGGACGGCCGCGCCGCCTTCGAGGTGAAGATCCATCGCATCGCCGCCGACGGCGGGGCGGTGCTCACCGAGCGCACCGACGCCCTGATCTTCGGCCCCGTGCGGCTCCAGTTCTGGGTGTGCGGCGTGTTCGAAGTCCACGACGGACGAATCACGTTGTGGCGCGACTACTTTGACTTCTTCGACATGTTCAAGGCCACCCTTCGCGGCCTGGCCGCGGTGGTGCTGCCCTCGCTGAAGGCGACGTTCTAGCCCGCTAGCTGGCCCCGCGCAGGCCGCCGAGCTCGTCGAACGCCTGCGCCCAGCCGACCAGCCGGTCGGTGGCCCCGGCCAGCTCGGCGCGGTAGCGCTGCGAGGCGGCCAACTGGTCGCCGTGGGCCGAGGACACCAATTGCGCTGCGGCGGTGACCATCTCGTTGTACTGGCGGACGCCGGCGCTCAGCTGCGCGGTGAACGCGTTGATGGTGGGCACCAAGTAGGCCCGCGACGATTCGCTGGACTGCGCCGCCCGCTCCATCGACACCACCTCCGCGGCGGTGGCCGCCATGGCCGCCGAGGATTTGTTGGCCGCCGCGGTCAGGTCGCGGATCTCGGCGGTCGGCAACATCGAGCCCCGCTCGATGACGTTCAGCAGCGAGAGGAACCCGCGTTCGGAGGCGCCGAGCGCGTACATGGCGGGCCGCGCCGCCGAGCCGGGTGGCGGCAGCCGGCGCACGCTGGTCGGGCGGGGTGTGGGCAGCGGCTCGGAACGCAGCCACCGGTAGCGCAGCAACAGCAGCGTCGCCGGGATGGCCATGACGACGGAGACCGCGCCGGTGATCTCCAGCAACAGCGCGAACCACCCCCAGGCCGCCAGCAGCATCGTCACCACCGCCCAGAACACGCAGCCAACGGCGAATATCAGGCCCCACCGCAGGGCGCGGCGACGCCGCCGCAGCTGTCGCGCACGGGGATCCGCGGCGGCGCTGAGCTTTCGGGCCACCAGGTCGGAAAGGTCGGCGGCGGTGGCCAGCCCGCGCCCCAGCAGCGTGCGCCAGAGCCCGCGCTGCGTCTCGCTCACCGTCACGGCACCGGGTTACTGGCCAAAGGGCTTCTCGGTGGCGGCGCCGCCGGTGGTCTCGGCGGGCGCGGGCGTCGCCGGAGTGGCCCCGGCGGCGGGCGTCCCGCCGGTCGGCAACGCTTCGCCGCGCATCGACGCGCGGATCTGCTCCAGCCGGGAATGGCCGGCCATCTGCACCCCGGCCTGTTCGACCTCGAGCATGCGGCCCTGCACCGATCCCTGCGCGAGCTCGGCGGAGCCGATCGCGTTGGCGTAGCGGCGTTCGATCTTGTCGCGCACCTCGTCGAGGCTGGGCACGTTGCCCGGCGCGGCGATCTCGCTCATCGAGCGCAGCGAGGCGCTGACCTGTTCCTGCATCTTCGCCTGCTCGAGCTGGCTGAGCAGCTTGGTGCGTTCGGCGATCTTCTGCTGCAGCACCATCGCGTTCTGCTCGACCGCCTTCTTGGCCTGCGCGGCCGCGCTCAGCGCCTGATCGTGCAGCGTCTTGAGGTCCTCGACGCCCTGCTCGGCGGTCACCAACTGGGCGGCGAACGCCTCCGCGGCGTTGTTGTATTCGGTGGCCTTGGCGGCGTCACCGGCGGCGGTGGCCTGGTCGGCCAGCGTCAACGCCTGACGCACGTTGACCTGCAGCTTCTCGATGTCGGCGAGTTGGCGGTTGAGCCGCATCTCCAGCTGGCGCTGGTTGCCGATCACCTGCGCGGCCTGCTGGGTCAGCGCCTGATGCGTGCGTTGCGCTTCCTCGATGGCCTGCTGGATCTGCACCTTGGGGTCGGCGTGCTCGTCGATCTTCGCGTTGAACAGCGCCATGAGGTACTTCCACGCTTTGACGAACGGATTGGCCATGAGTGAGCTCCACCTTCGCTTCTTGTGGGCCGGATGGCCCCCGGATGGGCCGTCGCTTGTCGCTCAATTTAGTGGGTCGGCGCCGATCGCCCTACCCCTGGCGCTGGATCCTTGCGCCGGGCGGCGTTCAGGCGATCGCCAGCGACGCCACCGGCGGGATGACGACCTTGGTGTCGGCGTCGATGCTGGGACCGCGCAATCCGTCGGCGGGCGCCTCGCGTGCGGCCCGTTCCACCCCGGCCATCCGCTCGCCGGCGTCAGTCAGCACCGACGACAGCGGCATCTCCAACGCCTCGCAGATCGCGTTGAGCAGTTCGCTGGAGGGTTCCTTGCGCCCGCGCTCGACCTCGGACAGATAACCGAGGCTCACCCGCGCCGAATCGGAAACCTCGCGCAGCGTCCGGCCCTGCGTCATCCGGGCCTCCCGCAGCACGTCGCCGATGACCTCGCGCACCAATGGCGGCATTTCTGCCCTCCTTCGTCCAGTCAGCCCGCCCGGAGCGAAATCGGCCCCGTCCGGCAGGCGCTCATTAGGTGAAACGCGAGCGGCGGGGTGTTGGTTCCCGTTCGGCGGCCCGAGAATCAGTCCGCCGTCCGGCGCACTTCCCTGACGGTCGACACCACGTAATCGATGCCGGTGACGATCGTCAGGACGATGGCCACTCCCATCACCACGGCGGCCGTCACCCGGAAGGGCCCGGACAGCGGCAGGATGAACAAGCCGATCGCCACGGCCTGCACCACGGTCTTGAGCTTGCCGCCCCAACTGGCCGGGATGACCCCGCGGCGAATCACGGCCAGCCGCAGCACGGTCACCCCGACCTCCCGGGCCATGATCACCACCGTGACCCACCAGGGCAGGTCGCCGAGCATCGACAGCCCGATCAACGCCGACCCGACCAGCGTCTTGTCGGCGATCGGATCGACGAAAGCGCCGAATTCGGTTGCCATTCCATAGTTGCGGGCGAGCAGGCCGTCCAGCCGATCGGTGATGACCGCGAGCGTGAAGATGACGAAAGCCACGATCCGGAAGGCGATCTCGTGGCCGTCCTTGGCGAACAGCGCGAGCAGGAAGACCGGGACCAAGACCAGCCGCAGCAGCGTCAGTGTGTTGGCGAGGTTTGCGATGTGGACGCGGCCTGGCGGTCCCATCGGTGGACCCGCTTGCGGCTGCCCCGACACCGCAACAGAATAACTGTTGACCAGCGCACCCGTGCCCGATGCCGATACTGTTAGCCGTGACCGAAAGTTCGCAGGACACTGTGGTGCGGCGCGCGCGAACCTCCGATGTCCCCGCCATCAAGCGACTCGTCGACACCTACGCAGGCAAGATCCTGCTGGAGAAGAACCTGGTGACGCTCTACGAGGCCGTCCAGGAATTCTGGGTGGCCGAGCGTGGCGGCGAGGTTGTCGGCTGCGGTGCGCTGCACGTGATGTGGTCCGACCTGGGTGAGATCCGCACGGTCGCGGTCGACCCGGCGACGACCGGCCACGGCATCGGGCACGCGATCGTCGACCGGCTGCTGGAGGTCGCGCGCGAGCTGCAGCTCAAGCGCCTGTTCGTGCTGACGTTCGAGACCGAGTTCTTCGGCAAGCACGGGTTCACAGAGATCGAGGGCACGCCGGTGACCGCCGAGGTGTTCGAGGAGATGTGCCGCTCCTACGACATCGGCGTCGCCGAGTTCCTGGACCTGAGCTACGTCAAGCCCAACATCCTGGGCAACTCCCGGATGCTGCTGGTGCTGTAGCGGGTCCGCTAGTCCTCGGGGTCGCCGCCGTCGGCGTCGCTGCCGCCGCGGATCAACGCCAGCGTTCCGGCCAGCTCGTCGGGCTTGACCAGCACCTCGCGCGCCTTGGATCCCTCGCTGGGCCCGACGATGCCGCGGGTCTCCATCAGGTCCATCAGCCGGCCGGCCTTGGCGAAGCCGACGCGCAGCTTGCGCTGCAGCATCGAGGTGGAGCCGAACTGGCTGGACACCACCAGCTCGACGGCCTGCAAGAACACGTCCATGTCGTCACCGATGTCCGGGTCGACGTCGGTGCGTTCACCGGTGGGCTTGGCCGCGGTGACGCCCTCGGTGTACTCGGGCTCGGCCTGGTCCTTGCAGGCGTTGACGACGGCGTGGATCTCCTCGTCGGTGATGTAGGCGCCCTGCAGGCGCAGCGGCTTGCTCGCGCCCATCGGCAGGAACAGGCCGTCGCCCATGCCGATCAGCTTCTCCGCGCCGGCCTGGTCCAGGATCACCCGGCTGTCGGTGAGCGACGACGTGGCGAACGCCAGCCGGGACGGCACGTTGGTCTTGATGAGCCCGGTGACCACGTCCACCGACGGGCGCTGGGTGGCCAGCACCAGGTGGATCCCCGCCGCGCGGGCCTTCTGCGTGATCCGCACGATCGCGTCCTCGACGTCGCGGGGGGCGGTCATCATCAGGTCGGCCAGCTCGTCGACGATCGCCACGATGTACGGGTAGGGCCGGTATTCGCGCTGGCTGCCCAGCGGCGCGGTGATGGCCCCCGACAGCACCTTCTCGTTGAAGTCGTCGATGTGGCGCACCCGGGAGGCCTGCATGTCCTGGTAGCGCTGCTCCATCTCCTCGACCAGCCAGGCCAGCGCGGCGGCGGCCTTCTTGGGCTGGGTGATGATCGGGGTGATCAGGTGCGGGATGCCCTCGTACGGCGTCAGCTCCACCATCTTCGGGTCGATCAGGATCATCCTGACCTCCTCCGGGGTGGCCCGGGTCAGCAACGACACCAGCATGGAGTTGACGAAGCTGGACTTGCCGGACCCGGTCGAGCCCGCGACCAGCAGGTGCGGCATCTTGGCCAGGTTGGCCGAGATGAAGTCGCCCTCGATGTCCTTGCCCAGCCCGATCACCAGCGGGTGGTGGTCGCGGCGGGTGGACGGCGCGGTCAGCACGTCGGCCAGCCGCACCATTTCCCGGTCGGTGTTGGGCACCTCGATGCCCACGGCGGACTTGCCGGGGATCGGCGCCAGCATGCGCACGCTCTCGGTGGCCACCGCGTAGGCGATGTTCTTCTGCAGCGCGGTGATCTTCTCCACCTTCACGCCGGGGCCCAGCTCGACCTCGTAGCGGGTGACGGTCGGACCCCGGGTGCAGCCGGTGACGGCGGCGTCGACCTTGAACTGGGTGAGCACCTCGCCGATGGCCTCGGCCATGACGTTGTTGGCGGCGCTGCGCTTCTTGGGCGGGTCGCCCGCCACCAGCAGGCTCATCGACGGCAGGGTGTAGGGCCCCTCGACGACCCGGTCCAGCACCTCGGTCTTCTTCTTGTCACGACGGCGGCCCTTCCCGATGGCGGGCTCCGGCGTGGTGGGAATGTCGTCCTCGTTGTCCCGCAGGGCCGGGGCCGGGGCCGGGGCCGGGTCCGCCGCCGACCAGGCCTGCGGCCCGTTGTCGGGGACCGGCGGGCCCTGGTCGTAGTAGCCGTCGGAGAAGTCTTCGGCGGCAAGGGAATCCGCATCGTCGTGATCGCCGTAGTCGCCGTAGTCGTCGTAGTCGTAATCGTCGTCATCGCCGAGCAGCCGGGCGCCGAACATGTTGCGCACCGCGTCGGGCACCTCGCGGATGGTGGTCCCGGTCAGCAGCAGCAGGCCGAACATGAAGCCGATGAACAACAACGGCGCGGCGATCCAGGCCGTCAGCCCGTCCGACAGCGGGCCGCCGATGGCGAACCCGATGAATCCCGCCGCGCGCCGCCGCGCTTCGGGGTCTTCGGGCGAGCCGGACCACAGGTGGCGCAGGCCGAGCGCGGACAGGGCGATCAGGGTGGCGCCCAGGATCAGCCTGGGCCGCGCGTCGGGGTTGGGCTGGGTGCGCATCAGCGCGACCGCCACCGCGGCCGTGACGACGGGCAGCGCCAGGACGCCCGCCCCGATGAAGGTGCGCAACAACGTGTCGACCCACGCGCCGACCGGGCGGGCGGCGTTGAACCAGGAGCTCGCCGCGACCACGACGGACAGGCCGAGGAGCATCAGCGCGATCCCGTCGCGGCGGTGTCCCGGGTCGATGTCTCGGGCCCGCCCGATCGACCGGGCCGCGCCGCCGGTGCTGCGCGCGGCCATCAGCCAGGTGGCGCGCAGGGCGCGGCCGCCGGTCAGCCCGGCGGCCACCAGCAGCGAATGGTTGCGCCGCCTGGCGGGCCTGCCCGGCCGCTTGCGGGGTGCCGCCGGCCGCGCGCGCCCCGACCCGCTCCGCGAAGGGGCCTTTGACCTGCTCGTTCTGGCTTTGGAGCGGGCGGCGGTCTTGTTAGCCATGACGGCAAGGGTAGTCGCATCGACATCATCTACACCACCCGCCACACTGGTAACGGTTTGGGTTGTGAGCCATCTGGCGGCTTGGCGGGGATGTCGCGTGAGTAGGGTAGACAAGCGGTGATCTGGATAACAGAAGTCATGCGCGTCACCCACCCCGTATGCCCCCAGGAGGCCCCAGCATGCCCGTCGTCGTCGTCGCCACCATGACCGTCAAACCCGAGTCGGTCGACACCGTTCGTGACATCCTCACGCAGGCGGTGGAGGAAGTGCACAACGAACCGGGCTGCCAGTTGTACTCGCTGCACCAATCGGGCGAGACCTTCGTCTTCGTCGAGCAGTGGGCCGACGAAGAGGCGCTCAAGGCCCACAGCACCGCGCCGGCCATCGGCAAGATGTTCGGCGCGGCCGGCGAGCACCTGGCCGGGGCGCCGGACATCAAGATGCTGCAGCCGGTTGTCGCGGGCGACCCGGACAAGGGTCAGCTCCGGTCCTGATGACCCGGCCACTCGAAGGCAAGGTCGCGTTCATCACCGGCGCGGCGCGCGGGCAGGGACGCGCACACGCGGTGCGGCTCGCCGGCGACGGCGCGAACATCATCGCCGTCGACCTGTGCGATCAGATCGCCAGTGTCCCCTACCCCCTGGCCACCGAGGACGACCTGGCGGAGACCGTCAAGCTGGTCGAGGACACCGGCGCTCGGATCGTGGCCGCCCGTGGCGACGTGCGCGAGCGGGCGTCGCTGTCGGCCGCGCTGCAGCGGGGCCTGGACGAGTTCGGCCGGCTCGACATCGTCGTGGCCAACGCCGGCATCGCTCCGATGCAGTCCGGTGACGACGGCTGGCGCGACGTCATCGACGTCAACCTCACCGGCGTCTACAACACCATCAAGGCCGCCATCCCGACCATGGTCAAGCAGGGCACCGGGGGCTCGATCGTGCTGATCAGCTCGAGCGCCGGCCTGGCCGGCGTCGGCAGCCCGGACGCGGGTTCCGTCGGCTATGCCGCCGCCAAGCACGGCGTGGTGGGCTTGATGCGGGTATACGCCAACCTGCTTGCGACGCAGTATATTCGGGTCAACTCGATCCACCCGTCCGGAGTCGAAACCCCGATGATCAACAACGAGTTCACCCGGGAGTGGCTGGCCAAGATGGCCGCCGCGACCGACACCCCGGGAGCCATGGGCAACGCCATGCCGGTGGAGGTGCTGCAGGTCGAAGACGTCGCCAACGCGGTGGCGTGGCTGGTGTCCGACCAGGCCCGCTACATCACCGGCGTGACGTTGCCCGTCGATGCCGGTTTCCTGAACAAGTAGCCGCGCATGGCACGAAATCCCGCCGCGCAGACCGCCTTCGGACCGATGGTATTGGCGGCCGTCGAACACAACGAGCCGGCGGGCCGGCGGCTGGTGGACGACGACCTCGCCGAACTGTTCCTGCCTGCGCCGCTGCGCTGGCTCGTCGCGGCGACCCGCGTGGCGCCGGTGCGCCGCCTGATGATCCGCGGATCGGAGTGGACGGGCCGCGGTTTGTGGGCGAACCTGGCCTGCCGCAAGCGGTTCATCGGCGACAAGCTCACCGAGGCGCTCGACGGCATCGACGCGGTGGTCATCCTGGGCGCCGGGTTGGACACCCGCGCCTACCTGTTGACGCGGCAGGTCCGCGTCCCCGTCTTCGAGGTCGACCTGCCGGTCAACGTCGCCAGGAAGGTGCAGACGGTCCGGCGGGTGCTGGGCGGGCCACCGATGTCGGTGCGGCAGGTGGCGTTGGACCTCGAGCGCGACGACCTGCTCACCGCCCTGGCCGAGCACGGATATCACACCGACTACCGGACGTTCTTCATCTGCGAGGGCGTCACCCAATACCTGACGGAAGCCACCGTCCGCCGAACGTTGGAGGGGCTGCGCGCGGCCGCGCCGGGCAGCCGTTTGGTTTTCACCTACGTCCGGCGGGATTTCATCGACGGCACGAATCGCTACGGCACCCGCACGCTCTATCGCAGCGTCCGCCAGCGGCGGCAGCTGTGGCATTTCGGGCTACAGCCCGACGAGGTCGGCGCGTTCATCGGCGAATACGGTTGGCGGCTGCTGGAGCAGGCCGGTCCCGACGAACTCCTCCAGCGCTACGTCGAGCCCACCGGCCGCAAACTCACCGCCTCGCAACTGGAATGGTCGGCCTACGCGGAGAAGTTGTAGCGCCGGTTCAGACCTCGATGACCGTCGGCACGATCATCGGTTGCCGGCGGTACGTCTCGCCCACCCACTTGCCGACGGTGCGGCGCACGGCCTGGGCGATGCGGCCGGGGTCGGTGATGCTCTCGGCGGCCAGCAATTCCAGCTCCTCCTCGACGCGGCGCCCGGCGGGTTCCAGCGCCTTGGGATCTTCGGAGAACCCGCGCGAATACAGGTGCGGCGCGGTCACCGGACGCCCGGTGCCGCGCTGGACGACCACGGTCACCGCGACGAAACCCGACGACAGAATGAGCCGTTCCCCCAGCGTGATGTCGCCGACGTCGCCGTTGATCAGGCCGTCGACGAACATCTTGCCGACCGGTACCGCCCCGGCGATCGACGCCGTGCCGGCGACCAGGTCGACGCTGACGCCGTTCTCGGCCAACAGGATCGACTCCTCCGGCACCCCGGTGCTGGCCGCCAGCTTGGCGTTGGCGCGCAGCATCCGCCAGGTGCCGTGCACCGGCATGACGTTGCGCGGCCGCACGCCGTTGTAGAGGAACAACAGCTCGCCGGCATACGCGTGACCCGAAACATGCACGCGCGCTTGGGCGTTGGTGACGACGCGGGCCCCGATCCTGGCGAGCTCATCGATCACCCCGTAGACCGCCTCCTCGTTGCCGGGGATCAGCGACGACGCCAGCACGATCAGGTCCCCCGCGGTGAGGGTGATGCTGCGATGCTCGCCGCGCGACATCCGCGACAACGCCGACATGGGTTCGCCCTGGGTGCCGGTGGTGATCAGCACCACCCGCTCGGGCGGCATCATCTCGGCGGCGCCGATGTCGATCACGTCGGAGTCGGCCACCCGCAGAAATCCGAGTTCGCGGGCGATGCCCATGTTGCGCACCATCGACCGCCCGACGAACGACACCCGCCGGCCCAAAGCCACCGCCGCGTCGATGATCTGCTGCACGCGGTCGACGTTGGAGGCGAAGCACGCCACGATGACGCGGCCCTCGGCGCCCCGGATCAGCCGGTGCAGCGTCGGCCCCACTTCGCTCTCCGACGGCCCCACACCCGGGATCTCGGAGTTGGTGGAGTCGCACAGGAACAGGTCAACCCCGGCGTCACCCAGGCGCGACATGCCGGGCAGATCGGTGGGCCGGCCGTCGAGGGGAAGCTGGTCGAGCTTGATGTCGCCGGTGTGCAGCACGGTTCCCGCGCCGGTGTGCACGGCGATCGCCAGCGCGTCGGGGATGGAGTGGTTGACGGCGAAGTATTCGCACTCGAAGACGCCGTGCGTACTCCGCTGTCGCTCGCCGACCTCGACGAACACCGGCTTGAGCCGGTGCTCGCGGCATTTGGCGGCGACCAGCGCCAGGGTGAACTTCGACCCGACGACCGGAATGTCGGGCCGCAGCTTGAGCAGGAACGGGATGCCGCCGATGTGGTCCTCGTGCGCATGGGTCAGCACCAGCGCCTCGATGTCGTCGAGCCGGTCGGAGATATGGCGCAGGTCGGGCAGGATCAGGTCCACCCCGGGCTCGTCGTGGGTGGGGAACATCACCCCGCAGTCGATGATCAGCAGCCGGCCGAGATGCTCGAAAACCGTCATGTTGCGGCCGATTTCGCTGATGCCGCCCAGCGCGGTGACCCGCAACCCGCCAGTGGTCAAAGGACCGGGCGGGGCGAGGTCTACATCCACTTACGGGCCACCCTTTGGCTCACCGGAGCACCGACGCCGCGCGCATATCGGCGGCCAGCGCATCGATCTGCTCGGGCGTCGCCGGCATCTGCGGCAACCGGGGATCGCCAACCTCGATGCCCTGCAGGCGCAGACCCGCCTTGGACATCGTCACGCCGCCCAACCGGCTCATCGCGTCGCACAACGGCGCCACGGTGACATTGATCTTCCGCGCGGTGGCGATGTCGCCGGAAGCGAAGGCGGACAACATTTCTCGCAGCTGACCGGCGGCCAGATGAGAGATCACGCTGATGAAGCCGGTGGCGCCCATGGCCAGCCACGGCAGGTTCAGCGCGTCGTCACCGGAGTAGTAGGCCAGCCCGGTCTCGGCGATGATCTGGCCGCCGCTGTGCAGGTCGGCTTTGGCGTCCTTGATTCCCACGATGTTCGGGTGGGCGGCCAGCGCGCGGATGGTCTCGGTCTCGATGGGGATCACCGAGCGCGGCGGGATGTCGTAGAGCAGCACCGGCAACTCGGTGGCGTCGGCGACGGCGGTGAAGTGCGCGATCAGCCCGCTCTGCGGCGGCTTCGAGTAGTACGGGGTGACCACCAGCAGTCCATGCGCACCCTCGGCCGCGCAGGCCCGGGCCAGCCGGATGCTGTGCGCGGTGTCGTAGGTGCCCGCCCCGGCGATGACCCGGGCGCGGTCACCCACCGCCTCCAGCACGACGCGCAGCAGCTCGCGCTTCTCGTCGTCGGTGGTGGTGGGCGATTCGCCCGTGGTTCCGGAGACCACCAGGCCGTCACACCCGGCGTCTACCAGGTGGTTCGCCAGTTGTGCCGCCACGGTGGTGTCGAGCGAGCCGTCGGGAGCAAACGGTGTCACCATCGCGGTCAGTACGGTTCCCAACCGTGCCGGGGCGTCGAATCCGACGGTGCTCACGGTCTTCAGGTTACCTGGCGGCGGCAAGGTCTTTAGCAACGGCGCGGTGCCGGCCGGGGAACTCAGGCCTCGGTCGCCAGCGGGCTGGTGGCCACCTCGGTCCCGTCGGCCAGCGTCGAGATCTCGAAGTCGGCGAACACCGCGGGCGCGGCGCCGGCAAGCTGGCGCAGGCACTCGATGGCCAGCCGCCGGATCTCGACGTCGGCGTGCTCGCTGGCGCGCATGGCGATGAAGTGCCGCCAGGCCCGGTAGTTGCCCGTCACCACGATGCGGGTCTCGGTCGCGTTCGGCAGCACGGCGCGGGCGGCCTGACGCGCCTGCTTGCGGCGCAACACCGCATTGGGCTGGTCGGCGAATTTGGCCTCGAGCTTGGCCAGCAGCTCGGCGTAGGTCGCCCGGCTGGCATCGGCGGCCTCGGTGAGGATGCGCCGGAGTTCGGGGTCGTCCTCCATGCCCGGTGGCAGGACGACCCGCGAGTCGCCCTCGGGCACGTAGCGCTGCGACAGCTGCGAGTACGAGAAATGCCGGTGCCGGATCAGCTCGTGCGTGAGCGATCGGGAGATGCCGGTGATGTAAAACGACACGTTGGCGTGTTCGAGGACGGAAAAATGCCCCACGTCGATGATGTGCTTGATGTAGCCGGCGTTGGTCGCGGTCTTGGGATTGGGTTTGGACCAGCTCTGGTAGCAGGCGCGGCCGGCGAACTCGACCAGCGCCGCGCCACCGCCGGCGTCGGTGGTCCACGGGACGTCCGGCGGGGCCAGGAACTCGGTCTTGGCGATCAGTTGCACGCGTAGCGGCGCGGTCTCGGCCACGGCGCTCACCTTAACGTGGGGACCGTAGCGACAGCTCACCCGATATCAGCGGCGGCAGCAGCGCGTCGCGGAAGGCGGACAACCGCACGCTTTCGGTGCGGCGGGCGTGGCACAGCGCCCCCAGGCCGGTGATCGTTTGCCGGGCCGCCGCGGTCAGGCGCCGGACGTCCGGGACCGCAACCTCCATCAGGTCGCGCGGCGGGATCCGCTGATGGCTCCCGGACGTCCCGGCGACCCGACGCTGCAGCCGATCGGAGACATCTGGCTGCCGCACGGCCGCCCACAGGGCCGACGCGTCGACGCGCCTCGGCGTCAGGACGACGAACTCGCTGCTGGCCAAGGCCATTTCCGGCGGCAGGCTCACCACGTTCCAGATCCGCGGGATGCGGGGGTTGAGCTTCGCGAACAACACGCACGGCTCCGTCAGGAGAAGCTTGGCGCTCCTGATCGACTCGGCGGGCACGACGCGCGGGTTCGCCCCGTCGTCGAACGCCGGCAGGCTGAAGTGCGCGACCACGTCGTCGAATTCGGCCACGTTGACCGATGCCGTCGACCGGCCCGCCAGGCTGGACAGCGGCACGCGGTCGCGCACCGAGCCCGCGACGGCCACCATCAGGTTCTCGGCCGTCTCGATCACCCGCGCGTTGGCGGAGATCTTGTCGTCGAGGGCGCCGAGCAGCCCGGCGATCGCCGGGCGCTGCGGCGCGCCCACGCTGCGCACCGCGACGGCACGCAGGATCCGCTGGCTGAGCAGCGGCTGTCCCGATCCGGAGCGGTGATCGGCCAGCCGGCAGGTGTGCAGCGCGTAGTACCAGTACCGCGTCTCGCCAGGATCTTTGGCCCGGCACACCAATGCGTTCTCGGTGACCCAGACGTCGGAGGCGCAATACCGCAGGCTGCCGCACTGGGACCCGACGCGCCCGAGGACGATCAGCGGACCCGCCGCGTTGTGTTCGGCGGCGTAACCGATGGCCCCGTTGGCGCCGTAGACGCGGAACCCTGCGCCCGGCACCCCGGGCGGCGCGCTGCTCCCGGTGCCGAAGATCAGGTGGTCGCCCAGCGTGGTCGTCACCGCAGGCGCTCCAGGTGTTGGCGCACAACGCCTTCCAGCCGGGCGGATTCGTCGAGCGCCGCCAGCAGGTCGCCGCTGAGCCGGGCGATCTTCTCCTCGACCGGCTCGCCGTCGTCCTCGGCGGCGGGCGCCCCGACGTAACGGCCGGGCGTAAGCGTATAGCCGGCCGCGGCGACGTCGCCGAGCGACACCGATCCGCAGAAACCCGGAATATCCTGATAAGCAAGGCCTTTCGCGATGGCTGATGGTGATCTCCGCCACGCGTGATAGGTGTCGCCGATGCGGACGACTTCCTCGTGCGTCAGCGCGCGCTCGGCGCGGTTCACCAGGTGGCCGAGCCCGCGGGCGTCGATGAACAGCACCTGCCCGGACCGCTCGCCCTTGTCCGTGTCGAAGAACCACAGGCACACCGGAATCGATGTGCTACGGAACAGCTGCGCGGGCAGGGCGACCATGCACGACACCAGGTCGGCGTCGACGATACGCGCGCGGATGTCGCCTTCCCCGAGCGCATTCGACGACATCGATCCGTTGGCCATGACCACGCCGGCCTTTCCGCCCGGGGCCAGTTTGGACAGGATGTGCTGAATCCATGCGTAGTTGGCGTTGCCGGCGGGCGGTACGCCGAAACGCCAGCGCGGGTCGTGTTCGTCGCGGGCCCAGTCCTTGACGTTGAAGGGCGGGTTGGCCATCACGTAATCCATCTGCACGCCGGCGTGCCGGTCTTCGAGGAACGTGTCGCCCCAGCGCGCGCCCAGGCCGCTGTCGTCGATGCCGTGCACGGCGAGGTTCATCTTCGCCAGCCGCCAGGTCTGCTCGACGCTTTCCTGTCCGAAGATCGTGACGTTCGCGGGATCGCCGTCGTGTTCGGCGATGAACCGTTCGGTTTGCACGAACATCCCGCCCGAGCCGCAGCACGGGTCATAGACTCGCCCGCCGGCGGGTTCCAGCACCTCGACGATCACCCGGACCACGCTGGGCGGGGTGAAGAACTCGCCGCCGCGACGGCCCTCCGCGCGCGCGAAGTTGCCCAGGAAGTACTCGTACACCTCGCCCAGCAGGTCCCGGGCGCGGCCCCGTTCGCCGATCCGCGCGGTGTCGAGGAGGCGCAGCAACTCACCGAGCCTGCGCCGGTCGAGGTTTTCACACAGCCGTGGCAGCGACATCGCCTGCATCGCGTCGTCGACGAGGCGGCCGATGTCGGGCGATTCCGCGTTGTGCGTCAACGACTTCCATTGCGAGTCGCAGGCGTGCTTGAGGAACACCAGCCCGAGGATCACGTCCTTGTACTGGCTGGCCGACAGGGAGCCGCGCAGCTTGTTGGCCGCCTTCCAGAGCGTGTCTTCGAGGTCTTTGTCCGTGGCCCGCATCAGCCGACCGCCCGCAGGTCGGCCGCGAGGTCGCCCCGGGTCGCGACGCTGTAGCCGCCCAGGCCCAGCCACGACGCCATGGACTGCAGCTCACCGGCCAGCGCGGCGACCACCCGCGGCCGCGGGGTGTCAGCCTCGCCGAACGCGCCCAAGACGCGCAGCGTGTCGCCGTCCCGGTCCGCCTTGAGGTCGACCCGCGCGACCAGTTGCCCGTCCATCAGCAGCGGCCACACGTAGTAGCCGTATTGACGCTTGGCGGCCGGGGTGTAGATCTCGATGCGGTAATGAAACCCGAACAGCCGCTCCACCCGGGGGCGAAAGAAGATCAGCGGGTCGAACGGGCACAGCAACGCGGTGCCGCGGTCGGAGCGCGGCACCGGCCTGCCGGTGCGCAGATAGGCCGGCGCGGGCCAGCCGTCCACCTCGACCCGCTCGATCTCGCCCGCCGCCACCAGGTCGGCCACGGCCGGCTTGACCTGTTGGGCCGAGAGCCGGAAGTAGTCGCGGATGTCGGCCTCGGTCGCCACCCCCAGCGCGGTGGCGGCGCGCAGCGCGAGTTCCCGGACGGCCTCGGCATCGTCGACCTCGCGGGCCAGCACGCTCGCCGGGAGCACCCGCTCCACCAGGTCGTAGTGGCGGGCAAAGCCCACCCGGGTGGCCGTGGTGAGCACGCCGGCCGCGAACAGCGCCTCGGCGACCCACTTGGTGTCGCTGCGGTTCCACCAGGTGCCCCTTTTCCTGCGCGGTTCGGCGGCCAGGTGCGCTTCGATCTGCCCGGCGGTGCTGGGGCCCAGCTCGGCGACGGCGGCGACGATGCCCTCGGCGAGCCGGGGGTTGGCCTTGACGATGTGGGTGCCCCAGCGACCGTGCCGGTACTGGCGCATCCGCCAGCGCAGCAGCGGCCAGTCGTCGACGGCCATCAGCGCCGCCTCGTGCGCCCAGTACTCGGCCAGCAGCCGCGACGAACGCGGGCCCCAGGCCGCACGGTCCAGCACGTCGCGGTCGTACGGGCCGAGCCGGCTGAACACCGGCGCGTAGTGGGCGCGCACCGCGACCGACACCGAATCGAGTTGCAGCACTTGGATTCTCGAGATCAGCCGCTTCAGGTGGGCGCGGGTGATCGAACCGGCCGGCCGCGGCTCGCTAAAGCCTTGGGCCGCAACGGCGATCCGCCGGGCTTGCGCGGCCGACAGCCTGGGGATCCGGATCGACACGGCGCCGAGAATACCGCCCGGGTACGACAGCGCTCGGCGGCGACGCGGCTAGCCCGCGCTGACTTTCCCCTCCAGCGGCACCACGACGCTCGGCTCCGGCGAGTTCTTCTGTTCCTGGTAGGCCGCTTCGAGGGCGGCCGGGACGGCTTCCAGGTCGCGGTACACGCCCATCAGCTGCTCGAGGACACTGATCCGCTGCTGGATCGCCTCGTCCGCCGCGCGCCGGGCCTGCTCACGATAGTGATCGGCCTCCCGCTGGGCGTCCCGCCACGCCTTGTCGATCGCCGCTTCGGTTTCGGCTCGCATGCCGGCCAGTTCGGCCTCGAGCTGTTTCTTGGTTTCCTCGTAATCGGTTTCCATGGCTTGTCGTTGGGCGGCCATCTCCGCCAACTCCTCTTCGTGCTTTCGCTGCGCGGCCTCCACCTCCGCCTGGGCGGCCGCGATCAGCGCGTCCGCCTCGCTGCGCGCCTCCGCCTGCATCTCGGCGACCTCGTCGACCGCGCGGTTGAGCATCTGCGCCATCCGGCGCTGCATCGCGTGGGGTGAGGGCGAGGTGTCGGTGAGGACGGCGACCTCCTTGCGCAGCGCGGCCGTCTGGTCGCCCGCCTCCTTCAGCCGGTTCCGCAGGCTCTCGACGTCGTCGAGCAGCAACCGCTGCTTGGTGGTCAGCATCTCGATGTGGGCATCGACCGCGGACGGGTCGTAGCCCCTGAACATGCGGTTGAACGTCTTCGTGGGTTCGGTTGTCACTGCCATTTCCCCCTTCTGGCAACGCGTGGTGACCTGGTGAGACCGACCCCGCGTCCGAGTATGTCACGGGCGCGGAGACCGAGGACTACGCCCGACGGTAGCTGTGCAGCCGGTACCGCAGCCCCGTGCGGCTGACCTGCCACTCCCCCGTCTCGCCCAGCCAACTGTCGTCGAGCACCGGCGCCAGCGCGTCGTCGTCGTCGCGCCGCAGGTCGACTTCGACCTCGGTGACCTCGCACCGGGTGGCGCGCGGCAGCGCGAGCAGGTAGACCTGCTCGCCGCCGATCACCCAGGTCTCGGGCTCGTCCCCGGAACCGGCAAGGGCCGCGTCGAGCGACTCGACGACCTGCGCCCCGTCGGCCGCGAAGTCGCTCCGACGCGAGAGTACGACATTCCTGCGGCCGGGTAGCGGCCGGACCTTCGCCGGCAGCGACTCCCACGTGCGCCGGCCCATGACCACGGTGTGGCCGATGGTCAGCTCCTTGAAGCGGGCCAGGTCCTCGGGCACTCGCCACGGGATGTCACCACCACGGCCGATGATGCCGGACGTCGACTGAGCCCAGACCAGACCGAGGTCGGTCATACAGCGACGGGGGCTTTGATCGCCGGGTGCGGGTCGTAATTCTTCACCACGATGTCGTCGTAGGTGTAGTCGAAGATCGAATCCCGCTGCGCCAGTGCCAGTTCCGGGTAGGGCCGTGGCTCGCGGCTGAGCTGGGTGCGCACCTGCTCGACGTGGTTGTCGTAGATGTGGCAGTCGCCGCCCGTCCAGACGAACTCACCGACCGCCAGACCGGCCTGGGCGGCCATCATGTGGGTGAGCAGCGCGTAGCTGGCGATGTTGAACGGCACCCCGAGGAACAGGTCGGCGCTGCGCTGATACAGCTGGCAGCTCAGCCGCCCGTCGGCCACGTAGAACTGGAAGAACGCGTGGCACGGCGGCAGCGCCATCTGCGGGATCTCCCCGACGTTCCACGCCGAAACGATGATGCGCCGGGAGTTCGGGTCGGTGCGCAGCAAGTCCAGCGCCGCACTGATCTGGTCGACGTGTTCGCCCGTCGGCGTCGGCCAGGATCGCCACTGCACACCGTAGATCGGTCCGAGATCGCCTGTGTCACTTGCCCATTCGTCCCAGATGGTGACACCGTGCTCGTGCAGCCAGGCGACGTTGGAGTCGCCGCGCAAGAACCACAGCAACTCGTAGACGACCGACTTCAGATGCACCTTCTTGGTGGTGATCAGCGGGAAGCCGGCCGACAGGTCGTAGCGCAACTGCTGGCCGAACAGACTGCGGGTGCCGGTGCCGGTGCGGTCGGATTTGGCCGTGCCCCGCTCGAGCACCAGGCGCAGCAGGTCCTCGTAGGGCGTCGAAATCGGCACTGCGATCGGCACGCGGCCAGCTTAGCGGCGATCGCAAGCGCGGCGAAGCCGGGCGCGGCGGGTCGCCGCCCAAAATATTCAGCGGCGATCGCAAGCGCGGCGAAGCCGGGCGCGGCGGGTCGACGCCCAAAATATTCAGCGGCGATCGCAAGCGCGGCGAAGCCGGGCGCGGCGGGTCGACGCCAATAAATCCCGCTCTGGGCGCACAGAGTAGAACGGGTGCCATGCCGAACATCATCGACACCATCACCACCGCAGACGGAACCTGCACCGTCCACTTGTTCACCCCCGACGGTCCGCAAGCCCAGGTCCCGTGGCCCGGCGTGGTCATGTACCCCGACGCCGGCGGGGTGCGCGACACGTTCGAGAACATGGCGGCCAAGTTGGCCGGATACGGCTACACCGTGCTGCTTCCCGACGTGTACTACCGCAGCGGCGATTGGGCGCCGTTCGACATGGCCACCGTGTTCGGTGACGAGCGGGAACGCAAGCGGCTGTTCGGCATGATCGGCAGCGTCACGCCGGACAAGATGGCCAGCGACGCCGCCGCGTTCTTCGACTACCTGGCGGCCCGCCCCGAGGTCTGCGGGGATCGTTTCGGCGTGTGCGGCTACTGCATGGGCGGGCGCACGTCGCTGATCGTCGCCGGCCGGGTGCCCGAGCGCGTCGCCGCCGCGGCGTCGTTCCACGGCGGCGGCCTGGTGACCGACACCGCGGACAGCCCACACCTGCTCGCCGACCGGATGAGCGCCACGGTGTACGTGGGTGGCGCCAAGGACGACGCGTCCTTCACGCGCGACCACGCCGAGCAGCTCGAAAAGGCGCTGACGGCGGCCGGCGTGCGCCACACCATCGAGTGGTATCCGGCGGGCCACGGGTTCGCGGTTCCGGACAATGCGCCGTACGATCCGGCAGCGGCCGAACGGCACTGGCAGGCCATGAGCGAGGTCTTCGCTTCCGCGTTACCGCGCTAACCCGCTCTGCGGCAGCGGTCTCGCCGCAACGGGCCGACCGCGGAGCTGAGAAGCAATGCGCACCTAATTCGGCGGCAGGTCCACCAGTTCGGCCAGCCGGGCGCGGTGACGGTAGGCGGTGCCGAAGATCAACTGGTCGCTCTTGGCCCGCTTGAGGTACAGGTGCGCGGGATACTCCCACGTCATGCCGATGCCGCCGTGCAGCTGTACGCACTCCTCGGCCGCGTGCACGGCGGTGCCGCTGCAATACGCCTGGGCCAGGGCCGCCGCGACGGTCGAGTCCACGTCGTCGCGGGCGCAGGTGTCGGCGGCGTAGCGGGCGGCCGCCGTCGCGGCGCCGACCTCGAACCACAGGTCGGCCAGCCGGTGTTTGATCGCCTGGTAGGAGCCGATCGCGCGGCCGAATTGCTTGCGCTGCTTGGCGTAATCGAGCGTGGTCTCGAAACACCACTGGGCGACGCCGAGTTGCTCGGAGGCGAGCAGGGCGGCCCCGGTGCGCAGCGCCTCGCCGACCGGTCCGTCCGCCGGCCCGACGTATGCCGATTCCGCACCCGAAAACCTGACGTCGGCAAGGGGTCTCGTCATGTCCAGCGCCAGCAGCGGCGACACCTCCACACCGGCCGCGGTGCGCGGCACGGTGTGCAGCTCGAGTCCGTCCGGGCCGGCGACCGGCACCACCAGCACGTCGGCCTCGGCGGCACCGGCGACGCTGGTGACCGATCCGCTCAGCCCGTCGGCGCCGCGGGTCACCGCCGCGACCGGATCGCCGGGCGCGGTCGGCAGCGCCACCGCCAACGCGGCGGTCAGTTCGCCGCGGGCCAGCGCGGACACGGTCTCGGTGTCGCCGGCACGCAGTAGCGCGACCGTGGCAAGCACCGCGCTGGACAGGAACGGCACCGGCGCGACGGCCCGGCCGATCTCCTCCATGACGACCGCGGCCTCGCGCGCGCTTGCGCCCGCTCCGCCGAGGGATTCGGGAACCAGCAGCCCGGCCACTCCCAGCTCGCCGGCCAGGGTCCGCCAAACGCCCGAAAAGTCCCGTGGTTCGGGGTCATAGGCGTGTGCCACCGATTCGGGCGGGCAGCGGTCGGCGAACAGATGCCGGACGCTGTCCCGCAGCGCCTCCTCGGTGTCGGAGTAGAGCAGGTCGCTCACCGGTTCAGGTCCTTCCACGCGACGTCTTTGTCGACGCGATGCTCACCCGGCAGGCCCAGGATCCGCTCGGAGATGGTGTTGCGCAGGATCTCCGAGGTGCCACCCTCGATGGAATTGCCGCGGGCGCGTAGGTAGCGATAGCCGGGCTCGCGTCCGATCAGATCGACGACTTCGGTCCGGCGCATGGTCCAGTCGTCGTAGCGCAGCCCCGACTCGGCGTGCAGCTCGATGTCGAACCCCGAGATGGCTTGCGCGAGGCGGGCGAAGGCCACTTTCATGCCCGCGCCTTCCGGGCCGGGCTGACCGGCCTGGGCCTGCTGGCGCAGCCGCTCACCGGCCAGCCGAAGGACCTCGGCGTCGACCCACAGTTTCATCAGCTCGTCGTGCATCGCCGGGTCGCGCAGCCGCGGCTCGTCCCGCCACGCCTTGGTGACCTTGCCGATGATTCCGCCCTCGCGCGGAGTTCCGGCGCGGGTGCCGATGGCGACGCGCTCGTTGTTGAGCGTGGTGGTCGCGACCCGCCAGCCGCCGCCGACCGGGCCGAGCCGGTTCGCGTCGGGCACCCGCACGTCGGTGAGGAACACCTCGTTGAATTCGGCCTCGCCGGTGATCTGACGCAGGGGGCGCACGTCGACGCCCGGCTGCGTCATGTCGCACAGGAAGTACGTCAGGCCAAAGTGTTTGGGCACCGTCGGGTCGGTGCGGGCGACCAGGATGGCCATCTGCGCGTGCTGGGCCATCGAGGTCCACACCTTCTGCCCGTTGACGATCCAGTCGTCGCCGTCGCGCACCGCGCGGGTGGCCAGCCCGGCCAGGTCGGAGCCCGCGCCGGGCTCGCTGAACAACTGGCAATAGACCTGCTCACCGGTGAACAAGGGGCGCAAGAACTTTCGCTTCTGTTCGTCGGTCCCGAAGGCCGCGATGGTGGGGGCCGCCATCCCCATTCCGATGAAATTCTTGGCGGTGCCGCCCACGGGCGCCCCCGCGGCGGCCAGCTTTGCGTCGACGAGTTCCTGGGCCTTGCGCGGCAGGCCCAGCCCGCCGAAGCCCTGCGGCAGGTACACCCAGGCCAGGCCCGCGTCGTACTGGGCGCCGAGGAATTCCCGCGGCTCGGTGGTGGCGGGGTCGTGGTCGTCCAGCAGCGCCTGCACCCGCGCCTCGAGGCCGGCCGCCAGATCGTCGGAGCTCACGGCTAGCCCTGCGGTCGAGTCTGGAAGCCCTGGGCGGCACCGAGCAGCAGGCCGCCGTCGATGACCATCGTCTCGCCGGTGATCCAGCTCGCGGCGTCGGAAACCAGGAAGGCCACGGCGCCGGCCACGTCGGCGGGCTCCCCGATGCGACCGAGCGCGATCGAGGCCGCGAGCGGATCCTCGTGGTCCTTCCACAGCGCCTCGGCCAGCCGGGTGCGCACCACGCCGGGGGCGATGGCGTTGACGCGGACGCGGGGCGAGAGCTCGAGCGCCAGCTGCTTGGTGACGTGGATCAGCGCGGCCTTGGTGGCGTTGTACATCCCCATGGCCGGTGACTGGTGCAGGCCGCCGATGGAGGCGGTGTTGACGATCGCGCCGCCGTGTTCGCCCATCCACGCCTTGACGACGAGCGAGGTCCACAGCAGCGGGGCCCACAAGTTGACGTCGAAGATCTTGGTGAATCGGGCGTGGTCCTGGTCGATCAGCGGACCGTAGGCGGGGTTGGTGCCCGCGTTGTTGATCAGGATGTCGGCGCTGCCGAAACGCTCCAGCGTGAGGTCCACGCACCGCCGGGCGGCGTCCTCGTCGACCGCGTGCGCGCCGACGCCGAGGGCGTTGCCGTCGACCTGGGCGGCGGCCTCGTCGGCGGCCTCCTGCTTGCGCGCGGTGAGCACCACGTTGGCCCCGGCGCCCGCCAGCTGCTGGGCGATCGCGAGCCCGATCCCGCGCGAGGCGCCGGTGACGATCGCGGTTCGGCCGGTCAGATCCAGTGAGGTCATCGTGATGCGCCTTCCGTCGCGCGATAGCCAGCGGTGTCCCGTTTCGCTAGATGGATGTTTACACCTGTCCGTGCGTGGTATGCGAAACGCATGTCCTCGAAATTAACCCTCACGAAAAGACTGGTGATGGGCGGGGCTGCGGCCGCGGCAATCGTGGTTGCGCCGATCGCCATCACCGATTCTGTTGGTCCCGCGCCCGCCCCGTCCGCGGCGCCCACGCACGTGGTGTTCAAGGACGACCCGGGCGGCGGTGGTTGTGACGCCAACGGCAACTGCGGTTCGGGCGGCCAGTTCAACGGCCCCGGCGGCGGTCCCGGCGGCCAGGGCTGCGTCCCGGGCGTCGGCTGCGGCTCCGGCGGACAGTTCGCCGGTCCCGGCGGCGTGCCGGGCGGCCAGGGCTGCCTGCCCGGCGTCGGCTGCGGTTCCGGCCACGCCTGATCGGTCCCTGATCAGTTCGATCTGCGTGGCTCCCGGAGCCTGGCGATCCAGGCCCGGGAGTCCGCGGGGTCGATGACGTCGTCAAGCTCGAACGTGGTGGCCGACCGCAGCGCCTTGCCGTGCTCGTAGGCCGCCGCCACCAGCTTGTCGAACAGCTCCTGGCGCTTGACGGGGTCGCCCTCGGCCGCCAGCTCCTTGCTGAACCCGAGGCGCACCGCGCCTTCGAGCCCCATCCCGCCGATCTCGCCGGTGGGCCAGGCGATGGTGAACTGCGGGGCGCGGAAGGAACCGCCGGCCATCGCCATCGCGCCGAGCCCGTATCCCTTGCGCAGGATGATCATTCCGAGCGGGACGGTCAGCCGCGCGCCCAGGACGAACATCCGCCCGAACCGCCGCACCGCCGCTTCCTTCTCCGCGTCGGGCCCGACCATGAAGCCGGGGGTGTCGCACAGCGAGATCACCGGCAGCCGAAACGACTCGCACAGGGCGAGGAAGTCGCCGGCCTTGTCTGCGGCCTCGGCGTCGATGGCGCCGCCGAGGTGGTGGGTGCTGTTGGCGATCAGCCCGTACGCCGCCCCCTCGACGCGGACCAGCGCGGTGACGATGCCGACGCCGTAGTCCGGCCGCAGCTCCAGCACCGACCCGGTGTCGACGATCGCCGCGATCGCCCGGTGGACGTCATACGCGCGTAACCGGTTCTGCGGCACCACATGCCGGGCCAGCCGCGGATCCGGCGCCGCCCAGTCGTCCAGGGCGCCCTGAAAATACGACAGATAACGCTTGGCCAGCGAGACCGCGTGCGCCTCGTCGCGGGCCACCAGGCTGACGACGCCGTTGCGCCGCTGCACGCCGATCGGCCCGATCGCCTCCGGCGGGTACACCCCGAGCCCGCCGCCCTCGATCATGGCCGGCCCGCCCATCCCGATGTTGGCGTCGGGCGTCGCGATGATCACGTCGCACACCCCGGCCAGCGCGGCGTTGCCGGCGAAGCACCTGCCGGAAACGATCGATATCAACGGCACCCGGCCGCTCAGCGCGGCCAGCATCCGGAAGGTCGGCACGTCCAGCCCCGCGGCGCCGCCGACGTCGGTGTCGCCCGGCCTGCCACCGCCGCCCTCCGCGAACAGCACCACCGGCAGCCGCCGTCGGGCGGCGAGGTCGAACGCGCGGTCGGTCTTGGCATGGTTGCGCATGCCCTGCGTGCCGGCCAGGACGGTGTAGTCGTAGGACACCACGACCGCCTCGGCCGCGGCCCGCCCGAAGCGATCCGCTCCGATCGTGGCCAGGCCGGCCACCAGGCCGTCCGCCGGTGTGTTGGCGATCAGGTCTTCTTCCGAGCGCCGGCTGCGCTGTGCGGCGATCGCCAGCGCGCCGTATTCGACGAAGCTACCGGGATCGATCAGATCGGCGATGTTCTCCCGCGCGGTGCGGCGACCTTGGCTGTGCCGCTTGGCCACGGCGGCCTCGCGCCCCTCGTCCAGGGTGAACAGGCGCCGTCTGCGCACCTCGTCGAGGTCGGCGCGCGGACGGTCGAGATCCGTTGCGGCCGTGGCTGAGTCGCCACCGGCGGCGGTGCCCGTGCGGGTGAAGACCAGCAACGGGTCGCCGGTTCCGACGACCTGCCCGGGGGCCACCAGACCGCGAACGGTCCGCAGCGCATCCGGTGCGACGAGCACATGCTGCATCTTCATCGCCTCGAGGACGACGAGCTGGCAGCCCGCCGGGTATTCGGCGCCCTCGGGCACCACCTCGACCACGGTGCCGGCCAACTGCGCCCGCAGCACGTCCTCGCCGGGGTAGAGCTCGACCGGTGCGGCGCGGACGTCGTGCTGGTGCGACGACACCGCCGCCGCCAGCTCGGGCAGCTTCGCGTCGAGGAAACCCGTGCTCACGCAACCGGATTCCACGGCGGGGTCACGCAGCAGCTCGCGCAGGAATTCGACGTTGGTGCGGACGCCCTCGATGCCGAACTCGGCGAGGGCCGTGCGCACCTTGCGTACCGCCGCGTGCGGCGACGACGCGTGCACGTGGGCGACGAGCTTCGCCAGCAGCGAGTCGTATTGCGGGTTGACGACCAGCCCGGCCCGGCCGTACGTGTCGACGCGGATCCCCGGCCCGCTCGGCGGCGAGAACGCGGTGAGCGCGCCGGCGGCGGGCACGACGGACAGGTCCGGGCCGAAAGTCTCCATGTTGACCCGGACCTCGATCGCGATGCCGCGATGCGCGGCGGGCTCACCGATGACTTCGTTGCCGTCGGAGGCGATTCCGGCCGGCAGCCCGAGCTGGTAGTAGGAGGCGCCCCCGGCGATCGCCAGCTGGATGGCCACCAGATCGAACCCGGTCGTCTCCTCGGTGACCGTGTGCTCCACCTGTATTCGCGGGTTGACTTCCAGGAACACGAAATCCTCACCGGTGACCAGGAATTCGACCGTGGCCAGCCCGCGCATGCCGACCCGCGCGCACAGCCGGGCCGCCGCCTGGTGCAGGTCGCGCCGCAGACCGTCGGAAAGCCCCTGGGCGGGCGCGATTTCGACGAGCTTCTGGTAGCGCCGCTGGATGCTGCAGTCGCGGTCGCCGAGCGCGAGTGCGCGGGTCTGGTGCCCGGCCGGGGCGGCGACGACCTGGACCTCGATGTGCCGCGCGCCGTCGAGCAGCGCCTCGGCGTACAGGGCGGGGTCGCCGAAGCCCGATTGCGCCTCCGCGGCGCACCGTCGGTAGGCGTCGCCGATCTCCCCGGCGCCGCGCACCGCGCGCATTCCCCGCCCGCCCCCGCCGGCGAGTGCCTTGATGATGACGGCGCCGCCGTGGGCGGCGAAGAACGCCTCGATGTCGGCGACGCTGCTCGGCCCGTCGGTCGCGGGCAACACCGGCACCCCGGCGGCGACGGCGGCGCGGCGGGCGGCGGACTTGTTGCCCACCAGCTCGAGCGCGTCGGCGTCCGGCCCCACGAACGTATACCCGGCACCGGCGCAGGCGCGGGCGAATTCGGCGTTCTCACTGAGGAATCCGTAACCCGGGTGGATCAGCTCCGCGCCGGAGCTCTTGGCCGCGGCCAGCATCGCGGGCTGGTCCAGGTAGGCCCGCGGCCCGGCACCCGCGAGGCCGATCGCCTCGTCGGCGGCGTGCACGTGGGGGCTCTCGGCATCGTCCTCGGCGTAGACCGCGACCGTTCGCATCCCCAATTCTGTTGTCGTGCGGATGATTCGGAGCGCGATCTCGCCGCGGTTGGCGACCAGCACGGTCGCGCTCATCGCAGCGGCTCCCCCCACCGCACCTGCTCACGGAGTTTGCCCTTCAGCAGCTTGCCGCCGGCGTTGCGCGGCAGCGCCTTATCGACCACCGTGACGTACTGCGGCACCTTGAAGTCGGCGAGCTGCTCGCGGCAGTGGTCGAGCACCGCCGGCACGTCGATCTCGTCGGCGCCGCCGAACAACACCGCACCAACCTTCTCCCCCATGACGTCGTCGGGAACCGCCAGCACGCACGCGTCCGCGACGTGGGGCGCCGCCAGCAGCACGGATTCCACCTCGACGCTGGACACGTTCTCACCGCCGCGGTTGATGATGTCCTTGAGCCGGTCGACGATGTGCACCCGGCCCGCTTCGTCGACCCGGACCACGTCACCGGTGTGCAGCCAGCCGTCCACGATGGTGGCCGCGGTCGCCTCCGGGCGGTTCCAGTACCGGGCGGTCACGTTGGCGCCGCGCACCACCAGCTCACCGACTCCCGGTTCATCGCCGCCGAACGAGACCAGCCCGAGGTCGACGGACGGGACCGCGTACCCGACCGAGTCGGCGTGCTCGACGGCGTCGCGGCTGGGCAGCACGGTCATCAGCGAGGCCGTCTCGGTCATGCCGTAGCCGTTGAACACCGTGGCCTGGGGGAAGGCGCTCTGCACCGCCCGCACCAACGACGGGGCGATCGGGGCCCCGCCGTAGCCCACCCAGCGGACACCGGACACGTCGGCGTCGGGGAAGGCGTTGTGCCGCAACATCAATGCGTAGCCCGCCGGAACGGTAACCATGACGGAGATGCGCTCGGCGCTCAGCGTGGCGATCAACGCGTCCAGGTTGAGGGCGGGCATGATCACCGAGGCCCCGCCCAACCGGGCGGCGACCAGAAGCTGCGTGTTGCACCCGGTCACGTGGAACAGCGGCACCGAGATGAGCGTGCGCATGGCGTCGCCCAGGTCGCGCGGCTGGTCGAGACAGCGAATCGCGTTCTCGGTGTTGGTCAGGAAGGCCTCGTGGGTGGTCGGGACCCCCTTGGGGTGGCCGGTGGTGCCCGAGGTGTAGAACAGCGCGGCCACGTCGGTGCGCTCGAGTCGCTCTGTGACGTACGGCGGTCCGTCGGGCAGCGGCGCGCCGGCCGCCAGGTCCACGGTCACCCCGGAGTCGGAGAGGACGAAGTCGACCTCTGGTTGCGCCGAGCGCGTATTGACCGCCACCGCAACGCCGCCGGCCATCACCGTGCCCCAGAACGCCAGCACCCAGTCGATGCCGGCGGGGTAACGCACCGCGACGCGGTCACCGGGTCGCAGCCCGGCGGCCCGCAGGCCGCCGGAGACGCGCGCCGCGCGGTCCCACAGCTGCCGGTAGGTCAGCCGACCGGCACCGAGTTCGACCAGCGCCTCGCTGCCCGGGCGCTGCTCGACCTGTTCGGCGAGCATGTCCAGCAGGGTGGCCGGAAGTTCGTCGTAGTGCGGGATGCCGTCGGCGTCACGGGTCACGCCTGTGGTGGGGAACGGGTTGTGTGCGCGCGGAATTTCGATCACTGGAGGCATGCCCGGTCCTTACTATCGGCGTGTCCTATCGTGATGACGGTGACGATCGACGATGCCGCCATCATGCCCGAGGCGTTCTTCACTGTCGACGGTGACTCGTACGTTCCGGGCGTGCTGACGCGGGGGCCGTGGGGCGCCGCGATGGGCGGCCAGAACGTCGGCGGCCTGTTGGCTTGGGGCATAGAGCAATCCGGCATCGAGCCGGACTTCCAGCCGGCCCGATTCACGGTCGACCTGCTGCGGCCGGCGCTGCTCGAGCCGGTCCGGATTCGGACGTCGGTGCAGCGGGAGGGCCGGCGGATCAAACTGGTCGACGCCGCACTGGTGCAGAACGGCAACACCGTCGCGCGGGCCAGCGCGCTGTTCCTGCGCCGGGGGGCGCATCCCGACGGGGCGGTGTGGTCCGCGCCCCTGGCCATGCCGCCGCTTCCGGCCGATTCCGAGGGCTTCCCGTCCGACATGCCGTTCCTCATCTGGGGGTACGGCGCCACCGAAGCGGGCAGCCCGGGCATCGCGGCCGGCGAGTGGGAACAGTCCCACTCGCAGAAGTTCGCCTGGACGAGGGTCTTTCGCCCGATGGTGCAGGGCCATCCGCTGACGCCGTTCACCCGGCTGGCCTTCGTCGGTGACATCACGAGTTCGCTGACCCATTGGGGCACGGGCGGACTGCGCTACATCAACGCCGACTACACGGTCACCGCCAGCCGCCTGCCCGACGGCGAGTACGTGGGGCTGGCGGCGCAAAGCCATTACGCCACTGCCGGGGTGGCCACCGGCGCCGCCACCCTGTTCGACCGGCACGGGCCGATCGGCACCAGCTCGGCGCTGGCGCTGGCCCAACCGGCCGAGGCGTTCCAGCCGACTCATGGCTAGGCCATCAGCTGGGCGGCCACCGTCGCGCCGAGTTCCCAGCAGGCCTGCAGGTCGCCCTTGTCCGGCTGGCCCGAAACCACCACTGTCTCTGTGGCTTTCGTCCAGCCCAGCCCGGTGGTGATCGACATGACGCCACGCTCGGCACCCTCGGTGCCCTCGTTGCCGTGCAGGTACAGCCCGAACGGGCGCCCGCGCGTCGAGTCCAGCAGCTGGTAGTAGGCGCAGTCGAACGCGTGCTTGAGCGCGCCGCTCATGTAGCCCAGGTTCGCGGGGCTGCCCAACACGTAGCCGTCGGCCGACAGCATCTCGACCGGCGACACGGTCAGCGCCGGTCGCCGAAGGACCTCGACGCCCTCGATCTCGGGGTCGGTCGCACCGGCCACGACCGCCTCGAACATTTCCTGGCAATGCGGCGACGGTGTGTGGTGGACGATCAGCAGCGTCTTGCTCATCGGCGGCCCTGCAATTCGAGCGCCGTCTTCATGGCTTCCCGCGCCCGGCGACGGTCCCCCGCGTAGTCGTAGGCGCGGGCCAGGCGGTACCAGCGGCGCCAGTCGTCGGGGTGGTCTTCGACTTCGGTGCGCACCGAGGCGAACAGCGCGTCGGCGGCGGCGCGCTCGATGCGGCCCGACGCGCGCCGCGGCAGAGCGCTGGTGTCGAGCTCCATTCCGTCCGCCGCGATCAGGTGGGCCAGCCTCTGGTGGGCGAACCCGGACCTCAGCGTCGCCACCATCGCCCACAGCCCGATGAAGGGCATGACCAACACCGCCAGCCCGAGCCCCACGGCGGCCGCCCGGCCCGAGGCGATCATCGCGACGGCCATCCGCCCCAGCAGCACGAAGTAGGCCAGCATCGCGACGCAGAGAAACGCGATGAGCATCTGGGTGCGCAGGGCGGCGTTCATTGCAGGTTCACCGCAGGTCGAGCAGGGGCTCGAGCCCCACGGTGAGGCCGGGCCTTTCCTTGACGCGCCGCACCGCCAACAACACGCCCGGCACGAACGACGTGCGGTCCAGGCTGTCGTGGCGGATGGTGAGCGTCTCCCCCTCGGTGCCGAACAGGATCTCCTGGTGGGCGACCAGCCCGGCCAGCCGCACCGAGTGCACGGGGATGCCGTCCACGTCGGCACCGCGGGCGCCGGGAAGGCTGGTGCTGGTGGCATCGGGATTGGGCGGCAGTCCTTTTCGCGCTTCGGCGATCAGCTTGGCGGTGCGCGCGGCCGTTCCGGACGGGGCGTCGGCCTTGTGCGGATGGTGCAGCTCGATCACCTCCACCGAGTCGAAGAAGCGCGCCGCCTGCTTGGCGAAATGCATCGACAGCACCGCGCCGATCGCGAAGTTCGGTGCGATCAGCACCGACGTGGTGGGGCTTTTCGCCAGCCAGGCCTGCACCTGCTCCAGGCGTCCGGCGGTGAAGCCGGTGGTGCCGACGACGGCGTGAATCCCGTTGCCGATCAGGAACTCCAGATTGCCCATCACCACGTCGGGGTGGGTGAAGTCGATGACCACCTCGGTGTCCGAATCGGTGAACAGGCTGAGTGAATCGCCGGCGTCCACCTCCGCCGACAGGGTCAGGTCCTCGGCGGCCTGCACGCCCGCCACCATCGCCGAACCGACCTTGCCCTTGGCTCCCAAGACGCCTACCCGCATGGGCTTCACCCTAGACCGGGCCGATTCATCCACAGTTGGGTGTTTATCCACAGCCGTCGCATTTCGGGTGGCCGGTGCCGCCCTTGACGGATAGCGTTCGAACATGGGTTCGATCGAGGTTCCGCCCGACGTGGCCGCCGCGCTGGACGCGTTGGACGCGGCCGACGCGGCCGTGCGCGGGCTGAACTTCGGCGCGCTGAGCCCGGTGATCCGGCTGCGGGTGCTGGAGCACCTGGAGACCTCGCGCCGGCGTCAGGTCGCGACGAGCCACGACGTGATCGCGGGGCTGGCGCGGGAGGATCCCGCCGATATCGGCGGTCCGGTCCACAAGGTGATCGGCGACTGGTTGCGGATCAGCTATGCCGACGCGTGCCGGCGGGTTCGGGAGGCCAGGCAGCTTTCGCCGCGCGTGACCCTGACCGGTCAGGAGCTGCCACCGGAGTTGCCCGCCACCGCGCGGGCGTGGCGGGACGGGGCCCTCGACGCAGGGCACCTGCGGGTGATCCAGGCGTTCGTGCGCGGCCTCCCGGACGCCGTGCCCGTCGAAACGGTGGGGGCCGCCGAAGAATTCCTGGCCCAGCAGGCGGTCGGGTTGCGTCCCGACCAGCTGGAAAAGGTCGCGCACCAGTGTGCGCTGCGGATCAACCCGGACGGGAAATTCTCCGACGCCGACCGCGCGCGGCAGCGCGGCTTCGCCTGGACGGGGCAGCGCCTCGACGGGATGAGCGTCGGAAAGCTGGTCGCCTCGCCGGAGCTGCGGGCCGATCTCGACGCCTGGCTCGCGCGGTTCGCGGCCCCCGGCATGTGCAATCCGGATGATGAAACGCCCTGCGTCGAAGGCGAACCCAGCGACGAGGCCGCGAGCGGTGACTCGCGCAGCCATGCGCAGCGCCAGCATGATGCGCTCAACGCGGCGGTCCGCGCCCGGCTGGGCGACCCGAAACTGGGCTCGCACAACGGATTGCCGGTCACCGTCATCGTGTCCACCACGCTGCAGGAGCTGACGGCGGCCACGGGGCGGGCGGTCACGGGCGGCGGAACGGTGCTGCCGATGCGCGACGTGATCCGGATGGCCCGCCACGCCTACCACTATCTGGCGGTCTTCGATGAACACTCGGGCCGCCCGATCTATCTGGGCCGGTCGCGGCGAATCGCCGGCCCGGACCAGCGCGTCGTCCTCTACGCGAAGGACCGCGGCTGCACGCATCCCGGCTGCGACGCGCCGGGCTATTGGTGCGAGGTCCACCATGTCGACGAGTGGGCCGCCGGCGGCCTCACCGACGCCGACAGACTCACCTTCGCCTGCACGCCGCACCACAAGCTGATCGAAAAGGGCTGGTGGACAAGAAAACTCCCGAACGGTCGCACCGAATGGATCCCGCCGCCGCGCTCAGGTCGCGGCCCGGGCACCAACGACTACCACCACCCGGAACGCCGTGCGGATCCTTGACCTAGGCCTTGAAGCGCCCGGCGAACCCGCGCAGCGGCAGGTCGGCGCTGGTGATGAGGCCCGGCGGCGCCGCCACCACCGATTTGATCGCGGCCAGCGCGGGCATGCCGGTGACGGTCATGCCGATGGAGGCGAAGTTGTCCGGATTGGACAGGTCCACGCCGGGCTTGGGGAAGATCATGTGCTTGTTGTAGATGCACGGGTCGCCCTTGATTTGGGTGATGTAGCAGCCCTTGATGTTCCAGCTCGGATCGGTGTGCGGGGTCATCTGCCACTCCAGGTGCGTCTCGACGCGGGGAACCCCGTCCACCATGCCCTGGTACTTGATGTAGTTGCCGCCCAGCGAGCCCTTGGGCAGGGTGTACCAGCCCAGGTCCACGTCCTTGGTGCAGGCGCCCAGCTCGTAGCTGAACTTCACCTCGTCGAGCGTCAGGTCGAAGCAATCGGCCATCATCAGCACGCTGTCGGCGAAGACGCGGGTGTACTTCTCCAGCTTGGCCGGGATCTGCGGGTCATCGACCGGCTGGCCGTAGCCCACCTCGATCCAGGTGTCCTTGGAGTGGTGGCACGAGACGTCGACGGACTCGATGGTGGTGACGTTCTCGATGTCGGCGACGTCGGCCGAACACACCACGCCCAGTATCTGGTTCAGGCCCGGGTTCATCCCGGTCCCGTAGAACGTCGCGCCGCCTTTGTCGCAGGCCTCGGCCAGCAGCCGGCTCACCGGCTTGCCCGACGGGTGCGGATGGTTCTTGTCGCGGTGCCAGCCGGTGATCCAGTCGGCGGTGGTGACGACGTTGATGCCCGCCTCGAGCACCTTGACGTAGAGGTCCTCGTCGGGGAACACGCCGTGGAAGGTGAGCACGTCCGGCCTGGCGGCGATGATTTCCTCGACGGTGCCGGTGGCCTTCACCCCGTTGGGTGCCCCGCCGGCGAGCTCCCCCGCGTCCTTGCCGATCTTCTCCGGCGAATAGCAGTGCACGCCAACGAGTTCGAGATCGGGCCGGGTGGCGATCCGCTTGATCATCTCCGAGCCGACGTTTCCGGTGGCGACCTGGAAGACGCGGATGGGTGCGTTCATTCGGCTTCAGCCTTCCTGATAGAACTGTTTGGCCCAGTTGCGGATTGCGGTGAAGCCCTCGTACTCGTCGGTGGCCAGCGCCGGCAGGTCGGAGTAGCGCTGGTGTTGCCAGATCTCGATGTCCTGCTCGAACTGGCGGATCACCTCGCGGCCGAACTCGGCCGCCTTGCGCTCGGCGCGCGCCGGGTCTTTGCCCGGGGACCGGCCGATGTAGACCATGAACCGGACGTCGGAGGTGAACTCGTCGACCGGGGTGACCGCGGAGATGGTGCGGTTGTCGATCATCCCCCAGCTCTTGGTCACCGCGATGCCCAGCCCGCCGTTGATCGCCTCGACGCCGCTGTTGACGTCCTCGATCTTCTGCCCGTCGTCACCCTCGAACGTGATGGTGAAGTCGACGAACGACACCGGCTCGGCGAAGTCGTGGCGGGTGAACACCGGCACGATGGGCGTCTTGTGCACGAACTTGAAATGCGCGAAGTCGACGCCGTTTTCGAGCACGTATTGCGGATGCAGCTCCAAGGCCCGCCGGTACAACCGCTGCTGCGGGTAATAGTCGTCCGAGCTGCTGCCGTCGCCGAACGCGCCGAAGACGTCCGGCGCGTCGAAGTAGGGCTCGCGGCGCTTGACGTCGTGCCAGATGTAGACCGACTCGTTGCGTTCCACCACGGGGTAGGTGCGGATGCGCCGGCCGCGGTTGGGGCGATCCTGGTAGGGAATGCGGACGTTGCGGCCCTCCCCGTTCCACTGCCACCCGTGGAACGGGCACTGCAGCACCTCACCGACGACCTGCCCGCCAAAACCCAGATGTGCGCCGAGGTGTTCGCAGTAGGCGTCCATCACGGTGAGTTCCCCGGACTCGGCCCGCCACGCCACCATCTCCTGGTCGAAGTACCTCATCGTGTGCACGTCGCCCATCGCGATCTCGTCGGACCAGGCGACCTGGAACCAGCCCGTGGGTTTCATCGACAGCGGCGGCTTGGCCATGCGGGATCCCTCCTTGAGAACAGATCATAGGCGGGGATCCCACACCAAATCAAAGTACCCTCTATGAAACTGCGGGCGCGATAGGCTCGTCCGATGACGCGGCAGGTTAGCGCGCCCGGAACCGGGAGCCGGCGCCCCAACCGGCGTGGCAACGCCACGCGCGAGAACATGCTCGAAGCCGCGCTCAAGTCGCTGGCGTCCGGCGACCCGGGTTCGGTGTCGGCCAATCGCATCGCCAAGGAAATCGGCGCCACCTGGGGAGCCGTGCAATACCAGTTCGGCGACACCGACGGGTTCTGGGCGGCCGTGTTGCACCGCACCGCCGAGCGGCGCGCGGCGACGTTCTCGACGCTGTCGGCGCCGATCTCGCCGGACGCGCCCCTGCGCGAGCGGGTCGGCGCCATCATCGACACCCTCTACGACGGGTTGGCGTCGCCGGACTCCCGCGCGATCGAGAACCTGCGGGCGGCGCTCCCCCGCAACCCCGCCGAGCTCGAGCGTCTGTTCCCGCGCACCGCCGCCGAGCTGTTCTCCTGGGGCAAGAGCTGGCTGGAGACCTGCCAGAACGCCTTCGCCGGTCTGGACGTCGACCCCGATCGGGTGCGCGAGGTGGCCGCCTTGATCCCCGGCGCGATGCGCGGGCTGGTGTCCGAACGCCAGCTCGGCTCCTACGCCGACCTGGATCTGGCGCGGCAGGGCCTGACCAACGCGCTGGCCGCGTACCTGGAGCAATCCCGCCCGTGCTGACCGGTGACGTTTTGGGTGACGTCGCGATCCGCCGAGCCGGGCCGAACGATTTCGCCCGGGTCGCCGAGATGCACTATCCGGTCTGGCGGCGGTCCTGGGCGGGCATACTGCCCGACGCCACGCTCGACGTCCTCGGGTCGCCGCGGCGCTGGGCCATCCTGGCGTACCCGCGAATCCTGCAGCGTCGCGACTGGAGCATGTGGATGGCGGAATCCGGTTCCCGCACAATCGGAATGACCATCTTCGGCCCGGATCCCGCCAACCCCGAGCAGGTCGAGCTCGACTCGCTGTACATCGCGGCCGAATACCAACACCACGGGGTCGGGGGCCGCCTGCTCGCCACGGCTCTGAGCGAAAGCCCGCCGGGTGACGTCGTCTTGTGGTGCGCGGAACGCAACGCCCAAGCGCGGACCTTCTACGAGCGGAACGACTTTCACGTCGACGGCCGCACCCTGGACTGGGAGCCGCTGCCCGGCGTCAAGGTCGCCCATCTGGGCTATCGACTCAACCGGCGGCGACGCGCCGGCGCAAGTCGTACTGTCCGAGATCGGGGTTAGCCAGCATGGCGCGATGTTCGGCCGGCGTGAAGGGCCACACCTCGGGCACCCCGTCTTTGTTCAGGTACCAGCTGTGACAACCGGTGGTCCACACCGTGTTCGGCATCGCGGCGCGCAGCTTCGCGTTGAAGTCATCGGTCGCGGGCCAGGTGGGCTCCACCGTGTCGAATTCCCCACGGCGCCAACGTTGAATCCACCCCAGGATGTGGTCGGCCTGCGATTCGGCGACGGTCGTCAGCGCGAGGTTGCCGACCGGGCTGTGCGGCCCCAGCATCATGAAGAAGTTCGGGAAGCCCGGCAGCGCCACGGTCTGGTAGGCCTGCGGGCCGTCGCGCCAGACGTCGTCGGCCGCGATGCCGTCGCGGCCAATGAGCTGCATCGGCCGGAAGAACGCGTGGCTGTCGAACCCGGTGGCGAGGACGATGACGTCCGCCTCGTGCAGGACGCCGTCATCGGTCACGATGCCGCGGCGCTCCACGTGGTCGATGGCGGCGGTCACCAGGTCGACGTCGTCGCGCTGGACGGCGCGGTAGAAGCCGTTGGACATCACCAGCCGTTTGCACATCGGCGTGTAGTCGGGCGTCAGCGCCCGGCGCAACTCGGGGTCGCGGACCTCGCGCAGGCTGGCGCGGCACAGCGCTCCCATGATCTTTCGGCGCAGGCCCGGCTTGGTCAGCCCGGCGGCGAACAGGTCGTAGCCGGAGCTGTAGCAGCGGTAGGCCAACCGGTCGAGCCAGCGGAATCTGTTGTGGGTGATGTTGGTGAGCCTGCTGTATCGGGGGTTTGGCAGCCGCAACACCCACTGCGGGGTGCGCTGGAAGAGCATCACCCGGCCCGCCACACCCGTCAGGCCGCACACGAGCTGCACTCCCGTCGACCCATTGCCGATGATCGCGATCCGCCGGCCCCGCAGTTCGACGGAATGGTCCCAGCGCGCCGAGTGAAAAGCGTTTCCGCCGAAGTCATTCAGGCCGGGGATCGACGGCAGGCGCGGGTGATGGAGCACGCCGGTGGCGCAGATCAGGAAGTCGACGGTCGATTCCGCTCCGGCCTGCGTGCGCAGCCGCCAGCGGCCGCCCTCGAATTCCGCATGGGCGATCTCGGTGCCGAACCGGATGCGGTCGCGCAGCCCGAAGCGGTCGGCGACGCCGCGGAAATAGTCCTGGATCTCGCCACCGGGCGAGAAGAGGTGCGACCAGTTGGGGTTTCGGGCGAACGTGTACTGGTAGACCCGCGACGGGATGTCGCAGACCAGGCCGGGGTAGGTGTTTTCCCGCCAGGTCCCGCCGACCTCGTCGGCCTTCTCGTAGAGAGTGACATCGGTTATCCCGTTGCGCAGCAAGGCAATCGCGACGCACAATCCCGACATTCCCGCTCCGACGACGGCTACGGTGGGGTCGCGTCGCATGGTCGCCGACTACGCGGACTCGGCGCGCTGCTTGAGGCGCTGCAAGGTCAGCCGGATGTGCTCGGCGTTGGCGGCCGCGCGATCCGGAACGCCGGTGGCCCTGCCGGCAATCTTGCGGAACCAGCCGGGCCTGCGGTCCCAGGTGCTTTCGGTGACCCGGCAACCGCCGTCGGCGGCCTCGATGTCGTATTGCCAGCGCGCGATCGGGACGACGGTGTGCCGCACGTCGAACGCGAAGACGCGACCCGGTTCCGCATCGGTGACCGTGCACGTGGTGCGCCAGCGCCGCTTGCTGCTTGCGTTGTGACCGGTGAACACGGCCCCCGGACGCGGGGCATCGCCTTTGCGCCACTCCATCGCCACCGCCTCCTCGGCCAGCGAGGCCAGCGTGGGCAGGTCGGTGATGAGCCGATACACCAGGTCGGGGCGGGCATCGACCTGCACGGTCGCCGTCACACAAGGGGCAGTCATCGGCCGATCATAGCCAGCACGCGCGCGGTTTCACCTCGATTGCGGCCCATCGGAACTTTCTCCACACTTGAGTGCGAACTTCCCACAGCGAGGGGCAACCATGCGAGTCGGCGTACCGACCGAGACCAAGGTCAACGAGTTCAGGGTGGCCATCACGCCCGCCGGAGTCACCGAACTGACCCGCTGCGGCCATGACGTGCTGGTGCAGGCCGGGGCCGGTGAGGGATCGTCCATTCCCGACGAGGAGTTCAAGGCGGCGGGAGCCCAGTTGGCCGACTCCGCCGAACAGGTGTGGGCCGAGGCCGACCTGCTGCTCAAGGTGAAGGAGCCGATTCCGGCCGAATACGGCCTCCTCCGATCCAGTCAGGTGCTCTTCACCTATCTGCACCTGGCCGCCTCGCGTGCCTGCACCGAGGCGCTATTGGCTTCCGGCACAACGTCGATCGCGTACGAGACCGTGCAGCGCGCAGACGGCACCCTCCCGTTGTTGGCTCCGATGAGCGAGGTCGCCGGCCGGCTCTCGGCGCAGGTGGGCGCCTACCACCTGATGCGCACCCACGGCGGGCGCGGAGTGCTGATGGGCGGGGTCCCGGGCGTCAAACCCGCCGACGTCGTGGTGATCGGCGCCGGCACGGCCGGCTACAACGCCGCCCGGGTCGCCAACGGCATGGGGGCGAGCGTGACGGTTCTCGACGTCAACATCAACAAGCTGCGTCTGCTCGACGCGGAGTTCGGCGGACAGGTCCGCACGCGTTACTCGTCGGCGTACGAGCTGGAGGGCACCGTGACGCGCGCGGACCTGCTGATCGGGGCGGTGCTGTTGCCGGGCGCCAAGGCGCCCGAACTGGTTTCGAATGCTCTTGTCGCGCAGATGAAACCGGGCGCCGTGCTGGTGGACATCTCCATCGACCAGGGCGGCTGCTTCGCGGATTCCAGGCCGACCACGCACGACAATCCCACGTTCACCGTGCACGACAAGCAGTTCTACTGCGTGGCGAACATGCCCAGCGCGGTGCCCAAGACCTCGACCGTGGCGCTGACCAACGCGACCATGCCGTACGTCCTCGAACTGGCCGACCGCGGCTGGCAGTCCGCGTGCCGAGCGGATCCCGCTCTGGCGAAGGGTCTTTCGACGCACGACGGCGGGCTGCTGTCCGAACGGGTGGCCGCCGACCTGGGTCTGCCGTTCACGGATCCGGCGAGCCTGCTGGCCTAGTCGGCCTCGACCAGACTGGCGATGATGTCGGCCACCGGCCCGGGTTGGGCCTCCTTGAACGACGTTCCGGCCCACAGCGGTATCCCGTTCGGGTCCTCCATGGCGGCTGCCGCCTCCCGGATCGGGGAGGTCATCTGGTTGACCTCGGGGTAGCCCAACGGTGCCACGTTGTCGAGCAGGCGGGTGAAGTTGTTCTCCAGGCCGCGCGCGTAGCGACCCGAGAAGGCGCGGGTGACGACGGTGGTGCCGAAGACCGGGTTCTTCAGGGCGGTGCGGTGCGCGGTGCTGGTGCCGGCTTCGTCGCTGAGCAGCAGCGCGGTGCCGACCTGCGCGGCCACCGCGCCCCGGTGCAGCACGGCGGCGACGTCGCGCGCGTTGCCCAGTCCGCCGGCCGCGACGACCGGGACGTCATGCGCATGGCGGATCCGATCGATCAGGTGGTGCAGCGACTCGCTGCCGGGCTCCATGTCGGGCGCGAAGGTGCCCCGGTGCCCGCCCGCCTCCGGGCCCTGGACGATCAGGCTGTCCGCGCCGGCCGCGACGGCCACGCCGGCCTCGTACGCCGACGTCACCGTGACCATCACCAGCAGGCCCAGTGCCCCCAGCCGCCGGATGACGTCGGGCGGCGGGACGCCGAAGGTGAACGAGACCAGCTCGGGCCGCACGTCGGCCACCACTTCGAGCTTGCGCTCCCAGTCGTCGTCGTCGCCATATTGCGGGTGGCCGACCTCGACCTGGTAGTAGTCGGCGATCTCTTCGAGTTCCTCGGCGTAGTAGTCCAGCGCCATCCAGTCGGCCACGCTGGGCTGGGGGACGAACAGGTTGACACCCAGCGGGCCGTTGGTGGCCGCGCGCGCGGCGGCGATGTCCTCGGCGAACCGCTCCGCGCTTCGGTGCCCGCCCGGGACGAAGCCGAGCCCACCCGCGTTGGACACCGCCGCGGCCAGTTCGGGCGTGCCCGGTCCGCCGGCCATCGGCGCACCCACGATGGGCACCATGATGTCCCAAAAGCCCAGTACCACGGAGCTAATTTACCATCGCCCGAAGTTGTTGGGGCAGTGACCGTTTGGAGGCATACGGCCCCAGGACGGCGGCGCCGTAGGGCTGGGTCAGCAGCCGGCGGGCAACCGCGTTGACCTCATCGACAGTCACTTGGTCGATCTTCCGCAGCGTCTGCTCGATGCTGCGGTGTTCGCCGTAGTTCAGCTCGTTGCGGCCCAGACGACTCATCCGGGAGCTGGAGTCCTCCAGGCCGAGGACCAGGCCGCCGCGCAACGACCCCTTGGCGATGCGGCACTCCGCCTCGGTGATGCCGTCGCGAGCCACCGACTCGAGGACCTCGTTGGTCACCTGCATCACCTCGGCGAACCGCTCGGGCTGACAGGCGGCGTAGACGGACAGCGCGCCGCTGTCGGCAAAGATGTCCACCGTCGAGTAGACCGAGTAGGCCAGCCCGCGCAGTTCGCGAACCTCTTGGAACAGCCGGGAACTCAGGCCGCCGCCCAGCGCGCTGTGCAACACCGACAGCGCCCAGCGGTGCCGCCAGCTACGCCCGGGGGTGCGCACGCCCAGGGAGACGTGGGTCTGCTCGGCGTCCCGATTGCCCAGCGTCAAGCCGGGCCGTCCCGTGACCCGCCCGGCTCCCTTGCGCGGGGCGATGGGCCGCCGCCCGCGGACCAGGTGCGGCCCGAAGTGCTCGCGCACCAGCGCGACGACCTCGCCGTGGTCGACGTTGCCGGCCACCGCGACCACCATGCGTTCCGGCGTGTAGCGCCGCACGTGAAACGAGTGCAGCTGGGTCCGGGTCATCGATGACACCGACTGGGCGGTGCCGATCACCGGCCGTCCCACCGGGTGGTCACCGAACATCGCGCCCAGGAACATGTCCCCGAGGGCGTCCTCGGGATCGTCGTCCCGCATCGCGATCTCTTCGAGCACCACGTCGCGTTCCAGCTCGACGTCCTCGGTGGCGCAGCGACCGTTGAGCACGACGTCGGCCACCAGGTCGACGGCCAGCTCCAGGTCGCTGTCCAGGACGTGCGCGTAGTAGCAGGTGTGCTCCTTGGCGGTGAAGGCGTTCAGCTCCCCGCCGACGGCGTCCATCGCCTGCGCGATGTCCACGGCGCTGCGGGTGGGCGTCGACTTGAACAGCAGATGCTCGAGGAAGTGCGCCGCGCCGGCCACGGTGGCACCCTCGTCGCGCGATCCGACGCCGACCCAGACCCCGACGGACGCCGAACGCACCGACGGCAGGTACTCGGTGACGACCCGCAGGCCGCCCGGAAGCGTGCTGCGCCGCAGCGCGGATTGGCGGTCCGATTCCGCCGTGGCAGTGTGCTTGCCCCGCCGCAACGCAGCGTCAGCCGCTGGCCTTCCCTGGTCAGCTCGCGGCATCGGCTGGCGCGGCCTCCTGAGGAGCCCCGGCCTCGGCCGGGGCGTCGGCTGGGGCGGGGCCGTCTTCCTCGACCAGGACGAGGGAGATCTTGCCGCGCTTGTCGATGTCGGCGATCTCGACCCGCAGTTTGTCGCCGACGTTCACGACGTCCTCGACCTTCGCGATGCGCTTGCCCTTGCCGAGCTTGGAGATGTGGACCAGGCCGTCGCGTCCCGGCAGCAGCGACACGAAGGCGCCGAAATCGGTGGTCTTGACCACGGTTCCGAGGAAGCGCTCGCCCACGGTCGGCAGCTGCGGGTTGGCGATCGCGTTGATCCGGTCGATCGCGGCCTGCGCGGAGGGACCGTCGGTGGCGCCCACGAACACGGTGCCGTCGTCCTCGATGGAGATCTGCGCGCCGGTCTCCTCGGTGATGGCGTTGATGACCTTGCCCTTGGGGCCGATCACCTCGCCGATCTTGTCCACCGGGACCTTGATGGTGGTCACCCGCGGCGCGTAGGGGCTCATCTCGTCGGGTGCGTCGATGGCCTCGGCCATCACCTCGAGGATGGTCAGGCGCGCGTCCTTGGCCTGCGCCAGCGCACCCGCCAGCACCTGTGACGGGATTCCGTCGAGCTTGGTGTCCAGCTGCAGCGCGGTGACGAAGTCCTTGGTGCCGGCGCACTTGAAGTCCATGTCGCCGAACGCGTCCTCGGCGCCCAGGATGTCGGTCAGCGTGACGAAGCGCCGCTCGGTCTTGCCGTCGGCCTCGACGTCGTCGGACACCAGCCCCATCGCGATGCCGGCGACCGGCGCCTTGAGCGGCACGCCGGCGTTGAGCAGCGCCAGCGTGGACGCGCAGACCGACCCCATCGAGGTCGAGCCGTTGGAGCCCAGCGCCTCGGACACCTGGCGGATGGCGTAGGGGAACTCCTCGACGCTGGGCAGCACCGGGATCAGGGCCCGCTCGGCGAGGGCGCCGTGCCCGATCTCGCGCCGCTTGGGCGAGCCGACGCGCCCGGTCTCGCCGGTGGAGAACGGCGGGAAGTTGTAGTGGTGCATGTAGCGCTTGGAGGTTTCCGGTCCCAGCGAGTCGATCTGCTGGGCCATCTTGACCATGTCCAGCGTCGTCACGCCCAGGATCTGGGTTTCGCCGCGCTCGAACAGCGCGCTGCCGTGCGCCCGCGGCACCACGGCCACCTCGGCGCTCAGCGCGCGGATGTCGGTGATGCCCCGGCCGTCGATGCGGAAGTGGTCGGTGAGGATGCGCTGGCGGACCAGCTTCTTGGTCAGCGAGCGGAACGCGGCGCTGACCTCCTTCTCCCGGCCCTCGTAGGTCTCGGCGAGCCGCTGGGCCACCTCGGCCTTGAGCTCGTCGGTGCGCTGGTCGCGCTCGGCCTTGCCGCCGATGGTCAGCGCCTTGGACAGCTCGTCGGTGGCCACCGAGGCCACCGAGTAGTAGACGTCCTCGCCGTACTCGGGGAAGACGGGGTAGTCGCCGGTGGGCTTGGCGGCCGCGTCGGCCAGCTCCTGCTGGGCGGTGCACAGCGCGGCGATGAACGGCTTGGCCGCCTCCAGGCCCTCGGCGACGACGCTTTCCGTCGGCGCCTGGGCGCCGCCCTCGACCAGCTCGATGACGTTTTCGGTGGCCTCGGCCTCGACCATCATGATGGCGACGTCAGCCTTGCCGTCATGTTCGCCGACGATCCGGCCGGCCACGACCATGTCGAACACGGCGCGCTCGAGCTGCTCGACCGTGGGGAACGCGACCCAGGTGCCGTCGATCAGCGCGACCCGCACGCCCCCGACGGGGCCGGAGAACGGCAGCCCGGAGATCTGGGTGGACGCCGACGCGGCGTTGATCGCCAGCACGTCGTACAGGTCGTTGGGGTCCAGGCTCAGGATCGTCACGACGACCTGAATTTCGTTGCGCAGCCCACTGACGAACGACGGCCGCAGCGGGCGGTCGATCAGCCGGCAGGTCAGGATGGCGTCGGTGGAGGGCCGGCCCTCACGGCGGAAGAACGAACCGGGGATGCGGCCCGCGGCGTACATCCGCTCCTCGACGTCGATGGTCAGCGGGAAGAAGTCGAAGTGCTCCTTGGGGCTCTTGCTGGCGGTGGTCGCCGACAACAGCATGTTCTCGTCGTCGAGGTAGGCGACGACGGCGCCGGCGGCCTGCTGGGCCAACCGGCCGGTCTCGAAGCGGATGGTGCGGGTGCCAAAGCTCCCGTTGTCGATGGTGGCGGTTGCCTCGAACACGCCTTCTTCAATTTCAGCGACAGACATAGGTGTCCGTACGGCCTCTCTGGGTATTCAGCTTTTTCGCGTCGTCACGGGCCAGTGACCGGGGAGCTTCCTAAGGAGAGGAAAGAGTCTGAATGCGGCTACGGCCATCGATCGAAGCGGCCGACCTGCCCCGGATCCGGAGAGCCCGGCAGCCACTACCGAAGACCGCCCGATACAGACCGGGCTGCTCCCTGGTGACGTGCACAGTGACACGCTGGAACGGCGCACGCGGATCTGCGCGACCGCACCGTTTGCTCGGGCCGAACCGGCCCAGAACGCTCTCACTCTACACGGGCGGACCTGGCCCACCAGTAGGGCTGGAGCACTCGGCGGTTTCCCGCCCGGGTCAGCGGCGCAGGCCCAGGCGCTCGACCAGCGAGCGGTACCGCTCCACGTCGATCTGGGCGACGTACTTGAGCAGCCTGCGGCGCCGGCCGACCAGCAGGAGCAGTCCCCGCCGGGAGTGGTGATCGTGCTTGTGCACCTTCAGGTGCTCGGTCAGGTCGGCGATCCGCTTGGTCAGCAGCGCGACCTGCGCCTCCGGGGAGCCCGTGTCGGAGTCATGCAGGCCGTAGGTGCCCAGGATTTCTTTCTTCTGCTCGGCGGTCAGCGCCACGAAACATCTCCATCAATCGGTGCCGCGAAAAATTTCTCAGCCGTGGCCGCCGCGGACTGCAGCGCACGCCGTATCGGGTGGCGAGTCTATCAGCGGCGGTGACGTCGGCCGAAATCGCAGGCCAGCGCCCACCCCTTGACAACATACAACCATTTGGTTGTATGTTTGTCGGGTGACCGTAGCCCAAGAGGACCGGGTGGACGCCCTGTTCCACGCCCTCGCCGACCGAACCCGGCGCGACATCATGCGCCGGACGCTGGCCGGGGAACACTCGGTGTCCACGCTCGCGTGCAAGTACGACATGAGCTTTGCGGCGGTGCAGAAGCACGTCGCCGTGCTCGAGAAGGCCGGCCTGATAACCAAACGGCGCAGCGGTCGCGAGCAGTTGGCCAGCGGGGACGTGACGGCCGTGCGGTCGGTCGCTTCCATGCTGGCCGAGCTGGAACTCCTCTGGCGCGGCCGCATCGCACGCGTCGACGAGCTCATCGCATCCGACTCGACCGATTCGACCAACTCAACGGAGGACTGAACCATGCCCGTCACCGACGTCCAGCACGATCCCGAGAACCTGACGCTGACCATCACCGCCGACTTCGCCGCGCCGGTGCAGCGGATCTGGCAGGTCTACGCCGACCCGCGTCAACTGGAGAGGGTGTGGGGGCCGCCGTCGCATCCGGCGACCGTCGTCGACCACAGCCTCACGCCCGGAAGCCGCACGACGTACTTCATGACCGGCCCGGACGGCGAAAAGTACGCCGGCTACTGGGAGATCACGGCCGTCGACGAACCGACGAGCTTTACGTTCCTCGACGGCTTCGCCGACCTGGACTTCAACCCCAACCCCGACCTGCCGGTCTCGGTGAACGTGTACACCTTCGCCGAGCACGGCGGCGGCACCCGGGCGACCTACGTGAGCACCTTCTCCTCCGCCGAGGCGCTGCAGCAGGTACTGGACATGGGCGTGGTGGAGGGCGCCTCTTCGGCGATCAACCAGATCGACGACCTGGTCGCGTCCTGAACCGCGGCTTCAGCCCTGCGCCGAGAGCATCGTGCGGGCCCGGTCGGTGTCGTTGCCCATCGCCTCGACCAGGTCCCGCACCGAGTCGAACTTGCGCTGTCCGCGGATGCGCGCGACGAAGTCCAAGGCCACGTACTGGCCGTAGAGATCGGCGGTCGTGTCCAGGACGAAGGCCTCGACGGTCCGGGTGCGTCCGGAGAAGGTCGGGTTGGTGCCGACGGACACCGCGGCCTGGTAGCGCTCGCCCGGGACGACGGTCCCGGTCACCGGCCCGTGGCCGAGCAGGGTGAACCAGGCGGCGTACACGCCGTCGGCCGGGATCGCCGAATACATCGGCGGCGCCACGTTGGCGGTGGGGAATCCCAGCTCCATGCCCCGCCCCTCGCCCCGGACGACGACGCCCTCGACGCGGTGCGGACGGCCCAGGGCCTCCATGGCGGTCACCACGTCGCCGGCGTCGACGCAGGATCGGATGTAGGTGGAGGAGAACGTCACCGTCTCGTTGCTGTGGTGTTCGGACAGCAGCGACATCGACTCGACCGCGAACCCGAAGCGCTCACCGGCGCGCCGCAGGGTCTCGACGTTGCCGGCCGCCTTCTTGCCGAAGGTGAAGTTCTCGCCCACCACGACCTCCACCACGTGCAGGTGCTCCACCAGCAGCTCGTGGACGTAGCGCTCCGGGGTCAGCTTCATGAAATCGCTGGTGAAAGGCATGACCAGGAAGACGTCGATGCCCATCTCCTCGACCAGCTCGGCGCGCCGCGTCAGCGTCGTCAGCTGCGCCGGATGGCTGCCGGGGTAGACCACTTCCATCGGGTGCGGGTCGAAGGTCATCAGCACGGTCGGCACGTTGCGCGCCCGCCCGGCCTTGACCGCATGCGCGATCAGTTCGGCATGGCCCCGGTGCACACCGTCGAACACGCCGATGGTGAGCACACACCTGCCCCAATCCGTGGGGATCTCGTCTTGGCCGCGCCACCGCTGCACGACCGCAAGCCTACGGCTCCCCGTCGTCCACCGGGAGATCCGCCGCCGCGAGGGTGGCGTGGAGCACACGATCAGGCCTGGGTTGCCTAAACTTTGTCGTTGTGAGGGCTGACGAAGAGCGTGGCGGTCTCACCGCGGTCGGCCAGGACTACCTCAAGGTCATCTGGAACGCCCAGGAGTGGTCCCCCAAGGACGCCCCGCAAAAGGTCAGCACCAAGATGCTGGCCGAGAAGATCGGGGTGTCGGCGAGCACGGCCTCGGAGTCGATCCGCAAACTCGCCGAGCAGGGCCTGGTCGACCACGAGAAATACGGGGCCGTGTCCCTGACCGAGGCGGGCCGGCGGGCGGCGCTGGCCATGGTGCGCAGGCATCGGCTCCTGGAGACCTTCCTGGTCAACGAGCTCGGCTACGGCTGGGACGAGGTGCACGACGAGGCCGAGGTGCTCGAGCACGCGGTATCGGATCGACTGGTGGCCCGCATCGACGCCAAGCTGGGGTTCCCCCAACGCGACCCGCACGGCGACCCGATCCCGGCTTCGGACGGGCAGGTGCCCACCCCGCCGGCCCGCCAGCTGTGGGCGTGCGGCGACGGAGACACCGGAACCGTGGCCCGTATCTCCGACGCCGACCCGCAGATGCTGCGCTACTTCGCCGACGTCGGCATCAATCTCGACTCGCGGCTGCGGGTGCTGACCCGTCGGGAGTTCGCCGGCATGATCTCGGTGGCGATCGAATCCGGCGACGGCGCGGAGACGACGGTCGACCTGGGCAGCCCGGCCGCCCGGGCGATCTGGGTGACTGCGTCCGCTTAGCCCAACAGCCCCTTGGCGATGTGGGTGACCTGGACCTCGTTGCTGCCCGCGTAGATCATCAACGACTTCGCGTCGCGGGCGAGCTGCTCCACCCGGTACTCGGCCATGTAGCCGTTGCCCCCGAACAGCTGGACGGCCTCCATCGCGACGTCGGTGGCCACCTCCGACGAGTACAGCTTGATCGCCGAGGCCTCGGCCAGCGTCAGCGGTTTGCCCGCCTGCTGGCGCTCGATCGTGTGAAACACCATGTTCTGCACGTTCATCCGGGCGATCTCCATCTTGGCCAGCTTGAGCTGGATCAGCTGGAACTGCCCGATGTTCTTGCCCCACAGCGTGCGCGTCTTCGCGTAATCCACGCAGAGCCGGTGACATTCGTTGATGATGCCCAGCGCCATCATCGCGATCCCGATCCGCTCGGCGGCGAAATTGTCGCGCGCGCTGTCGCGACCGTCCCCGCCGGCGTGCTGCTCGCTCTCCCCCAGCAGCCGGTCGCGGCCCAGCCGCACGTTGTCGAAGAACAATTCGCCCGTCGGCGACGACATCATGCCCATCTTCTTGAACGGCTTGCCCTGCGTCAGGCCCGGCATACCGGAGTCGAGCACGAAAACCAGCACCGGCCGGTTGCGCTTGTCCTGCGCGTCCACCGATGAGCCGTCGTCCAGCTTGGCGTAGACCACCAGCACATCGGCGTAGGGCCCGTTGGTGATGAAAGTCTTCTGCCCGTTGAGGAGGTAGTCGTCACCGTCCCGTTTGACGGTGGTCTTCATGCCGCCGAAGGCGTCCGAGCCGGAGTCGGGCTCGGTGATGGCCCACGCCGCGATCTTCTCCAGCGTCATCAGCCCGGGCAGCCAGCGTTCCTTCTGGGCCAGCGTGCCGCGGCTCATGATGGTCGTCGCACCCAGGCCGAGGCTGACCGAGACGGTGCTCAACAACCCGATGCTCACGCCGGCGAGCTCGGAGACCAGCATGGCGACCATCGACGCCTGGCCGGCCATCCCGCCGGAACCGCCTGTGCCGGACGGCTCTTCGTCACGCGCCTCGCCCGCTTGCTTGGCGCGCTCGCGCTCCAGCATCGACTTGACCGATTCGGCGGCCATCGCGTCGAGACCGAACTGGCTGAAGAGCTTGCGCGCGATCGGGTACGGCGACATCGCACCGGTTTCCAATTCGTCGAGGTGCGGACGAATCTCTTTGTCGATGAACTGACGGACCGCGTCCCGGACCATCAGGTCCGCGTCGGACCACTCGATCATCGGCTCAGCGTTCGGCGCGCTGATAGGCGGTGACGACGGCCGCGCCGCCCAGCCCGATGTTGTGTTGCAGTGCGGCGCTGACGTTTTCGACCTGCCGCCGGTCGGCGGAGCCGCGCAGCTGCCAGGTCAGCTCGGCGCACTGCGCCAGCCCGGTGGCGCCCAGCGGGTGGCCCTTGGAGATCAGCCCGCCGGACGGGTTGACCACCCAGCGGCCGCCGTAGGTGGTGTCGCCGTTGTCGATCAGCTTGGGCGCCTCGCCCGGGCCGCACAGACCCAGCGCCTCGTACAGCAGCAGCTCGTTGGCCGAGAAGCAGTCGTGCAACTCGATGACCTGGAAGTCCTCGGGACCCAACCCGCACTGGTCGTAAACCTGTTGGGCGGCTTGGACGTTCATGTCATACCCGATCAGGTTCTTGGCGCTGCCGTCGAAGGTCGACGCGAAGTCGGTGGTCATGGCCTGGCCGACGATCTCCACCGCCTGGCCGGCCAACCCGTGGCTGTCGACGAAGCTCTCCGAGGCCAGGATCGCCGCTCCGGAACCGTCGGACGTGGGCGAACACTGCAACTTGGTCAGCGGGTCGGAAATCATGCGCGCGGCCAGGATGTCGTCGAGAGTGTAGGACTCCTGGAACTGCGCGAACGGGTTGTTGACCGAGTGCTTGTGATTCTTGTAGCCGATCTTGGCGAAATGCTCTGCGGTGGTGCCGTATTGACGCATGTGCTCGCGGCCGGCGGCGCCGAACATCCACGGCGCGACGGGCATCGCGAACTCGTCGATCTCGGCCATCGCCTTGACGTGTTTGCCCATCGGCGATTCGCGGTCCTGGGCTCCCCCGCTCAGCGCTCCGGGTTGCATCTTCTCGAAGCCGAGCGCGATCGCGCAGTCGACGATCCCGCCGCGGATGGCCTGGGCCGCCAGGAAAAGCGCGGTCGAACCGGTCGAGCAGTTGTTGTTGACGTTGACGATCGGGATGCCGGTCATGCCGAGCTCGTAGAGCGCCCGCTGCCCCGACGTCGAATCGCCGGCGACGTAGCCGACGTAGCCCTGCTGCACCTCGCGGTAGTCCACGCCCGCGTCGGCCAGCGCGTTGGTCCCCGACTCCCGTGCCATGTCCGGGTAGTCCCAGCCCTCGCGGCGGCCCGGCTTCTCGAATTTCGTCATGCCGACGCCGACGACATACACCTTGTTGGACATAGCGTGGGTGGACATAGCGCGCCCCTTACTTCGACAGGCTTGAGGAGATCCGCGTCACAGCCTATTCCTCCAGCGTCGCCGGGCGGATGACGACCACCGACTTGGTGCGCGGGCCCTCGTCGCGCAGCAGCGCGATCACCCGGCCGTCGGGGTCGCGGCCGGCGTAGACGCCGTCGATGCCGGCCGGCGAAAGCGGGCGCCCGTTGGCCGTCGCCTCGGCCTCCGCGGCGGTCAGGTCGCGGCTGGGAAAGGTCAGCAGGCACGCCTCGTCCAGGGTCAGCGACAGGCCGGGCCGCTCGGCCAGGTCGTCGAGGGAGCGGGCCTGCTCCAGCGAGAAGCGACCGACGCGGGTGCGCCGCAGCGCCGTCAGATGCCCGCCGACGCCGAGTGCGGCCCCGACGTCGCGGGCCAGCGCGCGGATGTAGGTGCCCGACGAGCAGTCGACCTCCACGTCCACGTCGAGGAACCGGCCGTCGGACCGGACGTCGAGCACCTCGAACCGGTCGACGCGTACCGGCCGGGCCTGCAGCTCGACGGCCTGGCCCTCGCGCACCAGCCGGTAGGCGCGCCGCCCGTCGACCTTGATCGCGCTGACCGCCGACGGCACCTGCTCGATGTCGCCGCGCAGGCCGGCGACCGCGGCGGCGATCGCCTCACGCGTCAGGTGGGTGGCCGAGACGCTGTGCAGCACTTGACCTTCGGCGTCCTCGGTGGAGGTGGTCTGGCCGAGCCGGATCGTGGCGGCATAGGACTTCGAGGCCGCCGTCAACAGGCCGAGGATCTTGGTGGCGCGGTCGACCCCGATCACCAGCACGCCGGTGGCCATCGGGTCCAGCGTCCCCGCGTGGCCCACCCTGCGGGTGCCGAAGATGCGGCGGCAGCGCGCCACCACGTCGTGACTGGTCATCCCGGCGGGCTTGTCGACGACGACCAAACCTGGACCGGGCTTCGGGCCGCCGCGGCTCGAGCTCATAGCACGATCGCGGTCAGCACCAGCCCCCGCTCCACCGACCAGCGGCCCCTCAGCGCGGTCAGCGGTGGGCCGTCGAGGGCCTGGCCGTCGATCAGGATCTTGGACACGAACACCCCGGTGGTGCCCCCGTCGGGCGGGTCGAGGTCGAACACGATGTGGGCGTCCTCGAAACCCAACCAGCGCTTGGTCAACGGAAACCAGGCCTTGTACGTCGCCTCCTTGGCGCAGAACAGGATTCGGTCCCAGTGCAGGCCTTCGGGCAACGTCTCGAGTTCGTGTCGCTCCTCGGGCAGACTGATCGCGTTCAGCACGCCGTCGGGCAGCACGTCGTGCGGTTCGGCGTCGATGCCCACCGAGCGCACGGCTTCGGCGCGTCCCACCACCGCACCGCGGTAGCCGGTGCAGTGGGTGAGGCTGCCCACCACACCGTCGGGCCAGCACGGTTCGCCCTTCTCGCCCTTGAGGATCGGCACCGGCGGCAGGCCGAGCTCGCCCAGCGCGACGCGCGCGCAGTGCCGGACGGTGATGAATTCGTTGCGCCGCTTGGCCACCGACCTGGCGATCAGCGGCTCCTCTTCGGGCAGCGGGGCAAGGTCGGGCGGATCGGCATACACCTCGGAGTACGCCAGACCGTCGGATGCCGGCAGCACCGAGGAAACCAGCATCTCCTCGGTCATCGTGATTGCCGCTGCCGCAACCGTTCCCGGAACTGGGCGGCCTGCTGCCGCATCTCGGGAGTGATCTCGAAGTGACCGCCGAAGTCGTTGAGGTAGCCGGGCGCGTATTGCGGATCGGGCAACACCTGGCGCAGCCAGCTGTGCGGCTTGCGGCGGCGCCACTCCCGCGGGTAACCCACCGACACCTCCTCGAAGCGCACGTCGTCGTACCAGGTGGTGCGCGGGATGTGCAGGTGACCGTAGACCGAACACACGGCGTTGTAGCGGGTGTGCCAGTCGGCGGTCTTGGTGGTTCCGCACCACAGCGAGAACTCCGGGTAGAACAGCGCGTCGCAGGGCTCGCGGACCAGGGGGAAATGGTTCACCAGGACGGTCGGTGTCATCCAGTCGAGCTTCTCGAGACGCGCCCGCGTGGTGGCGAGCCGCTCCCGGCACCAGGCCTCCCGGGTGGGGTACGGCTCCGACGACAGCAGGAACTCGTCGGTGGCCACCACGTTGCGCTCCCGCGCGATGGTCAGGCCCTCGGCTTTGCTCGTCGCCCCCTCGGGCAAGAAGCTGTAGTCGTACAGCAGAAACATCGGCACGATCGTCGCCGGGCCGCCGCGCTCGGTCCACACCGGGAAGGGATGCTCCGGCGTGACGACGCCCATCTCGTCGCACATGTTGACCAGGTAGTCGTAGCGGGCCTTGCCGAAGATCTGCACGGGGTCGCGCGTCGTGGTCCACAGCTCGTGGTTGCCGGGCACCCAGATCACCTTGGCGAACCGCCGGCGCAGCAGGTCCAGGGCCCACCGGATCTCGTCGGTGCGCTCGGCGACGTCGCCGGCGACGATCAGCCAATCGTCGGGCGAGGACGGGTGCAGCGATTCGGTGACCGGCTTGTTGCCCAGGTGTCCGGTGTGCAGGTCGGACACGGCCCACAGCGTCGGTTGCCCCCCGTTGGTCGATTCGTGCCCCGCATTTTGACCAGCCACGATTAACCAGACTAATGACCCGTGGCCGTCGGCCGGTCGCGGCGGGCCCCTTGCCCGCGGCATTGGAACGTGTTCTTGTTTCCCTGTGGTCTCGGCGACGCGACTTGTACACTCCCGGGCAAGGAGCGCCGAGCCGTCAGGGGGTGTCGTGTTCGCCAAGGTGCGTCTGATCGGGGCGGTCGGCGCCCTCGTCGCAGCGGCCATAGCAGGCACGGCGGGCTGGCAGGGCGCCGCGCCGGGGCCGGCGGGCGGCGGGCGCGTCGAGCTGCGCTCGACCGCGGCGCCGCTGGAAACCACCATGAAGAGCCCGATCGTGGCGACCACCGACCCGCGGCCGTTCGACGCCTGCGAGGACATCCCGTTCGACGCGGTGCAGCGGCTCGGGCTGGCCTTCACGCCGCCCGAGCACGAAGACGGCCTGCGCTGCCACTTCGACGCGGGTAACTACCAGCTGGCCGTCGAGCCCATCATCTGGCGCACCTACGAGGCGTCGCTGCCGCCCGACGCCGTCGAGACCACGATCGCGGGCCACCGCGCCGCGCAGTACTGGGTGCTCAAGCCGACGTATCACAACAGCTACTGGTATTACTCCTGCATGGTCGCGTTCAAGACCAGCTACGGCGTGCTGCAGCAGGCGCTCTACTACTCGACCGTCTACTCCAACCCCGAGGTCGACTGCATGTCCACCAACCTGCAGCGCGCGAACGACCTCACGCCCTATTACAAATTCTGACGGCGGCCCGGCCTTAACCTGGGCACCGTGAGTATCACCTCGACGCGCGCCGACCAGCCCCCGCTGCACACGCTGCGACACCTCGGCGGCAGGGCCGTCGGCCGGTTGCTGGGCCTGCCCGCGGCGACCGCCGATTACGCCGTGGAACGCGTCCGGGTGCCGATGCGCGACGGCGTCGAGCTGGTGGCCGATCACTACGCACCGGCCACCGCGGCGGCGGCCGGCACCCTGCTGGTCCGGGGACCGTACGGGCGCGCCTTCCCGTTCTCGCTGGTGTTCGGTGCGCTGTACGCGGCGCGCGGCTACCACGTCGTGCTGCAGAGCGTCCGCGGCACGTTCGGCTCCGGCGGGGATTTCGAGCCGATGGCCAACGAGGCCGCCGACGGCGCCGACACGGTCGCCTGGCTGCGCGAGCAGCCCTGGTTCACCGGCCGCTTCGCCACCGTCGGCCTGTCCTACCTCGGGTTCACCCAGTGGGCGCTGCTGACCGATCCGCCGCCGGAGCTCGCCGCCGCCGTCATCACCGTGGGTCCGCACGATTTCAACGCCTCGGTGTGGGGCACCGGCTCGTTCGCGATCAACGACTTCCTGGGCTGGAGCGACATGGTCGCCCACCAGGAGGATCCGGTGCGCGCCCGGTCCGCGCTGCGCCAGCTGCAGAACCGGAACAGGGTGGCACGGGCGGCGCTCGGGCTGCCCGTCGCCGACACGGTCAGGGAGCTGCTCGGCGCCGGCGCGCCGTGGTTCGAGTCGTGGGTCGAGCACTCCGATCCCACCGATCCGTTCTGGGACAGGCTGCGCTGCGGCGACGCCCTGGAACGCGTCGACGTGCCCGTCCTGCTGATCGGCGGTTGGCAGGACATCTTCGTCAGGCAGACGTTGCAGCAGTACGGGCATCTGCGCCGGCGGGGCGTCGACGTCGCGCTCACCATGGGTCCCTGGACCCATACCCAGCTGCTCACCACCGGGCTGAGCACGTGCGTGCGGGAGTCGCTGGATTGGCTGGGCAGCCACCTCGGTGGCGCGCCCGGCCCGGACCGGCCCAGCCGGGTCCACGTCTACGTCACCGGCTCCGACAAGGGGCAGGGCTGGCGCAACGTGGCCGACTGGCCGCCCGCCACCACCGAGCGCGCGCTGTATCTGCGGCCCGGCGGCCACCTGGGCGAGACCGCGCCGACGGACCTGACGCGGTTGGCGCCGGCGACCTTCCGCTACGACCCCGCCGACCCGACGCCCACCACCGGCGGCCCGCTGCTGTCGCCGAACGGCGGCTATCGCGACGACAGCCGGCTCGCGTCGCGCGACGACGTGCTGGCCTTCACCAGCCTGACCCTCACCCATGACGTGTGCGTCTACGGCAGCCCCGTCGTCGAGCTGGCGCACGGCGCGGACAACCCGCATGCCGACCTGTTCGTGCGGGTGAGCGAGGTCGACGCCAAGGGCCGGTCGACGAACGTCTGCGACGGCTACCGGCGGCTCGGGGCCGTCGCCGGGAACGCGAGGAAGCCCGTCCGGGTCGAACTCGACGGCATCGCCCATCGCTTTCGCGCCGGCTCGCGCATCCGCGTGCTGATCGCCGGCAGCTGGTTTCCCCGCTACGCGCGCAACCTGGGCACCGACGAGCCGATCTTGACCGGCCGGCAATCCAAGCCGGTCACCCACACCGTGCGCTACGGGCGCTCCCGGTTGCTGCTGCCCGTCGGCCCGCGTGACCTGTCAGGCAACGGCGCGGCGGACGCGAGCGGCGACCTCGGCTAGCGCGGCCGCGTCATGAACGGGGTCACACACCGGCGGCCCCAACGGTGCGTGCACCGCGAGCTCCACCCAGCTCTTGCACCCGCCGTGGTCGGGGGTCCGGGCGATCTCCACCGGCTCGGCCAGCGGGTGCACCGACACCACCAGCACGGCCAGTTTGCGCTTGGGGCGGAAGTCGAGCCGGTCGGCGCGCACCGACTCGGCGGTCCAGATGTGCAGATCCTCGATCGCCGCAAGGCCGTCGGGCCGGTCAACCTCTACCGCCGCAACGATTTTCGCGACCGCCCGGAGCACCAAGCGATCGTCGGTGCTGTCGGCGGCGGCCGCTTCCAGCAGATCGCGATGCTCGGGCCGGACGCGCTCGGCGTGGCTGTGCGCGACCGTCGGGAACAACAGGAACTCGCCGGCGGCCAGTCCCCCGCAAGCGGGCGGTACCCCCACGAACCGCTTCTCCCCGATGCCGCCCTTGCGCAGCAGCACCCGCTGGCGGCCGTCCAGCAGGGCGTGCACGGCCGCGCTCCACTCCTTGAGCGCGGGCATCGTCGTGGTGAGCGTCATTGCGCCCCGGCCAGCCGGGCGGCCACCTCGGGCCGGCGCAGGGGCGGGACGGTCTTGGGCGGCTGCCGCCGTGCGGGCAGCGCCGCGAGCAACCGCGTCGTCGCCTCGGTGACGTCGGCCACCGCCTCCTCGAAGGCCTCGGCGTTCGCCGCCGAGGGTCGGGTGATCCCGCTGACCTTGCGCACATATTGGCGCGCCGCCGCCGCGATCTCGTCGGGGGTGGCCGCCGGCTGAAGCCCGCGCAACTCGGTGATGTTCCGGCACATGCCTCAACGATAGGCGCGGCCGGCGACCCTTTACGGTGATCTCATGAGCGACGACATCCTGCTGATCGACACCGACGAGCGGGTGCGCACCCTGACCCTCAACCGGCCCCAGTCCCGCAACGCGCTGTCCGCGGCGCTGCGGGACCGGTTCTTCGGGGCGCTCGCCGATGCGGAAACCGACGACGACGTGGACGTCATCATCGTCACCGGCACCGACCCGGTGTTCTGCGCGGGCCTGGATCTCAAGGAGTTGGGCGGTTCCTCGGCGCTGCCGGACATCTCCCCGCGCTGGCCATCGCTGAGCAAGCCGGTCATCGGTGCGATCAACGGCGCCGCGGTGACGGGGGGGCTGGAGGTGGCGCTGTACTGCGACATCCTGATCGCCTCGGAGAACGCCCGCTTCGCCGACACCCACGCCCGGGTGGGCCTGCTGCCGACGTGGGGGCTGAGCGTGCGGCTGCCGCAGAAGGTGGGCGTCGGCCTGGCCCGGCGGATGAGCATGACCGGGGACTACCTGTCCGCCGCCGACGCGCTGCGCGCCGGGCTGGTGACCGAGGTGGTGCCGCACGACCAGCTGCTGAGCGCCGCCCGCGGAGTGGCGGCGTCGATCGTCGGGAACAACCAGGACGCCGTGCGCGCGCTGCTGGCCTCCTACCACCGCATCGACGATGCGCAGACCGGTGCGGGGCTGTGGCTCGAAGCGGCGGCCGCCCGCCAGTTCCGGACCAGCGGCGACGACATCGCCGCCAACCGCGAGGCGGTGCTGCAACGCGGGCGGGCTCAGGTCCGCTAGGCGCGTGAACTGAGGGCAACCAATACGATCAGCTGATGCGCGCTGTCATCGATGTCCTCGTGAGGGTGCTCGCGGGCGCCGTGACGCTCGCGGTGGCCGCGGTCGCGGGACCCGCACCGCACGCGGCGGCCCTGCCGCCGCCGGGGTTTCCGAACCTGGACGGTTTCGCACCGATCCCGGCCGATGGCTACGTGACCGGGACCGGGCCGGGCACGCCGCCCCGGATCAGCTTCTCCACGCCCTACTCGCTGGCGTGCGACTTCTACGGCGGGCCGGCGCCGGCGCCGCAGCCGTCACAGGACATCAAGTGCAAGGGCGACATGCCCGGCATCGACGACGTCCCCGTTCTGGGCGGACGCCCGCATCCTGGCGATTGCCTGGTGGGTTCGGCCGAGTTCAAGGGACCCGGCTACCAGTTGAGCCGCATGTCCTACGGCGGATGCGGCGGCAACCCGGCCGTCCTGCCGCCGGGCGGCAAGTTGCTGGGCGCGGGGCAGAAGTTGACCTACCTGAACGTCACGTGCGCCGTCGGCCCCGACAACCTGGTCGCCTGCCTGGACACCACCAGCGGGGACCACGGGTTCGTGCTGCAACGCTCGGGCAGCTGGGCGTTCTAGCCCAGGGCCGTGCGCAGCGACGCGACGACGTCGTCGATCGGGCCGCTCGTCGAATAGCCGGCCGCCAGCCGGTGGCCGCCGCCGCCGAATCCGGACGCGACCGCCGCCAGGTCCACGTGGGCCTTGGCGCGCATGGACACCGACCACTGCTGCGGGTCGACCTCCTTGAACACCGCGGCCACCTCGGCCTGCTGCGTGGTGCGCACGACGTCGACGATGCTTTCGACTTCCTCGGGGCGCGAAGTCACCCAATCTTGGTGTCCGACAACGGCATACACCAGCCCACGGCCGCCCACCGCGTCGGGCAGCAACTGCGCCGAGCCCAGCACGCGGGACAGCAGCGGCAACCAGGTGAAGGGGTGGCTGTCCATCAGCGTTCGGCTGATCGCGGCGTTGTCGACGCCGGTGTCGACCAGCCGGGCCGCCAGCCGAAGGGCGCGGGCGGTGGCCCAGCGGAACGATCCGGTGTCGGTCGTCAGCCCGGCGTAGATGCAGTGCGCGACGTCGGGATCGATGGGCTTGTCCCACGCGTCGAGGATGTCGGCGATCATCATCGTGGTCGAATCCGCCGACACGTCAACGAAGTTGGCGGTCCCGAACTCCTCGTTGGAGGCGTGGTGGTCGATCACCAGCAACTCCCGGCCGCGCCGCGCCAGCTCGCTCAACGCGCCCAGCCGCTTGATGCTCGGAACATCAACGGTGACAACCAAATCGACGTCGCGCCGCATCGCATCCGCACTCGCCAGCAGCCAGCACCCGGGCAGCGACGACAGCGACTCCGGCAGCGTCGCCGGCTCGGCGAAGCCGACCTCGACGCGCTTGCCGCACCTGTCCAGCACCAAGCCCAGCGCCAGGCCCGCGCCGATGGTGTCGGCGTCGGGGTGGACATGGGCCAGCACCGCGACCGTCTCGGCGTTGGACAACAGCTCGACCGCGCCCCAGACGTCGACGCGCGCCCCGGCGGCCGCTACCTCAGTCTTCGGGTCGATCGCCGTCATCGGTGTCCCTCACACGATATGGATCGGCTTCACCGGCCGGCTTGGCACCGGAGCGGACCCGCTCCAGGTCGGCGTCGGCGGCGCGGGCCCGCGCCAGCAACTCGTCCATCCGCGCCACGGTGTCCAACGTGGTGTCGCGGGTGAATGTCAGGGTGGGCGTGAAGCGCACGCCGGTGCCGGCCCCGACCATGGTGCGCAGCGCGCCCTTGGCCCGTTCCAGCGCCGACGCGGCCGCGGCGTAGTCCGGCTCGTCGTCGAGGGTGGGGCCCAGCACGGTGTAGAACACCGTCGCATCGTGGAGGTCAGCGGTGACCTTCGTGTCGACGATGGTCACCCCGTCCAGGCCCGGATCCTTGATCTCGAACTCGATCGCCGAGGCGACGATCGTGTTGATGCGTTTGGCCAGTCGGCGCGCCCGGGCCGGGTCGGCCATCAGGCGCGCTCCTTCTCGACGAGCTCGTAGGACTCGATGATGTCGCCTTCCTTGATGTCGGAGTAGCCCAGCGTCATACCGCACTCGAAGCCCTCGCGGACCTCGGTCACGTCGTCCTTCTCGCGGCGCAGCGAGGTGATCGAGAGGTTGTCGACGACCACGATGTTGTCCCGCAACAGCCGGGCCTTGGCGTTGCGGCGTACCACCCCCGAGCTGATCATGCAGCCGGCGATGATGCCCACCTTGGAGGACCGGAAGATCGCGCGGATCTCGGCCCGTCCCAGCTGGTTCTCCTCGTAGATCGGCTTGAGCATGCCGCGCAGGGCCTTCTCGATGTCGTCGATCGCCTGGTAGATCACCGAGTAGTAGCGGATCTCGACACCCTCGCGGTTGGCCAGCTCCGTCGCCTTCCCTTCGGCGCGCACGTTGAAGCCGATGATGATGGCGTCCGACGCCGAGGCCAGGTTGACGTTGGTCTCGGTGATGCCACCGACGCCGCGGTCGATCACGCGCAACATCACCTCGTCGTCGACCTGGATGCCCATCAGGGCCTCCTCGAGCGCCTCGACGGTACCGGCGTTGTCGCCCTTGAGGATCAGGTTCAGCTGGCTGGTTTCCTTCAGCGCCGAGTCCAGGTCCTCCAGGCTGATCCGCTTGCGCGACCGTGCCGCCAGCGCGTTGCGCTTACGGGCGCTGCGCCGGTCGGCGATCTGGCGGGCGATGCGGTCCTCGTCGACGACCAGGAAGTTGTCGCCCGCGCCCGGGACCGACGTGAAGCCGATGACCTGCACCGGCCGCGACGGCAGCGCCTCCTCGACGTCGTCGCCGTGCTCGTCGACCATCCGGCGGACCCGGCCGTAGGCGTCGCCGGCGACGACGGAGTCGCCGACCCGCAGGGTGCCGCGCTGCACCAGCACCGTGGCGACCGGGCCGCGGCCGCGGTCCAGGTGCGCCTCGATCGCCACACCCTGGGCCTCCATGTCGGGGTTGGCCCGCAGGTCCAGGGCGGCGTCCGCGGTCAGCAGCACCGCCTCTTCGAGCGCCTCGATGTTGGTGCCTTCCTTCGCCGAGATGTCGACGAACATCGTGTCCCCGCCGAAATCCTCCGCGACCAAACCGTATTCGGTGAGCTGGGCCCGGATCTTGGCCGGGTCGGCGCCCTCCTTGTCGATCTTGTTGACGGCCACCACGATCGGCACGTCGGCCGCCTGCGCGTGGTTGATCGCCTCCACCGTCTGCGGCATCACGCCGTCGTCGGCCGCGACCACCAGGATCGCGATGTCGGTGGCCTTCGCGCCGCGGGCACGCATGGCGGTGAACGCCTCGTGGCCCGGGGTGTCGATGAACGTGATCAGCCGCTCGCTGCCCTCGAAGTCGACGCCCACCTGGTAGGCACCGATGTGCTGGGTGATGCCACCGGCCTCGGCCTCGCGCACGCTGGCATTCCGGATGGTGTCCAGCAGCCGGGTTTTACCGTGGTCGACGTGACCCATCACGGTCACCACCGGCGGCCGCGTCTGCAGGTCTTCCTCGGTGCCCTCGTCCTCGCCATAGGTCAGGTCGAAGGATTCCAGCAGCTCGCGGTCCTCGTCCTCCGGGCTGACGACCTGGACGACGTAGTTCATCTCGCTGCCCAGCAGCTCGAGCGTCTCGTCCCCGACCGACTGGGTGGCCGTGACCATCTCGCCGAGGTTGAACAGCGCCTGCACCAGCGAGGCCGGGTTGGCGTTGATCTTGTCGGCGAAGTCGCTCAGCGACGCGCCCCGGGCGAGCCGGATCGTCTCGCCGTTGCCGTGCGGCAACCGCACGCCGCCGACGACGGGCGCCTGCATGTTCTCGTACTCGGCGCGTTTCGCCCGCTTCGACTTGCGGCCGCGCCGGGGCGCACCGCCGGGACGGCCGAACGCGCCGGCGGCGCCGCCGCGCTGACCGGGACGGCCGCCGCCGCCACCGCCGCCACCGGGCCGGCCCCGGAAACCTCCCGGACCGCCACCGCCGGGCGGGGCGCCGACTCCGCCGCCACCGCCGCGGTAATTGCCGCCGCCGCCGTCGCGGCCGCCGGGCCCGCCTGGCCGGCCACCGCCGGGACGTGGGGCGCCGGGCCGGGCCGGGCGGCCCTGACCGGCGGCACCGCCGGGACGCGGCGGCATGTTGCCGGGTGACGCCCCGGGCCGCGCGCCGCCGGGCCGCGGCGCACCGGGCCGCGGCGCCATCGGGCGCGGGATCGGCCGGTCGACGGGCTGCGCGGAGGAGAACGGGTTGTTGCCGACGCGCGGGGTGCGGACGCCGGGCTTCGGCGCCGGGCCGGGCCGGGGACCCGGCGTCATGCCGGGCTGGGGTCCGGGCTGGGCCTGCGGCTGGCCGGTCGGCTGAGCGGGAGCCGGCGGCTGCGGCTGACCGGGTGCGGGGCGGCCGGGCGCCGGGCCGGGACGCGCGGGCGCTTCCGCGGGCGCGGCCGGGGCGGCTTGGGCGGTGGTCGTACCGCCGGCGGGCGCGCCGGCCGCCTCGCCGTTGCCGATGGCCATGTCCAGGGCCTGATCGAGCGATTTGTCCGGCCCCTTGGCGGGGGCCTTCGCGGCCGCCTTGGGCGCAGCCTTTTGCGGAGCCGGCTTGCCGCCCCCGAAGGATTCGCGCAGCCGGCGGGCGACCGGCGCCTCCACCGTCGAGGATGCGGACTTTACGAATTCGCCCTGTTCATTAAGCCGGGCGAGAACTTCCTTGCTGGTGACACCGAGTTCCTTAGCCAACTCGTGTACGCGGGCCTTACCTGCCACTACATCTCCTGTCTAAGAGGCGACAGTCGTGGGGCCGCGCCTCGGGTTTAGCTATGACGCATGGTCATCGGGACTTCACGGTGTGCTCATGTTCTTTGCTGCCTCTTCTGTTGCCGGGCGAGTCGAGCGCTTCCACGTGCTCGACCAGCGCGGTTGTGTCCGGTGGACGGTCGATGCGCAGCGCTCTGGTGAAAGCCCGCCGCCGAATCGCCTGTTGCACGCATTGCGGTTCGGGATGCACCCACGCACCCCGCCCCGGCAGGCTGGTCCTGGTGTCGACGATCACGGCATGTTCGCCGTTCCCGTCCGACACAGCCACTACGCGAAGCAGTTCGACGGCCAGCTCTCGCTTCCGGCACCCGACGCACGTGCGGACTGGTCCGTCTACACGTCTATGCGCCGAGACCGAAGGCTCACGCTGGATCACGGCTCAGTCTAGCGTCACTTATCCGATGGTCAGAACCGCCCGCGGGCGCGGGCCGCTGCCGGCCACCCGGCCGGGTTTGCCACGTCAGCGATCGTGCGCCATGCCGTGGGTGGCCCCGTGTTCGGGGTGGCCCGCCGAATGCGCATCGGATCCGCCCGGTGTGTCGCCCCGGATGTCGATGCGCCACCCGGTGAGCCGGGCGGCCAGCCGCGCGTTCTGGCCCTCCTTGCCGATGGCCAGCGACAGCTGGAAATCGGGCACCACCACGCGGGCCGCGCGGGCGTTCTGGTCGATGATCGACACGGAGACCACCTTGGCCGGCGACAACGCGTTGGCGACGAACCGGGACGGGTCCTCGTCATAGTCGATGATGTCGATCTTCTCGCCGGACAGCTCGCTCATCACGTTGCGGACCCGCTGGCCCATCGGGCCGATGCAGGCCCCTTTCGCGTTCAGGCCGGGGACGTTGGATTTCACCGCGATCTTGGAGCGATGGCCGGCCTCCCGCGCCACCGCAACGATTTCGACCGAGCCGTCGGCGATCTCGGGGACCTCCAGGGAGAACAACTTGCGCACCAGGTTGGGATGCGTCCGGGACAGCGTGATCAGCGGCTCCCGCGCGCCGCGGGTCACCCCGATCACGTAGCAGCGCACCCGGTTGCCGTGCTCGTAGCTTTCGCCGGGGACCTGTTCGGCCGCCGGGATCACGCCCTCCGACGCTTTGGTCTCGGTCCCCATCCGGACCACGACCAGGCCGCGGGCATTGGCGCGGCTGTCCCGCTGGATGACGCCCGCGACGATCTCGCCCTCGCGGGTGGAGAACTCACCGTAGGTGCGCTCGTTTTCCGCGTCGCGGAACCGCTGCAGCATGACCTGGCGGGCGGTGGTGGCGGCGATGCGGCCGAAACCCTCTGGCGTGTCGTCCCATTCGCTGATCACGTTGCCGTCGTCGTCCGTCTCGCGGGCGACGACGCGAACGGCGCCGGTCTTGCGGTCGATCTCGATTCGCGCGTCGTTCTGGTGGCCCTCGGTGTGCCGGTAGGCGGTGAGCAGCGCCGATTTGATCGTCTCGAGCAGCTCGCTGACCGAGATGCCCCGATCCACCTCGATGGCGTGCAGCGCGGCCATGTCGATGTTCATGCTTCGGCCTCCGTCCTGTCGGCCTGGCCCGCCAGGTCCAACTCCGCTTGCGCTGGGGGCGAAAACTCCACCTGAACAACGGCTTTGGCGATATCGGCGAGCGGGATTTCGCGCAGTCGATAGTCGCGGCCCTCGCGGACCACCAGCGCGACGGCGTCGCCGCGCGTCTCGCCGACCCGGCCGGTCAGCCGAGAACCATCCGAGAGGACGACGTCGACCTTGCGGCCGCGGGCGCGGCGGAAATGCTTTTGACTGGCCAGCGGGCGGTCCACCCCCGGCGAGCTCACCTCGAGCACGTAGCGGTCTGCGACGTCGTCGAGGCCGTCCAGCAAAGCCGACGCCGAGCGCGACAGGGTCGCGATGGTGTCGAGGTCGAGTGCCGTGTCACCGTCGGCGATCACCGTGATCCGCGGCGGGCGCGTCCGGGCGTCGATGACCACGTCTTCGATCTCGTATCCCGCGCGCGCGAACTCATCACCGAGTAGCTCGATCACCTGCGTCTGCGAAGGTAGCCCGGTGGTCACGGCGAGCTCCTCATCTTGAGTTGTCCGGTCAGCTGGAGGGCGTCGCCGCCCCGTTGGCCCGAGGGCGGCTCCAGTGTCCCGGCGGAACGCGAAGGCTGCCGTCCCGCGAGAGCCAGCTATCAACGATACGCCAGGAATCGCGTCTGACGGCGGGATCGCGTCCTGGCTTCGTGCCCACCTTCGCACCGATGGCAGGATGTGTTTGTGTCTAGCGCCGATCCCGTCGTCAACCGGCGGGGTGTGCTCGCCGGCGGCGCGGCTCTGGCTGCGTTCGGGGTCCTCACCTCCGCCTGCGGCGAGTCCCCGCCCAAGCCCCCGGCCGTCGAAGAGCTGCTGGGTCCGTTGGACCAGGCCCGCAAGGACAGCGCGCTGGCCGGTGCCGCCGCGGCGGCCGTCGGCAATCCACCGCAGGTGGCCGCCGCGCTGGCGGTGGTCGCCAGCCAGCGCGCCGCGCACGCGCGCGCCCTGTCCACGGAGATCTCGCGGGCCGCGGGCAAGATCACCACGTCGTCGACGAGCGAGACGACGACTGCCGGCCCGAGCCCGGCCCAACCGGCCGGGCCGCCGCCTCCCCCGCCGCCGGTGTCCGACGTGATCAACGCGCTGCGCGCCTCGGCGGACAGCGCCAGCCGCCTGGTGGCGGGCGAATCGGGCTACCGGGCGGGGTTGCTCGCCTCGATCATCGCGTCCTGCACCGCCTCCTACACGGTCGCGCTGGTGCCCGGGGGCCCGTCGATATGAGCTCCGGCAAGGACGCCGACAACGCGGCCCTGTGCGACGCGCTGGCCATCGAGCACTCGACGATCTACGGCTACGGCATGGTCTCGGCGCTGTCGCCGCCCAGCGTGAACGGCCTGGTGGTGGAGGCCCTGGGCGAGCACCGGCAGCGCCGCGACGACGTGATCGCGATGCTGACGGCCCGCAAGGTCAACGCGCCGGTCGCCGCCGCCGGCTACCAGCTGCCCATTCTGGTGGGCAGCGCGGCGGACGCGGCGCGGCTGGCGGCGCGGATGGAAAACGACGGCGCGTCGGCCTGGCGCGTGGTGATCGAGCACGCCGAGACTGCCGACGACCGCGCGTTCGCCGCGACGGCCCTGACCCAAAGCGCCGTGATGGCCGCCCGGTGGAACCGCGTGCTGGGCGCCTGGCCCATCACCACGAGTTTCCCGGGCGGGAACGACTAGCGGCGCAAGGCTTTTGCGGCTAGCCGGTCAGTGCGGCCGCGACGTCGGTGGCCAGCGCCGGCCCGGTGGCCAGCTCGCGCGTCTCGCCGCTGAAGCGGTCCCGCAGCTCGACCACGCCGTTGCCCCAGCCGCGCCCCACCACCAGAATCCAGGGCACGCCGAGCAGCTCGGCGTCCTTGAACTTGACCCCCGGCGACGCCTGCCGGTCGTCGAGCAGCACGTCGACCCCCAGCCGGTCCAGGTCGGCGGCCAGCGCGGTCGCCCCGGTGCGGGCGTCCGCGTCCTTGTTGGCGATCACCAGGTGGACGTCGAACGGCGCGATCGCCGACGGCCAGCGCAGGCCCAGCTCGTCGTGGTGCTGCTCGGCGATCACCGCCACCATCCGCGACACCCCGAGGCCGTAGGAGCCCATGGTCAGCCGCACCGGCTTGCCGTCTTCGCCCAGCACGTCGGCGGTGAACGCGTCGGTGTACTTGCGGCCGAGCTGGAAGATGTGCGCGACCTCGATACCCCGCGCCGACACCAGCGGCCCGGCGCCGTCCGGAGACGGATCGCCGTCGCGCACCTCGGCGGCCTCGATGGTGCCGTCGGCGGTGAAGTCCCGGCCGGCCACCAGGCCGACGACGTGCCGGCCGGGTTCATCCGCCCCGGTGATCCAGCTGGTCCCGTCCACCACCCGCGGGTCGACGAGGTATCGAACGCCGTTGTCCCGCAGCGCCTTCGGACCGATGTAGCCCTTCACCAGGAACGGGTACCCGGCGAAGTCGGCATCGTCGAGCAACGCGTAGTCGGCCGGCTCCAGCGCAGCGCCCAGCCTCTTGTCGTCGACCTCGCGGTCGCCGGGCAGCCCGATGGCCAGCAGCTCCCACTCCCCGCCGGGCTGGCGCACCTTGAGCAACACGTTCTTCAGCGTGTCCGCCGCGGTGACGGTGCGACCGAGGTCCGCGGTGTTGGCCCAGTCCACCAGGGTGGCGATGGTCGGGGTGTCACCGGTGTCGTGGACCACCGCCTCGGGCAGCCCTGCCACGACGTCAGCGGGCGGCGGCTCCGGCTTGGCGGTGATGACGGCCTCGACGTTGGCCGCATACCCGGACTCCAGGCAGCGCACGAAGGTGTCCTCACCGACCGCGCTCTCGGCCAGGAACTCCTCCGACGCGCTGCCGCCCATCGCTCCCGACACCGCGGACACGATCACGTAGCGCACCCGCAGCCGGTTGAAGATGCGCTGGTAGGCCTCGCGATGCGCGTGGTAGGCGGCCTTGAGTCCGGCCTCGTCGATGTCGAAGGAGTAGGAGTCCTTCATCAGGAACTCGCGCACCCGCAGGATCCCCGCCCGCGGCCGCGCCTCGTCACGGTATTTGTTCTGGATCTGGTAGAGCAACACCGGAAAGTCCTTGTAGGAGCTGTATTCACCTTTGACGGTCAGCGTGAACAGCTCTTCGTGGGTCGGCCCCAGCAGGTAGTCGTTGCCGCGGCGGTCCTTGAGCCGGAACACGCCCTCGCCGTATTCGGTCCACCGGTTCGTCGTCTCGTACGGCGCGCGTGGCAGCAACGCCGGGAACAGGATCTCCTGCCCGCCGATCGCGTTCATCTCCTCGCGGACGACGGCTTCGATCTTGCGCAGCACCCGCAGGCCCAGCGGCAGCCAGCTGTACAGCCCGGGCGCCACGGGCCGGATGTAGCCGGCCCGGATCAGCAGCTTGTGGCTGGGCACTTCGGCGTCGGCGGGGTCGTCGCGCAACGTGCGCAAGAACAGCTCGGACATCCGGGTGATCACAGCGGGCCAGCCTAACTGGTCGGGGACGGGCGCGTAGCGGCCGTGGACCCATGCGGGGCCCCACCGATGTGATATCGCGGGCGCTACCGAATCCGGCGCAAGGACATCGGAGTTGGCCGCCGTCGGCGGCCCCTTGAGCTACAGCTCGCCGGCGTCGATCGCTTCCTTGACCTCTTGCGCGTGGGCCACCTGCGCCGGCGTGTAACCGATCAACAGCGCCGCAGCACCGACGATGACGGCCACCCCGGCCACCCAGAGCAGGCCGTAGGTGTAGCCCTGGTCGAGCGCGTGCAACTGCAGGTCGTTCATGTTCTTCACCGGGCCGGTGGTGCCGCCCATGTACAGCGTGCGCGAGGTGATGACGGCCTGGATGACAGCCAGCACCAGCGGGCCGCCGAGGCTCTGCAGCATCAACGCGATCGCCGACACCGGACCGATCTGATCGAAACCGACCCCGGCGATCGCCGACAGCGTCAGCGGGACGACGCAGATGCCGATGCCGATTCCGCCAACGATGATGGGCAGCACCAGGTTGGGGAAATAGGGCACGCCGCGGTGCATGAAACCCCAGCCGTAGAGCATCGCCCAGAACAGCAGGATTCCGCCGCCGATGGTCAGCACCCGGGGCGAAAACCGCGACACCAGTTGCGAGGAGACGCCCAGGCCGATTCCCATCGCGATGACGAACGGGATGAAGCCGACGCCCGCGCGCAGCGCGCTGTAGCCCAGGATGTCCTGCACGTACAGGCCGATGCAGACCGTCAGGCTGAACATCAGCCCGCCGGCCAGGAAGATCGCGGCGAAGGTGACCAGCCGGTTGCGGTCGCGGAACAGATCAAAGGGGACGACGGGGTTTTCGGCGGTGCGCTCCACGATGATGAACGCCAGCGCGGCGGCCATCGCCACCGCACCCGAGCCGATCGTGGTGATCGACACCCAGCCCTTCTCCGGCCCCATCGAGAAGGCGAAGACGGCGGCGGTGCAGGCCAGCGTGGCCAGCATGGCGCCGGTCGCATCGAGCTTCATCCGCTCCCTGTTGGTCTCGCGCAGCGCGGTGCGGGCCAGGTAGATCATCACCAGCCCGATCGGCACGTTCACCAGGAACGCCAGCCGCCAGGACACCTCGGTCAGCGCTCCGCCGACCACGAGGCCCATCACGGAACCGATGGCGGTCATCGCGGCGAACACCGCCGTCGCGAAGTTACGCGCGGGCCCCTTGGGGAACGTGGTGGCGACCAGCGCCAGGCCCGTCGGCGAGGCGATGGCGGACCCGACGCCCTGCGACAGCCGGGCGATGACCATGGTCACCTCGTCCCACGCGACCGCGCACAGCACCGAGGAGATGGTGAACAGCGCGACGCCGACGATGAAGGTGCGCTTGCGCCCGATCGTGTCGCCGAGCCGGCCACCCAGCAGCATCAGCCCGCCGAAGGTGAGGACGTACGCGGTGATCACCCAGCTGCGGCCGGCGTCGGACAGGCTCAGCTCGTTCTGGATCCTGGGCAACGCGACGATGGCGACGGTGCTGTCCATCGTCGCCAGCAACTGCATGCCGCCGATGGCGATCACGGCCGCGATGAAGCGGCGCGAAGGCAGCCATGCCGGGTAGTACTTGCTGATGCGGGTGGAGGCGGTCTCCGCCGGGCGCGTGGCGCGCACCGGGGCCGGACGATCGGGGCGCGCGGACGTGAAGTTCCGCACCGCGCGCTCACTGTCGTTGAGAGCCGTCATAAAGGGTTACCTTACAGTAATCTTAAGAACCGTTTAAAGCCCGAAAGCCGCCACCGGCCCGATCACGATGATCGCGGGAGGTCGGATGCCCTCGGCGCGGATCTTTTCCGGCGTGTCGGCGAGGGTGGCCCGCAAAGTCTGCTGCGCAGCGGTCGTGCCGTGCTGCACCACCAGCACCGGCGTATCCGCAGGTCGGCCGCCTCGTATCAGCGCATCGGCAAAGAGTTCGATGCGTTCAACGGCCATCAGCAAAACAATGGTGCCGGACAACGCGGCCAGCGCATTCCAATTCACTAACGATTCGGGGTGATCGGGCGCCAAGTGGCCGCTGACCACGACGAATTCGTGGTTGACGGCCCGGTGCGTGACCGGAACGCCGGCCAGGGCGGGCACCCCTATGGCGCTCGTCACACCCGGTACCACGGTGACCGGGATCCCGGCGTCGACGCACGCGAGCACCTCCTCGTAGCCGCGGGCGAAGACGAACGGGTCCCCGCCCTTGAGGCGGACGACGAACTTGCCGGACCGGGCGCGGTCGATCATGACGTCGTTGATCGCGTCCTGCGCCATGGCCCGCCCGTAGGGGATCTTCGCGGCGTCGATGACCTCCACGTGCGGCGGCAGCTCGGCCAGCAGCTCCGGCGGCGCGAGCCGGTCGGCGACCACCACGTCGGCGTGGGCCAGTAGCCGGCGCCCGCGCACCGTGATCAGTTCGGGGTCGCCGGGGCCGCCGCCGACGAGCGCCACCCCGCCGCGCACCACGTCGGCGCTGGCGGCGCTGTCCGGGGTGATGAGCCCGGTCTGCAACGCCTCCCGGATGGCCGAGCGAATCGCCGCGGAGCGGCGGTGCTCACCGCCGGCCAGCACCCCCACCGACAACCCCGCATAGCTGAAGGACGCCGGTGTCACCGCCGTCCCCTCCACGGCGATGTCGGCGCGCACGCAGAACAGGTGGCGGCGTTCGGCCTCGGCGACCACCGCGGCGTTCACCTGTGGGTCGTCGGTGGCCGCGATCGCGTACCACGCCCCGTCGAGGTCACCGTCGCGGTACTCCCGCAGGGACAAGGTGATTCCGGTCATCGCCTCGACCGACCTGGTGGCGCTGCGGGAGATGACGTGGACGTCCGCGCCGCTGGCGATGAGCAGGGGCAGCCGGCGCTGGGCAACGGTGCCGCCGCCGACCACGACGACCTTCTTGCCGGCCAGCCGCAGCCCGGCGAGGTAGGCGTTCTCGGTCACCGGGCAAGCCTAGTCAACGGGCATGGTGGCGCCGACGCCCCGCGGCGGCGTGCGCGACGAACCGCGCCACCGCGGCCGGCGCCGCGGCCGGGTGGGTGTGCAGATAGGAGGCGTGCACGCCGGCGTGCACGACGCCATCCGGCACGGGATCGGCGTCCGCGCCCCGGTACACCCACGCGGGCTGGTAGCTGTCGCTGAAAGCGACTGCGGTCCGGTGGAACTCATGCCCCACCGCGCGCTGCCCGGCGGAATACAGCGGCGAATCGGCCACCGCGACGGCGTCGCGATAGGCCAGCGTCAGGTGCGGGGTGAACCGTGCCGACCCGGCCAGCACCCCGCACATCGGATAGCCGTCGAGTTCGGTGGCCAGGTAGATGAGGCCGGCGCATTCGGCGTGTATCGGCGCGCCGGCGGCGGCCAGCGCGTTGATCTGCCGGCGCACCGCGTCGTTGGCCGAGAGCTCCGCGGTGAACTGTTCCGGAAAGCCGCCGGGCAGCAGCACCGCGTCCGTGCCGTCGGGCAACGGGTCTGCCAGCGGGTCGAATTCGACCACGTCGGCCCCCGCGGCGCGCAGCAGCTCGGCGTGCTCGGCGTAGGCGAAGGTGAACGCCTTACCGGCCGCCATCGCCACGGTGGCCCGCCCGCCCGGCTTCTCCCCCGCCGCCGCCGCCGGGTCCCAGGCCGGGCCGGCCCGGCTCGCGGCGATCGCCGCCACGGCCGCCAGGTCGACGTGACGCGCGACCAGATCGGTCATCGCCTCGACCGCGAGCCGCGCCCGCCGCCCGTATTCCACCGCGGTGACCAGGCCCAAATACCTTGTCGGGAGCTCCAATTCGGCGGCACGCGGAATCGCGCCCAGCACCGCGACGCCCGCCTGCTCGCAGGCCTGCCGCAGCACGTGTTCGTGCCGGGGCGAGCCGACCCGGTTGAGGATCACCCCGCGGACCCGCGTCGCGGGGTCGAACGTCGAAAAGCCGTGCAGCAGCGCGGCAATGCTGTGGCTTTGGCCGCGCGCGTCGACGACCAGGAGCACCGGGGCACCCAACAGGGCCGCGACGTGGGCGGTGGAACCTTCGGCGGGGGCGGCCGCGGCCGCCCCGATTCTCCCGTCGAAGAGGCCCATCACCCCTTCGATCACGGCGATGTCCGCCCCACCGGCGCCGTGCGCGTAGAGCGGGCCGACGAGATTCTCGCCGACCAGCACCGGGTCGAGGTTGCGGCCGGGACGCCCGGCCGCCAGGCCGTGGTAGCCCGGGTCGATGAAGTCGGGGCCGACCTTGAACGGTGCCACCACGTGGCCCGCGCGCCGCAGGGCGCCGATCAAACCCGTTGCAACGGTGGTCTTTCCGCTGCCGGAGGCCGGCGCGGCGACGACGACCGCGGGAACACTCACCACTCGATGCCCTTCTGCCCCTTGCGGCCCGCGTCCATCGGGTGCTTGACCTTGGTCATCTCGGTGACGAGATCGGCGGCCTCGATCAACCCCTGCGGGGCGTCGCGCCCGGTGATCACCACATGCTGGTGGCCGGGCCGGGCCAGCAGGACGTCCACCACCTCCTCGACGTCCACCCATCCCCACTTCAGCGGGTAGGTGAACTCGTCCAGCACATAGAAGTCGTGGCGCTGTCCGGCCAGCCGGCGCGCGATCTCCGCCCACCCGTCGGCCGCGGCCGCCGCGTGATCGAGCTCGCTGCCCGCCTTGCGCGACCAGGACCAGCCCGCGCCCATCTTGTGCCATTCGACGTGCCCGCCGACGTTGTGCTCGTCGTGGACTCGGCCGAGTTGGGCGAAGGCGGTCTCCTCACCCACCTTCCATTTGGCGCTCTTGACGAACTGGAACACCGCGACGGAAAGCCCGGCGTTCCAGGCCCGCAACGCCATGCCGAACGCCGCCGTCGACTTCCCCTTGCCGGCGCCGGTGTGTACCGCCAGCACCGGGGTGTTGCGCCGCGCCCTGGTGCTCAGCCCGTCGTCGGGGACCCGCAGCGGTCGGCCTTGTGGCATGAGCGGTTACCTTCCTCAGGCCGCGTTGCGCACGGCGCGCGTCAGAGAATCCGCGTGCAACTGCTCCAGACGCACGGCCGGGGCGCCGAGCTGGCGGGCCAGCTGCTCGGCCAAACCGAGTCGCACGTAGGATGTTTCGCAATCCACGACCACGGCGGCGGCGCCCTCGGCCACCAACCGGGCGGCCGCGGCCCGGCTGCGGCCCAACGGATCCGGTCCCGCGGTGGCCCGGCCGTCGGTGAGCACCACCAGCAGGGGGCGCCGCGCCCGGTCGCGCGCCCTCTCCCGGACGATCAGTTCACGCGCGGCGAGCAGGCCCTCGGCGAGCGGAGTCTTTCCGCCGGTGTCGAATCCCGCCAGCCGCCGGACCGCGATGTGCGCCGACGACGTCGGCGGCAGCAGCAGCCGCGCCTCGCGCTGGCGGAACGTGATCACGGCGACCTTGTCGCGGCGCTGGTAGGCGTCGCGCAGCAGCGACAGCGTCGCGCCGCTCACCGCGGCCATCCGGTCGCGCGCCGCCATCGAGCCCGACGCGTCCACGACGAAGATGACCAGGTTGCCCTCGCGTCCCTCGCGGATCGCCCGGCGGACGTCGTCCGGCGCGGGCCGCAACGGGCCGGCCCCGGCGCGCTCCGCGGCCGACAGCAGGGTGGCGAACAGGTGCAGCCCGTGCGCGCCGGAACCGGTGTCGTCGCCGCCGGCGGCCGCGATCACGCTGCCGGTGGCGTTGCGGGCCCGCGACCGCCGCCCGGGTGCGCCCGCGCCGACCCCGGGCACCGTCAGCGCCTTGGCGCGGAAGGTCTTCGCCGGCGGCGCGCTCGGTTTCGACGAAGATGGCGAGCGCGGCTTCACCGATTGTGAATCCGGTTGCGGCGCTGGCGCATCGGCGGGCTGTCCGCCGCCCGGCGGCTCGGGCTCGGGCTCGGGCTCGTGGTCGGGGTCGGGGTCGGGGTCACCGTCACCGGATTGCGCCAGCGCCTCGTCCAGCTGGCCGGGGTCGATGCCCGGGTCGTCGAACGGGTCGCGGCGGCGGCGGTGCGGCAACGCCAGCCCGGCGGCCACCCGGACGTCCTGCTCCTCGACGGACGTGGCCCCCCGCCAGGCGGCGTGCGCGGCGGCGGTGCGGGCCACCACCAGATCGGCCCGCATCCCGTCGACGTCGAACGCCGCGCACACCGCGGCGATGCGCCGCAACTCGTTGTCCGGCAACACCACCTGGCCGACGAGTGTCCGCGCGTCGGCGATCCGCCGGGCCAGCTCGGCCTCGGCGCCGGCGTAGCGCTCGGCGAACGCGTCCGGGTCGGCCTCGTAGGCCATCCGCCGGCGGACCACCTCCACCCGCACGTCGACATCGCGCGACGCGTGCACGTCGACGGTCAGGCCGAACCGGTCCAGCAGTTGCGGGCGCAGTTCGCCTTCTTCCGGATTCATGGTGCCGATCAGCACGAACCGGGCCTCGTGCGAATGCGAGATGCCGTCGCGCTCGATGTGCACCCGGCCCATCGCCGCGGCGTCGAGCAGCACGTCCACCAGGTGGTCGTGCAGCAGGTTGACCTCGTCGACGTAGAGCACGCCGCCGTGGGCGCGGGCCAACAGCCCCGGCGAGAACGCGTGCTCGCCGTCGCGCAGCACCCGCTGCAGGTCCAGCGAGCCGATCACCCGGTCTTCGGTTGCGCCGAGCGGCATTTCGACGAGGCCGGTCCCCTCGCTGCCGTTGGCGGCGGACAGCAACGCCGCCAGACCGCGCACGGCCGTCGACTTGGCCGTGCCCTTTTCGCCCCGGATGAGCGCCCCGCCGATCTCCGGGCGCACGGCGCACAACAGCAGGGCGAGCCGCAGCTGGTCGTGCCCGACGATCGCGCTGAACGGGTACGGCCTCACGGCAGCTCCGTCAGGCCGGAGCCGGGGCGCAGCATCGGCACGTGCGGAATGCCGTCGTCGACGAAATCCTCACCGGCGCGGACGAACCCGTGCTGGGCGTACATGTCGGCCAGATAGGTCTGCGCGTCGATCCGGCACGGGTAGTCGCCCACCTCGGCCAGGGCGGCGCGCAGCAGCCGGGTGGTGTGACCCTGCCCGCGCGCGCTGCGTTTGGTGCACAACCGGCCGAGCCGGAACGTCTTGCGGCCGCCGGCGTGTTCCTCCATCAACCGCAACGTGCAGATCACCTCGCCCTCGGGCGTCTCGAGCCAGAAGTGCCGCGTTTCGGCGAGCAGGTCGCGCCCGTCGAGCTCCGGGTACGGGCAGGCCTGCTCCACCACGAACACCTCCACCCGCAACTTGAGCAGCTCGTAAAGTGTCTGGGCGTCAAGGTCTTTGGCCCAGGACCGACGCAACGCTTCACTCATGACCGAACCCCCGAATCGGATTGCAACCCCAGCGCCTCGGTGCCCCAGGACCACACCTCGTCGTACAACGCCGGCTCACGGGACAGCTCCACCCCCAGGGACGGCACCATCTCCTTGAGCGCGGGCAGCCAGGAGCGGTAACGGTCGCCGAAGCACCGCGCAAGCACCTCGAGCATGGCCGGCACCGCCGTCGAGGCCCCCGGGGAGCCGCCCAGCAGCCCGGCGATGCTGCCGTCGGCGGATGCCAGCACGGTGGTGCTGAAGTCCAGCACGCCCCCCTTGCGCCTGTCCCGCCGGATCACCTGCACGCGCTGCCCGGCCACGGTCAGCTCCCAGTCGGAATCCACCGCGCTGGGCGCGAATTCGCGCAACGCGTGGATCCGATCCGGCTCGGACAGGCGCAGCTGGCCGATCAGGTAATTGACCAGCCGCAGCTGCGTGAGGCCGACCCCGAGCATGGACAACGCGTTGTCCGGCTTGACCGAGCGGGGCAGGTCGCTGAGGCGGCCGTATTTGAGGAACTTCGGTGACCAGCCGGCGAACGGCCCGAACACCAGCCACGGCTTGCCGTTGACGAACCGGAGGTCCAGGTGCAGCGCGCCCAGCGGCGGGGCGCCCGGCGCCGGGACCCCGTACACCTTTGCCCGGTGCGCGGCGGTGAGCGCCGGGGTGTCGGTGCGCAGGAACCGGCCGCCGATGGGGAATCCGGCGAAGCCCCTGACCTCTTTGATGCCGGACTTCTGCAGCAACGGCAGCGCGTCGCCGCCCGCCCCGACGAAGACGAATTTGGCGTTCACCCGGTGCTTTTCGCCGGTGCGGCGATTGCGGACCAGCAGCGTCCAGCCCCCGTCCGATCGCCGGGTCAGATCGCGGACCTCGTGGCCGAACAGCGCGGTCGCGCCGCCCCGCACGCAGAAGCCGATGAGCTGGCGGGCCAGCGCACCGAAGTCGACGTCGGTGCCGTGGGGGGCCCAGTTCAGCGCGGTCGGTTCGGAGAAGTCGCGCTTGGCGGCCATGAACGGCAGCCGGCGGGCGAACTCGTGCGCGTCGTCGATGAATTCGGTGCCGGCGAACAGCGGGTTACCGGCCAGGGCCCGCTGCCGGCGGCGCAGGAAATCGACGCGCTGGGCGCCGCGCACGAAACTCACGTGCGGCAGCGCGTTGAGGAAGCCGGTATCGGTCAGGATCCCGTGCTCGGCGGCGTAGGCCCAGAATTGCCGGGTCACCTGGAACTGCTCGTTGATGCGGACCGCTTTGGTGATGTCGATCGAGCCGTCGGGCCGTTGCGGCGTGTAGTTGAGCTCGCACAGCGCGGAGTGCCCGGTGCCGGCGTTGTTCCAGGGACTGCTGCTTTCCGCGGCGACGGCGTCCAGCCGCTCGACGACGGTCATGGACCAGTCCGGCTGCAGCCGCCGCAGCAACGCACCCAGCGTGGCGCTCATGATGCCCGCGCCCACCAGCACGACGTCCGTCCGTGCGGTTCGGGCTAGCGATGACACCTGCTCCTTGGTCCTTCCCTCGACTGGGCAGGTCCCCAGGCTATCCCGAGGCAAACCGGGCGCGAACGGCGTGCGCCTCCCGATGGCCAGCAAAACCTCTAAGCTGGCCTCGTGACTGGCTGGGAGCCCGACGTCCTGCCCGGTTATTGGCAGCGCACCATCCCCCTCGGGCCCGACCCGGTGGGCGAGGGGGAGATCGTCGCGACGCTGATCCGGCGGGGCGAGCCCGCCGGGCCGTCCGGCGTGGGCCACGCCGTGCTGGCGGTGCACGGCTACACCGACTACTTCTTCAACACGGCGCTGGCCGATCACTTCGCCGATCGCGGCTTCGTCTTCTACGCGCTGGACCTACAGAAATGCGGCCGGTCGCGCCGCGACGGTCAGACACCGCACTTCATCACCAGCCTCGACGACTACGACGCCGAACTCGAGCACGCCCTGGCGGCCATCCTCGAGCACGACCGGCCCGCCAGGGTTCTGGTGTACGGCCATTCCTCCGGCGGGCTCATCGTGTCGTTATGGCTGGACCGGCTCCGCCGGCGGGATCGCGCGGCCCACGGGGGCGTCGGAGGGTTGGTGCTCAACAGCCCGTTCCTGGACCTGCACGGTCCGGCGGTCCTGCGCCTTCCGGTGACCTCGGCGCTGATCGCCGGGCTGTCCCGGGTGCGGTCCAAGGGGGTTGTCCGCGCGCCCACCGAGGGCGGTTACGGGACCACCCTGCACCGCGACTACCACGGCGAGTTCGACTACGACCTGCAGTGGAAACCGGTGGGCGGCTTCCCCATCACGCTCGGCTGGCTCAACGCCATCCGCCGCGGCCACGCCCGGTTGCACCGCGGCCTCGACGTCGGGGTGCCCAACCTGATCCTGCGCTCGGATCACACCGTCCGAGAGACCAGCGACGCGGCGTCCATGCAACGCGGCGACGCGGTTCTCGACGTCACCCAGATCGCGAGGCGGGCCGGCTGCATCGGCAATCGCAGCACCATCGTTCCGATCCGCGACGCCAAACACGATGTATTCCTGTCACTGCCGGAGCCGCGACAGGCCGCCTATCGTCAGCTGGATCGCTGGCTGGACGACTACCTGCGCTCCGATCGCACCGAGTCATCTTCCAGGAAGGGATGACGCGGTGGAGACGTACGACATCGCGATCATCGGAACCGGTTCGGGCAACACCCTTCTCGACGATCGCTTGCTCGGCAAGCGGGCGGCGCTGTGCGAGCAGGGCACGTTCGGCGGCACCTGCCTGAACGTCGGGTGCATCCCGACCAAGATGTTCGTCTACGCCGCCGAGGTCGCCACCACGATCCGCCACGCGGCGCGCTACGGGGTCGACGCGCACATCGACCGGGTGCGTTGGGACGACATCGTCTCGCGCATCTTCGGCCGAATCGATCCGATCTCGATGAGCGGCGAAGACTACCGCCGCGCCTCCCCCAACATCGACCTGTACAGCCGGCACACCCGGTTCGGACCGGTTCAGCCCGACGGCCGCTACCTGTTGCGCACCGATGCCGGTGACGAATTCACCGCCGACCAGGTGGTGATCGCGGCGGGGTCGCGCCCGGTGATCCCGCCCGCGATCACCGACTGCGGGGTCGGCTACCACACCAGCGACACGATCATGCGCATTCCCGAGCTGCCCGAGCACCTGGTTATCGTTGGAAGTGGTTTCGTGGCAGCCGAATTCGCGCATGTCTTCTCGGCTCTGGGCGTGCGGGTGACGTTGGTGATCCGGGGCGCCACCATGCTGCGGCACTGCGACGACACCATCTGCAAACGCTTCACCCGCCTCGCCGCGGCCAAATGGGAATTGCGCACCCACCGCAACGTCGTGGCCGGCACCGACAACGGCTCCGGCGTCTCCCTGCAGCTCGACGACGGGTCCACGCTGAACGCCGACCTGCTGCTGGTCGCCACCGGGCGCGTGTCCAACGCCGACCTGCTGGACGCCGAACAGGCCGGTGTCGATCTCGAGAACGGCCGGGTGCTGGTCGACGAATACCAACGGACCTCGGCGCGTGGGGTTTTCGCCCTCGGTGACGTCTCCTCGCCCTACCAGCTCAAGCACGTCGCCAACCACGAGGCCCGCGTGGTGAAACACAACCTGCACTGCGACTGGGACGACACCGGGTCGATGGTGATGACCGATCACCGCTACGTGCCCTCGGCGGTGTTCACCGAGCCCCAGCTGGCGTCCGTCGGCCTGACGGAAAACCAGGCCTTCGCAAAGGGATTCGACATATCGGTCGCGATACACGACTACGGTGACGTCGCCTACGGTTGGGCGATGGAGGACACCACCGGGATCGTCAAGCTGATCGCCGAGCGGAAGACCGGCCGCCTGCTGGGCGCCCACATCATGGGCCCCCAGGCGTCGTCGATCATCCAGCCGCTGATCCAGGCGATGAGCTTCGGGCTGACCGCCCCGGAGATGGCCCGCGGCCAGTACTGGATTCATCCGGCCCTGCCCGAGGTGGTGGAGAACGCGCTACTGGATCTGCAGTGAGGTCAGCGCCCTGAGCGTTTCGGCGGGCGCTTGCCTTGGCATTGCGGACACAGGCCGTGCAACGTCAGACCCGCGGCCTCCGACAGCGCGAAGGAGCTGCCCGCCATCGCGTGTTCGAGCGCCGAACTGAGCTGCCCGGCCGGCACCTCGATGATCGAGCCGCATTCGGTGCACACGGCATGGTGGTGCGGCGCGGTGGCCATCCCGTAGGTGGTGACACCGCCCTCGAGGGTCAGCGGGTGCAACACCCCCTGCCCGACCAGCGTGGTCACCGTGCGATAGATGGTTGCCACATCGGGCGGGTGGGCACCGTGCGGCAGGCACGCCCGCACCCGCTTGTGGATCTCGGCCACCGGCAGGTGCCCGTGCACCGGCTCGAGCACGGCCAGCACCTGGATCCGCGACCACATCCGCCGCAGCCCACGGTCGCGCAGGAGGTCGCCGATCCGGGCGGTGACGGACGGGTCCAGTGCCGACGGCTTGGGCGTCACCCGATCAGTGTCGCGCCCGCCGGCTGGGCGCGCCAGTTTTTCGGCCGGATTCGCCGCCGGACGGGTGCCGGCGACTCCTGCAATCCACTTGCATCTGGTTGACCGTGGCGCGTACCGGCACATACAGTCGTGCCGGTGGTTCCCCGCCCGAGGCTGGAAGGACCCCGGTGACCGGTACTGAGCCCTGCTGGCGCCCGTCATGGACGTCCAAGCTTCGCGGCGCCTTCACGCCGGCGGAGTGGTGGCGACTCGCAGCGATGTCGGCGGTCATCGTCGCCCTGCACGTGATCGGCTGGTTCACCCTGACGGCCTTGGTGGCCCCGGCGCAATTCAGCCTCGGCGGCAAGGCATTTGGCGTCGGCGTCGGACTGACGGCCTACACGCTGGGGATGCGGCACGCGTTCGACGCCGATCACATCGCCGCCATCGACAACACCACCCGCAAGCTGATGAACGACGGGCAACGCCCGCTGGCCGTCGGATTCTTCTTCTCGCTGGGTCATTCCACGGTGGTCTTCGGGCTGGCGGTCCTGCTGGCGTGCGGGGTCAAGACGATCGTCGGAGGAGTCCGCGACGACTCCTCGACGCTGCATCACTACACGGGGCTGATCGGCACCGGTGTCTCCGGCGTGTTCCTCTACGCGATCGCCCTCCTCAACGTCGTCGTGCTGGTGGGCATCCTGCGGGTGTTCTCCCGGCTGCGCCGCGGCGACTACGACCACGAAACCGACGGAGCCGAACTGGAGCGGCAGTTGGACAACCGGGGCGTGCTGAACCGATTCCTCGGCCGCTTCACCAAATCGATCACCAAGTCGTGGCATTCCTACCCCGTCGGGCTACTGTTCGGGCTCGGCTTCGATACCGCCACCGAAATCGCCCTGCTGGTGCTGGCCGGCACCAGCGCGGCCGCCGGGCTGCCGTGGTACGCGATCCTGTGTCTGCCGGTGCTGTTCACCGCCGGCATGTGCCTGCTGGACACCGTCGACGGCTCGTTCATGAACTTCGCCTACGGCTGGGCGTTTTCCAACCCGGTGCGCAAGATCTACTACAACATCACCGTCACCGCGTTATCGGTGGCCGTCGCGCTGCTGATCGGCAGCGTCGAACTCCTCACCCTGTTCGCCGAACAGTTCGGCTGGCGGGGCGCGTTCTGGAGCTGGATCGGCGGGCTGGACCTGGGCGCCGTCGGCTATTTCGTGGTGGGCGCCTTCGTCATCACCTGGGCGGTGGCCCTGCTCGTCTGGCGCTACGGCCGCCTCGAACAGAAGTGGACTTCCTCCTGAGCGGGTACCCGAACAGTGCTGCGCGTTCGGGGCGTTCGGGTGTAGAACAGTGCTCATGAGCCTGGGGCGGACGCCGGTGATCGGCGGTGCATGAGCTGTCGCTGTGCGAGGCGATCGCCGGTGTGGCCAAGACGCATGCCGATGGCCGGCACGTCGACGTGGTGCGCGTGCGGATCGGGGCGCTGCGCCAGGTGGTGCCCGAATCGCTGTCGTTCTGCTGGACGCTCGTGCGGGACGCCGAGAACATGCCGGAGGCCGAGCTGGAACTGGAGTGCGTCGCCGCCGAGGTGAGCTGCCGCGCGTGCGGCCGGCGATCGGAGATCACGTCGGCCTGGTCGATCTGGTGCCCGGAATGCGACAGCTCGGACGTCGAGGTGTTGCGCGGCAACGAATTCTTGGTGACGTCGCTGGACGTCTCGTGAAAAGCGCCTGCTCCGAACGGATTTGACCATGGGTAGATTTCATCGGCATGACGACGGGACCGTGCACACCCACGAGCACGACGATCCCGATCATCGGCACGGCGACCACGGCCAGTACCAGACCGGCAGGCAGCGCGTCGACGTGCTGGAGGCGATCTTCGCCGAGAACGACCTGCTCGCCGACGCCAACCGGGCGGCGTTCGAGAGCAACGGGGTGCGCACCGTCAACCTGATGAGCTCACCGGGTTCGGGCAAGACGACCATCCTGCAGGCCACCCTCGACGAGCTCGCCGGCGAGATCGCCATCGGGGTGATCGAGGGTGACATCGCCACCGATCTGGACGCGGCCAAGCTCAGCGGTCGCGGGGCCCAGGTGTCACTGCTCAATACCAGCAACGGTTTTGGCGGCGAGTGCCATCTCGATGCGCCGATGGTGAACCGAGCGCTGCCGGGGCTCGACCTGTCCGCCCTGGACCTGGTCATCATCGAGAACGTCGGCAACTTGGTGTGCCCGGCGGAGTTCGACGTCGGCGAGCACGCCAAGGCCATGGTCTACTCCGTGACCGAGGGCGAGGACAAGCCGCTGAAGTACCCGGTCATGTTCCGGTCGGTGGATGTGGTGCTGATCAACAAGATTGACTTGGTTCCGTACCTCGACGTCGACGTCGACACCTACATCGCCCACGTGCGCCAGGTCAATGCGGCGGCCACGATCCTGCCGCTCAGTGCGCGCACCGGCGCCGGGATGGCCGCGTGGTTCGGCTGGCTGCGACGCTTCGCCGCCGAGGCGCCGGCGTAACCGGTCCGTCTTGCAAGGATTTTGCAGGAAGTCGGAACGTTTCGTGCGCCGCCGGGTGCGCGTGCGGCGGCACGGCAGGGCGATGCAACGGTTGTCTAACCAGTTGGTACTGCGGAACCGTTGACACGCCCGGTGGTGAGGAGTAGACCCGGAAATTAGCGCTGCGCAAGTGGGCCGACGGTCGACTCCGGCGGCGCAGGGACCCCAGCGCGGTCCCGGAAAGCTGCGGCATGCCAACAGAAGCAGCAGTCAAAGCGGAAGAAACATTGATTCATGTTCTATGGATCAATGCTGGGCTCAGTTGCGACGGCGATTCGGTGGCGTTGACTGCCGCCACCCAACCCAGCGTCGAGGAGATCGCCTTGGGCGCTCTGCCGGGGCTGCCGAAGGTCGCCGTGCACTGGCCGCTCATCGATTTCGAGTGCGGACCCAACGGGGGGGCGGACGACTTCCTGTCCTGGTTCTTCAAAGCCGATCGCGGAGAGCTGGAACCCTTCGTGCTCGTCGTCGAAGGATCCATCCCCAACGAGAAGATCAAGGACGAGGGCTACTGGTGCGGGTTCGGCAACGACCCGGCCACCGGCCAGCCGATGACCACCAGCGAGTGGCTCGACCGGCTGTCGCCCAAGGCCACCGCGATCGTCGCGGTCGGGACCTGCGCCACCTACGGCGGCATCCACGCCATGGCCGGCAACCCGACGGGGGCGATGGGGGTACCCGACTACCTCGGCTGGGACTGGAAGAGCAAGGCCGGCATCCCGATCGTGTGTGTGCCCGGCTGCCCGATCCATCCCGACAACCTGTCGGAGACGCTGACCTATCTGCTCTACATGGCGACCGGCCAGGCGCCGATGATTCCCCTCGACGACGCGCTGCGTCCCACGTGGTTGTTCGGCGCGACCGTCCACGAAGGCTGTGACCGGGCGGGCTACTACGAGCAGGGCGACTTCGCCACCGAATACGGATCACCGAAATGCATTGTCAAGCTTGGCTGTTGGGGCCCAGTGGTCAAATGCAACGTGCCCAAGCGGGGATGGATCAACGGTGTCGGCGGCTGCCCCAACGTGGGCGGGATCTGCATCGGATGCACGATGCCGGGCTTCCCCGACAAGTTCATGCCGTTCATGGACGAACCGCCGGGGGGCAAGTTCTCCAGCGCCGCATCGGGCCTGTACGGCACCGTGATTCGCAATTTGAGGGGTATCACGGCGCGCACCGTCGACAAGGAACCGCGGTGGCGCCACAGCGGTAACCAACTCACCACCGGGGCGCGCCGCACCTGGTAGGCGACTACCAGGTCGGTGCGCGTCGTCCCCATCACCTGAGCTCTCAGGCCGAACAGCCCACAGCGGGAAGAAGTAGCGCGATGACAACCATCATTCCGGAGCCCACCCACGCCAACCGGGAACCCGGCCAACTGGTCGACATGGCCTGGGACCCGATCACCAGGATCGTGGGCAGCCTGGGCATCTACACCAAGATCGACTTCGAGAACCGCGAAGTCGTCGAGTGCCACAGCACCTCGTCGATCTTCCGCGGCTACTCGATCTTCATGAAGGGCAAGGACCCTCGCGACGCCCACTTCATCACCAGCCGCATCTGCGGCATCTGCGGCGACAACCACGCCACGTGTTCGTGCTACGCGCAGAACATGGCGTACGGGGTCCAGCCGCCGCACCTGGGCGAGTGGATCGTCAACCTCGGCGAGGCCGCGGAATACATGTTCGACCACAACATCTTCCAGGAGAACCTGGTCGGTGTGGACTTCTGCGAGAAGATGGTCTCCGAGACCAACCCGAGCGTGCTGTCGCTCGCCGAGAAGACGGCCGCGCCGCGGCCGCGCCGCAGGCCGCCGCGCACGGTTACCGGACGATCGCCGACATCATGCGCTCGCTGAACCCGTTCACCGGCGAGTTCTACCGGGAGGCGCTGGTGGTCAGCCGCTGGACGCGAGAGATGTTCTGCCTCATGGAGGGTCGCCACGTGCACCCGTCCACGCTGTACCCGGGCGGGGTCGGCACCGTCGCGACCATCCAGTTGATGACCGATTACATGAGCCGGCTGATGCGCTACGTGGAGTTCATGAAGAAGGTCGTGCCCATGCACGACGACCTGTTCGACTTCTTCTATGAGGCGCTGCCCGGATACGAAAAGGTCGGGCTGCGCCGCACGCTGCTCGGCTGCTGGGGCTCCTTCCAGGACCCCGAGGTGTGCAACTTCCAGTACAAGGACATGGAGCGCTGGGGCAACGCGATGTTCGTGACCCCGGGCGTGGTGGTCGACGGCGAACTGGTTACCCACTCGCTGGTGGACATCAACCTCGGCATCCGGATCCTCTTGGGCAGTTCGTATTACGACGACTGGACCGACCAGGAGATGTTCGTCAAGACCGATCCCCTCGGCAACCAGGTGGACCGGCGCCACCCCTGGAACCAGCACACCAACCCGCACCCGCAGAAGCGCGACATGGACGGCGGCAAGTACAGCTGGGTGATGTCGCCGCGCTGGTTCGACGGCAAGGACCACCTGGCGCTGGACACCGGCGGCGGCCCGCTGGCCCGGTTGTGGTCGACCGCGCTGGCCGGCCTGGTCGACATCGGCTACGTCAAGGCGACCGGCAACAGCGTCAAGATCAACCTGCCCAAGACCGCGCTCAAGGGTCCGGTCGAGTTCGAGTGGAAGGTGCCCAAGTACGGCAGCAACACGATCGAACGGGACCGGGCGCGCACCTACTTCCAGGCCTACGCGGCGGCGTGTGCGCTGCACTTCGCGGAGAAGGCGCTGGCCGAGATCCGTGCCGGCCGCACCAGGACCTGGGAGCGCTTCGAGGTGCCCGACGAGGCGATCGGCTGCGGCTTCACCGAGGCGGTCCGCGGCGTGCTCAGCCACCACCTGGTGATCCGGGACGGCAAGATCGCCAACTACCACCCGTACCCGCCCACGCCGTGGAACGCCAACCCGCGCGACAGCTACGGGACGCCGGGCCCCTACGAGGACGCGGTGCAGGGGCAACCCATCTTCGAGGAGAACAGCCGCGAGAACTTCAAGGGCATCGACGTCATGCGCACGGTGCGCAGCTTCGACCCGTGCCTGCCCTGCGGCGTGCACATGTACCTGGGCAAGGGCAAGACCCTCGACAGACTGCACACACCAACACAGTCACCCGTCGGGGAGTAAGGAGATGGTGGATCGCCCGCAAATCCTTGACGACAGTGCGGCGCGTTGGCGCACGGCGGGCGATCGGATCCAGATCCTGCTGGATTCCTGCGCGGCGGGCGGCGCGGCCGCGCAGGAACGCGCGAGGGAGTTGGTCCGCGAGGTGGTCGGGCTCTACGGGGCCGGGCTGGAGCGGATCATGCTGTTGGTTCAGGACGGACCAGGCCCCGGCCTGGCCGAGCGGCTGGCCACCGACGACCTGGTGGCCAGCCTGCTCCTTGTCCACGGCCTGCACCCGCACGACCTGCACCGCCGGGTGTCCGACGCGCTCGACCGGGTGCGGCCCTACCTGGGCTCGCACGGCGGGGATGTCGACCTGATCGGCGTCGACGGCGACACGGTGCGGTTGGCGTTCACCGGCAGTTGCAAGAGCTGTCCGTCGTCGGCGGTGACGCTGGAACTGGCGGTGCAGGACGCGGTCCGCGCGGCGGCGCCCGAGGTCTCGTCGATCGAGGTGGTGCCCGCCGACCCCGCCACCGCGGGCGTCATCCCGGCCGAATCCCTGCTGACACACCTGCATTCGAACGGCCCCGGCACCTGGTATGGAATTCCCGGGCTGGCCGAGCTGTCGCCCGGCGAGGTCGCGGGCTATCAGGTCGACGGAACGGCGCTGCTGGCCTGCCGCGTCGGCGACCGAACCTTCGCCTACCGGGACCACTGCCCCGTCTGTGACGACACGCTCGCCGGTGCGGCGCTGCGGGACTCGCTACTCGAATGCCCCCGCTGCGGATCACTGTTCGACGCGGTGCACGCCGGCGCCGGGGTGAACGCGGCGGCGCACCTGGATCCCCTGCCGCTGTTGGCGCGCGACGGCGTGCTGTCGGTGGCGTTGCGGCCCGAGACGATGGGCGCCCCGGCATGACGACCCCGTACGAGGTGCTCACCCGGATCCGCAGCAACCGGCCGGCCCCCGAACCGGCCGGCGAGCGGTGCGAGATGTGCGCGGAATCGATCGCCGACGAACACCAGCACGTGGTCAATGTGGCCGACCGGCAGCTGATGTGCGTGTGCCGCGCCTGCTATCTGCTGTTCACCGACGCCCGGGCCGAGCTCCGCTACCGCGCGGTGCCCGACCGATATCTGTCCTTCCCCGACTTCGCGCTGGACCGGCGCTCCTGGGAGGCGCTACAGATCCCGGTGGGCGTCGCCTTCTTCTTCACCAACTCCGCGCTCGGGCGCACCGTCGCCTTCTACCCCGGACCGGCCGGGGCCTGCGAATCCGAGCTGGCGCTGGACGTTTGGGACGCGCTCAGGGGCGCCGACGCGCGGGTGGGCCTGCTGGCCGACGACGTCGAGGCACTCCTGGTCCGGGTCCCCGAATCGGGTCCGCCGCAGAGCTACCTCGTCCCCATCGACGCCTGCTACGAATTCGTCGGGCGGCTCCGCCTGCTCTGGCGCGGGTTCGACGGCGGGCAGGAGGCGCGCGAGTTCATCGACGGCTTCTTCTCCCAGCTCGACGCCCGCGCAGTGAAGACGTCGCCATGATGGACATCGACTTCTCGGTCCTCGACGTGGCGCCCGAACCGTACACCGTGACCCCGGTGCTGACCGCGCGCGTCGCCGTGGCCACCGGCGGATCGCAGGTGGTGGACCCGGTGCACGCGATCGCCCTGCGCTGCCAGGTCCGCATCGAGCCGTTGCGGCGGTCCTACTCCGACGACGAGGCCGCCGGGTTGACCGACCTGTTCGGGCCGCGCGAGCGCTGGGCGAGCACCCAGCGCACCTTCCTCTGGCAGCACTGCACCGCGATGGTGCAGGGGTTCACCGGCAACACGACCGTGGCGCTGCCGCTGGATTGCACCTACGACTTCGAGGTCGCCGCCGCCAAATACCTGCACGCGCTGCGCGAGGGCGCCATGCCCCTCCAATTCCTGTTCAGCGGAACGATTTTCGTCAAATCCGACCGTGGGTTTTCCGTCCAGCAGGTCCCGTGGGACTGCGAAGACCGCTACGACATGCCCGTCGCGGTCTGGCGGCAGCTGATCGCCCAGCACTACCCGAACGCCGGGTGGCTGCGGTTGAGCCACGAAACCATCGCCGCGCTGGCCGCATACAAGTCGGCGCACGGTCTGCTCGACCTCGACCACGCGATCACCTCGCTGCTGGACACGGAGCGGGAGAGGGCGCTGTGACCGACGATCGCGACCGGGCCCGCGCCGTCGCCGACGCGGTGCTCTACGAGGGCTACCTGCTCTATCCGTACCGCGGCACGTCGAGCAAGAACCAATCGCGGTGGCAATTCGGCGTTCTGGGACCGCCCGGGGCCGCCGCAGCCGGCCTGGGCGAGGACGCCACCCTGTCGGCGCAGTTCCTGGTCGACGGCGCCCGGCAGCTGAGCCTGGTGGTCCGGTTCCTGCAGTTGCAGCACCGCCGTGCCGAGCGCGAAGTCGCCCCCGGCGAATACCGGCCCGTCGACCAGCTGACGACCGCGGGCGGGTCCTGGCTCACCTGGGACGAGGCGGTCGAATGCGAAAGGTCCTTCGGCCCTGTCGCGTTGGACGGCCGGCCGTGGACACTGTCGGTGACGGCGGATGGGGGCACCGACATCGAACTCCTCGATGGCGGTCGCCTGGTGCGCCAACGACGGGAGGTGCGTGGCGTGCTGACGGTCGCCAGCGAGGCGGACGGCGACCTGTGCCGGGTGTCGGTGCGGGTCAGCAACGTCGGGGACGGCGCGCTCGACAAGGACGACTCGATCGCGCGGTCCATGATCGGAACGCACCTCATCGCCGAAATCGCCGAAGGGCGGTTCGTCTCGCTGCTCGAGCCGCCCCCGGCGGCGGCCGACGCGGTGTCCCGGTGCGGTCAGCACCGCTGTTTCCCCGTGCTGGCCGGCCCACCCGGCGCCCGGAACCTGCTGCTGATCTCGCCGATCATCCTCTACGACCACCCCGAGGTCGCCGAACAGAGCGACACCGCCCTGTACGACTGCACGGAGATCGACGAGATCCTCACCCTGCGCGTGATGACCATGACGGACGAGGAGAAGGCGCAGGCCCGCGCCACCGACCCGCGCGCGGCGCGGATCATCGACCAGTGCGACGCCATGTCGCCCGAGGCGATGGCGCGGCTACACGGCGTGCTGCGCGATCCCCACGCGATCTCGGGTCTGGTCCCGGAGATCCCCGAGGGGGTCGACTGGTGGGATCCGTTGGCCGACAACGCGGTTCGCCCGGAGATCGATGCGGTGCTGGTGAACGGGATTCGGGTGTCGCGCGATAGCCGGGTCCGGTTGCGGCCGCGACGCAACGCCGATGCGCAAGATATCTTCGTGGCCGGCAAGACCGCCCGCGTCACCTCCGTGCACTCCGACGTCGAGGGCAACAAGCACGTGGCGGTCGTCGTCGAGGACGACCCGGCCGCCGACCTGCACGACTGGTACGGCCGTTACCTGTACTTCTCCCCCGACGAAATCGAACCCCTGGAAGCTCACCGCAGCCCCGCAAACTCGTGAAAGGAGTGTTCGAGATGGAAATCCTCGGTTGGATATTCCTGGCTATCATCGCGTTGGTGCTCGCGATCGGATTGGCGCTGGGGGTGGTATCGATACCCGACGCCCGCCGCTACCTCAAGCTGAGGCGGATGTAACTTGCTCGGACGGCGGAGATGACGGCGCGCATCCTGGTTGCGGGCATCGGCAACATCTTCCTGGGCGACGACGGGTTCGGATCGGAAGTGATCCGCAACGCCGAGATCCCGCAGGACGACCCGAGCGTCCGCGTCACCGACTACGGTATCCGCGGCATGCACCTGGCCTACGACCTGCTCGAGGAATGGGACACGCTGGTACTCATCGACGCGGTCCCCAGCCGCGGCAATCCAGGCACGTTGCACGTCTTCCAGGCCGACCATGAATCCGATTCGGCCGCAGCGGGTTTCGATGGTCACAGCATGGATCCGGCGGCGGTGTTCGCCAGCCTGCGGGCGCTGGGCGGCACGCCGCCGTACACGGTCGTCGTGGGTTGCGAGGCGGGCAGCGTCGAGGAGGGCATCGGCCTCACCGAGCCCGTGGCCAAGGCGGTTCCCCGCGCCGCGCGGGCCGTCGAGGAGATCGTCGCGGCGTTGCAGCCGCACCCGGTCGCAACCACCCGAGGGGAGTCCTGACATGTGTCTGGGGATCCCCGGTCAAGTGATCCGGATGCTGGACGGCTTCGAGGGGCAGCTGGCCCTGGTCGACGTCACGGGCGAACAGCGCAGGGTCAACGTCGGGATGCTGCCGGACGAGACGTTCAATCCCGGCGACTGGATCATCATCCACATGGGCTTCGCCGTCGAAAAGACGGACCGCGCGGGCGCCGAGCAGGCGATGGCCGGGCTGGAGCTGATGGGCAGGGGCCGCACGGATCCCTTCGACTTCCCGGAGGGCGGCTGAGATGACCCGGCCGCCCCTGCTGCTGCGGCATGACCCCGCTCATACCCGGGTTCGGCAGCGCATCACCGTGACCGGTGTCGTGCAGGGGGTTGGCTTCCGGCCCTTCGTGCACCGCGTCGCGACCGAGCTCGGGCTGTCCGGCTTCGTCGGCAACGACTCCGGCGCCGTCTTCCTCGAGGTGCAGGGCGAACCCGCGCGCCTGGCCGAATTCGGCATTCGCCTGCGCGCCGACGCGCCGCCGCTGGCCCGGATCGCCGACGTCACGGTCCACGAGATCGCCGCCGACGCCGGCCACGAACCCGAGTTCCGGATCGTGGACAGCCGCGCCGTCCCCGGCGCCACGACTCCGATCCCGCCCGACATCGCGGTCTGCGACGACTGCGTCGCCGAGCTCTTCGACCCGCGCGACAGGCGCTACCGGCACCCGTTCGTCACCTGCACCAATTGCGGGCCGCGATTCACCATCATCCGCGAGTTGCCCTATGACCGCCCGGCCACCACCATGTCGGCCTTCGCCATGTGCGCGCGCTGCGCCGCCGAATACCACGACCCGGCGGATCGCCGGTTCCACGCGCAGCCGATCGCCTGCCCCGATTGCGGGCCCACCCTGTGGTTTCGCTCGGCGGCCGGCCGGGTCGACGGCGCGGACGCCGCGCTGTCGGCCACCCAGCGCGCGCTGGCCGCGGGTGCGGTGGTCGCCGTCAAGGGCGTCGGCGGCTACCACCTGGCCTGCTCCGTCAGCGACGGCGCCGCCGTCACCGCGCTGCGCACGCGAAAGGCCCGTGGCGCCAAGCCTTTTGCCGTGTTGGTCCGCGACCTCGAGGTTGCGCGCCGCTACGCCTACGTCGACGATACCGAGGCCGCGGCGCTGCTGGGTCCCGCCCGCCCGATCGTGCTGCTGCGCCGGCTGCCGAGCGCCGACAGCGCCCCCGTCGCCGACGCCGTCGCACCCCGCAGCCCACTGCTCGGCCTGATGCTGCCGTACTCCCCCATCCACCACCTGCTGCTGGCGCCCGTGCCCGGCACCGCCGAGACGCCCCCCGCCGCGCTGGTGCTCACCAGCGCCAACCGATCCGACGAGCCCATCTGCTTCACCGATGACGATGCGGCGCAACGACTCCCGGCGCTGTGCGACGCGGTCCTCGACCACGACCGCCCGATCCACGTCCCGTGCGACGACTCGGTGGTGCGCATCGTGAAAGACGCCGGGCGCGGCGCCGAACTGCCGATCCGCCGGTCACGTGGCTACGCGCCGCTGCCGGTCGAGTTGAATGTCACCGGCCCGGCGGTGCTGGCCGTCGGCGGCGAATTGAAGAACACCTTCTGCCTCACCGACGGCGCGCGCGCCTACCTGTCCGGGCACGTCGGCGACATGGGTACCTGGGAGACGCTGCGCGCGTTCGAGCGGGCGGTGAGCCAGCTCAGCGAGATTCGCGGCACGCCGGCCCGGTGGGCCGCCGACCTGCATCCCGCGTATCACACCCGGACCTGGGCGGAGCGCCACGCGGGCGGGCGGGCGCTCGACCTCATCCAGCACCACCACGCGCACGTGGTGTCGCTGCTGGCCGAGCACGGACGCCTCGGCGAACCGGTCGTCGGAGTCTCCTTCGACGGCACCGGGTACGGATGCGACCAGACCATCTGGGGCGGTGAGATTCTCCGGCTCGGCCACGACAGCCACCGATTCGTGCGGGCCGGCCACCTGTTGCCGGTGCCGCTGCCCGGCGGTGACGCGGCGGTCCGCAACCCGTGGCGGATGGCGCTGTCCCAGTTGTGGTCGGCCGGCATCGACTGGACCACCGACCTGGCCCCCGTCGCCGCGGCCACCCCGGACGAATTACGCGTCACCCGTTCCCAATTGGAGACCGGAACCGGCTGCGTGCCGTGTTCGAGCATGGGCCGACTCTTCGACGCGGTCGCCTCGTTGCTCGGGGTGCGGCACCGCATCGACTACGAAGGCCAGGCCGCCATCGAGCTGGAGGCGCTGGCGGAGTCGGCGGCGGACGAAGCCGGGCCGTCGCTGCCGCTCATGGTGCGCGCCGGCGGGGTGATCGATCCGGCCCCCATGGTGCAGACGCTGGTGTCGGCGCTCTACGCCGGCACGCGGCCCGCGGTGCTGGCGGCCGCGTTCCACGGGGCCGTCGCGGATGCCGTCGCCGAGGTGGTCGGTCAGGTGGCCGGCGCCGTCCCGCTGGTGGGGCTGACCGGCGGGGTGTTCCAGAATGTGTTGTTGCTGAACGCGTGTCGTCAGCGGTTGCGGGCGGCGGGATTCGAGGTGCTGACCCACCGCACCGTTCCGCCGAACGACGGCGGGCTCGCCCTGGGGCAGGCCGCGATTTCCATGCTGACCGCGCTGAAGGGGGACTGAGAAGTGACCACGGCCATCGATCGCGGCCTGGGCGCCGAACTGGCCTCGGACCTGGCCGGAACCGCGTTCACACTCGCCAGGCGCTTCGCCGCGGGCGCCACCATGTGGTCGATCGCGCCGTCGTGGGAACCGCACGCCCAGCACATCGCCGTCGAGTTCATCCACCCGGTGATCATGGGCAAACGGGCTCTGCCCGCGGTGGCGCTGACCGGACCCGACCTGGTGGACCTGGTCCGCGTGTCCGTGCGCCCCGGTGACGTCGTGGTCGCGGTCTCCGGTGCGGACGACGCACAGGTCCGCTCGGTGATGCGCCGCGCCCCCGCATGGGGCGCCACCACGATCTGGATCGGCAGCGGCGAACGCCCCGCGCCGGGCATGGCCGATCACGTGCTGTGGCTCGACGACCCCGACCCGCGCGTGCCCGCCACGGGCGGCTTCGTGCTGTTCTACCACCTGCTGTGGGAGCTGACCCACGTGTGTTTCGAGCACCCCGGGCTGCTGAAACCCGAGGCCCCCGAGTCGGTTTGCGTCACCTGCAGCGACGAGGGCCGCCCGGGCGAGGCGGTGACGGCGTCGGCCGACGGCCACGCCACGGTCCGCACCGCGCGGGGCGTCGAGAATGTGGTGACCACACTGATCGACCCGGTCGCCGCCGGGGACCTGATGCTGGTGCACGCGGGGATGGCGATCGGCAGACTGGAAGACGAGGAGGGGCGATGAGTACCCCGGACGAACCCACCAACTTCCTGTACCCGTTCATCGACGCGCAGGAAGACGATGCCGGCTCGCTGCTGGCCGACCTGGCCGCGTCGGCGCAGGCGAAGGCGGCCGAGAGTCTGGCGCTGCGGCGCTCCACGCTGGAAGCCAACGCCGCGTTGCTCGGTCAGGCCGCCGCCGAGCTGGCGCGCCGCTTCGCGGCGGGCGGACGCATGTTCACCTTCGGCAACGGCGGCAGCTGCACGGATTCCACCACCCTGGCAAGGCTGTTCGCCCGGCCGCCGGTCGGCAAGCCGTTGCCCGCGTGGCCGTTGACCACCGACCAGGCCATCCTGACCGCGTTGGGCAACGACGTCGGATTCGAGTTGGTGTTCGCCCGGCAGTTGATCGCCCGCGCCTGCGCCGGTGACATCGCGATCGCCATGTCGACCAGTGGCGGCTCGCCCAACCTGCTCGCCGCGCTGGCCGAGGCGCGTCAACGCGGCCTGTACACCATCGGATTCGCCGGCTACGACGGCGGCGCGTTCGCGAACAACCCGAATGTGGACGCCTGCTTCGTCGTTCGCTCGCAAAGCGTGCACCGGATACAGGAATCGCAGGCGCTGCTGGGCTATCAGCTGTGGCTGAACGTGCATCAACGCCTCGGCGGCGAGCAGGGTTTGGGGGCGGCATGAACCGCGCCGGCGACGATGCAGAGCGAGCGATGAGGAGGAGCGGCGCAGTGAGCACGGCTGCGGGTGAATACCTTTCGTCGGGGCCGCGGTTCGCCGAGGGCGAGGTGATCGAGCGGATCGAATCGTTCCGCAGGCGCCGCCCCCGGTTACTGGACGACCATGTGACGCTGGCGCACGGCGCGGGCGGCAAGGCCTCGGCGGCACTGGTGGACGCCGTGTTCATGGAGGCGTTCCGCAACCCGATGCTGGAGTCGCTCGGTGACAGCGCGGTCCTGACGCTGCCCGGTGGCGAGCGCCTGGCGATGTCCACCGACTCGTTCGTGGTGCAGCCCAGGCGCTTTCCCGGGGGCTCCATCGGCGCGCTCGCCGTGCACGGCACCTGTAACGACCTCGCGATGGCCGGTGCGGTGCCGTCGTGGATCTCGGCGGCGTTCGTGCTCGAAGAGGGTTTCCCCATCAGCGAATTGAAGGAGATCGTCGCCGACATGGCGGCGGCGGCCGCCGCGGCGGGCGTGCGGATCGTCACCGGCGACACCAAAGTGGTGCCCAGGGGCGCCGCCGACGGGGTGTTCGTCACCACCGCCGGGGTGGGTGTCATCCCCGTGGGGCGTGCGCTGTCCGCGGCGTCGGTGCGGCCCGGCGACAAGCTGCTGTTGTCGGGGTCGATGGGCGATCACGGCATGGCGGTGATGCTGGCGCGGGGCGACCTGGCCATCGAGGCCGACATCCACTCCGACGCCGCGTGCCTGTCCCCGCTGGTGGAACTGTTGCTGGCGGCCGCGCCGTCCACCCGCTGGATGCGTGACGCGACCAGGGGCGGGGTGGGCACCGTGTGCAACGAACTGGCCCAGGCCTGCGGCCTGGGGGTGCTGCTCGAGGAGGAGCGGCTTCCGGTGGCGCCCATGGTGAACGGCGCCTGCGAGCTGCTCGGCATCGACCCGCTCTACGTCGCCAACGAGGGCAAGTTCGTCGCCGTCGTCGCGCCCGAGGAGGCGGCGGCCGGGCTCGAGGCACTGCGGTCTCACCCGCTGGGTGCCGATGCGGCCGAGGTCGGGGAGATCGTCACCGAACCGGCCGAAAGCGTGGTGTTGCGCACGGGATTCGGCGGAACGCGGATCGTCGACATGCTCGTCGGCGACCCGCTGCCACGAATCTGTTAGGAAGTGGCGATCGCAAGCGCGGCGTAAGCCGGGCGCGGCGGATCGCCACCAGGAAGGAAGGGAGGCCGCACATGTGTCTGGGGATTCCGGGCCGGATCGTTGAAATCACCGATCCCGCCAACTATTTGGCGAAGGTCGACGTCAGCGGCGTGCAGCGCACCATCAGTGTCCGCCTGCTCGAGGACGAGATGCCCGAACCCGACGAGTGGGTCCTGGTGCACGTCGGGTTCGCGATGGCCAAGATCGACGAGACCGAGGCGCTGCTCACCCTGGCCGCCGTCAAGAAACTCGGCGACGCCTACGACACCGAGATCCAAGCCTTCGACTCCTCGTCGATCGTCTGAGCAGGAAGGACCGTCATGAAATTCGTTGACGAGTTCCGTGACCCGGCCGCCGCGCGCAAGCTGCTGGGCGCCATCGGGCGTTTGGCCGGCACCGACGGCGATCAGTTCAAGTTCATGGAGGTGTGCGGCGGGCACACCCACACGATCTACCGGCACGGCATCGAGCACCTGCTGCCCGACAACGTCGAACTGGTACACGGGCCCGGGTGCCCGGTCTGCGTGATCCCGATGGGCCGCATCGACGACGCGATGTGGCTCGCCGGCCAACCCGACGTCATCTTCACCTGCTTCGGCGACATGATGCGGGTGCCCGGGTCGGCCGGCAGCCTGCTGGACGCCAAGGCGCGCGGTGCCGACGTCCGGTTCGTCTACTCCCCGCTGGACGCCCTGAAAATCGCGCTCGACAATCCCGGCAAGCACGTGGTGTTCTTCGCCATCGGTTTCGAGACCACCGCGCCGTCGACCGCCGTGACGCTGGTGCGGGCGCGCGATCTGGGCCTGACCAACTTCAGCGTGTTCTGCAACCACGTGATGATCGTCCCGCCCATCAAGGCCATCCTGGAGTCGCCGGACCTGCGGCTGTCGGGATTCATCGGCCCCGGGCACGTCTCGACCGTGGTCGGCAACCGCCCCTACCGGTTCGTGCCAGAGGTCTACCGAAAGCCGTTGGTGGTGGCCGGTTTTGAGCCCCTGGATATCCTGGCCGCGGTCGCCATGCTGCTGACGCAGATCCGCGAGGGCCGCTGCGAGGTGGAGAACCAGTACAAGCGCGTGGTGCCCGAGGGCGGCAACCCGGCCGCTTTGGCGTTGATGGGCAAGGTCTTCGCGCTGCGCCCCCATTTCGAGTGGCGCGGGCTGGGTTTCATCTCCCAGAGCGCGCTGCGGCTGCACGACGACTTCGCGGAGTTCGACGCCGAGCTGCGGTTCGCGATGCCGGGCGTGCGGGTCGCCGACCCCAAGGCGTGTCAGTGCGGCGAGGTGCTCAAGGGCGTGCTCAAACCCTGGGAATGCAAGGTTTTCGGCACCGCGTGCACCCCGGAGACCCCGATCGGCACGTGCATGGTGTCCCCCGAGGGGGCGTGCGCGGCCTACTACAACTTCGGCCGCCTGCACCGGGACGCGGTCAAGCTGGTGGAGCACGCTTGACCGGTGGAAGCTCGGAAAGCGGCGTGGAGATGTTCGCGCGCTATGCCTACGCGCCCAACGCGCTGGGCTATTGCGGCCCGCCGCTGGGAGCCACCTTGCGCGACGGTTCGGTTGACGAGGTGCGCAGGGCCGCGACGACGTTCTCCGGGGCGTGGCCCTACCTGCGGGTGCTGTCGGCGCTGACCGGGATCGCGGATCCGCTGGATTATCGGCTCGTCGAGTCGTATTGGCTGGGCGGCGGAGTCGGAGCCGACCTGGACCCGCGGGACTTCTTGGAGGCGTTGCTGGCGATCATCGGCCCGCAGGCGGGCCGCTACTGGTCACACCTGACGCCGGACCTCGCCCCCGAGGCCGCCGCCAACCACTGCTTCCACGTGTTCGGCGTGTACCCGTGGACGCGGTTTTTGGGCAGGGGGATGGACGAACATCCACTGACCGTGCTGGACAACTGCCGCATCACCTGGGGGACCGTGGTGTCCCGCGACCGCGACCGGATCGAGGTGCTGCGCCGAAGGCTGGTGCTCGACGGCGAGACGCTGGCGCTGTCCGAACCGTCGGCCGGCGTGTTCGACGTCTGGACCGACGGGTACAGCGCGGTGCCCGAGGTGGCCGCCGGTGACGAGGTCGCGCTGCACTGGGGGCGGCTGTGCGGCCGGCTGTCGCCGCGGCAGGTTCGCGCACTCGCCGACGGCACCGACCGTCAGCTGCGCGTGACGAGCCGCCGACTGGCGCGTGTCTAATTTCGTGCCAGACTGGCCCGGTGCCCGGCTCCCTCTGCGACGTGCTGCCCGCCGTCGCCGCGCTGCTCGGCGCGCCGGGCGCCGTCGACAAGCTGGGCCTGGCCGACTGGATCGGCGGGGCCGACCAGTTCGACCGCGTGGCGCTCGTGCTGGTGGATGGGCTGGGCTGGCACCTGCTTCCGGAGCTGGCGGGCAGCGCCCCGCTGCTCGCCGCGGTGCTCGCCGGGCAGACCGGGCGCCTCACGGAGCTGGCCTGCACGTTCCCGTCGACCACCCCGACCAGCCTGGTGTCGCTGGGCACCGGGGCGCGGCCCGGGGAGCACGGGATCCTGGGCTTCACGCTCAACGTCCCCGGCACCGACCGGGTGCTCAACCACATCCTGTGGCGTGACGACCCCCCGCACGCGGAGTGGCAGCCGTTACCCACCTGGTTCGGGCGACTAAACAAGGCCGGCGTCAGCGCCCGCGCCGTGCTGCCGGCGGCGTTCATGGGCAGCGGGCTGACCGACGCGGCGTATCGCGGCGCCGAGTTCCGCCCCGTTCAACCGGCCGACGACAACGCGCGGAAAGTGGCCGAGGAGCTGAAGGCGGGGCCGGGTCTGGTCTACGGCTACACCGCCGCCCTGGACACCGCGGCGCACGCGTTCGGCGTCGGATCCTCCCAGTGGCACGAGGCCGCCGCCAAGGTCGACACGCTGCTGACCGGGCTGGTCGAGACGCTGCCCACGGGGGCGGCGCTGCTGGTGACGGCCGACCACGGCGGTTTCAACGTGCCGCCGGACGCGCGGGTCGACCTCGACACCGACCCGCGGCTGGCCGCGGGGATCCGGGTGGTCGCCGGCGAGCCGCGGGTGCGCTACCTGCACACCGAACCGGGCGCCGCGGCCGACGTGCAGGCGGCCTGGAGTGAGGTACTCACCGGCAGCGCCGACGTCTACAGCCGGGAGCAGGCGGTGGCCAGCGGGATGTTCGGGCCGGTCAAGCCGGAGCACCTGGCGCGAATCGGCGATGTCGTCGTCGTGTGCACCGGCGACGCCGCCGTCCTGGCGACCGGGCACGAGCCGCCGGAAACGGCCCGGCTCATAGGCTTTCACGGCGCGGCGACACCCGCCGAAATGGCCATCCCGCTCATCGCTTTCAAATCCCCTGCCGCAGCCGACTAGTCGCCGGTGCGCCGCCTACCGTCTCCTTCCGCACGGACGCTCACAGCCGAAATTGCGCGATCTCTAAGCATTCTCGAAGGCGCCTCGCCGGGCCACCACCGCGCCGCCGCTGCTACCGTGGCAGCACTGTGAGTTTCCGGGGTGCGGGCAGACCTTCACGACGGCCACGACGTCAGTCGGCTCTGGCCGTGCTTGCCGCGCTGTCGCTTTTCGCCGCCGCCTTCGGATTCTGGGCGTCGCAAGTGGGTTCGGTGCCCGGCCCACCGCAGCAGGTGGTGTCGACCGTGGCGGCGGCACCCGGCACCGGGCCCCTGCAATCGACGAAGGCCCCGGCGCCGCAGAGCCATGACGACATGGGCTCCACCCTCAATGATGACAAGGCGTTCAGGAGCGCGGGATTGAAGCGCGACCGGCCGACGACTTTTGCGCTGTCCGCACCGCGGTGGTCGTGGACGCTATCGTCACTCGCCCCGGCGACCGGCGCATACCGGCCGGTCGATGCGCGCCGTTCGTGCGCGCCCTCGACCGTGCTCGCAGATCGAGACCTTTTGACCACACTTTGCGTGTCCCGCCGCTGACCGGCGTTCGGACCCACCCGTAGTCATGTCTCGCCCGGCGCGGCGCGCCGGCGAGAAGCAAACGCGTTAGCCGCAGCGTCCGAGCGCGTCGGCATGCGCGCAACACCGCAGCGCCGATGACGAATGTCGGTCGCCCCCACACCAAGGACGTCATGTTTGCAGTCGACCCGGCCCCACTCGCCGGATCCGCGACCACCCGCCCAGCCGCCGATCGGAGGCAGCTAGCGGTGGATTTCGGCACGCTCCCCCCGGAGGTCAATACCGCACGAATGTATTCGGGCCCCGGCGCCGGGCCGTTGCTGACCGCCGCCGCGACGTGGCAGCGGCTGGCCGACCACCTTCGCGACGCCGCGACCAACTACCTCATTCTCGCGGGGTTGCTGGACGGGTTGCGCGGCCCCGCCGCAGTGCAGCTGGGCGACTCGACCGCACCGTATGTCCGGTGGCTGCACGCCACCGCCGCGCTGGCCGAGCAGACCGCCGCCCGCGCCGGCGCAGCCGCCGACGCGTACGAGTGGGCGTTGGCCGCGACGGTGCCCCCGGAGACCATCGCCGCCAACCGGTCGTTGCGCACGTCGATGGTCGCGCGGAATCGCCTGGGCCACCACACCCCGGCCATCGCGGCCGCCGAGGGCCACTACGACCAGATGTGGGCGCAGGACGCCGCCGCCATGTACGCCTATGCCGCCGCCGCGGCGCAGGCCTCGACCCTGACACCATTCACCTCCCCGCCCGCCGCCGATGATGATGATGAGGTGATAGCGGCCGGCGCCGAACTCGTTTCGATGCTGCCCGCAGCGCTGAACGGGCTGTCGTCGCCGTCCGTCGGCGGCGCGGCCGCGACGGCCGGCAGGGGTCGCCGCGCCGCGGTGCTGGCGCATGTCGGGCGCGGCGTCTCGGTCGGGGGATTATCGGTACCGCAGGCCTGGTGGCCGGCGGCTGGAGTCGCCCCGGCGCGCCGCGGCGGCGGTGCCCCGCTGACGCACAGCGGACTTTGATCGTTCTCACAGCTAGCTCGCCGCGCCGTCCAAGCCTCGCGCTGTACGTTCGGGCCACTGTGAGAGTCGGAGGCACCCAGAGGGTTTGGCGATGGCGGCCGGCCATCGCGATCGCCGCGGCGCTCGGCCTGTTCTGCGCGGTCACGGCCGGCTGGGCGTCGTGCGGGACCGCGGTCGGCGGTGTCGGGCCGCCGCAGCCGGCGGCGCAGCACCAGAAACCCGCCGGGGTGAATGCGGCGCCCGCGCATGCGCGCAACGCCACCGTCTCCCCGGGGTTCTCGTCCGGTTACGCGCCGACGCATCACAAGACCACCACCAAGGCTGGATGGATGACGCGGGACCGGCCGCCGACGTGGGCCCGCTCGTCGCCCCCATCGCCGGGGTCGGCATTACCGGATTCGTTTGCGGCCATGACATTTCGGTCGCCCCGCGCACCGTCCCGCACTCCGGGGGCGGTGCCACCCGACCGGGATGTGCTGACGCGGCTCTGTGTCGCCCGCTGCTGAGGGCTCGGTCGCCCGCGGCGGCCGCCGTCGTTGCACTGCCGCGGTTGCGAGTAGGCCTGTAACCCCCCGGCCTACGTCCCAACGGAAGAGTCCACGTTCTCACCACGGCTCCTACCGGGCCCATACCAGGCAGAGACAACAATGAATTTCACGACGCTACCGCCGGAGGTCATTTCCGGGCGAATGCATGCCGGCCCCGGCCCGGGGCCGATGGACGAAGCCGCGACGGCGTGGGCCCGCCTGGCCACCCGGCTGCACACCGCGGTCGCCGACTACCGGGCGGTGACCGCGAAGCTGACGCCCACATGGGAGGGCCCGCCGGCCGCGCACGCGGGCGCGGCGCCCTACATCGATTGGCTCAGCGCCACCGCGATCCGGGCCGAGCAGGCGGCCACCCAGGCCGCGGCGGCGGCGCGGGCCCAGGAAACGGCGCTGGCGGCGACGGTGCCGCCGGCGGTGATCGGCGCCAACCGCACGCTGCGCAGGTCGCTCGTCCTGGCGGACCCACTGGGACTGACCGGCCCGGCGATCGCCGACACCGAGGCCGACTACGAGCGCATGTGGGCCCGGGACGCCGCGGCCATGTACGCCTACGCCGAGGCCTCGGCGGATGCCGCGGTCATCACGCCGTTCACCTCGCCGCCCGGCCCGGGCGCGGTCACCGGCCCTCCCGCACAGAGGTGGGCGCTGAAGTCGGCACCGGACGTCGTGTCCGCCGGACGCCAGCTGATCTCGGCCGCCCCCGCCGCCCTGCGCGCGCTGTCCAGGTCGCCGCTGGCCGCGTTCGACGTCTCTCTCGCGTCGTCGACCTGTCCGCTGTCGCAGCTCGCCTCGCTCACCGCGCCGGCGGGCGTGGCGATCGCCCACCTGAATTCGCTCAACAAGGCGGCGGCGCTGCGGTGCCTGCTGCCCAACCGGGGCGGTGTCCGCGGCGCGCCGATCACCGCGCGGGCCGGCCACGCAACCCCGGTCGGGGCGCTGTCGGTGCCACCCAGCTGGGCGGCGGCCGCGACGCCGATGGACGTCTGCCGCGGAACGGTCGCCTAGCGCCGGGTCAGCCCGTACGAGCGCGCGGCGTCCACGACGCCAGCGAAGAGGCGCACGTCGTCCAGAGACTGTTCCGGATGCCATTGCACCGCAAGCACAAACCGGTCCCCCGGCAACTCCAGCGCCTCGACCACGCCGTCGGGGTCCCACCCGCTGACCACCAGGCCCGCACCGACTTTGTCGATCGCCTGATGGTGGTAACACGCCGCGTCGGTGGACTCCCCCACCAAACTGGCGAGCCGGCTGCCCTCGGCGGTGCGCACCGGCAACCTGGTGAACACGCCGTCACCCGCCCGATGCCCGTCGTGCCCGAGGACGTCGGGCAGGTGCTGGTGCAGGGTGCCGCCGAGCGCCACGTTGAGCACCTGCGCGCCGCGACAGATGCCCAGCACCGGCAGGCCCCGGTCCAGCGCACCGCGCAACAACGCGAACTCCCAGGCGTCACGGGCGGCGCGCGGCTGGTCGGTGGTCGGATGCGGCTGCTGGCCATACGCGGCCGGGTCCAGGTCGTAGCCACCGGTGATGACCAGCGCGTGCAAGCTGTCGAGGACCGAGCCCACGGTCTCGGGTTCCGCCGGTTGGGGTGGCAGTAACACCGCGGCCCCGCCGGCCAGGAGGACACCCTGGAAGTAATCGGCCGGGAGATAACCTGCGGGCATGTCCCAAATCCCGGTCTGCACCCGCTCCAGGTAACAGGTCAGGCCCACCACCGGGCGCCCAGAGGCGTTCACCACCGCGCATCCCTTCCCGATCGATGACCGCCATCAATCCCCGCGACCCGCCCGACACGTTACCGGCCCGGGGCGATCAGCGCCGACGACGGCGGACGACGCGCGGAACCTTTCGGCAAACCGCTTGTACGCGTGGGGGTTCGGTGACCGAGCCCGCGAATCACCAGGTACTGGTGCGCAACACGATCTCGGCGGCCAGCTGTGCCGTCGACTCCTGCACCGTGCGCCTGCCCAGGTGCACGACGCGGTATTCGGCGTAGACATACTGCTGGCTGGCGCGGGCCACCGCACGCGCGGCCGGGGAGCTGTACAGCACCGTGGTGCCGATCTCCACCGGCGGGCAATGCCCGTCGCGAACCACGCCGTCGCGATCGGCCGCCCGCGGATGCCCGCGGTCGATCACCACCAGGCCGACGAACCGGCCCAGCTTCGTGGCCGCCAGCTCCCAGGCCAGGTCGCCGCCGGCGCGGTCGCCCACCACCACGGCCCACCCGATCGCCAAGGCGTCGAGGATGCCGACCACCGATTTGGGGGTCAGGCGCGGGTCGATACCGATGACGACCGTGCGCAGCGAGGCGGTGTGCAGCCGCTCGCACACCGCGTCGTACGCGGCGGGAAGGCGTTGCTCGTCGCCCAGGATGACGACCACGACGCCCTGCTCCGGGCCGGCCACGGCCACCGGGACGGGGAACCCGTCGAGCGTGGTCATCATGGAGGGCACCTACGCACGCTACAGCGGATCGGCGCGCCCGCGCGACGATTTCTTCAACTTCCGTGCGCGCTCGACGGGCTTTGCGTGGCCGCCAATTCTCCCTTTACGGCGCGTCGGCTCGGCGAAAGCCTCAGGGCCGCAATCGGCTTGCGATGTGCGGCCGGTGTGGCGGCGGACCGTCGAGCAGGCCGAGGACGGCGTCGACGTCGAGGTGGGAATCGAGCAGCTCGGCGATCTTGTCGAGCTGCGCATCGCGTCGCGCGGCGACGTCGGTGTCGGCCACGACGAACCCGCCGCGGCCGGCCGCCGCCGCGACACGGGCCAGCCACGCACGGCGGAAGTCGTCGTTGTCGAGCAGGCCGTGCCAGTGCGTGCCGAACACCGCGCCGCGCACCAAGCCGTGCGGCTGACAATCGCGCCCGCCCTCCGCGGCGAACCAGCTGTCCTCGGCGCACCGCGACACCCGCCCGTGGTGAATCTCGTATCCGGCCAGCGGCGGCGGCCACCGGCGCAGAACCTTGGACTCACCGAACGCGATGTCGGCGTCCAACAGCCCCATGCCGGCGACCTCGCCGGCCCCGGATTCCACGGTGTCGTCGATGCGCCGGCACAGCATCTGAAAGCCCCCGCAGATACCCAGCACCGGCTTGCCGGCCGCGGCGTGCGCGGTGATCGCCCCGGCCAGGCCCTGATCGCGCAGCCAGGCCAGGTCGGCGACGGTGGATTTGCTCCCGGGGATCACGATCAGGTCGGTCTCGGCCAGGTCTGCCGGGTCGGTGCTCCAGCGCACCATGACGCCCGGTTCGCAGGCCAGCGCCTCGACGTCGGTGGAGTTGGAGATCCGCGGCAGCCGGATCGCGGCCACCCGCAGCCACTCGCGCCCGCGCGGCGGGGCCGGGGTGCCCACGACCCGGTGCGCGACCACCGACAGCGAGTCCTCGGCGTCCAGCCAGAGTTCGTCGGCGTAGGGCAGCACCCCGTAGGTCGGACGGCCGGTCATCGCGTGCAGCTGCCGCAGTCCGGGTTCCAGCAGCGCGGGGTCCCCCCGGAACTTGTTGACGACGAAGCCGGCGATCAGCGCCTGGTCGTCGGGCTCGAGCACCGCGACCGTCCCGAACAGATGCGCGAGCAGCCCACCGCGGTCGATGTCACCGACCAGGACCACCGGCAGATTCGCCGCCCTCGCCAGGCCCATGTTGGCCAAATCCGTGGAACGCAGGTTGATTTCGGCCGGAGAGCCGGCACCCTCGCAGATGACCGCGTCGAATTCCTCACGCAGGCGAGACAATTCGTCCGCGACGATCCCCGCGAGCCGATCGCGGTGGCGCACATAGCTTGCCGCGGTGACCGAATCGGCGACCTGGCCCCGGATCACCAGCTGCGACGTCCGGTCGCTGCCCGGTTTGAGCAGGATCGGGTTGAACCGCACGCTGGGCTCCAAGCCCGCCGCCCGCGCCTGCACCGCCTGGGCCCGGCCGATCTCCCCGCCCTCGACGGTGACCACGGAGTTGTTGGACATGTTCTGCGCCTTGAACGGCGCCACCCGAACCCCGCGGCGCGCCAGCAGCCGGCACAAGCCCGCGGCCACCACCGACTTCCCGGCATCGGAGCTGGTGCCGGCGACCAGCAGCGCCCCGCTCAAGGGTTCACGGCTGCTTAGATCGAGGTGAGGATTTCGACGCCGGTGTCGGTCACCAGCAGGGTGTGCTCGAACTGCGCGGTCCACTTGCGGTCCTTGGTGACCACCGTCCAGCCGTCGTCCCAGATCTCGTAGTCCAGGCCGCCGAGGTTGATCATCGGTTCGATGGTGAACGTCATCCCCGGCTGCATGATCGTCGTCACCGAGGGCTGGTCGTAGTGCAGCACGACCAGGCCGTTGTGAAACGTCGTGCCGATGCCGTGGCCGGTGAAGTCACGAACCACGTTGTACCCGAACCGATTCGCGTAGGCCTCGATGACGCGGCCCACGACCGACAGCGCCCGCCCCGGCTTGACGGCGTTGATCGCGCGCATCGTCGCCTCGCGGGTCCGCTCCACCAACAGCCGGTGCTCCTCCGCGACGTCGCCGGCCAGGAACGTCGCGTTGGTGTCGCCGTGCACGCCGTCGATGTAGGCCGTGACGTCGATGTTGACGATGTCGCCGTCCTCGACCACCGTCGAATCGGGGATCCCGTGGCAGATGACCTCGTTGAGCGACGTGCAGCACGACTTCGGGAAGCCCTTGTAGCCCAGGGTGGACGGGTAGGCGCCGTGGTCGATCATGTACTCGTGGGCGATCCGGTCCAGTTCGTCGGTCGTCACCCCGGGCGCGACCGCTTTGCCCGCCTCCTGCAGCGCGCCGGCCGCGATGCGGCCGGCGACCCGCATCTTCTCGATCACTTCCGGCGTCTGCACCCACGGCTCGCTGCCTTCGCGGACGGTGGGCTTCCAGGCGTATTCCGGGCGGGGGATGCGGCTGGGCACCGGCAGTGTCGGGGACAACTCTCCAGGAGAAAGCGCGGTGCGAGCGGGCATGGGGCCAGCTTAGCGACGCCGCGCGGCGCGGGCTCGCCCCCGAGCCCCGATCAGCCGAAGCGGCCGCGGATCAACGAGCGCCGTGGCCCCCGGATGGTCACCGAGCCGCACACCACCCGCCCCGTCAGCACGACGTGTGGCCGCCCTTCGCCCGGCGCGTCCTTGCGGCGGTCGCTGGCGCTGCCGACGTAGACCTCCACGTCGTCGATCGACGCGCTGGCGCCCTCGGGCAACCGGATCTCCACCGAGCCGAACCGCATGTCGAGTTCGATGACCACCACCGGGCCCGCGAAGCGCGCCCTGGTCAGGTCGAGTTCGATCGAGCCGAGCCGGCGCACCAACGCCAGGCGGGTGGGCACCGTCCACTCCCCATGGCGTTTCAGGGAGCCGGCCCAGCCGCGCAGCTCGACCCGGTCGGCCGCGGACGTGACGATGGCGCCCGGACCGGGCAGGTCGCCGACCAGCCCGTCCAGCTCGCCGCGGGTCCGGGCGTAGGACACCTGCGACGAACGCTGCTCGAACTCGTCGATATCGATCAGCCCGAGCGCGACGGCGTTGTGCAGTCGCCGCATCGTGCCGTTGCGGTCGGCGTCCGAGACCCGCAACGCCACCATCTCTCCACCGGTCTCAGTCATGGCCCTTCCTGACGCTGAAAACCCTCGGCCCACCCTCGCAACTTACCGCTGCCGGGAGCCTCGCGAGCGTGCGTGTCGGCACGCCGACACGCCGTTGCGGGCGGCATTCCGTGCACGCTCGCCCGGGCGCCCGGGCGTCAGGCCAGGAAGTCCGGCGGCAGGGATTCGAACATCACCTTGGTCATCCGGACCGCGTACTCCGAGCTGCCGCCCCCGACGATCAGCGAGGCGAACGCCAGGTCGCCGCGGTACCCGGCGAACCAGGAATGCGATCCGCCCGGGAACTCGGCCTCGCCCGTCTTCCCGTAGACGGCGCCGCAGCCGGCGATCTCCTTGGCGGTCCCGTTGGTCACCACCAGCCGCATCATGGGCCGCAGGGCGTCCACCATCTTCGGGCTGATCGGGGTGGTGTCGCCCTGAACCGCCGTGGGCCGGCCGGCGATGAGCTGCGGTGTCGGCGTCTTACCGGCGGCGACGGTCGCCGCCACCAGGGCCATGCCGAACGGGCTCGCCAGCACCTTGCCCTGGCCGAAGCCGTCCTCGGTGCGCTCGGCGAGGTCCACCGTCGGCGGCACCGACCCGGTCACCGTGGTGATGCCGTCCACCTGATAGTCCAGGCCGATCCCGTACCGGGTGGCCGCCTGCGTCAGGCCCCGGGGCGGCAGCCTGCTGCTGAGCTCGGCGAACGTGGTGTTGCAGGAACTGGCGAACGCCCGCGACATCGGCACCACGCCCAGGTCGAAGCCGCCGTAGTTGGGGATGGTGCGGTGCCCGATGTCGAGATGGCCCGGGCAGCCCAGCATGGTGTTCGGGGTGGCCATGTCGCGGTCGACGGCGGCGCCCGCGGTCACCATCTTGAACGTCGACCCCGGCGGGAACAGCCCGGTGGTGGCCACCAGGCCGTCCGCGTCGGCGCCGCCGTTCTGGGCGATCGCCAGGATCTCCCCGGTCGACGGCTTGATCACGACCATCATGGCTTTGCCGCCGCGGGTGTCCACCGCGCGCTGGGCGGCGTTCTGCACCACCCGGTCGAGCGTGATCGAGACCGACGGCGCCGGCGACCCCGGCACCTCGTGCAGGACTTCGACCTCGACACCGTTCTGGTTGACGCTGACCACCCGCCAGCCGGCCTCGCCGTCGAGTTGGTCGGCCACGGCCTTCTTCACCTCGGATATGACGGCCGGCGCGAAATGCGGGTCGGTCGGCAGCATCTCGGGCTGCGGGGTGACCACGACGCCGGGCAGCCGGCCGATCGCCGGGAAGACCTTGTCGTTGTCGTCGGGGTGCAGCGTCACCAGATCCAGCTGCTTCGTCGCCGAGCTGGCCTGCTCGGCGAGCAACTGCGGGTCGTTCAGCGCCCCGTTGAAGGGGTGCAGGACGTCGACGATCGCGTGTGCCGTCCCGATCAGTGCGGCCCCGGATCCGGCCTGGGTGGCATCCAGCGTGTAGTGGTACAGGTAGCCGGGAACCAGCACGTCGCTGCCGCCGAGCTCGTTCACCGAGGCGCGCCGCGGCGCGTCGGCCCGCAGTGCGAACGTCTGATGCTCGCCCAGTTTGGGGTGCAGGTCGGTGGTGGTCCAGCGGACCTCCCAGCGCCCCTCGTCGCGCGCCATTTTCAGCTGGCCGTCGTAGGTCCAGGTCCGGTTCTTGGGCAGGTGCCAGGTGAAGCGATAGCCGACCGTGCCGGTGTCCTCGGCGTATTTGGCGTTGAGGATCTGCGTGTCGAGGTGGCTCGCCTGCAGCCCCGCCCACGCCGCGTTGAGCGCTTCGCGGGCCTCGTTGGGGTTGTCGCTGAGTTGGGCGGCCGTGGCGGTGTCGCCGACCGCCAGCGCGCCGAAGAATCTCTCCGCCGCCGGGCCGGGGCCCTCGGGCCGCGGGGTGCAGCCGGACAGGGCCACGGCCGCGACGAGCAGCACACCGGACATCCCCGATGCTGCTGATACCAGTGTGCTTTTTGTTGCCATCGTTACAGATGTTATGAACGGTGGCGGCGGCATCGGCGCAGACACACCGAGACCGAAGCGTTACGGGCGCGTGGCGCGCGACCGCGGGAGACGGCTAGTCGAGCAAGACCGTCGCGAAAGTGCCCACCTCGGCGAAGCCGACGCGGGCATACGCGGCGCGGGCCACGGTGTTGAAGCTGTTCACGTAGAGGCTGGCGGTGCGCCCGCTGCCGACGATCACGGCGGCCACGGTCGCGGTGCCGGCGGTGCCGATGCCCAGGCCCCGCCACTCCGGGTGCACCCAAACCCCCTGGATCTGGCCGACACCCGGCGACTGCGAGCCCACCTCGGCCTTGAAGACGACCTGGCCATGCTCGAAGCGGGCCCAGGCACGGCCGGCCGCGATCAGGCTTGCGACGCGCCGCCGGTACCCGCGGCCGCCGTCGCCGATGCGGGGGTCGACGCCCACCTCGCCGATGAACATGTCCACGGCCGCCACCAGATAGGCGTCCAGCTCGTCCGGCCGGACCTGGCGCACCCCGGCGTCGATGTCGCAGTCGGGGTGGCGCGACAGCGCCAGCAGCGGCTGGTGGTCGCGCACGTCGCGGGCCGGGCCCCACGCGGACTCCAGCCGCTCCCACATCCGCATCACCAGGTCGGCCCTGCCGACCAGCGACGAGCACCGGCGCGTCCCGCTCATCGCCTCGTCCGCGAAGGCGTCCATGTCGGCCGGCGCGCCGCGCAGCGGGATCAGGTTGGCGCCGGCGAAGCACAGCGACTCCTCCGCACCGCGCAACGTCCACAGCTCGCCGCCGATGGAGTTCGGGTCGATGCCGTGGTCCGCGACCCGGGCCGCGACCATGCACGACCCGACCGGGTCCTCCTCGAACACCCGCCACACTGCGGCGGCGTCGCGCACCACAGACACCCGTCGCTCGCCGACAAGGCGGAAGAGGGGCGGAGCCGACATCTGGCGAACTCTCTGTGCTGCGAACTAACGGACCGGCAGCCGGAAACCGGCCCCCATCAGCTTACGGTCACGATCGGCGAACCGCTTGATGTTGTGTCAGGACCGTGATCGACACCCATCTCGGAGGCGAGCCGCATGGCCTCCTCGATCAACGTCTCGACGATCTGGGCTTCCGGCACGGTCTTGATCACTTCACCGCGAACGAAGATCTGCCCCTTGCCGTTTCCCGACGCGACGCCCAGGTCGGCCTCGCGCGCCTCGCCCGGGCCGTTCACCACGCACCCCATCACCGCCACCCGCAGCGGCACGTCGAGGCCCTCCAGCCCGGCGGTGACCTCGTTGGCCAGGGTGTAGACGTCGACCTGCGCGCGACCGCAGGACGGGCAGGACACGATCTCCAGTCCGCGCGGCCGCAGGTTCAGCGACTCCAGAATCTGGTTGCCGACCTTGACCTCTTCGACCGGCGGCGCGGACAGCGACACCCGGATGGTGTCGCCGATCCCCCGCGACAGCAGCGCGCCGAAGGCCACCGCGGACTTGATGGTGCCCTGGAACGCCGGACCGGCCTCGGTGACGCCCAGGTGCAGCGGATAGTCGCATTGGGCGGCCAGCTGCTCGTAGGCGGCGACCATCACCACGGGATCGTTGTGCTTGACGCTGATCTTGATGTTGCCGAAGCCGTGGTCCTCGAACAGCGAGGCCTCCCACAGCGCGGACTCGACCAGCGCCTCGGCGGTGGCCTTGCCGTACTTCTCCAGGAAGCGCTTGTCCAGCGAGCCCGCGTTGACGCCGATGCGGATCGGGATGCCGGCCGCGGCGGCGGCCTTGGCCACCTCGCCCACCCGGCCGTCGAACTCCTTGATGTTGCCGGGGTTCACCCGCACCGCGGCGCACCCCGCGTCGATGGCGGCGAAGATGTACTTCGGCTGGAAGTGGATGTCGGCGATCACCGGGATCTGGCTGTGCCGGGCGATCTCGGCCAGCGCGTCGGCGTCCTCCTGCCGCGGGCAGGCCACCCGCACGATGTCGCATCCGGCGGCGGTCAGTTCCGCGATCTGCTGCAGTGTGGTGTTGACGTCGTGGGTCTTGGTGGTGCACATCGACTGCACGGAAATCGGATAGTCGCTGCCCACCCCGACGTCGCGGACCATGAGTTGGCGCGTCTTGCGCCGGGGGGCGAGCGTGGGCGCCGGCGCGTCCGGCATGCCCAGGCCAATGGTCACAGTCTTGGTTTCCTTTGGTCGATTACTGGAAGAGGGTGATGGGATTCACCAGATCCGCGGTGACGGTCAGCAGCATGTACCCGACCACGAACACCAGCACCACGTACGTGGCGGGCATCAGCTTGAGGTAGTTCACCGGCGCGGCCGCGACCATGCCGCGGGCCGACCGGATCATGTTGCGGACCTTCTCGAACAGCGCAACGGCGATGTGCCCGCCGTCGAAGGGCAGCAGCGGCACCAGGTTGATCGCGCCCAGGATCAGGTTCAGCTGGGCCAGGAAGAACCAGAACGCCATCCACAGCCCGTGATCGACGGTCTCGCCGCCGATGATGCTGGCTCCCACGACGCTCATCGGTGTCTGCGGGTCGCGCTGCCCACCGCCGATGGCGTGCACCAGGGCACCCACCTTGGTGGGGATCGTGACCAGCGCCTTGCCCACCTCCTTGGTCAGGTCGGCCGCGAAGGCGACGGTGGCGGGAACCGCGGTGAGCGCGTTGTAGTGCGTGGGCTGAAGCTTCTGCGCGCCGACGCCCATGGCGCCTACCGTGGCGGGTTCGGGCTTGGCGCCCTCTGCCTTGGTGACGTAGCGCTGGGTGGGCGTCACGTCCACGTAGGTGGTGATCGGTGTGCCGTTGCGCTCGACCACGACGGGGACGCTGCCGTGCAGTTTGCGGACCGCGGCCGCCATGTCGTCGAAGCTGGAGACCTTGGTGTCACCGACCTTGACCACGACGTCGCCGGGACGGATCCCGGCCAGGGCCGCCGGACCCGGTCCGGCGCAGTCGGCGACCTTACCGGGACTCACTTCCGGTGCGACGCAAGCGGTTTCGCCGACGACGGCCCGGGTGTCGGGGTGCAGGTTCGGCAGCCCCCAGACCAGCGCGATGCCGTAGATCAGGACCAGGCAAATCACGAAGTTCATGCCGGGGCCGGCGAACAGCACCGCGACGCGCTTCCAGACGGCTTGCTTGAACATCGCCCGGTCGGTCTCGTCGGGGGCCAGCTCCTCGACCGAGGTCATCCCGGCGATGTCGCAGAAGCCGCCCAGGGGCACGGCCTTGAGGCCGTACTCGGTCTCGCCACGCCGCGTCGACCACAGGGTGGGCCCGAACCCGACGAAATAGCGGCGGACCTTCATGCCGGTGGCACGGGCGACCCACATGTGGCCACACTCGTGCAGGGCCACCGAGATCAGGATGGCAACGGCGAACAGCACAATGCCGATAACGAACATCATCTCCGCTGCAGGACCTTTCTCACACCATTCCGGAGGCGTTGACGGACGCCTCGGTGGGCCGTGCGTGTGCGACAGCGCGTCGCGCCCGCTCCCGCGCCCAGCGCTGCGCGTCTAGTACCTCATCCACGTTAGCGGGTGAAACCGCCCACTGGTCGGCGGCGTGCAGCACCTCGGCGATGGTTTCGACGATGACGGGGAATCCCACCCGGCCCTCGAGGAACGCCGCCGCCGCCTCCTCGTTGGCCGCGTTGTACACGGCGGTCATGCAGCCGCCGGTCTGGCCGGCATGCCGCGCCAGGTCCACGGCGGGGAATACCTCGCTGTCCAGCGGTTCGAATTCCCAGCTAGAGGCGGTGCTGAAGTCGCACGACGCGGCCACCCCGGGGACCCGGCGGGGCCAGCCCAGGGCCAGCGAGATGGGCAGCCTCATGTCCGGCGGGCTGGCCTGGGCGATGGTCGACCCGTCGACGAACGTGACCATCGAGTGAACAATCGACTGCGGGTGCACGACGACCTCGATGCGGTCGTACGGGATGCCGAACAGCAGGTGCGTTTCGATGAGTTCGAGCCCCTTGTTGACCAGCGAGGCCGAGTTCAGCGTGTTCATCGGGCCCATCGACCAGGTCGGGTGGGCCCCCGCCTGTTCGGGGGTGACCCCCTCGAGCTGGGCGGCGGTCCAGCCGCGGAACGGCCCGCCGGAGGCGGTGAGCACCAGCTTGGCGACCTCCTCGGGGGTGCCGCCGCGCAGGCATTGGGCCAGCGCGGAGTGCTCGGAGTCGACGGGCACGATCTGACCCGGCCGCGCCGCCCGCAACACCAGCGGGCCACCGGCGATCAGCGACTCCTTGTTGGCCAGCGCCAGCCTGGCCCCCGATTCCAGCGCCGCCAGCGTCGGCCGCAGGCCCAGCGCGCCCACCAGCGCGTTGAGGACGACGTCGGCCTGGGTGTCTTCGACCAGGCGGGTGACCGCGTCGGGGCCGCGGTACGGGGCCTCGGCGATCTGCGCCGCGCGTTCGTCGGCGACGGCGACGTTGGTGACCCCCGTCTCGGCGCGCTGGCGCAGCAGGGTGTCCAGGTTCGCGCCCCCCGCGGCCAGGCCGACCACCTCGAAGCGGTCCGGATGGGCCGCGATCACCTCCAGCGCCTGGGTGCCGATCGACCCGGTGCTGCCCAGCACCAGCACGCGCAGGCGGCCGTCGGGTGTCGCGGTTGTCACTCACTCATTGTGCCCCGCTCGAAGAGTCCGCGACGGCTGCGGGACCACGCCGCGGGTATGCCAGAATCGCTGCAGAAGCGACGAAAGGGATTCACCGTGGCCAGTACCGAGGTGGAACAGTTCACCGGCGTCGACACCGTCGAGGTGCCGTCGGCGGCGTGGGGTTGGAGCAGGATCAACCACCGCACGTGGCACATCACCGGTCTGGTCATCATCGTGTTCCTGCTGGCGATGCTGCGCGGCAACCACGTCGGCCATATCGAGAACTGGTTCCTGATCGGGTTCGCCACCCTGGCGCTCGTCGCCCTGGTCCGCGACCTGTGGGGCCGCCGCCGCGGCTGGATCAGGTAGCCGCCACACCCCGATGCCCTAGCGTTGCGCCCGCCGGTACCAGGCGCCGCCGAGCGCGACGACGGCCAAGGCGAACAGGGCCGCCAGCCAAGGCCACATCCCGTGCTGATGCACCCAGCCGGCCAGCGTCCCCTGCACGCGTCCGGCCGCGGTGATCACCGCATCCTGCGGTTGGGCGTTCGGGCCCAATAGGCGCAGCTCGTAGCAACCGTAGTAGGCCACGTAGAGACCGACCAGCAACAGCAGCGCGCCACTGATCCGGTCAACGAACGGCAGGATGCGCCGCAGCCGGTCCACCATCGCCGAGCTCGCGGTAGCGGCGGCAACGGCGAGTACGCCGACGATCAGGGTCAGGCCCCCGATGTAGGCGAGGTAGATCGACACCGCCTTCACGATCGATCCGCCCCGGAGGCCGGCCGCGGTGACCGCCAGAAACGGCCCGATCGTGCACGACAGGGAGGCGATCGCGTAGCTGACGCCATACCCGTACATGGAGCCGAGCCGCACGGTGGGTGCCCGCCGCGGGCCCAGCGGCCGAGGGGTGAGCGCCGACAGCCGGCGGCCCGACATCAGCCACCCGCCGAGCGCCACGAGCACGACGCCGACGATCACCGTGGCGTACGGCAGGTACCGCTGTACGGTCGCGGCCGCCGATACCGTCAGCGCGCCGAACAAGCCGAACACCGTGAGGAAGCCGAGCGCCATCCCGGCGGTGGCTGCCAGCGCCCGCCCGGCGGCGGTCAAGCCCGGCGACACTCCCGCTCGCTCGCCGGGGCGCTGACCTCGCACCACCAGCAGCAGGTAGACGGGCAGCATGGCGAAGCCACAGGGGTTCAGGGCCGCCACCAACCCGGCGGCGAAGGCCAGGCCGACGAGGCCCTGATCCACGAGGTCAGGACCTCAGTGCGGCTACCCGGTCGGACAGCTCCTGCTGCGACATCGCCGAGGTCGGGTTGTTCACGAAGGTCGAGCTGCCGTCCGCCCGGTAGAACACGTAAGCGGGCTGCCAGGGGACGTTGTACCGGGCCCAGAGCGCCCCGTCGGTGTCGTTGAGATTGGTGAAATTCAGGTTGTACTTGGCGACGAAATTCTGCATCGCAGCCACGTCCGAATGGGCCGCGACGCCGACGAAAGTCACGCCGGGATTGGCGGCCGCCACCTGGCTGACGCCTGGGGCCTCGGCGTTGCAGAACGGGCACCACGGCGTCCAGAACCACAGCACCGCGGGCTTGCCCTGCAGGCTGGCCCCGTTGAACGGCGCACCACTGAGGGTCGTCGCCGTGAATTGCAGACGGTCGTCGGCGGCCACGGCGCGCGACGCGTTGCCCACGCCGACAGTCCACATGACCGCGATCAGCACCGCGGCAAACGCATTGCTCAGGGTTGAACGGTGAATCCTCATGGCGCACCTCGTTTGCTGGAGTCCTGCCTTACTCGACGGGGCAGGAGCTCGCCCGGTTCATCCCTACCCGCCCTCGGCGGCCAGCTGTCCGCAGGCGGTCGTTGATGCGCCTGCGCTCCAGCTACCCGCCCTCGGCGGCCAGCTGTCCGCAGGCGGTCGTTGATGCGCCTGCGCTCCAGCTACCCGCCCTCGGCGGCCAGCTGTCCGCAGGCGGCGCTGATCTCGCGCCCGCGCGTGTCCCGGACCGTGCACGACACCCCCTGTGCCCGCACCCGCCGGACGAACTCCCGCTCCACCGGCTTGGGGCTGGCGTCCCACTCGCTGCCCGGCGTCGGGTTGAGCGGGATCAGGTTGACGTGCACCAGCGGGCCCAGCGCCCGATGCAGGCGTCTACCCAGCAGGTCGGCCCGCCACGGCTGGTCGTTGACGTCGCGGATCAACGCGTACTCCACCGACACCCGGCGGCCGGTGACGTCGGCGTAGTAGCGGGCGGCGTCCAGCGCCTCGGTGATCTTCCACCGGTTGTTGACCGGCACGAGCGTGTCACGCAGTTCGTCGTCGGGCGCGTGCAACGACAGCGCCAGCGTCACGCCGAGCCGCTCGTCGGCCAGTTTGCGGATGGCCGGGGCCAGGCCGACCGTCGAGACCGTGACCGAGCGGGCCGAGATGCCGAAGCCGTGCGGCGGCGCTTCGGTGATGCGACGGACCGCGGCCAGCACCCTGGCGTAGTTGGCCAGCGGCTCCCCCATGCCCATGAAGACGATGTTGGAGAGCCGATCGCCGAAGTCGTCGCGCAGGGCGACGGCGGCGGAACGGACCTGCTCCAGGATCTCCGCGGTCGACAGGTTGCGGGTCAGTCCCCCCTGCCCGGTCGCACAGAACGGGCAGGCCATGCCGCAGCCGGCCTGCGACGAGATGCACACGGTGTTGCGCTGCGGATAGCGCATCAGCACCGACTCGAAGGTCGTCCCATCGGTGCCGCGCCACAACGTCTTTCGGGTCTGCCCGGCATCGCAGGTGACCTCGGCGGCCGAGGTCAGCAGGCGCGGGAACATCGCCTCGGCGACCCGGTCCCGCACCGCCGCCGGCAGGTCGGTCATCTCGCGGGGGTCGGCGATCAGGCGGCCGTAGTACTGATGCGCCAGCTGCTTGGCGCGGAACGCCGGCAGGCCCAGCTCGGCGACCGCCGACGCGCGGCCTTCCGCGTCCAGGTCGGCCAGGTGCCGCGGCGGCCTGCTGGGGCGGGGTTCGGTGAAAACCAGTTGTTGGACCATGACCAGTCCAGTATCGGCCCTGTCAGGGTACGAGCGTCAGCACCGTCCACGCGGCGACCGCCGACGGGAGCACGCCGTCGAGCCGGTCCATCAGACCGCCGTGGCCGGGCAGCAAGCGGCCCATGTCTTTGATGCCGAGGTCGCGCTTGATCTGGGACTCGACGAGATCGCCGAGCGTGCAGGTCAGCACCAGGACGACGCCCAGCAGCGCTCCGATCCAGGGCGGCTTGCCGGCCAGGAACGTCGCCGTCAGAATCGCCGCGGTGATGCCGAAGAAGAGCGAACCGGCGAGACCCTCCCAGGACTTCTTCGGGCTGATTGCGGGAACCATCGGGTGCTTGCCCAGCAGCACGCCCACGGCGTAGCCGCCCACGTCGGAGGCGACGACGGTGACCATCAGGCAGAAGACCCGGCCCGCGCCGTCCTTCGGGTAGACCAGCATGGCGCCGAAGGAGGCGAACAGCGGCACCCACGCGGCCAGGAACACGGTGGCCGAGGCGTCACGCAGATAATTCGCCGACGGCGAACCGGCGAACGGCTCGGGCCGCTTGCTGTTGTCCTGCATGAACAGCCGCCACACGTTGCAGACCACCACGGTGGCACCGAACCCGGCCAGGGCGCCGGCGGCATGATAGGGCCACGTCAGCCAGAGGGTGACCTGGCCGCCGATCAGCAGCGGGATGAGCGGGATGACGTACCCGGCCTCGCCCAGCCGCCGCGCCACCTCGAGGGTGGCGACGAAGATGGCGAGCGCGACGATGGGAACCCAGAAGCGCGGCGCGAAAATGAGCGTCACGATCAGCACGCCGCCGATGCCCGCGCCCACCGCGATGGCGGCGCGCAGATCGCGTCCCGCGCGGGACGTCTTCTTGGCCGGCTGCTGCATGGTGTTCTTGCCCTCACGCCGCGGCTCGTCGGGCGGGCTGGCTGCGCCGGTGGTTGCCACGGACCTGGGTGAACTCAACTGCTGGGCGGTCGCTAGACCTCCAGCAGCTCGCCTTCTTTGTGCTTGACCAGGTCTTCGATCTGGGTGATGTACTGGTGCGTGGTCTTGTCCAGGTCTTTTTCCGCCCGACCGACCTCGTCCTCGCCGGCCTCGCCGTCCTTGCGAATCCGGTGCAACTCTTCCATCGCCTTGCGCCGGATGTTGCGCACCGACACCTTGGCGTCTTCCCCCTTGCCCTTGGCCTGTTTGACCAGCTCCCGGCGCCGCTCCTCGGTCAGCTGCGGCACCGCCACCCGGATGAGGGTGCCGTCGTTGGTCGGGTTGACGCCCAGATCGGAGTTGCGGATCGCCGTTTCGATCGCGCCGAGCTGACTGGACTCGTAGGGCTTGATCACCACGAGCCGCGCCTCGGGCACGTTGATGCTGGCCAGCTGAGTGATGGGGGTGGTGGCGCCGTAGTAGTCGATGACGACCCGGGAGAACATGCCCGGGTTGGCGCGCCCGGTCCGGATGCTTGACAGGTCGTCACGGGCCACCGCCACGGCCTTCTCCATTTTCTCTTCCGCGTCGAAGAGAGCCTCGTCAATCATTGCGCCGCTCCTTCTCATCGCTACGCTCTGCATCGTCGCCAGCGCGAATCATCGTTCGCTCTTCCCCTCAGGTGGTGACCAGTGTCCCGATTTTCTCACCGGCGACCGCGCGGGCGATATTGCCATTGGTCAGCAGGTTGAACACCAGGATCGGCATGCCATTGTCCATGCAGAGGCTGAACGCGGTGGCGTCGGCCACTCGCAGGCCCCTGTCGATGACCTCACGATGGCTGATCGCGGCGATGAGCTCGGCTTGCGGGTCATGGCGGGGGTCCGCGGAGAACACCCCGTCGACCGCCTTGGCCATCAAGACGACCTCGGCACCGATCTCCAGCGCCCGCTGCGCGGCCGTGGTGTCGGTGGAGAAGTAGGGCAGTCCCATGCCGGCCCCGAAAATCACCACCCGCCCCTTCTCCAGGTGGCGGACGGCGCGCAGCGGCAGGTACGGCTCGGCGACCTGACCCATGGTGATCGCGGTCTGCACGCGGGTGACGATGCCCTCCTTTTCCAGGAAGTCCTGCAGCGCCAGGCTGTTCATGACCGTGCCGAGCATGCCCATGTAGTCCGAACGGGTGCGTTCCATGCCGCGCTGCTGCAGCTGCGCGCCGCGGAAGAAGTTGCCGCCACCGATCACGACGGCGACCTGGACGCCGTCGCGGACCACCTCGGCTATCTGGCGTGCCACCCGCGCCACGACATCGGGGTCCAGGCCGACCTGGCCGCCGCCGAACATCTCGCCGCCGAGCTTGAGCAACACCCTGGAGTACTTGGGCCGCGTTCGCGGCTGCCCGGCAGCTGATCCATTCTCCGGTGTCGTCGGCTCCGGCTGTGGAGCCGCCGCGCCGGCGGCTTGGGGCTCCCTGGACTCCGTCATCAGGCTCCTCGCATGAGAGTGCCATCCCGGGCTGACCCCATCCGGAACGGCATTTCACATCCTGCCCCATCGCAGCACAACGCGGCATCGCCGGGGTGCGTTATGCGCAGAGTTCGCGCCGAGGGCGGCCTTTCGCGGCCGGGGGCCACTAAGGCCTGACGGCGGCGCCTGCTGCGCCAGCGTCCGGATGTTTGAGCCATGGCCGACACGGGGAATCCGCACCATCGCGGGGGAATTCACGGCCTTGAGAAAACACGGGCCAGCCTCGCCGCGCCGGTCGCCTCGGCGATCGGCAGTGAGCACGGATCGCTCAACGTACGCCAACGAGAGGAACTAATTCCATGGCGGACAACAACTCGGGACCTGCTGAAGCAGTCAAGGGCGTCGTCGAGGACGTCAAGGGCAAGGCCAAGGAGGCCGTCGGCGCGGTGGCCGGTCGTGACGACCTCACCCGCGAGGGCCAGGCCCAGCAGGACAAGGCGGAAGCACAGCGCGACGCGGCCAAGAAGGAAGCCGAGGCCGAGGCGGCGCGCGGCGGCGCCAAGGCCGCTGAGGAGCGCCAGAAGGCCAATCAGTAGCTTGCTGGGAGGATGGGTCCGGTCCGTGAAAACGGACCGGGCCCATCGACTTTTCCAGGTCAAGTCGGTCGCGCCCGGTTAGCCGGGCCGGATCGCGGCGCGGATCGCGCCAAAGCAGTGTGCTTAATTTCGCGGCGAGCGGGTAATCATCGCTGCGCTGGCAGACATCTCCCATGAGGTGCCTTCGAGCCGGGGGGAGGGCAAATGGATCCACCGAGAGTTTTCGGGAGATGTCGTTGGACGTTCTACTGCTCACCGACGCGGAGGACTTCGACCGGGCTCTGCCGGCCCTGACGTCGTTCGCGCGCATCAAGGGGCGCGCTCCCCTGACCGGTTCGGCCCACGGGCCCGACCATTGCGGCGACGTCGCGATCGTCGATGCCCGTGGCGACCTGGCGGCGGCCCAGGAGGCCTGCCGGCGCCTGACCACCGCGACCCCCGCCACCGCGGTGGTGGCCCTGGTCGCGCGGCCCGACGACGGGCCAACCGTCGACGACTGGAATGTCGACGACGTCATGCCGCCCGGCACCAACGGCGACGAGCTGCAGGAGCGGCTGCGGCGCGCGATCGCGCAGCGACGCAGCGCGATCAACGGCAGTTTGCGATTCGGCGCGCTGCTCCTGCACCCGACCAGCTTCTCCGGGTCGCTGGAGGGCAAGGACCTGGGGCTGACGCTGACCGAGTTCAAACTGCTGAGTTTCCTTGTGCAGCATGCCGGCCGGCCCTTTGCGCGGACCCGCCTGATGCACGAGGCTTGGGGCTACGACAGCAACGGCCGGGTCCGTTCGGTCGACGTCCATATCCGACGGTTGCGCGCCAAGCTGGGACCTCGCCACCAGTCGATGATCAACACGGTCCGGGGCGTGGGCTACATGGCGGCGACCCCACCGCATCCGGAATGGATCGTCAGCGACTCGACGCTGACATCGATGTGGACGACGACAACAGCCGCGCCGGACTCGGTCGCGCGTTAGCGCGGCTGTCATCGATCCCGAATGTCCCCGAATGTCGTTGCCGTACAGTGGCTTCGGGAGACTCAGCCGAACAGCGGGAAAGCGCGCTTGCGCGCGAGCGCGTCCATTCCTTCCTGGATGGCGTCCTGGATCTCGCGGTACTTGCGGTCCACGTAGGCGTCGTCCTCCGCGCGTGCGGGATCGTGCTCGAGCTCGACCGCGGGCATGAACCTGGTCCTGATCTTGGCCGGGAGTGGCAGCTGCGGCAGCGCCGCCGGCGCGATGCCCCACGGCAGTGAGATCGCCAACGGGAACACCTTGAGGCGCAACAGCCGGTCCAGCTGCAGGGCTTTCGACAGCTTGTCCCCGCGGATCAGCACGGGCATCGCGTCCGCACCACCGACCGTCGCGATCGGCACGACGGGAACTCCCGCCCGAATCGCCATCTTCACGAACCCCTTTCGGCCCGCCAGGTTGGCTTGGTCGCGCTCGGCCCACGGGCGCAGCGAGTCCACTTCCCCGCCGGGCCACAGCGCAACGTCACGGCCCTCGGCCAGGGCGGTGGCGATCGCGTCCGGGGCGGCCGGAAGCACACCCATCGACCGGAAGTACCGACCGATCAACGGGATCGCCATCAACGCGTCGTGGGCGGTGCCGTGCAGCGGGCGTTCCTGGCCGAAGCGCCGCCACCATTGCAGGCCCACGGTCCAGGCGTCCCAGACGAACGGGGCCCCCGAGTGGATCCCCACCAGCAACGCCGGTGGTTCCGGCACGTTCTCCCAGCCATCGATTTCCATGCGAAACCAGTAGTCCACCAGCACATTCCACAGATATTTCTGCCGCTGCAGCGTGGTTTCGTCCTGCCCGCTGAGGTCCCACTTGCCGGCGCGCTCGGCGACCCATCCGCTCAATCCGCCGCCCTGATCGCTGCGCCGTTCCGCCATCGTGGCGCGCGCTCGCTCGGCGTGGAGCTGCGCTTGCTGACGTACTTCGGCTGGCCTGTGATCCGGGTTACTCATGGGTTGCGGGTACCCGATTCAGGCCCCCACGATGCAACCCCGGCCACAAATGCGGAACTCCCCGCGTCGCGCGCGACGCGGGGAGGTGTTTCCGCAAGCCGGACTACGTGTGGGCCGGGGCCGCGCTGGGCGGTGCGCCCGGCGCCGGGCTGGCGTTCGGCGCGCCGGGCGCCGAGCTACCCTGCACGTTCGACGTCCAGATCAGAATGTCCTGCATTCCCTCGTTGTAGACGACGCCGTTGGGCGGCGCGCCGGTCACGTCGAAGTACAGCGTTCCGGTCGACTCGCTGCCCTGCGGGATCGGCGCCGGGTTGAGACCGTTGGGAACCCCAACCTTGTCGATCACCCGGTAGTTCTGGCCGTTAGGCCCGCGGGCGATGAAGTCGTTGACCATCGGAGTCACGACCCCGCCGTCCGACCGGGCGGTGATGTCCGCCTGGTAGAGCGTTCCCTTGGGCGTGTAGCCGGGAATCGTGACGTTGCTCGGCTGCAGGTTACTCACCGTGTAGTTGGTGATCAGCGGCCCGTCGACGAGCTGCTCGCTGGTGCCGAAGCCCTGAATGTTGGGCGGCGGCGCGGCCGAAGCCGGCGTCGCGGCGAAAAGGCTCGCGACCGCTATCCCCCCGGCAGCGGCGGCTGTCTTCACGGCCGTCTTGGTGACCTTCATTGTTCATTCCTTTCGTGTCGAACAATCGCCCCCCAGAAGGGCAATACGCACATAAACCGCCCATAGCCGTTTGTCATACGCCTTAAACATGTTCGCGCGCCTACATGGCGAAATAAGTCCCGCTTAGCTGCCCAAACGGATTTTTTTGCTGGACAGCATCTTTCGCATCAATTCTTAACAGCTGTATCGCTATTCACGTCGTATCTCGGGATGCCCGGCGGCTGGGGCTCTAACCGCCGCGGGGCCGATGTTTTGGATCACATTGGCGGGCGACGGCCCGCGCCCCTCAGCGGCCGCGCACCCGCCGATTGTGCTTCACGATCGCGTCGACCAACTCCGGCTTGCTCATCGTCGAGCGGCCCCGGACGTCGAGGCGGCGGGCCAGGTCGAGCAAGTGTTTCTTGCTGGCGTTGGCGTCCACGCCCTCGGCGGTCGGGCCGGAGGCGCGGGGGCCGCCGCTCTCGGCGCGTTCGTCGGACGGGCCCTTCTGTTCCTTGGGCTCCCAGTGGTCGCCGACCTTTTCGAAACTGTGCTTGAGGGCGGAATACGCCACCCGGTGGGCGCGCTCCTCGCTGCCGTATTCGTCGGCGGCCGCGTCATGCGTTTTCGCGAATGTGCGTTGCGCCTTGGCGTTGGAACGCCGCAGAGTGCTCGGCAATTCGCCCTTCTTCGGCTTGCCGCCTTTCGTCGTCTTCGGCATGGAAACCTCCTGATACGCCGTGAAGTCTCACCGCTGGTCGGTTACCCCGTCGGCCGGGCCGCAATCACATCGAAGTCCCATCCAAACCGCCGAAATATGTCAATATGGTTGACATGGTTCAGGCCGAAGACGCACCTCTGGGTTACCTGCTCTACCGGGTGGCGAGCCTGCTGCGACCGGAGGTGTCCGCCGTGTTGGGCCCGCTCGGCCTGACACTGCCCGAATTCGTCTGCCTGCGTATGCTTTCCATGTTTCCCGGAACGTCGAGCGCCGAGCTGTCCCGGCAGGCGGGCGTCACACCGCAGGCCATGAACACGGTGTTGCGCAAGCTGGAAGACATTGGCGCCGTGGCGCGTCCGGCGTCGGTGTCCAGCGGTCGCGCGCTACCCGCCACGCTGACGGGCCAGGGCCGAGCCCTGCTGAAGCGCGCGGAGGGCGCGGTGCGGACCGCCGACGCGCGCATCCTGGCGAAGCTGACCGAAACTCAGCAGCGCGAGTTCAAGCGGATGCTCGACAGGCTCGGATCCGATTGACCCGCCTACGAGGCTTGGATCCGGGCCCACGGCCGGGCCTCTTCGAGCTCGTAGGCCAGCTCGAGCAGAAGCGCCTCCTGACCGAGGTCGGCCGAGAACATCATGCCCACCGGCATGCCTTCATCGGACTGCGCCAACGGGAGTGAGATCGCCGGCTCGCCGGTGACGTTCTGCAGCGGGGTGAACGAGACCCAGTCGATCAGTCGCTCGATGACCTGGTGGTAGTCGGTGGGTGCCAGATAGCCGATGCGGGGCGTCTCGTCGGCGAGCGTCGGGGTCAGCACGACGTCGTAGGTGCCGAAGAATTGCGCGGTACGCCTGCGGATACGGCGCAGGCGCACGATCGCCAGAGGCAGCCGGTGAATGTTGCGGGCCGTATTCCGCTCGAGACCGAGCGTCAGGCTGTCCAACCGGGCGCGGTCGAACGTCTTGCCGAACATGTGCCGCCCGCTGCGCACCTGGGCCAGCGCCAGAAATCCCCAGTACAGGACGAAATCGTCGACGAAGCTGGCCGGCACCGGGGGCTCGTCGAGGTATTCGACGCGGTGCCCGAGTTCCTCGAGAAGGCCGGCCGACTTCAGCACGAGCTCGCGCACCTGGGGGCTGCAGTCGCGTTGCACCGACCGGGTCAGCACGGCGACCCGCAGCCGCTGTCGGCCCGGCCCGGCCACGTCCCCGACCGGCGCCAGTTTCGGGTTGCGCCAAATGCGTTCGGCCTCCCGGTAGAACGCCGCGGTGTCACGCACCGAACGGGTCACCACACCGTTGGCGACGATGCCCACCGGCATCCGGCGCAGGTGGGCGTCCAGCGGAAGCCGCCCGCGCGAGGGCTTCAGCCCGACGAGCCCGTTACAGGCGGCAGGGATGCGGATGGAGCCGCCGCCGTCGTTGGCATGGGCGATCGGCACCACACCGGCGGCGACGAAGGCACCCGAGCCCGATGAGGATGCGCCGGCGCTGAAGTCGGTGTTCCACGGGTTGCGGACCGGCCCGAGCCGGGGGTGTTCGGCTGACGCGCTGAAACCGAATTCCGACAACTGCGTCTTGCCCACGGGGGCGAGCCCGGTGGCCAGGAACAGCCGGGTGAATTCGCCGTCGGAGGTGGCATTCCATGGCGTCCACGCATCGGTGCCGTGCATGGTGGGCTGGCCGGCGATATCGACATTGTCCTTGAGGAACGTCGGCACGCCGTCGAAGAAGCCGTTCGCCGGCGCGGCGGTCCGCGCCTGTTGGAAGGCCGCATACGCCAGGCCGTTGAGGACCGGGTCGACGGCCTCCGTGCGCGCGATGGCGGCCTCGATGACCTCCGCCCTGCTTACCCAGCCGGCTTGGATCGCGTGGGCGAGGCCGACCGCGTCCAGGTCACCGAGGGCGTCGTCGCCGAACGCATGCACGTGTCGCATGTACCGACGCTAACCCGTCCCCCGCGGGGGGGCTTAGGCCTGGCCCACTTCGAAGCGCACGAAGCGGGTCACCGACACGCCGGCCTTGTCGAGCAGGGCCTTGACCGTCTTCTTGCTGTCGGACACCGACGGCTGCTCGAGCAGCACCGAGTCCTTGAAGAATCCGTTCAGCCGGCCTTCGACGATCTTGGGCAGTGCCTGCTCCGGCTTGCCCTCGGCCTTGGCCGTTTCCTCGGCGATGCGGCGCTCGCTGGCCACGACGTCTTCGGGGACGTCGTCGCGGGACAGGTAGCGCGCCTTGAGCGCGGCGATCTGCAGGGCGACGGAATGCGCCGCGTCCGAGTCGGAGCCGCTGTACTCCACCAGCACACCGACGGCCGGTGGCAGGTCCGCCGCACGCTTGTGCAGGTACGCCTCGACCGTGCCGTCGAAGAACGCCACGCGGCGCAGCTCGAGCTTCTCGCCGATCTTGGCCGACAGGTCGGCGATGGCCTGCTCGACCGTCTTGTCGCCGGCTCTGGCCGCTTTGAGGGCGTCGACGTCGGTGGCCTTGGCGCTCAGCGCGGCGTCGACGATCTGGTCGGCCAGGGCCTGGAACTCGGCGTTCTTGGCGACGAAGTCGGTCTCGGAGTTCAGCTCGATCAGCGCGCCGCCCTTGGCCGCGACCAGGCCCTCGGCCGTGGCGCGCTCGGCGCGCTTGCCGACGTCCTTGGCGCCCTTGATGCGGAGCGCCTCGACGGCCTTGTCGAAGTCGCCGTCGCTTTCGGTCAGCGCGTTCTTGCAGTCGAGCATGCCGGCGCCGGTGAGCTCCCGAAGCTTCTTGACGTCGGCGGCGGTGAAGTTGGCCATATCAGCCTTCCGTGGGGGTTGATTCGGTAGCGCCCGCAGCGGCGTCGGTGGGGCCAGAAGATGGAGCGGTCGCGGCGGCGGAGGCCAGCAGTTCCTGCTCCCATTCGGGCAGCGGCTCGGCGGCCTCCACCTCGGGCTTGCCGTCGCCGCGGCCGACTCCGGCGCGCGCCTGCAGGCCCTCGGCGACCGCTGAGGCGATCACCTTGGTCAGCAGCGCGGCCGAGCGGATCGCGTCGTCGTTGCCGGGGATCGGGTAGTCGACCTCGTCGGGGTCGCAGTTGGTGTCCAGGATCGCGATGACCGGGATGCCGAGCTTGCGGGCCTCGCCGACGGCGATGTGCTCCTTGTTGGTGTCGACGACCCAGATCGCCGACGGCACCTTGGCCATGTCGCGGATACCGCCCAGGCTGCGCTCGAGCTTGTTCTTCTCCCGGGTCAGCATCAGGATTTCTTTCTTGGTGCGGCCCTCGAAGCCGCCGGTCTGCTCCATCGCCTCGAGCTCCTTGAGGCGCTGCAACCGCTTGTGCACGGTGGAGAAGTTGGTCAGCATGCCGCCCAGCCAACGCTGGTTCACATACGGCATGCCGACGCGGGTCGCCTCCGCGGCGACCGATTCCTGCGCCTGCTTCTTGGTGCCGACGAACAGCACCGAACCGCCGTGGGCGACGGTCTCCTTGACGAACTCGTATGCCTTATCGATGAAGGTCAGCGTCTGCTGCAGGTCGATGATGTAGATGCCGTTGCGGTCGGTGAAGATGAACCGCTTCATCTTGGGATTCCAGCGACGGGTCTGATGCCCGAAGTGGGTGCCGCTGTCCAGCAGCTGCTTCATGGTTACGACAGCCATTGCCGTCAGTCCTTTTGTTGTCGGTTGTCGCTCGGCATCGGGTGAGGCCGGGCCCTGGCGCCTGCGGAATGCCGCACCCGTCTCGGAATCCCCGAGCCGGGACCGCACGGCAATCGGTTGGTTGCAGGCGCGCGAAGTCAGCCCGCTAACGAGCTGCGACCAGCAGTTTACACCGAGTCAGCAGGTGGTTTTTCCACAGGACCGGTCCGCCTGGTTGGCGCCGGCGTCGGCGCGGCGCTGAACTGATCCGGTGCGGTGGATGGCGCTGATGCTGATGCTGGGCCTGGTCAGCGCGGTGCCCGCGGTCGCGGACGACGTTCGCCTGGATTGGCCGCTGCGGCCGCCGCCGGCCGTCGCCCGCGGATTCGACGCCCCGGCACCGGACTGGAACCCCGGGCATCGGGGCGTGGACCTGCCGGGCGCCCCCGGTCAGCGGGTGTACGCCGCCGGCGCCGCCACCGTGGTGTTCGCCGGGCAGCTGGCCGGGCGGCCGGTGGTGTCGCTGGCCCACCCCGGCGGGTTGCGCACCAGCTACGAGCCGGTCCGGGCCGCGGTGCGGGTCGGTCAGCCGGTGACGGCGGGGACGGTGATCGGCTCGTTGGAGCCCGGGCATGCCGGCTGCCGGGCCGCGGCCTGCCTGCACTGGGGCGCGATGTGGGGTCCGGCGTCCGGCGCCCACTACGTCGACCCGCTGGGCCTGGTGAAGTCGACCCCGATCCGGCTCAAGCCGCTGAACCCCTGAGGGCGCGCCAGCCACAGGGCCAGTGGCCAGTGGTGCCGGGACGCGCTGGTCAGGCGCGCGGGTGGGCCTGGTCGTGCACGGCGCGCAGCCGGGAGACGGCGACATGGGTGTAGAGCTGGGTGGTCGCCAGACTGGAATGGCCGAGCAGCTCCTGCACCACCCGCAGGTCGGCCCCGCCTTCCAGCAGGTGCGTGGCCGCGCTGTGCCGCAGCCCGTGCGGCCCCATGTCGGGCGCGCCGTCCACGGCGGCGACCGTTTGGTGCACCACGGTGCGGGCCTGGCGCACGTCGAGCCGCCGGCCTCGCGCGCCCAGCAGCAGGGCCGGCCCCGACTCCGCGGTGACCAGCGCGGGCCGTCCCTCGTCCAGCCAGGCGCGCAGCGCGTCGGCGGCCGGGATTCCGAACGGCACGGTGCGCTGCTTGTTGCCCTTGCCCAGCACCCGGACCAGCCGGTGGCCGGTGTCGACGTCGTCGACGTCCAGGCCGCACAACTCGCTCACCCGGATCCCGGTGGCATACAACATCTCGACGATCAGCCGGTCCCGCAATGCCATCGGATCCCCTTGTTGGGCACCGGATTTCGCGGCGGCCATCGCGTCGAGCGCCTGGTCTTGGCGCAGCACGGCGGGCAGGGTGCGGTGCGCCTTGGGCACCTGCAGCCGGGCCGCCGGGTCTCCGGCCAGCAGGCCGCGCCGCGCGGCCCACGCGGTGAACGCCTTGACCGCCGAGGTGCGACGGGCCAGCGTCGTGCGGGCCACGCCGGCCGTGGCCGCGGCGGCCAACCAGGAGCGCAACAGCGGCAGGCTCAGCCCGTCCAGTCCGGCGCCGCGGTCATCGAGGAAGGCCACCAGCGAGCGCAGGTCGCCGAGGTAGGCCCGGCGGGTGTGCGCCGACCGGCCGCATTGCAGCGACAGGTACGCGTCGAACTCCTCGAGGATCGGTTCGCTGTCCGGCACTCTCCCACGCTCGCAGACGCCGGCGGCCCGGTGTCAGTCGACGCGCCGAAGTGTGTCCGGGGTGAGATCTTTGAGCTGGGGATACCCGTCGACGGCCATGATGAGGTCGGCCTCGGCGAGGATCATCCGCAGCACGTGCACGATGCCGTCGACCCCGCCGAGGGCCAGGCCGTAGGCGTATGGGCGGCCGATGCCCACCGCGCTGGCGCCCAGCGCGAGCGCCTTGATGATGTCGGCGCCGCTGCGAACCCCCGAGTCGAACAGGACCGGCAGGCCGTCGGCCGCCTCGACCACGCCCGGCAGGCAATCGAGGGCGGGCAGGCCGCCGTTGGCCTGCCGGCCGCCGTGGTTGGAGCAGTAGATGCCGTCGACGCCGCCGTCCTTGGCGCGCCGGGCGTCGTCGGGATGGCAGATGCCCTTGATGATGAGCGGCAGCTTGGTCAGCGATCGCAGCCATGCAAGATCGTCCCACGTCAGCGGATTGCCGAACGTCGTGATCCACTGCAGCACAGTGGCTTGCGGGTCCTCCTCGGGCGGGCGCTGCAGGCCGGCGCGAAAGACCGGGTCGCTGGTGTAGTTGCTCAGGCACAGCCCCCGCAACTGCGGAAAGTTCGCCGTGGACAGGTCGCGCGGACGCCACCCGGGAATCCAGGTGTCCAGAGTGACGATGATGCCCCGGTAGCCGGCGGCCTCGGCCCGTTGCACCAGGCTGGCGGCGAGCTCGCGATTCTTCGGCGTGTACAGCTGGAAAAAGCCGGGGGTGCCGCCGAACTGGGCGGCGACGTCTTCCAGAGGGTCGGTGGTCAGGGTGGAAACGACCATCGGGACACCGGTGGCCGCCGCGGCGCGCGCGGTGGCCAGGTCGCCGTGGCCGTCCTGGGCGCAGATGCCGATGACGCCGATCGGGGCCATGAACACCGGCGACGGCAGCGTCAGGCCGAACATCTCTACCGACAGGTCACGCTCGGCGGCGCCGACGAACATGCGGGGCATCAAGCCCCAGCGGTCGAACGCCTCGCGGTTGGCCCGTTGGGTGCGCTCATCGCCGGCACCGCCGGTGACGTAGGACCACACCGACGGCGACATCGCCCGCTCGGCGCGGGCCTCCAGCTCCGCGAAGGCCATCGGCAGCGCGGGCGCGACCCCGCCCAGGCCCTTGAAGTAGATCTCGTTCTGGTAATCCCCGAAATGCGCCATGGGAGTAGAGGATGCCAGCCGGCGGCCGGGCCGACGAACCCGCTACGGGGGTCCGGCCTCCGCCTCGGCCAGTTCCTTCTTCCATTGCCGGAACGTCTCTTCGGTGCGGCCGCGCCGCCAGTAACCCGAGATGGACGACGCCCACGTGGCGTCCACGCCGCGCTCCTTGCGGATGTAGGGCCGCAGGTTGTGCATGACGGTTTGCGCCTCGCCGTGGATGAAGACGTGCACCTGGCCGGGCAGCCACGGCGTGGTGGTGACCGCCTCGATCAGCGGGGCGTGGTCGCCGGCACGGTCCTCGGGAACCAGGTCGGCCCGGCCACCGCGATAGACCCAGTGCACCTCGACGCCTTCCGGCGCGGTCAGCGGGATCTCGTCTTCCTGGCCCGCCACCTCGATGAAGGCCTTGCCGACGGCATTGGGGGGCAACGCTTCCAGGGCTGCGGCGATGGCCGGGAGCGCCGATTCGTCGCCGGCGAGCAGATGCCAATCGGCGGCCGGGTCGGGGGTGTAGGCCCCGCCGGGACCCATCAGGAAGATCCGCTGGCCGGGCCGGGCGGCGGCGGCCCACTGGCCCGCGATCCCGTGCTCGCCGTGCACCACGATGTTCAGCGTGATCTCGCGCGCCGCGACGTCGACGTGCCGGACCGTCATGGTCCGGACCGACGGCCGCTTCTCCGGGGGCAGCTGGGCGAAGCTGTCCAGCGTCAACGGCTGGGGCAAGTCCGCGACGTCCACGTCGTCGGCCACGAACACCAACTTGACGTAGGAGTCGGTGAACTTGCTGGGCACAAAGGCCTCGAAGTCTTTGCTCCCCAGCACCACCGCGACCATGTGCGGTGTGAGTTCTTTGGTATCGACAACCTCGAAGCGTTGCAGAGGTCGACCCGCCACTTGTCCTCCCGTCCAGACCCGACCCCCGTCGACTATACGAGCCGCGTCGCCGATGCGGCTTGGCCGCCGGCGGCGCGGACGAGTCGCCACCTGCCGTCCTGGCGCTGCACCAACCCGGCCAGCTCGAGGATGGCCAGCGGTCCCAGCACCCGCTCGGGCGCCAGCCCCGACGAGACCGCGAGCTGCTCGACGGTGGCGGCGCCGCGGCCCGGCAGCGCCTCGTACACCAGGCGCTCGGCGTCGCCGAGCCCGTCGAGCGCCGTAACCGGACGCGGTTCGTCGGCCGCCAGCTCCCCGATGCGGCCGATGAGCTCGACGACGTGGTCGGCCCGGGTCACCAGCTCGGCGCCGTCGCGCAGCAGGGCGTGGCAGCCGACCGACGCCGACGAGGTCACCGGCCCGGGCACCGCGGCCACCACGCGGCCGAGCGCCCGCGCCCAGGCGGCGGTGTTGGCCGCGCCGCTACGCAGCCCCGCTTCCACCACGACCGCGGCCCCGGACACGGCGGCCACCAGGCGATTGCGGGTCAGGAACCGGTGGCGGGCCGGCCGGACACCGGGCGGGTATTCGGTGAAGAGCAGCCCATGCCGGCCGATGCGATGCAGCAGCGCCGCGTGGCCGCTCGGGTAGGGAACGTCGAGCCCGCCGGCGAGGACGGCGACGGTGATCCCGTCGGCGTTCAGCGCCGCCCGGTGTGCCGCGCCGTCGATGCCGTAGGCGCCACCGGAGACGACGGCGACCTCGCGGTGCGCCAGCCCGGACGCCAGGTCGTCGGCCACCTGTTCGCCATATGCCGTCGCGGCGCGAGTCCCCACCACCGCGGCCGCGCGGTGCGCCACCTCATCGAGCCGGGCCGGGCCCTGCGCCCACAACACCATGGGCGCCCCACCGCGGGCCTTGGCCGAGGCGTCTCCGAACGCGGCGAAGGCCAGCAGCGGCCACTCGTCGTCGTCCGGCGTGATCAGGCGCCCGCCGCGGCTGGCGAGGAACTCGAGGTCGGCTGCCGCACAGTCGATTTCGCGCCTTGCCTGGGTGTGGCGCGCCAGGCCGTCGCCGACGAGTCCGCGCCGGATCCGGTCGGCCGCCTCCACCGGGCCGACACACCGCAGGAGGGCGGCGAGCTCGGCGCAGGGCGGCTCGGCCACCCGGGACAGATACGCCCAGGCCCGCAGCACGGGGTCGTCCACCGCGGTCAGCACGGCCGCGCCCCGGCTGCCAAGAATTCGTCAAGGATCCGTTTAGCCCCGTACACGAATGTGTTGTCGTCGACCCCCATTCGCCATCGCGCAGCCGGCAACGAACGGAGCGAACAATGATGATCTGCCTGCCGACCCAGCTCGCCGCCCCCGCACGCCCCGTAAACCCCTGGGCGATCACCGCGTTCGCCCTGAGCCTGGTCAGCTGGTGCGGGTTGCCCATTCCGATCCTGAGCGGTGTCCTGGCGTCCGTCGCGTTGCGCGACATGGAAAACCGCGGCGAGGGCGGCCGCGCGATGGCGCAGTTCGCCCGGGCGTTCGCCATCCTGGTGACCGCGGCGATCGTGGTCCGGGGCGGGCACAACGACTGGCTGACGACGGCGTACTGGTGACTCGGGGCCGGCGCTCACCGCTGCGCCCCCGGCTGCCGGAAGCTGAGCGCGGCCGCGACCTCCTCGGGCCCTGGCGCTAGTCCGCCGGCCAGGTCGGTGAGGCTCCACGCGACCCGCAGGGTGCGGTCCAGGCCGCGGATGCTGAGCAACCCCCGGTCCAGCGCCTTCTGTAGCGGAGTCATCGCCACGTTGCCCGGACGGAACTTCCGGCGCAGCAGGGCCCCGCTGACTTCGGCGTTGGTGCGGAACCCGTGCGGCGACCACCGCTCGGCCGCCGCCGCGCGGGCGCGCGCCACCCGCTGGCGAACCTGTGCCGTCGACTCGGCTTGGCCGCCCGCGAACGCGCCGGCGCGCACCGCGTGCATCTGCACCCGCAGGTCCACCCGGTCGAGCAGCGGCCCGGACAACTTGCCCAGGTATCTGCGCTTAACCGCCGCCGCGCAGATGCAGTCCTGCGGATCGGCGGGCGCGCACGGGCACGGGTTGGCCGCCAACACCAGCTGGAACCGGGCCGGGTAACAGGCCACCCCGTCGCGGCGCGCGAGACGAATCTCCCCGTCCTCCAAGGGAGTTCGCAACGCCTCCAGCGCGCGGACGCTGATCTCGGCACATTCGTCGAGGAAGAGCACGCCACGGTGGGCGCGGCTGACCGCGCCCGGGCGCGCCATGCCCGAACCGCCGCCGACGAGCGCCGCCACGCTGGAGCTGTGATGAGGCGCCACGAAGGGCGGCATCGTGACCAACGGCGTGTCGCCCGACAGCAGGCCGGCCACCGAATGGATCGCGGTGACCTCCAGCGACTCGCTCTCCGACAGCGGCGGCAACAGCCCCGGAAGCCGTTGGGCGAGCATGGTTTTGCCCACACCCGGTGGGCCGGTGAGCATCAGGTGGTGCGCCCCGGCGGCGGCCACCTCCACCGCGAAGCGGGCCTGCGTCTGCCCGACCACATCGGCGAGATCCACCGAGGGCTCCGGCGCGACGGCGGTCGTGGTGATCCTGTCCGCCAAGGCGACCGACCCGCTCAGCCACTTCTGCAACTGCCCCAGCGTGCGCACGCCCCAGACGTCGATGCCGTCGACCAGGCTCGCCTCGGCCAGGTTGTCCACCGGAACCACGACTGCCGGCCAGCCGTCGCGTTTGGCGGCCAGCACCGCCGGCAGCACGCCGCGCACCGGGCGAACCCGGCCGTCCAGCGACAGCTCGCCCAGCAGCACCGTCTTTTCCAGGCGCTCCCACGGGTTCTTTCGTTGCGCCGACAGGACCGCCGCGGCCAGGGCGATGTCGTAGACGGAGCCCATTTTCGGCAGCGTCGCCGGGGAGAGCGCGAGGGTGAGCCGGGCCATCGGCCAGCTGTTGCCGCAATTGGCGACCGCCGCCCTGACCCGGTCGCGGGACTCCTGCAGGGCGGCGTCGGGCAGACCCACCAGATGCACGCCCGGCAGTCCGGAGGTGATGTCGGCCTCGATCTCCACGATCTGTCCGTCCACCCCGCGCACGGCGACCGAGAACGCGCGACCCAGCGCCATCAGCCGATCCCTTGCAGATGGGTGATTTCCGGGGTGCGCTTGCGCCCGATCCGCACCTGAATCACGTCGATGCGAAGCCCCGCCCATCGGTTGTCCTGCGCGGCCAGCCACAGCCCGGCCAGCCGGCGCAGCCGGCGCACCTTGCGCTCGGTGACCGCGTACGGCAGCCCGCCGTACCCGTCGCCGGTACGGGTTTTCACCTCGACGAACACCACCGTCCGGCTCGCCTCGTCGCAGGCGACGACGTCGAGTTCGCCGTAGCGGCAGCGCCAATTGCGGTGCAGGATGCGCAATCCCATCCTCGTAAGGTGGTCCACGGCGAGTGCCTCGCCCATCGCCCCGAGCTGGACCCGGGTCATTGTCGTTTCGGTCGTCATGGGAGCCAATGTGCGAAATGGCCCCGACACGGCCGGCCGCGGCGGCGCGTGTGACCCGTGTGCGGCGACCGGTTATCCCGAGTGCCGGATTCATGCACAACCGGCGTGAAAGGACTAGCCGATGCGGTCCGCTCGCGTGTAGATGTTCATCGAGTCCTCCCGCAGGAACGCCACCAGGGTGATCCCGGACTCCTCGGCCAACGAGACGGCCAGCGATGACGGAGCGGACACGGCGGCCAGCACCGGAATCCCGGCCAGCACCGCCTTCTGCGTCAACTCGAAGGAGGCCCGCCCACTGACCAGCAACACCGAGCCCGCCAGCGGCACCCGCCGACGTTCCAGCGCCCAGCCGATGACCTTGTCGACCGCGTTGTGCCTGCCGACGTCCTCCCGCACGGCCAGCATGGTGCCGTCGGCGCCGAACAGCGCCGCGGCGTGCAGCCCGCCCGTGCTGTCGAAAACCTTCTGCGCGGAACGAAGTTGGGTGGGCATCGCCTCGAGCGTGGCAGCCGCGACGGTGGCGGGGTCCGCGCCCGGCGAGAAGCGGCCCCGCAGTCGCACCGCGTCCAGCGACGCCTTGCCGCAGACCCCGCACGACGAGGTGGTGTAAAAATTTCGGGTGACGTCGAGGGTGGGCACCGTCACGCCCGCGGCCAACGTCACGTCGAGGACGTTATACGTATTCGTACCCTCGACGGCACCGCCGCAGTACCGGATGGCGAGCACGTCGTCGCGGCCGGTGATGACCCCCTCGGTCAACAGAAAGCCTTGCGCGAGTTCGAAATCCGCTCCCGGCGTGCGCATCGTCACGGTGACCGCCGCGCCGTTCACCCGGATTTCCAGTGGCTCCTCGACGACCAGCGTCTCCGGCCGGCTGATCGCTTTCCCGGCCGTGAGATGCTTCACCTGCCGCCGTGCAGTTACGCGCCGCACTAGGCGAATTCACCGTCAGCCGGGATCGCGGCGCGACGCGGGGACCTCACTCAGCCAAACTACCTCGGTCGCCGGTCGGCCGCCCGGGCCGTCACACCGCCGAAGCCAGCGCCGCCAGGGTTTCCGCCGAGGAGTGCACCGGCCGCCAGCCCAGTTGGGTGCGCGCTTTGGTGGTGTCCATGACCATCGACGTGCGCGCGGTGTGCAGCCATTCCAGCATGGACGGGACCAGCGGCACCCGCGATAGCGCCGCCGACGCGGCCGCGGCGGCCACGGCGGGCACCCGCACGGGGCGGCCGCCCAGGGCCCTGGCCACATCCCCCACCGTCACCACGCCGTCCCCGGCGATGTTGTACGCCCCGGGCGGCGCCGGGGTGGTGGCGGCCAGTGCGATTGCGCTCGCGACGTCGTCGTGGTGCACCAGCTGCAGCGGGATGCCCGGATCCGGAACGACCGGCTTCAATATCGGCACCGCCTTGACCACCGCGCGCATCGGGCCGGGCAGCTGATTCCACGGCATCGCGTTGGCCAGGACGGTGGCGTTGGGCCCCGCGACGATGCACGGCCGCAACACGAACACCTCGAGCGGCGAGTCCTTCGTGATCTCGCCGAGCAGCGCCTCACACGCGGCCTTCTGCGCCGAGTAGTAGTGCTCCTCGGACCCTCGCGCCGGAACGTCCTCGGTCAGCGGGGCGGGGTTGTCGGCGTGATAGCCGTACGCCGCGACCGACGAGGTGTACACGAGGCGCCGCGTCCGCTCGCTGGCGACGGTTGCCTCGAACACGTTGCGGGTGCCCTGCAGGTTGATGCGGGCGCTCTCCTCGCGTGAACCCATGATGATGAAGGCCAGGTGGATCACCACGTCCGCCTGCGCCACCAAGGCGTCGACGGCCTCGCGGTCCAGGATGTCGCCCTGCTGGTAGGTGGTCTTCAGCCAGCCGCGCGTCGAAGGGTCGAACGGCCGTCGCGCCATCCCGATGATGGCGTCCACGGCGGGTTCGCGCTCGAGCGCCGTCACGGCCGATATCCCGATCTCGCCGGTCGGCCCGGTCACCGCGACGGTAATTCCCATCCCAAGGCTCTAGCCCGCCAGGGGCTCGCCGAAACCACGGGTGGGAAACATCACCGCTTGGGCCACCGCGGGGCACCGGCAGTCGTCGCCGCTGGACGCGCGCGGACCCGTATTGTCGGCGGATGCCTTCCCGGCCAGCGGCGCCGGCCGAGGGCGTACATTTCGTCGCAATCGCACCGAACAGCGTGTGAGGCTCGCACGGAGGACCGATAATCGACGGCGATCGAACGCGGGTCAGACTGCGACTGCGCAGGAAATGAGGCACAGCATGGGGGACGAATCGACGGCCGGTGGCGGTCCGACGCCCGGCGGGGAGAAAGCCGACCCGGGGACCGTATTCGCCGCGCTGGCCGAGATCATCTATCAGGGGTCGGACGCCGGCCAGATGTATGCCGCCATCTGCATCGCCGCCACCCTGGTCGTCCCCGGCTGCGACCACGCCAGCCTGTTGCTGCGCGACGGCGACCGCTACGTCACCGTGGGCGCGAGCGACCGCTTGGCGCAGCAGATCGACGAGCTGGAACGGCGTTCCGGTGACGGACCCTGCATCGACGCGATCGAGGAGGAAACGCCGCAGATCGAGCCGGACCTCACCACGCCGTCGCTGTGGCCCAAGCTGTCGAAGATCCTGCTGGCCGAAACCCCGGTGCGCGGGGCGATGGGCTTTCGGCTGCTGGTCGACAAGCGCAAAGGCGCCGCGCTCAACCTGTTCAGCGACACCGCCAACGTGTTCGACGCCGAGGCGGCCGGGAGCGCGGCGCTGCTGGCGGCGTTCGCCAGCGTGGCCATCAACGCGGTCGCCAAAGGCGAGGACGCCAGCAGCCTGCGACGGGGGCTGTTGAGCAACCGCGAGATCGGCAAGGCGGTCGGCATGTTGATGCTGCTGCACGAGATGACCGAGGAGCAGGCTTTCGACCTGCTGCGGCGCCACTCCCAATCACTGAACATCAAGCTGGCCGACGTGGCGCGGGAGGTCATCGAGAGACGCGGCGCACTGCCGGCCCCGGAGGAGAAGGCGCCTCCGGCGGAGGGCTAGCCACGGCTACTCGGGCAGCCGCAACTCGGGCTTCTCGACCTCTTCGATGTTGACGTCCTTGAACGTCACGACCCGCACCTGCTTGACGAAGCGCGCCGGCCGGTACATGTCCCACACCCAGGCGTCGGACAGTCGCAGCTCGAAGTACACCTCTCCGTCGGCGTTGCGCGGCACCATCTCCACGCTGTTGGCCAGGTAGAAGCGCCGCTCGGTTTCCACCACGTAGCTGAACTGGCCGACGATGTCCTTGTATTCGCGGTACAGCGAGAGCTCCATCTCGGTTTCGTACTTTTCGAGATCCTCGGCACTCATCTGTTCAGACGTCCTTCTCGGAGAAACACTTCCCCGGCGTTCCGCTCGGGGAATCCTGGCTCCATCTTTCCTCACCATATCCGCCGCGGGCGGCCGGCGGGTCCGGTCTGCATTCGGCCACCACGCGGCCGCCGGACGCTCCTGACCCGATGGCCACGCGCCGCACGTTGATGAACGAATGCCGGTGTTCGGGGCAGGGACCGAGCTGGGTGAGCGCGGCGCTGTGCGCCGGCGTGCTGTAGCCCTTGTGCTCGGCGAAACCGTACCCGGGGTGATCGGCGTCCATGGCGACCATCAGCCGGTCCCGGCTGACCTTCGCCAGCACGCTGGCCGCGGCGATGCACGCCGCCACCGCGTCCCCGCCGATGACCGGCAGCGACGGCACCGGCAGCCCCGGCACCCGGAACCCGTCGCTGAGCACATAGCCCGGCCGCAGCGACAGGCCCGCCACGGCGCGGCGCATGCCTTCGATGTTGGCGACGTGCACGCCGCGCCGGTCCACCTCGGCCGGCGGGATGAACACCACGTGGTAGGCCAGCGCGTAACGACGGATCAGCGGGAACAACTTCTCCCGGGCGCCCTCGGTCAGCTTCTTCGAATCATCAAGTGCGGCAAGGCTTTCCAGCCGTCCCGGCCCGAGCACGCAGGCCGCCACCACCAGCGGGCCCGCGCAGGCGCCGCGGCCGACTTCGTCGACGCCGGCGACCGGCCCCAGACCGCTGCGGTACAGCGCGGATTCCAGGGTGCGCAACCCCGACGATTTGCGGATCACCGTCCGCGGCGGCCACGTCGTGGCCATGGCTACGGATGCTGTTGTGGGTTCACCGAGGACACGCCGCCCCACCGCCCCGGCGGCCACACGATGAACCTCGCTTTGCCGATCACATTGGACACCGGGACCGTTCCCGACGCCGGATCACCCGTGCACAGCACCCCTTTGAGCGCCTCGGCCGGGACGCTGGTGCAGTGGGCACGGGAATCCGCGGAGTGGGTCCGATTGTCGCCCATCACCCACAGCCGCCCCTGCGGGACGGTGACCGGCCCGAACTCGCTGCCCAGGCACGGGTACACCGACGGGTCGGCCATCATGGTGGCCGGGTCCAGGTAAGGCTCCTTGAGCGGCTTGCCGTCGACCGTCAAACCGGTGTCGGCCCGGCACTGCACCGTCTGCCCACCGACGGCGATGACGCGCTTGACCAGGTCGTTCTCGTCGGGGGGCACGAAGCCGATGAAGGACAACGCGTCCTGCACCCAGTGCAGCACGGTGTTGTTGGACCGGATCGACTTGTAACCGAGGTTCCAGGAGGGCGGTCCCTTGAACACGATGACGTCACCGGGCCGCGGTGCGCCGAAGCGATAGCTCACCTTGTCGACCATGATCCGGTCACCGACGCAGCCGGCGCATCCGTGCAGCGTCGGCTCCATCGACTCCGACGGGATCAGGTAGGGCCGGGCCACGAACGTCAACATGACGTAGTAGAGGCCCACCGCGATCACGGCCAGCAGCGCGAATTCCCGCAGCGCGGATCGTTTGGTGCGTTCCGGCGCGCCTGCCTCGGGCGCGTTTTCCGGTTCGGGGACCGGCGCGGCCGCGGTCGGCGATTCGCCTTCGGGCGTGTCCGGGATGCGGGTGGAGACCTTCGGCTCTGACTGGGCGGACTGGGGCTCAGGTGAGTCCGTGGGATCGGTCACGAGATCAGAGTAGCCAGGCCAGATTGTGGCGCTGTAAACCGACCGGAACTGTCGCCCGGCCGTCCCGGCTCAGCGCTTTTCCTTGATCTTGGCCTTCTTGCCGCGGAGCTCGCGCAGGTAGTAGAGCTTGGCGCGGCGGACATCGCCACGGGTCACCACCTCGATGTGGTCGATGTTCGGCGAATGCACCGGGAAGGTCCGCTCGACGCCGACGCCGTAGCTCTCCTTGCGCACGGTGAAGGTCTCGCGGATTCCTCCGCCCTGGCGGCGGATCACCACGCCCTTGAACACCTGGATGCGCTCCTTGGCGCCCTCGATGACCTTGACGTGCACGTTGATGGTGTCGCCCGGGCCGAAAACCGGGATGTCGTCGCGCAGCGACGCTTGGTCGACGAAGTCCAGGCGGTTCATCGCAGAAGACACTTCCTTGCAGTCGCGGCCTGCGGCAACAGCCCTCACCTGGGGTGTGAGGCGGTCGCCAAGCCGATGGTTTTGGGCAACTTGCGCGTATCTCGCAGCAGGCGAGAAGCGGCCCGGCCGGCCTGCTACCGCTGGAGACAACTGGTCAATTGTGCCAGACGGGACGCTTGCCACGAAAATCACAGGATCGGAGGCGGTTTGCAGCGCGCCGAAATGGCTGGTGAATGGTACATATGAGCTGGGTTGGAACGCGCTCTCCGCACCTCGGCGGCACGGCCGGGGCGGATGGCGCAATCCGGGCCCCGCTCGAGCAGATTGTCACACCGTAGGAGAGGAATGCGCGTCCGGCCGCTGTTTTTGCTCACCGCCACCGCGGCGGTGGCGTTGGTGGTGGCTGCCGGGTGCGAGGCGAAGGTCCAGGCCAAGGCCTACAACCTGCCCGTGTATGTCACGCCGGACCGCGGTCTGCGCCAGCCGACCCCCCAGTTGGCGGAGCTGATGCTCGAGGCGGTCAAGCCCACGCAGGCCGAGCCGCAACCGGCCGGCGCGGGCCCCGTGGGCCTGCAGGCGCGGGTGCAGCAGGCGACCGACGAGGCCGCGGCCGTCGGAGCCGCCCTGTCGGTGGCGATTCTCGATCGCAAAACCCACCAGCTGGTCTCCACCGGCAACAGCCAGGTCATCGGCACCGCCTCGGTGGCCAAGCTGTTCATCGCCGACGACCTGCTGCTCCACGAATCCGAGGGCAAGGCGGCGCTGAGCGCGGCCGACCGCCAGGCGTTGGACATCATGTTGCAGTCATCCGACGACGGCGCCGCGGAGAGGTTCTGGGGCCAGGGCGGCGAGAACGCGATCATCACCGCGGTCGCGGCGCGGTACGGGCTCACGTCGACCACGCCGCCCAGCGACGGACGCTGGTGGAACACCATGAGCTCGATGACCGACCTGATCCGCTATTACGAGATGCTGCTCGACGGGTCGGGAGGGCTGCCGGCCGACAAGGCGAGGGTCATCGTCGACGACCTGTCCCAGTCCACCCCCACCGGGCTCGACGGTTACCCGCAGCGCTTCGGCATCCCCGACGGGCTGTATGCCGAACCGGTGGCGGTCAAGCAGGGCTGGATGTGCTGCATCGGCAGCGATTGGATGCACCTGTCGACCGGTGTGATCGGCGCGGACCGCCGCTACATCATGGTGGTGCAGTCCCTGCAGCCCTCCGACGACGCCACCGCCCGCGACACCATCACCCGGGCGGTCAAGACGATATTTCCCGAGGGCCGCATCGACCCGCTGCGGCGCGGGCTCTAATCCGGTTGCGGGTCCAGCAGTTCCGGGCGGCGGTCGCGGGTGCGCTGCAGCGAAACCTCCCGGCGCCAGGCCGCGACGCGCGCGTGGTCGCCGGATAACAGCACCTCGGGAACGTCGAACCCGCGCCAGCTCGGTGGCCGGGTGTAGCTGGGTCCCTCCAGCAGCCGGTCCAGGGCCGGCGAGTGCGAATCCTGCCGGTGCGACGCCGGATTGCCGAGCACTCCCTCGAGCAGGCGCACCACGGCTTCGATCATCACCACCGCCGCCGACTCCCCGCCCGGCAGGACATAGTCGCCGATCGAGACTTCCTCGACGCGCATCCGCCGGGCGGCGTCGTCGATGACCCGCTGGTCGATCCCCTCGTAGCGGCCGCACGCGAACACCAGGTGCTCCTCGGTGCTCCAGCGCTGGGCATCGGCCTGGGTGAACAACTTACCGGCGGGCGTGGGGACAACTAAAAGTGTTCGCTCCGAACAGATTTCGTCCAACGCTTCGCCCCACACCGGGGCCTTCATCACCATCCCGGGGCCACCACCATAGGGCGCGTCGTCGACCGAGCGATGCACGTCGTGCGTCCACCGGCGCAGGTCGTGCACCCGCAGGTCGACCACGCCCGATTGAATCGCCTTGCCCGGCAACGATTGGCGCAGCGGGTCCAGGAAGGCCGGGAAGATGGTGACGACGTCGATCCTCATGCCAGGTCCAGCAGGCCCTCGGGGGGATCGATCTCCACCGCGGCGTCGTCGAGCGACACCGACGTGACGATCGCGCCGACGAACGGCACCAGCACCTCGCCGCCGTCGCCTCGGCGCACGGCGAGCAATTCGCCGCCGGCGGTGTGCAGCACCTCGGCGACGACGCCGACGTCCTGGCCGGCCGTCGTCCGGACGTGCAGCCCTTCGAGCTGGTGGTCGTAGTAGGTGTCCGGCTCGTCGATCGGGGGCAGATCCTCGGAATCGACGACGAACACGGTGCCGCGCAGCGCGTCGGCGGCGTCACGGTCGGCCACCCCCGCCAATCGCACCAGCATGCGCCCACCGTGTTCGCGCGCGCTCTCGACGACGAAGTCGCGTTCCCCACCGCCGCGGGATACCTTGCCGCGCAAGGTGTTACCCGGCGCAAACCGGGCGCCGGGGTCGTCGGTGCGGATTTCGACGACGACCTCGCCGCCGATTCCGTGCGCTTTCGCGACGCGCCCGACGGTCAACTCCAACGGAGTTCCATCAGCGGCTACTGGTCGGTGTCCACCACGTCGACGCGGATGCCGCGGCCACCGATGCCGGCAACCAGCGTGCGCAGGGCGGTCGCGGTGCGTCCGCCGCGGCCGATCACCTTGCCCAAGTCGTCGGGGTGGACGTGGACCTCGACAGTTCGGCCGCGGCGGCTGGTCACCAGGTCCACCCGGACATCGTCGGGATTGTCGACAATCCCACGGACCAGGTGCTCCACCGCGTCAACGACGACCGTGCTCACGTCGGTCAGCTCTCGGCGCTCGGCGTGGCCTGCTCGCCGGCCTCGGCAGCCGCCTCGGCGGGCGCGGCCTCAGCGGCGGTCTCCGCAGGGGTCTCGGCGGCCTCCGGCTCGGCGGCCTTCGGCTCGGCCGCCTTCGCGGCCTTCTTCGCCGGCGACTTCTTCTTCGGCTTCGCCGCCTCGGTGGTGGGACCGCCCTCGGCCTCGGCCAGCGCGGCGTTGAACAGCTCGAGCTTGCTGGGCTTGGGCGGCGCGACCTTCAAGCGCCCTTCGGCGCCGGGCAGACCCTTGAACTTCTGCCAGTCACCGGTGATCTTCAGCAGCTTGAGGACGGGCTCGGTGGGCTGGGCACCCACGGACAGCCAGTACTGGGCGCGCTCGGAGTTGATCTCGATCAGGCTCGGGTCTTCCTTCGGGTGGTAGCGCCCGATGACCTCGATGGAGCGACCGTCGCGCCGCGTCCGCGCGTCGGCGACGGCGATGCGGTACTGGGGATTGCGGATCTTGCCAAGCCGGGTGAGCTTGATCTTCACAGCCATGGTTAAGCGAATTCTCCTGTGTGTGTCACGCTGCAATTCAGCGATGCGGGCGGGATGCCCGGATCCGGTTTTGCCTCGCGTGTCTGACCACGAAGCGATGCGTGATCGCTCGGCGGACAGCCGCCCATTGTGCCAGAACAGGCCGCCCCGCCAGAAATCGCGGCGATCCCAAGCGCGGCGAAGCCGGGCGCCGCGGGTCGCCGGTCGTCGCCCAGATTGCCGTCGTGGTCGTGTTCGGGGCGCAAGGCACAGCCATGACGGCAATCTCGGGAGAGGCGGCCGCTTATCGCGGCCTACATGACCTTCTGGAAGACCTTGGACTCGACCCGGCGGGTCATCCGCCAGCCCTCGGGGGTGCGGACGAACTCGTCGTCGTACCAGAGCCCGCAGAACAGCACCTGATCCTTGTCGCCGCCGAGCACCATCGGGTTGAAGCAGATCACCCGCGACGAGGCCTGGTCCCCGTCGATGCGCACCGAGAAGTTGCCCAGCATGTGCGCGTACACCGGGAAGTTCGGCAGCACCTCCGACAGCCACTTCTTGACCTCCGGGTAGTGGCCCTCGATGCCCCCGAGCGCGGTGTAGTCGATGTACGCGTCTCCTGTGAAAACCCTGTCCAGGTCGTCGAATCGGCGCTGGTCAATGGCGGTGGAATAGTCCACCAGAAGCTGCTGGATCTCTAAGCGGTCGGAAATCTCGGCCAGGCTCAACATGCATCGGACAGTACTGAAAATCGGCGTCGGACAGGCCCGGAAGTTAGACTTTCGGCCCATGCGCAAGGTCATGGCCGCAGCCGCGGCCCTGCTCGCGGTCGGGGCGTGTGGTGTCACCGCCCCCACTTCCCTGGCCGACAGCATGCAGCCGGTCGGCTCGGTGCCGATCCCGGACGGCCCCGCTCAGACCTGGATCGTGGCCGACCTCGACAGCGGTCAGGTGCTCGCCGGCCGCGACCAGAATGTGGCCCACCCGCCCGCGAGCACCATCAAGGTGCTGCTGGCGTTGGTGACCCTCGACCAGGTCAGCCTGGACTCCACCGTGGTCGCCGATACCGCCGACACGCAGGTGGAGTGCAACTGCGTCGGCGTCAAACCGGGCCATCTCTACACCGCTCGCCAACTGCTGGACGGCCTGCTGCTGGTCTCGGGCAACGACGCCGCCAACACGCTGGCGCACCTGCTGGGCGGCCCCGAGGCGACGGTCGCGAAGATGAACGCCAAGGCCGCCTCGCTCGGCGCGACGAGCACCCATGCCGCCACGCCGTCCGGGCTGGACGGGCCCGGCGGATCCGGATCCTCGACGGCCCACGACCTCGCCGTCATCTTCCGCGCCGCGATGGCCAACCCGGTGTTCGCCCAGATCACCGCCGAGCCGTCGGCGATGTTCCCCGGCGATAACGGCGACCACCCGATCACCAACCAGGACGAGCTGTTGCAGCGCTATCCCGGCGCGATCGGCGGCAAGACGGGGTTCACCGACGCCGCCCGCAAGACATTCGTCGGCGCGGCCGCCCGGGGTGGCCGGCGGCTGGTCATCGCCATGATGTACGGACTGGTGAAGGCCGGCGGGCCGAGCTATTGGGACCAGGCGGCCACGTTGTTCGACTGGGGATTCGCGCTCAACCCGCAGTCCAGCATCGGCTCGCTCTAGCTATTCCGATCGGCCGGCGTCCGGGACCGCCCCGTACAGCAGCGTCATCAGCATCGGAATCCGCTGCTCGGCGATCTGGGGCTGCGGCAGCACCCCCTCCACCACCGCGGCCCCGTCGAAGACGTTGGTCAGCAACGCCACCAGCACCGGGAACGTCTCCTCGGGAAAGCTTTCGGCGCCGGGCAGCGCCCGGGCGGCGTCGTGAATCTTCGTGGAGTACTGGCGAAGCTCGTGTTGCAAAGTGGCCCTGAGCTTTTCGTCCGTGCGCGCGGCGACCAGCAGTTCGTACAGCACGGCGTTGCTCGGGGCGGCGGTGAGGTCGCGCAGGATCGCCAGGGCGGCCTCGAGCGCCGGCCGATCGGGCGGTATTTCGGCGACCCGCTTGGTGAACGTCTCGAGCTGACGACGCAACACCTCGGACGCCGTGGCCGCCATGAAGTCGCCCATCGTTTCGAAGTGCCGGAACAGGGCACCCACGGAGACCCCCGCGCGCTTGGTGATCACGGCGGCCGACGCGCGGGCGTACCCGACCTCGATGATGGTGGCGATGCAGGCGTCGAGCAGCCGGCCCACGGTCTCTTCGCGGCGCTGCTGCTGGGTTCTCGCCACGTCAGGCCCCGATTTTCAGGGCACTCTTGCCCCGGTGGCGCTGGCCCGCGCGCAGGTAGCGCCCGGACTTCACGGTCCGGCCGTAGCCGTCGCGGAACTGGCCCGCGCGGAACACGACCGCGCCGCCCACGCCCGTCGCGACGACGGCGTCGTCGTTGCGGTTCACCATGCGCCGCAGGCCGCCGTAGAACGGCACCTCGTCCTCGTAATAGCCCTCGACCGCGTCGTTGAGCCCGGCCGGGTCGATCACCACGAAGTCCGCGCGGTCCCCCTGGCGCAGGGTGCCGGCGTCGATGCCGAACCACTCCCCCAGTTCGCCGGTCAGCCGATGCACCGCCTGCTCGGTCGACATGAACGGTGCACCGGCCCGGTGGGCATCCCGGACCCGCTTGAGCAGCTTCACCGGAAAGTTGTAGAAGGCCATGTTGCGCAGGTGCGCACCGGCATCCGAGAAACCCATGTGCACGCTGCCTTCCTTGGCGAGCGCGTCGAGCAGCTTGGGGCGATGGTTGGCGACGACGGTCGTCCACCGGACGTTGCGCTCACCGTTCTCGATGAGCACGTCGAGGAACGCGTCGAGCGGGTGCAGCTTGCGCTCGTCGGCGATCGCGCCAAAGCTCTTGCCTACCAACGACTTGTCGGGGCATTCGACGATGACGGCGTCGTGGAAGTCGCGGTGCCACAATGACGGCCCGAGCTTGATGCGGTCGAATTCGCGCCGGAACTTGCGGCGGTATTCCTTGTCGGCCAGTAACTCGTTGCGCTCCAACTGGTCCCGCAGGTGCAGGGCGGCCGTCCCGGCGCCGAACTCCTCGAACACCGGGAGGTCGATCCCGTCGGAGTACAACTCGAACGGCACGGGGAGATGCTGGAATCGCACGCTGGCGCCCAGCAGCTTGTTCAGCAGGCGAGTCCCGGGGCCGAACACGTACACCGACAACGGCATCGACTTGGCGTCGGCCGATACCAGCATGCTCATGCGAACGCCCTTGCCCCGGTTCAGGATCCGGCTGCTGGCCAGGAAGAACAGCATCCCGGTCGACGGCTTGGCCACGTTCGGGGCGCTCTGCAGCAGGCGGCCGCGCTTGCGCAGCACCTTGATCAGCTTGCGCCGTTCGCGCCAGCTCGCGAAGGTGGACGGCAGCGCCCGCGACCGGAAGCGCTCACCGTCGAGCTTGTCGATGGCCGCGTCCATCCCGGACATGCCGAGCATCCCGGCTTCCAGCGCGTCGTCGAGCAGGTCCGCCATTTTCACCAGCTCGGCGTCGGTGGGCGAGACGGCGGCGTCGGTGGCCCGGTCGAGCCCCAGCACCGCGGCCCGCAGGTCCGAATGACCAAGCAGCGAGCCGACATTCGGGCCGAGCGGCAGGGCGTCGATCGCCTTGATGTATTCCGCCGGGGTGGACCACGTCTTGCTGGCGTTCAGGGCGCCGTAGACGTATTCGCGCGGCACGGCCTCGACCCGGCTGAAGAGGTCGGCGGCGTCCTCGGAGGAGGCGTAGACCGTCGACAGCGAGCAGTTCCCCAGCAACACCGTGGTGACGCCGTGACGCACCGACTCCCGCAGGCCCGGGTCCAGCAGCACCTCGGCGTCGTAGTGGGTGTGCACGTCGATGAAGCCGGGCACGATCCACTTGCCGGCCGCGTCGATCACCTCGGGGCAACCCGTCTCGTCCAGCGGCCGGTCGGACACCGTGGCCACCACCCCGTCGCGGATGCCCAGCGTGCGGGTCTGCGGTGCGCCACCGGTGCCGTCGAACCACAGCCCGTCGCGGATGATCACGTCGTAAGCCACTTTTGCCTCCAGGTCGTCGCGGTGACACGGACCGTAACATAGATAGCAAGCACTCGCAATCTTTCTGCTTCGGCGTGTCCACCCGTTGACCGGGGCTACGCCGGCGAGCTGAACGCCTTCCCGCGCAATATCACCAGGTCAGGTCCCCGTAGCACGCCTGGGCCGGACCGCGGGTCCTCCGCGTAGCAGAGCAGGTCGGCGGACGCGCCGTGATCGAGACCGGGCCGGCCCAGCCAGCGGCGGGCGTCCCAGCACGCCGCGCCCAACGCCTCGGTCGGGCTCATCCCGATGCGCTTGAGCGCCTCGACCTCGTCGGCGATCCGGCCGTGCGCGACCGTGCTGCCGGCATCGCTGCCGGCGTACACCCGCACGCCGGCCTCGCGCGCGGCCGCCACCCGCGGATAGCAGCGGGCGTACAGGTCGCGCATGTGGGCGGCGTAGGTCGGATACTTCGACGCGGCGTCGGCGATGCCCGGAAAGTTCTCGACGTTGATCAGCGTGGGCACCAACGCGGTCCCACGGTCGACCATCAGCGCGATGGTGTCGTCGGTGAGCCCGGTGCCGTGTTCGATGCAGTCGATGCCGGCGTTGATCAGCCCGGGCAGGGCGTCCTCGCCGAAGACGTGGGCGGTGACGCGGGCGCCGTGCGCATGCGCGGCGTCGATGGCGGCCTTGAGGACGTCGTCGGACCACAGCGGTGCCAGATCGCCGGCCTTGCGGTCGATCCAGTCGCCGACCAGCTTGACCCAGCCGTCCCCGCGCTTGGCCTGCTCGGCCACCGCGGCCGGCAGCCCGGATTCGTCGTCGAGCTCGACGGCGAAGCCCGGGATGTAGCGCTTGGGGCGGGCCAGATGCCGTCCGGCGCGGATGATGCGGGGCAGGTCGTCGTGGTCGTCGAGGCTCCGGGTGTCGGTGGGTGAACCGCAGTCGCGCAGCAGCAGCGCCCCGGCGTCGCGTTCGGTCTCGGCCTGTGCGATCGCCTCGTCGAGCGGGACCTCGCCGTGGTGGCCGAGGCCGACGTGGCAGTGCGCATCGACCATGCCGGGGATGAGCCAGCCGCCGTCGAAGACGGTGTCGGCCCCGGCGACGGGCTCCGTGCTGATGCGGCCGTCGACGATCCACAGCTCGGTGGGGGCCTCGTCGGGCAGCCCGACACCTCGCACGTGCATGCGCACGGCGGGTTACTTTCGCCCTGTCCGATGGTGACGACCCGCTTCGCCCGGTCCCCCGCAAGCGGGAGGTGCCCCCACCGCCGCGCTCGCGATCGTCACGGCTTGCCCGGGAACTTGAGTTTGGACAGGTCAAAGTCCGCCAGCCCGGGCGGCAGCTCGTTGAGGCCCTCGGGCATGTGCGAGAGGTCGGGGAAGCCGGCCGGCATGCCCGGCATGCCCGGCATCCCGGCGCCGAGCGGGTTGCGAACCTTGGGCGGCGTCGGACCCCGTCCACCCTTCTTGCCCTTTTTGCCCTTGGCCCCCTTGGCCTTTCGGGTCGCGGACTTGCGGCCCATGCCCGGGATGCCCATGCCGCCGAGCATCGACGACATCATCTTGCGGGCCTCGAAGAAGCGGTCGACCAGCTGGTTCACCTCGGACACGGTCACACCCGAGCCGTTGGCGATGCGCAGCCGCCGCGACGCGTTGATGATCTTGGGGTCGGCCCGCTCTTCGGGCGTCATGCCGCGGATGATGGCCTGCAGGCGGTCGAGCTGCTTGTCATCGACCTGGGCCAGCGCATCTTTCATCTGCCCGGCCCCCGGCAGCATGCCCAGCAGGTTGCCGATCGGACCCATCTTGCGGATGGCGAGCATCTGCTCGAGGAAGTCCTCGAGCGTCAGCTCGCCGGTGCCGATCTTCGCGGCGGCGGCCTCGGCCTGCTGGGCGTCGAAGACCTGCTCGGCCTGCTCGATCAGGCTCAGCACGTCGCCCATGCCCAGGATGCGGCTGGCCATCCGGTCGGGGTGGAAGACGTCGAAGTCCTCGAGCTTCTCGCCGGTGGAGGCGAAAAGGATTGGCACACCGGTCACCTCGCGGACCGAGAGCGCGGCGCCGCCGCGGGCGTCGCCGTCGAGCTTGGTCAGGACCACACCGGTGAAGCCGACGCCCTCGCGGAACGCCTCGGCGGTGGTGACGGCGTCCTGCCCGATCATCGCGTCCAGGACGAACAGGACCTCGTCGGGATTGACGGCGTCGCGGATGGCCGCGGCCTGTGCCATCAGCTCGTCGTCGATGCCCAACCGGCCGGCGGTGTCGACGATGACGACGTCGAAATGCTTGGCCCGGGCCTCGGCGAGGCCCGCCGCCGCGACCGCGACCGGGTCGCCCGGCCCCGACTCGGGGGACTCGCCGGGGTGGGGCGCGAACACCGGTACCCCGGCGCGTTCACCGACGACTTGCAGCTGGTTCACCGCCGCCGGGCGCTGCAGGTCGCACGCCACCAGCAGCGGGGTGTGCCCCTGCCCGCGCAGCCACGCGGCCAGCTTGCCGGCCAGCGACGTCTTACCGGAACCCTGCAGACCGGCGAGCATCACCACGGTCGGCGGCGTCTTGGCGAACGCCAGCTGACGGGTCTCCCCACCCAGGATGCCGATCAGTTCTTCGTTGACGATCTTGACGACCTGCTGCGCCGGGTTGAGGGCACCCGAGACCTCGGCGCCCTTGGCGCGGTCTTTGATCCGGGTGACGAACGCCCGCACCACGGGCAGCGACACATCGGCTTCGAGCAGCGCCAGGCGGATCTCGCGGGTGGTGGCCTCGATGTCGGCGTCGGTCAGTCGACCCTTGCCGCGTAGTCCCTGAAGGGCACCGGTCAACCGGTCGGACAGCGATTCAAACACCCCGCCAGCCTAGTGGTACTGCAAGCGCGGCGGCTCGGCGCCGGGCGCAGCAGGTACCACTCATCAGACCCAGTGGTACTGCAAGCGCGGCGGCTCGGCGCCGGGCGCAGCAGGTACCGCTCATCAGACCCAGTGGTACTGCAAGCGCGGCGGCTCGGCGCCGCCCATCGACTGCGACACTGCAACTACACACACGACGCCGATAAGCGTGTGCGTGATTTCAGTCTCGGCGCAGACGAGCGCGCTATTGAATGGTCCTCATGCTCGAGGTGATCGACAAGGGATCCTGCAGCCCGGATCATCCCGTGCCGCTGCTCTTCGTGCACGGCGGCTGGCACGGCGCGTGGTGCTGGGAGCATTTCCTGGACTTCTTCGCCGACGCGGGTTACCGCGCCGTCGCCGTGAGTCTGCGCGGACACGGCGGCAGCCCGACCGCGAAACCGTTGCACAAGGTTTCGATCGCCGACTACATCGACGACGTGCGTTCGGTGGCAGGCGACCTGGGTGGCAGCCCCGTCCTCATCGGCCACTCGTTGGGCGGTTTCGTGATCCAGCGCTACCTCGAAGAACACCGCGCCCCGGCGGCGGTGCTGGTGGGCTCCGTGCCGCCTCAGGGCGTGCTCAGATTGGCGGTGCGCGTCTGGCGCCGCCGACCGTCGATGACGATGGAAGCCTGGACCGACCGCACGCTGCTGAAATTCCTCGCCACCCCGGCGCTGACCCGCGAGTACCTCTTCTGCGCCGACACGCCCGAGGCCGTCGTCGAATCCTGCATGCAGCGCGCCGGGGCCGAGAGCATGCGCGCCGCCATGACCGACCCGATGGTCCGCCGCGTCAGGACCCGGCGGGTGAGGACGCCGATCTTGGTCCTGGGCGCCGAGCACGACGGCTTCGTCAGCGCCGGCGATGTGCGCGCAACCGCGCGGGCCTACCGGACCGAACCGGAATTCTTCTCGATGGGCCACAACATGATGCTCGAGCCGGGATGGGCTGACGTCGCGCAACGCATCCACCTGTGGCTTGCGGCCCGCGACCTGACGAGCCCGGCGCGCTAGCCGCACTCGAGTCGCTACTGCGCCGAAAAGCGTTGGCGTGCTACATTTCACGTCCGCCACTTATCCGGGCTGTTCGCATCGAAAACTGCAACTACGGGGGGAAATGTCCGTGCAACCGGTCGCTCGCACGGAGTCCTCCGTGGGCGACGACGGTGGCCGGGCGCTGCGCGGCTGGCAGCGCCGGGCGTTGGTGAAGTACCTGGCCGCCCAGCCGCGCGATTTCCTGGCCGTGGCCACCCCGGGGTCCGGGAAGACGACGTTCGCGTTGCGGGTGGCGGCCGAACTGCTCAGCCAGCGCGCCGTCGAGCAGATCACGGTCGTGGTGCCCACCGAGCACCTCAAGGTGCAGTGGGCGCAGGCCGCGGCGCGCCACGGGATCGCCCTGGACCCGAGGTTCTCGAACAGCAGCGCCCACACCTCGGGCGAGTACCACGGCGTGATGGTCACCTACGCGCAGGTCGCGGCGCACCCGACGCTGCACCGGGTGCGCACCGAGCAGCGCAGGACGCTGGTGGTCTTCGACGAGATCCACCACGGCGGTGACGCCAAGACCTGGGGGGAGGCCATCCGCGAGGCCTTCAGCGACGCCACCCGCCGGCTCGCCCTGACGGGCACGCCGTTCCGCAGCGACGACAGCCCCATCCCGTTCGTGGAGTACGAGGCCGGCCGCGACGGGGTGCGGCGTTCGCGGGCCGACCACATCTACGGCTATGCCGAGGCCCTCGCCGACGGGGTGGTCCGGCCGGTGGTCTTCCTGGCGTACTCCGGGGAGGCGCGCTGGCGCGACAGCGCCGGCGAGGAGCATGCCGCGCGGCTGGGCGAGCCGCTGACCGCCGAGCAGACGGCCCGGGCCTGGCGGACGGCGCTCGACCCCGCCGGTGAATGGATGCCCGCGGTGATCGCGGCCGCCGACCAGCGGCTGCGGCAGAAGCGCGCGCACGTGCCCGACGCGGGCGGCATGATCATCGCCTCCGACCGCACGGCGGCCCGCGCCTACGCCACCCTGCTGACGACGCTGACCTCGGAGGCGCCGACGGTGGTGCTGTCCGACGATCCCGGATCGTCCGCGCGCATCAGCGAATTCGCCGCCGGCACCAGCCGGTGGCTGGTGGCGGTGCGCATGGTGTCCGAAGGCGTCGACGTGCCCCGGCTCTCGGTCGGCATCTACGCCACCAGCGCCTCGACTCCCCTGTTCTTCGCCCAGGCCATCGGCCGGTTCGTCCGGTCACGCAGGCCGGGCGAGACCGCGAGCATCTTCCTGCCGTCGGTGCCCAACCTGCTGCAGCTCGCGAGCGAGCTGGAGGCCCAGCGCAACCACGTGCTGGGCGAGCCGCACCGCCCGGCCGACGATCCCCTCGACGGTGATCCCGCCGTCAGAACGCAGACCGAGAAGACCGAGATCGACAACGGCTTCACCTCTTTGGGCGCCGACGCCGAGCTGGATCAAGTCATCTTCGACGGGTCGTCCTTCGGCACCGCGGCCCCCGCCGGAAGCGACGAGGAGGCCGACTACCTCGGCATCCCGGGACTGCTCGATGCCGAACAGATGCGGGCGCTGCTGCACCGCCGCCAGGACGAACAGCTGCAGCGACGGGCCGCGCAGGGGGCGCCGCCCGCGGCGTCGGCGCCGCGGTCGATGCACGGCCAGCTGCGCGAGCTGCGCCGTGAGCTCAACACCCTCGTGTCGGCCACCCATCACCGCACCGGCAAGCCCCACGGCTGGATTCACAGCGAACTTCGCCGTCGTTGCGGGGGGCCGCCGATCGCCGCCGCGACCCGCGAGCAGATCCAGGCCCGCATCGAGGCGTTGCGGCAGCTCAATGTCGAGCACTCCTGAAAACCGCTAGTCGCCGACGGGCTCCTCGAGCACTTCGACCGCGGGGCCACCCAACACGGCCAGCAGGTTCTGCTCGATCGCGGCCCGCGCGTCCTGCTCGGCGTGTGCCGGCACCGTCACGCAGAACACGTCGGCCGCCGTCGAGCCGAAGGTGTTGACCTTGGCCCAGACGATGTCGGCGCCCGCACGCTCGAGCGCATTGGTCAGCAGCGCGAGCAGACCCAGGCGGTCCATGGCGCGGACTTCGAAGATCAACTGGCCGACGGTCACCGTGTCCAGCCACAGGATCCGCGGCGGCGCCGTGGACCGGGTGACGGGCACCCCGGCCTGAATCTCGCCGGCCCGCGCGCTCGCGGCGCTGATGGCGTCGCTGTCGCGCCGCTCGAGGGTGCCGAGGACATCGAGGTGGCCGGCCAGCGCGCCGTTGAATTGCTGACGCAGCAGGCCTGATTCGGGCGGCGAACCGAACACCGGCGACACGACGAACTCGACGATCGCGACGTCCTCGTGAATGTTGGCCAACGCCGAGTGGATGCGCAGCGAGTTCAGCGCCAGCACCGCGGCGGCTTTCGACACCAACCCGCGCTGGTTCGGCGCCAGCATCACCGCGGTCAACCGCTCCCGGTCGCCGGGGTTGATCTCCACATGCACCCCGCGGTCGGCTGCCAGCGAAAGATAATGTGGCGCAACCGGTTCCGCTTCCGGAAGCGGCTCACCGGCCATCACCAGCCGGCAGCGGCGGACCAGATCCTCGATCAAGGACGCCTTCCAGTCGCTCCACACCCCGGGCCCGGTGGCCTTCGAGTCGGCCTCCGCCAGCGCGTGCAGGAGCTCGAGCAGCTGGGGATCACCGCGCAGTGCGGCGGCCACCGACTCGATGGTCTTCGGGTCGTTGAGGTCGCTTCGGGTGGCCGTGATCGGCAGGAGCAGGTGGTGGCGGACCATGCCCGCGAGCGTGTCGGTGTCCTGCGCCGACAGCCCGAGCCGGTTGGCGATCGGGATGGTCAATTCGGCGCCCAGCACACAGTGGTCCGTGCCGCGACCCTTGCCGATGTCGTGCAGCAGCGCGCCGAGCGCGAGCAGGTCCGAGCGCGCCACGCGGGTGGTGAGCGGGGCTGCGTTCACTGCGGTTTCGACGATGTGCCGGTCGACGGTCCACTTGTGCGAGACGTCGCGCGGGGGCAGGTCACGGACCGCGTCCCATTCCGGGAAGAGGCGGCCCCACAGCCCGGTGCGGTCCAGCGACTCGATCGTGTTGACCGTCGTGGGCCCGGCCAGGAGCACCACCAACAGGTCGTCCAGCGCCTCCCGTGGCCAGGGCGAGGGCAGGTCGGGGACGTTGTCGGCCAGCCGCATGAGCGTGCCCGCGCTGATGGGCAGGCCGCTGTTCGCCGACGCAGCCGCCACGCGCAACACCAATCCGGCATCGGTTTGGGGTTGGGCGTCGCGGGCAAGCACCACCTCGCCGTCGTACTCCACCACGCCCTCGTCCAAGGGGCGGCGCTTCGGGCGCCGCACCAGGGCGGTGAGGCCGCGCCGGGGCAACGCGTTCTGCGCCGTTCGCAGCCCGGTTTCGGCGTGGTAGGCGATGGTGCGGCTGACGCTGGAGAGCATGCGGGACAACGCAAACCGGTCCCCTACGCCCAACGCGGCGCTCACCTCGTCGGCGAACTGCGCCAGCAATTGATCGAGCCCGCGTTTGGACACCCGGTGCAGTTCGGTGCGCACGTCGAGCAGCGTGAGATACGCGGCGTCCAGCGAGCCGCCCGGCGCGTCCGGATGTCCCATGCCGTGGCGGTCGATGAGCTGCGCGACGCCCAGCGCGTCGAGCAGTTGGACGTCGCGCAGGCCGCCGCGCCCCGACTTCAGGTCCGGCTCGGCCCGCTGCGCGATGCGCCAACACCGTTGCCAGCGTTCGTATGTCATCGCGACGAGCTCGTCCATGCGGGATCGAATCGCGCTGCGCCACTGGCGCCGCGCGCCGTCGATGAGTTCGGCCGACAGGCGCTCGTCCCCGGCGATGTGCCGCGCGTCCAGCATGCCCAGCGCGGCCACCATGTCGCTGTTGGCGACGCCCAGGGCCCCGGACACCGTCCGCACGCTGTGGTCGAGCCGAACGTTGGCGTCCCACAACGGATACCACAGCCCGTCGGCGACCCGCTGCAACACCTCGTTCGACTTGTTGTCGTGCAACAGCATCAGGTCGAGATCGGAATACGGCAGCAGCTCGCGGCGGCCCAAACCGCCCACACCGACGATCGCGAAACCGCTGCCGTCGGTGACGCCGATTTCGCCGGCCTTGGCGACCAGCCAGGATTCATGGAGCTCCAGCCAGGCTTTCCGCAGCTCCGCCGCGCCCAGCTCACGCCCCTCGGACAGCAGCTGGCGCCGCGTGGCAGCCAGATCGCTTGCCCCGCCGGCGCTTTGATCGCCCGCTCCAGATGACCCGGACGGGCCGGGTGGGTCTGTCATACCCTCCCGGCCCGTCCGGCCCGGTTCAGCAATGTGCGGTTACGGTCAGAGGGCATCGGTTCCGCGTTCACCCGTGCGCACTCGCACAATGGTTTCCACGGGGGTGACCCAGACCTTGCCGTCACCGATCTTGCCGGTGCGCGCCGCCCGGACGATGCTGTCCACGACCTTGTCGACGAGGGAATCGTCGATGACGACCTCGATTCGCACCTTCGGCACGAAATCCACCGAGTACTCGGCACCCCGGTAAACCTCGGTGTGGCCCTTCTGCCGCCCGTACCCTTGGATTTCGCTGACCGTCATTCCCAGGACCCCCGCTTCCTCGAGGCTGGTCTTGACGTCATCGAGGGTGAACGGCTTCACGATTGCGGTGACTAGCTTCATGCCTGCTCTGCCTCCACCTTGTCGCCCACTCGGTCCTCCTCGAGCCCGTTGCGGTCATCCACGGGAATCCGCGCCGCCGGCAGCACGGACCCTTGCCCGCCGATCGTCCCGAAATCGTAACCGCTCTCCGCGTGCTCCGACTCGTCGATGCCGTTGGATTCTTCCTCGGCGCCGACCCGCAGCCCGATCGTGTACTTCAGGATCAAAGCCAGGATCAGCGTGACGATGCCGGAGTAGAACAGTACCGCGAAGGCGCCGACCGCCTGCCGTTCGAGCTGGGACCAACCGCCGCCGTAGAACAACCCCTTCGACACGCCGACGACGCCGTTGATCGCCGGGGATTCGGGCGCGGCGAGCAGGCCCACCAGCAGGGTGCCCGTCAGACCACCGATCATGTGCACCCCGACCACGTCGAGTGAGTCGTCGTAGCCGAACTTGAACTTCAGCCCGACCGCCAGCGCGCACACCACCCCGGCCACCGCGCCGACCACCAACGCGCCCAGCACGTTGACCGACGAGCAGGACGGCGTGATCGCGACCAGCCCGGCGACGATGCCCGACGCCGCCCCCAGCGTCGTCGGCTTGCCGTCGCGGATGCGCTCGGTGAGCAACCAGCCCAGCATGGCCGTGGCCGTCGCGATGGTGGTGGTCATGAACGTCGACCCGGCCGAGCCGTTAGAGCTGGTCGCCGAACCGGCGTTGAACCCGAACCAGCCGAACCACAGCAGACCGGCGCCGAGCATCACGAACGGCAGGTTGTGCGGGCGGAACAGCGTCGTGGGCCAGCCGCGGCGCTTGCCCAGGACGATCGCGAGGGCCAGGCCCGCCACACCGGAGTTGATGTGGACCGCCGTCCCACCGGCGAAGTCGATGGCGTGCAGCTTGTTGTTGATCCAGCCACCGTGCTCGGACGCGAAGCCGTCGGCGGCGAAGACCCAGTGCGCGACCGGAAAGTAGACCAACGTCGCCCACAGCCCGGCGAACACCAGCCAGGCGGTGAACTTGAGCCGGTCGGCCACCGCACCCGAGATCAGGGCGACGGTGATGATCGCGAACATCAGCTGGAAGGCCACGAACACCGTGGCGGGCATGGTGCCGGCCAGCGGGATGTCGACCTGCGTGACCCCCTTGCTGGGATCCGCCTTGACGGCGTTGCCGCCGATCAGCTTCGCCAGGCCCCAGTAATCGGTCGGATTGCCCACGACGCCGCCCCGGTCGTCACCGAACGACATCGAGTAGCCGTAGAGCACCCAGAGCACGGTGACCACACCCATCGCGCTGATGCTCATCATGATCATGTTGAGCACGCTTCTGGTGCGCACCATGCCGCCGTAGAAGAACGCAAGACCCGGCGTCATCAACAGCACTAGCGCGGAACTCGCCAACATCCAGGCGGTATCGCCGGTATCGGGTTGGCCCAATTGCGGGAATGCCACTCGCTCACCTCCGGTCAGGACATGAATGGCCGTCAGGCGACGCCTGTGACCTGATCCAGAACCTTGCGCAATCGTTGTTTCGGCAGTGGGGCCGCCGTGTTTCGGCGGGATTAACGTCCCGCTCGCCGTGTAAGCGGTTTCAGCCGAGCAGGGCGTCGACGAAGGCGGCCGGCTCGAAGGGTGCCAGATCGTCGGGACCTTCCCCCAGCCCGACCAGCTTCACGGGCACCCCGAGTTCCTGTTGGACGCGGAATACGATGCCGCCCTTGGCCGTACCGTCCAGCTTGGTCAGCACGGCGCCGGTGATGTCGACGACCTCGGCGAACACCCGCGCCTGGGCCAGCCCGTTCTGCCCGATCGTCGCGTCGAGCACCAGCAGCACCTCGTCGACCGCGGCGCGCCGTGTCACCACGCGCTTGACCTTGTCGAGCTCGTCCATCAGCCCGACCTTGGTGTGCAGCCGGCCGGCGGTGTCGATCAGCACCACGTCGGCACCCGAGGCGATGCCCTTGTCGACGGCGTCGAACGCCACCGACGCGGGGTCCGCGCCTTCGGCCCCGCGCACCACCTCCGCGCCGACCCGGGACGCCCAGGTCTGCAGCTGGTCGGCGGCGGCCGCCCGGAACGTGTCGGCGGCGCCGAGCACCACGCGACGCCCGTCGGCCACCAGCACCCGGGCCAACTTTCCGACCGTGGTCGTCTTTCCGGTGCCGTTGACGCCGACGACCAGCAGCACCGACGGGTGGTCGGCGTGCGGCAGGGCGCGGATCGAGCGGTCCATGTCGGGGTGCAGCTCCCGGATCAGCACGTCACGCAGAACGGCCTTCGCGTCGGCCTCGGTGCGCACGGCGCTGCCGGCCAGCCGGGCGCGCAGCTGCGACATCACCGACTCGGTGACCACCGGGCCCAGGTCGGCGACCAGCAGCGTGTCCTCCACGTCCTGCCAGGCGTCTTCGTCGAGGTCGCCGCCGCCGATCAGGCCCAGCACGCTGCGTCCCAGCGCATTCTGCGACCTAGCCAGCCGGCCGCGCAGTCGCTCCAGCCGGCCTTCGGGCGGCGCGATCGCCTCGATCTCGGGGGCCGCCGGCGGCTCGGGGGTCTCGGGCGGTGCCGGCGCTACCGGCGGCGGGGCGATACTCTCCGGTGCCTCCGGTTCGGGCAGCTCGACCTCGGAGATGGTGCGCCGGGGCGCGTCGCGCGGAATGGTGGCGTCGTCGCCCACCCCGGGCAGCCCCGCGGTGTCGAGCCGATCGGCGGTCGCCGTCTGGCTGAAGGCGATGCCCGACGACGCGGTATAGCCGCCCGACCGGTCGATCGCGCCGGGCTCCGGTTTGGTCGTGAAGCTGATCCGTCGGCGACGGTAGCGCACCAGGCCTGCGACCAGCGCGGCGACGAGAAGCAGGACGGCGATGACCGCGACGGCGATCCAAAGACCTTGTGACACGCTGACATTGTTTCAGGGGCCGGATCGCGCGGGGTCGGCGGCAAGCGCTAGGAAGATGGCGGCGACCCGCCACGCCCGGCTACGCCGCGCTCGCGATCGCCGCTAGGACGAGCTGGACACCAACTGCTCCACCTGCTGCCCCCGCATCCGCTGAGAGATCACCGCGGTGATGCCGTCGCCCTGCATGGTCACGCCGTACAGCGCGTCGGCGACCTCCATCGTCGGCTTCTGGTGCGTGATGATGATCAGCTGCGACCGCGCCCGCAGCAGTTCGAAGAGGCTGATCAGCCGGCGCAGGTTGGTGTCGTCGAGCGCGGCCTCCACCTCGTCCATGATGTAGAACGGCGACGGGCGGGCGCGGAAGATGGCGACCAGCATCGCCACCGCGGTCAGCGCCTTCTCGCCACCGGACAGCAGCGACAGCCGGGTGATCTTCTTGCCCGGCGGACGCGCCTCCACCTCGATGCCGGTGGTCAGCATGTCGTCGGGGTCGGTGAGCCGCAGCCGGCCCTCGCCGCCCGGGAACAGCACGGTGAAGACTTCCCGGAATTCGCGTTCCACGTCGACGAAGGCGTCGCTGAACACCTGCAAGATCCGGGCGTCGACGTCGGCGACGACGTCGAGCAGGTCCTTGCGCGCCGCTTTGACGTCCTCGAGCTGGGTGGACAGGAAGTTGTAGCGCTCCTCCAGCGCGGCGAACTCCTCGAGCGCCAGCGGGTTGACCCGGCCCAGCTCGGCCAGCTCCCGCTCGGCGCGTTTGGCCCGGCGCTCCTGGGTGGCCCGGTCATACGGCATCGGTGCGGGCGCGACGACTTGCTCACCGCGTTCGCGGGCCTGCTCGAATTCGGCCATCTCGAGCTCGGTGGGCGGCAGGGCCACGTCGGGCCCGTACTCGGCGATCAGGTCGGCCGGTGCCATGCCGAACTGCTCGAGCACCATCTGCTCGAGCTGCTCGATCCGCATTGCCGCCTGCGCGTTGGCCACCTCGTCGCGGTGCAGCGAGTCGGTCAGGGTGGCCACTCGGGCGCTCAACGCGTTCACCTCGTCGCGCACCGCCGCCATCGCCGTCGCACGCTGCTGGCGTTCGGCGGCCAACGCGTCGCGAATCGTGGACGCCGCCCCGACCACGCCGTCCAGCCGCCGGGCCAGCAGCCGCCCCGAGTCGGCCACCGCCGCGGCGACGGCAGCCGCGCGCAGCCGGGCCTCGCGGGCCTGCTGGGCCCGCAGCCGCGCCTCGCGTTCCGCGGCCGCGGCGCGCCGCAGGGAATCGGCGCGCCCACGCACCGCGTTGGCCCGCTCCTCGGCGGTCCGCACCGCCAGCCGGGCCTCCACCTCGGCGCTGCGGGCGCCTTCGGCCGCGGCGGCGATCCGCTGGCGCACCTCCGCGTGGTCGGGCTGTTCGGCATGCACGTGCTGCGTCTCTTGCGCGTTGCGCAGCCGGTTTTCCAGCTCGGTGACTTCCTCGACCGTCTGCGTGCGGCCCGCTTCGAGCTCCTCGCGCTGCCGCAGCAACCTGCTCCACTCGTCTTCGGTCGTGCGGGCTTCCTGCCCGAGCCGGCCCAGCTGCTCGTACATCGCCGAGATCGCGGTGTCGGATTCGTTGAGCGCGGCCAACGCCTGCTCGGCGGAGTCCTGGCGGGCGGCCTGCTCGGTCAGCGCGCCGGACAGCGCCGCGGTCAGCTGGGCGACCTGCGATTCCGCGGCGGCCAGCTCGCTGCCCGCCTTGTCGATTTCCGAGGTCACCTCGAGCGTCGACAGCTTGCGGTCGGAGCCCCCGCTCACCCAGCCGGCGCCCACCAGGTCGCCGTCGAGCGTGACCACGCGCAACTGAGGGCGGGCCGACACCAGCTCGAGCGCCTGGTCCAGGTCGTCGACCACCGCGACGCCCGCGAGCATCGCCGTGATCGCGCCGCGCAACCGCGCGGGCGCGTCGATCAGGTCCAGCGCCCACAGCGCGGTGCCGGGCAGGGCATCGCGCGAGGCGGGGTGATCCGCGGGCCAGTCGCCCAGCACCAGCGCCGCCCGCCCGCCGTCGGCCTGCTTGAGCGCGGCAACCGCGGACCGGGCCGCGCCGAAGCTCTCGGCGGCCAGCGCGTCGGCCGCCGAGCCCAGCACCGCGGCCAGCGCCGCCTCGTAACCGGAGCGGACCTTGACCAGCTTGGCGATCGGCCCGAAAAGTCCTGCACCCGCATGGTTTTCGGTAAGCCAGGCCGCGCCGTCCTTGCGCTCCAGCCCGACGGACAGCGCGTCGATGCGGGCCCGCAACGAGGCCACCCGCCGTTCGGCGTCGCGTTCGGCGGCCTGCAGTTCGGCGACGCGTTCGTCGGCCAGCCGCAGCGCGGCCACGGTCCGCTCGTGATGCTCGTCCAGGCCCACCTCACCCTGGTCGAGCTCACCGACGCGGCCCTGCACGGTCTCGAATTCCGCCTTGGACTGCTGCGCGCGGGCGGCGGCCTGCTCGATGCGTTCGGACAGCCGCGCGACGCTGTCGTCGATCGATTCGACGCGCGCCCGCATGGTCTCGACCTGACCGGCCAGCCGCGCCAGGCCTTCACGCCGATCCGCTTCGGCCCGCACGGCGGCCAGGTGGGCGCGATCGGCCTCGGCGGCCTCGCGCTCGCGTTCGGCCAATTCGCCGCGGGCGGCGTCGAGGCGGGTGCGGGCTTCGGCCAGTTCGCCCAGCAATTGCCGCTCGGCCACCGCGACCCGCTCGGCCTCGGCCTCCAGCGCGTCGGGGTCGGTGTCGCTCGGTGGCGGCGGTTCCACGTCGAGATGATGCGCGCGTTCGCTGGCGATGCGGACCGTCGCGGCCACCCGTTCGGCCAGCGCGGACAGCCCGAACCAGGTGTGCTGCACCGACTCGGCCCGCTGCGAGAGTTCGGCGACCGCCGCCTCGTGCGCGGTGAGCTCCTCGGACGCCACGGCCAGGCGGGCGGCGGCCTCGTCGTGATCGCGGCGGATGGCGGCCTCGGCCTCGAAGATGGCGTCGCGCTCGGTTTGCCGATTGACCAGGTCGTCGGCGGCCAGGCGCAACCGGGCGTCGCGCAGGTCGGCCTGGATGGTCTGGGCCCGGCGGGCCACCTCGGCCTGGCGGCCCAGCGGTTTGAGCTGGCGGCGCAGCTCGGTGGTCAGGTCGGTGAGGCGGGCCAGGTTCGCCGACATCGCATCGAGTTTGCGCAGGGCCTTTTCCTTGCGCTTGCGGTGCTTGAGCACACCGGCGGCCTCTTCGATGAAGGCGCGACGATCTTCGGGGCGCGACTGCAAGATCTCGTCGAGCTTGCCCTGCCCCACGATGACGTGCATCTCCCGGCCGATCCCGGAGTCGCTCAGCAGCTCTTGCACGTCCATCAAACGGCAACTGGCGCCGTTGATTTCGTATTCGCTGGCGCCGTCCCTGAACATGCGCCGGGTGATCGACACCTCGGAGTATTCGATGGGCAGCGCGTTGTCGGAGTTGTCGATGGTGACGGTGACTTCGGCGCGGCCCAGGGGGGCCCGCGACGAGGTGCCGGCGAAGATGACGTCTTCCATCTTGCCGCCGCGCAGGGTCTTCGCTCCCTGCTCCCCCATGACCCAGGCCAGGGCGTCGACGACGTTGGATTTCCCGGAGCCGTTGGGCCCGACGACCGCGGTGATCCCGGGCTCGAAACGCAGAGTCGTCGGCGATGCGAAGGACTTGAAGCCCTTCAGCGTCAGACTCTTGAGGTACACGGCCAGCCAGACTACCGGTCAGCTCGGCTCGTCCCGCCTCCTCACAGGAGTGTCGGCGGCCGGAAAACCGGGCGGTCGGCGCAGCGGCCACACAAGCCACATCCGTCACTCGGAGAGCTGCAATACGTGAGTACGAAACGTGATAGCGCCGGCGCTATCACGTTTGCGATCCGACCGCAGCCGCCCACGGCGGTGCCCCTGTGGCTGATGTGATCAGCGCTCGACGAAACCCTCGAACCGTTCCTGCGGCTGCGACCAGTCCGCGACGACCTTGTCGACGCGGCCCGGCCTCGACGGCCACGACTCGCCGCCTTTGAGCAGCGCCAGCAGCTTCTCACCCGCTTCGCGCGGCCCCTGGGCGACCACCAGCACGCGGCCGTCGGCCTGGTTGGCCGCATAGCCGGTAAGGCCCAGCTCGAGCGCCCGGCAGCGCGTCCACCAGCGGAAGCCGACGCCCTGGACCTGGCCGTGCACCCAGGCGGTGAGCCGGATGTCAGGATCCGACATCGGTCACCTTGAACTCGACCTGTGTGCCGGCTTTCAGCGTGCGCCCGACGGTGCAGACCAGGTCGATCGCCCGGTCGACGACGGTCAGCAGGCGCTCCTTCTCCTCCGGCGACAGCCCGGAAAGGTCGAGCTCGAGCGTCTCTTCCAGCAGTGGATAGACCTCGCGTTCGCGGTCGGCGTCGCCGGAGACCCTCACCACCGCCTGGTAGTCGTCGCCGAGCCGGCGCGCGAGCGGCTGGTCGCTGGACATCCCGCTGCACGCGGCGAGCGCGATCTTCAGCAGCTCGCCGGGGGTGAACACGCCCTCGACGTCCTCCGAGCCGACGAGTACCTGCGCACCGCGCGAGCTATGCCCGGTGTAGCGGCGCGATCCGGTGCGCTGCACCCATAGTTCGGTCATGCCCTACTTTTTACCGGGCGGTGCGCGCCCGGTGCCGCGGGCATACTGCGTTTCATGACCACCGTGGTCGCATTCCACGTCGTCGTCACCGCGACCGACGGGCGGATTCAGAACGACGAAGGTGGTTTCCGCCTGGACGAATTGCATTCGAGCGCCGACATTTTGGGTGTCCGCTGTGCTACCCGGATCCACCGGGACGCGTGCGTTTCGGGCGAGCGGACGTCGAGGAAGCGGCGCAGCGACTCGCGGCGATTCTCGGCTCGGACTGCTGTTTCCCGCGAGTGGTTTGTCGACCCCGCCTTACCCGCCGGTGCTGCCCGCCGGGACATCTTCGAGTGAACGCTCCCTCAGCGGACGATCAACGACAGCAGCTTCTTACCCAACGAGATTGCGGTCGAACCGCTTTCGCAGGCCACCACGACTCGCTCGTCGAACCGCCGCCGCAGTTCGCGCTCGAATACGTCCCGTAGTGTGGACGTCGCCGCCGGACATCCGTCGCACGCGCCGGCCATTCGCACGGTCACGGTGTGGCCGGTCACCGAGACGAGCTCGATCGACCCGCCGTGCGAAGCGGCAAGTGCCCCGACGGGGCCCGCAAGCAGTTCCGCCGCAACGCTTTCCAAATCCGGGCCGGATGATTCCTCGACCGACCAGCCTTGCGGGTCGACCAGCGCCTCACCGAGTGCCTCGCGAACGTCGTCCCCCAGCTCACGCCAGCCGCTGCCCGCGCCGAGCGTGATCAGAATGTCGTCGGCGCCGACCGTAATCTCGGCGATCGTCCCGCTGCCCAGCATTGCGCCCAGCCTGCCCGGGGCCTGCCGGACGCGGCCGCGCGCCGGCAGCCGGTCGGGCGGGACCACCCAGCGCAGCTGTGCGGGATCGGACGTGGCCGTGGCGTGGATCGGGATCATGCGCCCACGCCGATCGCGATCGACCGGGCGGCGAACGCCATCGTCCATGCCAGGACGAACATGTAGCACCAGGCGAAGGCGGGCCACCGCCAGGAATTCGTCTCGCGGCGCATCACCGCGACGGTGGACATGCATTGCAGCGCGAAGATGAAGTACGCCATCAGCGCGATGACGGTCGGCGAGGTGAACACCTGGTGGCCGTCCTCGTCCGTCATGCCGACGAGAGCCTCATGCGGGTCCTCGGGGTTCGTCGCCGCCGACACCTGGCCCAGGGTCGACACGAAAACCTCACGCGCCGAGAAGGAACCGAGCAGGGCGACGTTGATGTGCCAATCGAACCCCAGCGGCTTGAACACCGGCCCGATCGCCTTGCCGACATCGGCGGCGTAACTGTGGTCCATCACGTAGGCGGTCGTCTCGGTCGCCGACATGTGCGCGGTTTCCGCTTGGCGTGCGGGCAGATTCAGCAGCACCCACAGCACCACCGACGTGCCCAAGATGATGGTTCCGGCCTTGCGCAAGAACACTTTGGCCGAATCCCACATCGTGATGAGCACGTTTCTGACCGACGGGAAGCGGTACGGCGGAAGCTCCATCGTGAACGGCAGCAGGTCGCTGCGCAGGATCGTCGACTTGAACAGCGACGCGGCGATCAGCGCCGAGGTGCCGCCGCACAGATACAGCAGGAACATCGCGACGCCCTGTGCGCTCAGGCCCCACCACTGGGTCTGCGGCGAAACCAGCAGCCCCACCAGCAGGGTGAACACCGGAAGCCGTGCCGAGCAGGTCATCAGCGGCGCCGTGATGATGGTGGCGATCCGGTCGCGCGATGACGGCAGCGTCCGGGTGGCCATGATTCCCGGGATCGCGCACGCAAACGACGAGAGCATCGCGACGAAGGCGCGACCCTCCAACCCCGTCGCGGCCATCACCCGGTCCATCAAGAACGCGGCCCGCGCCATGTAGCCGACGTTCTCCAACAACGCGATCAAGAGGAACAGCAACACGATCTGCGGGATGAACTGAAGCACCGTGCCCACGCCCCCGATGAGGCCCTGGCCGAGCAGGCCGCGCACCACGTAGTTGCCTACGTGGTCGCTGACCAGTGCGCCCAGCCAGCCCAGCCCCTGACTCACCCGGTCCTGCAGGGGCGCGGCGACGGTGAACACGACCTGAAAGAAGCAGAACATCACCGCGAAGAAGATGACGGTTCCCCACAACGGATGCAGGACGATCGCGTCGATTCCTCGCGTGCGCCGATCCGGGCGCGGCGCAACGTATCCGGCCGCATCCAGCACGGACTTGCCCCAGGCGTCGATCGCGTCGTCCTGACCCGGGGGCAGGATCGGGGGTCGTGACCACCGGTCGAAGGACACCAGTTGGGCGCGCAGGGTGTCGATCCCGGCCCCCCGGTGCGCGATCACCGGGATCACCGGAATGCCCAGCGCCGTCGCCAGGGCGTCGACGGAGATGCCGCCCCCGCGCGCGGTCAACTCGTCGGTCATGGTCAGCGCCAACAGGCACGGAACGTCGAGCCTCAGCACCTGCGCCACGAGCGTGACCGAACGGTGCAGTGTGGTGGCGTCGGCCACCAGGACGATCGCATCGGGCGGGGTGGTCTCGGCCATGTTGCCGACCAGCAGATCGGACACGACCTGTTCGTCCGGGCTGATGGGCTCCAGGCTGTAGGTGCCCGGCAGGTCTTCGACGGCGATCTCGAGGCCGTCCACCTTCGTGATGCCGACGCTGCGGCCGACGGTGACGCCCGGATAGTTGCCGGTCTTGGCGCGCAGTCCGGTCAGGTGGTTGAACACGGACGTCTTGCCCGCGTTGGGGCTGCCCACCAGAGCGACGCGTGCCGCGCCCGCGACTGCGACCGCGGCGCCGCCCTCCTCGTGGCAGGACGTCATGCGGGGCTGCCCGGGTCGACTTCGATCAGTTGCGCCTCGCGCCGCCGCAGGCACAGTTCGGTGTCTTGAACCCGGTAGATGGTCGGGTCGCCCATCGGGGCGCGCCGGATCACCTCGACGTGGGACGCCGGCCGGAACCCCAGCTGCCGCAGACGGCCCGCGACCACGGGTGATGCCGCCGGAGTCACGCCCACGATCGTCGCCCGCTGGCCCGGCGCGAGCTGAGCCAGCACGGTCGTCGGACCCGGTGCACGAACTGAGTTCCGCACTAGCCGCCCCGACGCCACAGGTTCACCATGCCACCCAGGATAACGATGAAAGGTGAGGGTAACCTCACCTTCTTCGGAATCGGTTCCGCAAGCGCCTCCGAGTGTGCGTCCTGGGCGATGCCGCTCGGCGTGTCGCCGCCGTCGCCGCACACTCAAAACCCCACGAGCACAGTCAAAGCCGCGGCCTCGGCTGACACTTCGGGCAGTAGACCGACGACCGGTTCATGAACTTCTCCCGGCGCATCACCGCGCCGCAGCGCCGGCAGCTCTGCCCGTCGCGGCCGTAGGCGTCCAGCGACCGGTCGAAGTAACCGGATTCTCCGTTGACGTTGATGTACAGCGAGTCGAACGACGTCCCGCCCTGCGCCAGCGCGTCGCGCATCACCTCGGCCGCGGCGTCCAGGACGGCGCCCAGCCGCGGGCGGCTCAGCGTCGCGGCGATCCGGGCGCCGTTGACCTTGGCCCGCCAGAGCGCCTCGTCGGCGTAGATGTTGCCGATGCCCGACACCACGGTTTGGTCGAGGAGCTGCCGCTTGATCTCGGAATGCTTGTGCCGCAACACATTAACGACGCCATCGCGGTCGAAGAGCGGGTCCAGCGGGTCGCGCGCGAGGTGTGCGACGGGCGCGGGCACCACGCTCCCGTCCACGCTCACCAGATCGGCGAGCATCCACCCGCCGAAGGTGCGCTGATCGGCGAAGCTCAACACCGTCCCGTCGTCGAGCAGCGCGGAGATGCGCACGTGGTCGGCGCGCGGCACCTGTCCGAGCAGCATCTGCCCGCTCATACCGAGGTGGACCACCAGGGCCGTGTCCGATTCAGACGGCGCGGGCTCGGTGTCGAGCAGCAGCCACAGGTACTTGCCGCGCCGGTCGGTGCCGGTGATCCGGGCGTCGAGCAGCCGGGCGGTGAGGTCGGCGGGCCCGGCGTCGTGCCGGCGCACCGCGCGCGGGTGGTGCACCCGGACGGCCTTGATCGTCCTGCCCACGACGCGGGCCTGCAAGCCGCGGCGCACCACCTCGACTTCGGGTAGCTCGGGCATCTAGTGATGATCGCAAGCGCGGCGAAGCCGGGCGCGGCGGGTCATCACCATAGATCTAGACGGACGTTTTCCCCGCCGTATCGCGCGATTCCAGCGTCTTCCACGTCGCCGCCGCGGCCTTCTGCTCGGCCTCCTTCTTGGAGCGGCCGACACCGGAGCCGTATTCGGTGTCCATCACGACGACGACGGCGGTGAACTCCTTGTCGTGGTCCGGACCGGTGGAGGTGACGACGTAGGACGGCGCGCCCATGCCGCGCGCCGCGGTCAGCTCCTGCAGGCTGGTCTTCCAGTCCAGCCCGGCCCCGAGCGTCGGCGCGGCGTCGAGCAGCGCGCCGAACAGCCGCAGGATCACCTCGCGGGCCGTGTCGATCCCGTGCTGCAGGTAAATGGCGCCCAGCAGCGATTCCATCCCGTCGGCCAGGATGCTCGACTTGTCGGCGCCGCCGGTGTTGGCTTCCCCGCGCCCGAGAAACAGGTGCGCGCCCAGGCCGTCGGCGGACAGCTTGCGCGCGACGTCGGCCAGCGCTTGGGTGTTGACGACGCTGGCCCGCAGCTTGGCGAGGTCGCCTTCCGACCGGTCGGGGTGCCGGTGGTAGAGCTCGTCGGTGACGGTCAGGCCCAGCACGGCGTCGCCGAGGAATTCCAGCCGCTCATTGGTGGGCAGCCCGCCGTGCTCGTAGGCGTAGCTGCGGTGCGTCAGCGCCAGCGTGAGCACTTCTTCGGGCAGCTCGACCCCGAGCGCGTCGAGCAGGTCCTGCCGGGACGTCACCGCTCACCCCGCGGCGCGTCGGGCTCGGGAAACATGCCGGCCAGTTTCGCCCACCGCGGGTCGATGCGGTCGTGGTGGTGGCCGGGCTCGGCGGCGAGGGGCACGCCGCATTCGGGGCACAGGCCCGGGCAATCGGGCGTGCAGACGGGCGAGAACGGCAGCTCGAGTCCCACGGCGTCGACGATCGACTGCTCGAGGTCGAAGGTGTCGTCGACGATGTGACCGACCTCGTCCTCCTCGGTGGTCGCCTCGGTGGTGCTGTCGGGGTAGGCGAACAGTTCGGTCAACTGGACCTGAACCCGACCGTGGACGGGGGTCAGGCAGCGGGCGCACTCGCCCACGCTGGGCGCGTCGACCGTCCCCGTCACCAGCACACCCTCGGAGACCGACTGGACCTGCAGGTCGAGCTCCAACGGGGCGCCCGCCTCGATCGCGATCATGTCCAGCCCGATGCGCGTGGGGCTGGGCACGGTCTTCCGCAGGGTCACCATCGCCCCGGGGCGACGCCCGAGCCGGCTGATGTCAACCGTCAACGGGGAGCTAAGACGGCGCTGCGAGGTAGTGCTGTGCTGCCGCGTCATAGGAGAAATCCTACGGCGCGAACCGCACAATTCCAGGGCGCGGCCGCCCGGCTGACGCGCTAACGCACCGCGTAGTCGTGCGTGCCGGCCGCCGTCCGGAGCTGGTGGCGGCCGCGGCCGACCGAGCGCAACGTGCCGTTGAGGAACTCCTCGAACTCGGCGAGCTTGTTGTCGACGTAGATGTCGCATTCACCGCGCAGCCGGTCGGCCTCGGCATGCGCCGAGTCGATCAGACGCGTGGCCTCGGCGTTCGCCGCTTCCACCACGCTGTTCTGCGACACCAGACGCTGCTGTTCCTTGATGCCTTCTTGCACGGCCTTCTCGTAGGAGATGTTGCCGTTCTCGAGCAGCCGGTCGGCCTCGGCCTGGGCGCGGTTGACGCTGGCCTCGTACTCCCGCTTCGCCGCCGTGGCGATGCGCATCGCCTCCTCACGGGCCTCGCCCACCATCCGCTCGCTGTGCTGGCGCGCCTCGCTGACCATGCGGTCGGCCTGCGCTTTTGCGTCGGACAAGAGCCGGTCGGCCTCGGCGCGGGCGTGGTTGAGCATCGACTCGGACTCGGTGGTCGCCGAGGAGACCATCGAGTCGGCGTGCGACTTGGCGTCCTGCAGCATCGAGTCCCGCGCGTCGAGCACATCCTGGGCGTCGTCGAGCTCGCCCGGGATCGCATCCTTGATGTCGTCAATCAGCTCCAGCACGTCACCGCGCGGCACGACGCAGCCAGCCGTCATGGGAACGCCGCGCGCTTCTTCAACGATCGCGCTCAGTTCGTCGAGCGCTTCAAAGACTCGGTACACGGCCATTTCCTCCTGGCATCTGCAAAAAACTTGTTGTTACCAGTGTGCCTGGTGTTGCGCTTGTGACAGTGGTGGCGAGGCCGGTGTGTCGGACATTCGACCGGACCGGGACCCGGTTGCCCCTGTCGCGGCCATTCTAGGGATCGCGCCGGCTCTCTGCCCTGGCCAGAACGCCTCAGCCCGGTTGACGTATACCCCAGCGGGGTATATTTTTGGGACTCCGGGCCCACCAAACGGGGAGGATCGGAGCGCTCGTGCTAGCAGCGGTCGGACACGCCTTGACAGTGGCGGGATCCATGACGTGGGAAATCCTCTGGGCGCTGATTGTGGGGTTCGCCCTGTCGGCGGTGGTGCAGGCGGTGGTGCGACGCTCGACCATCGTGGCGCTGTTGGGCGACGACCGGCCGCGCACCTTGGCGCTGGCCGCCGGCCTCGGCGCGGCATCCTCGTCGTGCTCCTACGCCGCGGTGGCGCTGGCCCGGTCGCTGTTCCGCAAGGGCGCCAGCTTCACCGCCGCCATGGCGTTCGAGATCGGTTCCACCAACCTGGTGGTCGAACTGGGCATCATTCTGGCCCTGCTGATGGGTTGGCAGTTCACCGCCGCGGAGTTCGTCGGCGGCCCGCTGATGATCGTCGTGCTCGCCGTCTTGTTCCGGTTGTTCGTGCGCTCGCGGCTCATCGATGCCGCCCGGGAACAGGCCGACCGCGGGATCGCCGGGTCGATGGAAGGCCATGCCGCCATGGACATGTCCATCAAGAAGCAGGGCTCGTTCGCTCGTCGGCTCTTCTCCGGGGAGGGCTTCACCTCCGTCGCCCATGTGTTCGTGATGGAGTGGTTGGCGATCCTGCGTGACCTCGTGCTGGGGTTGTTGATCGCGGGGGCCATCGCGGCCTGGGTGCCCGAAAAGTTCTGGCAGTCCTTCTTTTTGGCCGACCACCCGGCCTGGTCGACGATATGGGGCCCACTCGTGGGACCGATCGTGGCGATCGTGTCCTTCGTCTGCTCGATCGGCAACGTGCCGCTGGCGGCGGTGCTGTGGAACGGGGGCATCAGTTTCGGCGGGGTCATCGCGTTCATCTACGCCGACCTGCTGATCCTGCCGATCCTGAATATCTATCGCAAGTACTACGGCACCAAGATGATGCTGACGCTGTTGGGCACCTTCTACGCGGCGATGGTCGCCGCGGGCTATCTGGTCGAATTGATCTTCGGCGCAACGCATCTCATTCCCAGGGAGCGCAACGCCACGGTCATGGAAGCGGCGGTCTCGTGGAACTACACGACCTGGCTCAATATCGCCTCCCTTGCCGTGACGGCCATTCTGGTCGCCCGATTCGTCACAACGGGTGGAATTCCGATGGCACGGATGATGGGCGGCTCACCCGACGGCGGGCACGACCACGCGTGCCACTAGCGACGCTTCTTGTCGGTGGAGGGCAGCTGGCATCCGTTGCCGCGCGGCGCTTTACGAGCGGCCGGCGAGCTTCTCGCGCAGGCGGCGATTCACCGGTTCGGGCAGTAGCTGCGAGACGTCGCCGCCGAACGTCGCGACCTCCTTGGCCAAGGACGACGACACGAACGAATACCGCGGTGTCGTCGCGACGAAAAACGTGTCGACACCGGCGATGTGCTTGTTCATCTGGGCCATCTGCAGCTCGTATTCGAAGTCGGTGCCGGTGCGCAGGCCCTTCACGATCGCGGTCATGCCCTGCGACCTGACGAAGTCCACCACCAGACCCTGCCCGGCCTCGACGCGCAGGTTGGGCAGATGCGTCGTCGACTCGGTGATCATCGCGATCCGCTCGTCGAGGTCGAACATGCCCTTCTTGGCGGGGTTGGTCAGGATCGCCACCACCACCTCGTCGAACTGGGCCGACGCCCGTTCGAAGACGTCGATGTGGCCCAACGTCACTGGATCAAACGACCCGGGGCATACCGCGCCACTCATGTCGAAAGACGCTACACGTCCGCCTCAGCGTCGTTCGGCCATCTCCAGTCGGGTGTCGCCGTACACGCGTGGCGGCCACACGGACCAGCCGGCCGGCCAGGCCAGCGGCGCACCGGTCGCCGCGCGCTCCACCACCGCCACGGTTCCGGCGTCCACCCAACCGTGGCTGACCAGAGCCGTCAGCACCGCCTCCACCTCGGCGTTCTCGACGTCGTAGGGCGGGTCGGCCAGGACGACGTCGACCGTGCTCGCGGGCCCGGCCGCCAGGACAGTCGCGACCGCGCCGCGGCGCACGGTCGCACCGGTCAAACCCAGGGCGTCGATATTGCGTGCGATGACCGACGCGCTGCGCTGATCCGATTCCACGAACAGCGCCGAAGCCGCCCCGCGGGACAGCGCCTCCAATCCCAGTGCGCCCGAACCGGCGTAGAGGTCCAGCACGGCGGCGCCGCTCAGTTCGTGCCGCGCGGTCAGGATGTTGAAGAGCGACTCACGCACCCGATCGGTCGTCGGTCTGGTCCCCCGTTGCGGGACGGCGATGCGCCGGCCGCCGGCCACCCCGCCGATGATTCGGGTCACGTGGCAACACTTACAGCAGCGTCGACCAATAGTCCCAGAACCGCGCCATGATCAGCAGAAACACCGCGGTGAACCACAGCGCGACGATGGACCACCGCCATTGGTACAACATCCATGCCACACCGCGTCCCCGGCGCTGCAGCGCCGGGCGGCACGCGATCGACGCGGCGACCACCAGCAAGGTGATGGTGGCCGCCCAGACCACCATGCAGTACGGGCACAACGCGCCGATGCTGTACAGGCTTTCGTAGATCAGCCAGTGCACGAACACGGCCCCGATCACCAGCCCGACCGTCAACCCGATCCAATACCATTGCGGCAACGCCACTTTGGTCACCGCCAACAGCCCGGTCACGACCACCACGGTGAACGCCCCCAGGCCGAGCAGCGGATTGGGGAATCCCAGCACCGACGCCTGCGGCGTGACCATCACCGAGCCGCACGACAGGATCGGGTTGAAGTTGCACGACGGCACGTACGCCGGGTTGAGCAGCAGGTCGATCTTCTCCACCGTCAGCGTCGCGGAGGCGACCAGGCCGATCACACCGGCGATCAGCACCCACCACGCGCTGGGCGCCGGCACGCGCGCTTCGGGACGCGATTGCGGTGTCAGGTCTTCGGTTTGGGCTGACGCCGGGGTGATCACGTGGCCGGAGGGCTGACGGCCCCGTCGATGCCCGGCACATCGCCCACGATGCTCTTGATCTTGGCGACCAGCGCGTCGGGCGTGGACGGGTCGTAATCGTCGCCGTTGATCTTGATGGTCGGCGTGGCGTTGATCTTCGCGGCCGCCGCCTCGGCGGTGACCTTGGAAACGTACTTGCCGCTGTTGATGCAGTCGGGCACCTTGCCCACCACGCCGGCCTCCCGGGCGAGCTCGATCAACCGCGCGTTGTCCGGGAAGCTGCTGCCGCGCTCGCTGGGCTGAAGGTCGGTGGTGAACAGCGCGGTGTGAAACCGGCGGAACGCGTCGATGGACTCGTCGGCCACGCAGAGGGCCGCCGCGCCCGCCCGCGACGAGTAGTTCTGGTTCCTGGAGTTGTCGAGGATCGACACCATGGAGTAGTCGGCCGCGATGGCGCCGACGTCGATGAGCCTGGACACCGTCGGGCCGAACGTGCGCTCGAAGTTGCCGCAGGCCGGGCACAGGAAGTCTTCGTAGAACGTGACCACGGCCTTGGGGTTGGTGGTCCCGGGCTGGGTGACCAGCTTGCTCGACGTCACGCGCACCGTGTCCCCCGCGCCGATGGCGGCGGTCTTCTTGTGGTGCGTGACCACGATGTAGGAGACCAGCGCGACCAGGAAGATGACGACGACGGCGGTCCCGCCGATCTGAACGAGTCGGCCCGATTTACCGTCGGTCGCCTTCAAGTCGAAGCGCGGAGGGCGTTTGGGTTTGTCGGCCACAGTCTGCGTGATCCTTCGGTACTCGGGGTGTCGTTCGTAGGCGCCTCTAGGTTACCGGCGCCAACCGCGCATCAGGTCAGACCCGGCTCAGGTGGGCACGCAAAGCCGAAATCAACTCGGTGGTCGCGGCGGCGCTGCCGCCGCCGAGCTTGAACAGATTCGCGAAGCCGTGCGTCAGCGACCCCATGCACCGCAGATCGACGGGGGTCCCGGCGGCCTGCAGGGCCGCCGCGTAGCTCTCGCCTTCGTCGCGCAACGGATCGAAACCGGCGACCGCGATCAGCGCGGGCGCGAGCCCCGCCAGCGACTCGGCCAGCAGCGGCGATATCCGGGGATCGGCCCGGTCGACGCTCGAACGCCTCAGGTATTGCGACTCGAACCAATCGATGTCGCGCTTGGTCAGCAGGAACCCGCGGGCGAACAGGCTCAGTGAGCGGGTCTGGGTGGTGAAGTCGGTCCGCGGGTAGATCAGCCACTGCAGCGCGGGCGCGGGGGCGCCCTCGTCGCGGGCCAGCTGGCAGACGACGGCGGCCAGGTTGCCGCCCGCGCTGTCGCCGCCCACGGCGACCCGACCGGGCGCGGCCCCGAGTTCCTCGGCGTGGTCGTACGCCCACCGGAAGGCGGCGTAGGCGTCCTCGACCGCGGCCGGCGCCGGGTGCTCGGGCGCCAGCCGGTAGTCGATCGACAACACGTGGACGCCGGCGTCGCGGCACGTCAACCGGCAGAGCGCGTCGTAGGAGTCCAGGTCGCCGATCGACCATCCGCCGCCGTGGTAGAAGACCAGCAGCGGCGCCGACGCGCCGTTGACGGGACGGTAGTGCCGCGCGGGGATCTCGCCCGCCGGTCCGGGCAGCGACAGGTCCTCGACGTCGACGTGGATCTGCGGGCCGGGAAGTTCGAGCGACAGCTGGCGCATCTGAGCGCGGGACGCGACCGGGTCGTCGTCGACGACCAGGCCGTCGATGCCGACGGCGCGCAGACCGGAGAGCATCAACTGAAGCGTGGGATCCAAGGTGTTGCCGTCGATGGTCACCGAGCGGCCCCCGAACAGCGCTCGCTTGGCGGGTGTCGGGATCCACGGAATGAGCTTGACGCCGATCGTGGAGACCGCGCCCTGCATGCGACTGGCCAGCCGCATGGGCGGATGCTTCGGTCCGAGGTGTAGGTCCGGCGCGGGCACGCTCTTGGTCATGGGCACTCCCTCGAATGAACGTCTTTCGGCCCCGGGCGGCCCGGGGGGTGCGGCTCGTGCCGCGCTCCGCGCCGGTCACCGGCAAGGCGGCTACGGGGTCCGGTCTGCCGTGTGACCAACTCTACGTGGTGGCGAATTCGTGGAATGCAGACCACGGCCGGATATCACCGCAGCCGCCCCGGTGTTGATGAGGTGGTATTTTCCAGCTCGGTAATATCGTGATCCCCAAGCCGAACCGCCTAATGGATTGCGAGCAGTTTCGACGTGTTCATTTCGAACCCATCGCCTCGAACTCAGCGCCGATGCAATGGCGTCGATGCAATGGCGTCGATCTCCTCGCTCGATGACGGCACCGGGCTCGGTCCACGAACCTTCAATTTCACAGGCAGGTGAATGACATTGGCTGGCGAGTCGGGCGCTGCCGTGCCCTCGATAGCTCTTAATGACGAAAACACGATGCCGGTGCTTGGCCTTGGCGTCGCGGATTTATCGGAGGACGAGACCGAACGCGCGGTCTCGGCGGCGCTGGAGATGGGCTGCCGGCTGATCGACACCGCCTCCGCCTACGGCAACGAAGCGGCCGTCGGACGCGCGATCGCGGCCTCCGGGATCCCCCGCGCCGAACTGTTCGTCACCACCAAACTGGCCGCCGCCGACCACGGTTTCCTGCGATCCGAGGAGGCCTGCAAAGAGAGCCTGGAGCGGCTGGGCCTCGATTACATCGACCTGTACCTGATTCACTGGCCGGTGCCGTCCCGCGGTGAATATGTGAATTCCTTCGGGGGGCTGATCCAGTGCCGCGGCAACGGGCTGGCCCGTTCGATCGGTGTCTCCAACTTCACCGAAGTGCATGTCACCGACATCATCGACCTCACCTTCGTCACCCCTGCGGTCAATCAGGTCGAGCTGCACCCGCTGCTCAACCAGGCCGAGATCCGCAAGGTCGACGCGGAGCACAACGTCGTCACCCAGGCCTACACGCCGCTGGCGTTGGGCAAGCTGATGGACAACCCGACGGTGAGTTCGGTCGCCGGCGAATACGGCAAGACGCCCGCCCAGGTGCTGCTGCGGTGGAACCTGCAGCTGGGCAACGCGGTCGTCTTCCGGTCGGCCAGGCCCGAGCACATCGCCGGGAACCTCGACGTGTTCGACTTCGAGTTGGCCGCCGAGCACATGGACGCGATCAACGGGCTCAACGACGGCACCCGGCTGCGCCCGGACCCCAACACCTTCGAGGGCGTCTGAGCTAGGCCGCCGGGCAGGTGGCGGCCGCCTGACGCAATATCCCGGTCGACGGCTGGTCCACCGGCAGCGCATAGCCGCGCAGCACGGCGATGAACTGCATCGCGTATTGGCAGGCGAACGCGGCGTTCGGCGGCATCCATTGCGCGGGGGCCGCGTCGCCCTTGTCCTGATTGGCCTGCCCGTCGACGGCCAGCAGGTTGGCCGGATCGTTGGCGAACCGCAGGCGCTCGTCTGCCGGCCACGCGTAGGCGCCCATGTCCCAGGCGTAGGCGAGCGGGACGATGTGGTCGATCTGCACCGCCTCGCCGACCTTGGCGCCGCGCTGGAAGTCGATGGTCTTGTTGGTGTACGGATCGTGCAGGGTGCCGGTGGCCACCGCGTCGGGACACCGTTTGGTCGACACATGCGTCTTGTCGACGAGGTCGCGGTTGAGGATGTCGTCGCGGGTGTCGCAGCCGTTGTGCCCCAGCGGGGCATCGTTGTCGTCGGTCCACGCGTCGCCGAACGCGGCCCGGCGGTAGTCATAACGGTGGGCCCGCAGCGGCAGCACCGCGATACCCGCGAGCACGTCGGTGCCCGGCTGCACCGTCGGAACGTCGGCGCGCGCCGCGTATTCGGCGGCGTGCCTGGCCGCCGAGGATCCGACCGTCTGGTAGGCCACCAGCAGTGCGAGTGCCGCGACCGCGCACAACCACAGCAGCACCTTACGATTCACGACTTGTCCAGGTATTCGATCCGGTCGGTGGTGACGAAAGGCGCTGCGAGCAAGGCCAATTCGGGGCTCGCCGGGTCCTCCCCGTAGGCGCGGACGCAGAAGTCGCGGGCGGCCTCGATGACGTCGCGGTGATCGGCCAACGAGAGCAGGCGCAGGTTGATGGCGCGACCGGACTGGTTGCGACCCAACACGTCGCCCTCCCGGCGCTCCTTGAGGTCCAGGTCGGCGAGCGCGAACCCGTCCAAGGTCGCGGCCACGGCGGAAAGCCGCTTGCCCGCCGGCGATTCCGGTGACACCCAGCTCGCCAGCAGGCACAGGCTGGGATGCTGCCCGCGGCCGATGCGGCCCCGCAGCTGATGCAGTTGGCTGATACCGAAGCGGTCGGCGTCCATCACCAGCATCAAGGTGGCATTGGGGACATCCACACCCACCTCGATCACGGTGGTGCACACCAGCACATCGACCTCACCGGCCCGAAACGCCGCCATCGCAGCGTCCTTCTCGTCGGCCGACAACCGCCCGTGCATCAGTCCCACGCGCACGTTCGCGAGCTCCCCCGAACGCAGCCGGGCGTACAGACCCTCGGCGGTTTCCGACGGCCTCACGTTCTGCTCCTGCTTCTCGGGATCGTCGGTCTCGTCGATCCGGGGTGCCACCACGTAGGCCTGGCGGCCGGCCGCAACCTCTTCGACGATGCGCCGCCAGGCACGCTCGAGCCACGCCGGCTTCTCCTTGACGAAAATGACGTTGCTGGTGATCGGCTGGCGCCCGCGCGGAAGTTCGCGCAGCGTAGAGGTTTCCAGGTCGCCGTAGACGGTCAGCGCGACCGTGCGCGGAATGGGCGTCGCCGTCATCACCAACAGGTGCGGTGTGACACCGGGACGGGCCTTGGCCCGCAACTGGTCTCGCTGTTCGACGCCGAACCGGTGTTGCTCGTCGACGACCACCATGCCGAGGTTGTGGAATTCCACCGCGCCCTGCAACAGCGCATGGGTGCCGACGACGATCCCGGCCTGACCGGTTGCCACCTCGTCACGGACCTGCTTCTTCTGCGTCGCCGTCATCGACCCGGTGAGCAGCGCGACCCGGGTGGCGTTATCCGCCCCGCCGAGCTGGCCCGCCATCGCCAACGGGCCTAGCACATCGTTGATCGACCGCATGTGTTGGGCGGCAAGCACTTCCGTGGGGGCCAGCAGCGCACACTGGTAACCGGCGTCCACCAGCTGGAGCATCGCCAGCACCGCGACGATGGTCTTGCCCGACCCGACCTCGCCCTGCAGCAGGCGGTTCATCGGCCGGGTGGCCGCCAGCTCCTGCGCGAACACGTCGAGCACTTCGCGTTGTCCCGCGGTCAGCTCGAACGGCAACCGCCCCAACAGTTCCGCGGCAAGGCCGTCGGGGCGTGGCGGCGCCGGCGGCCCCGATTCCGACAGCTCGCTGTGCCGCCGGGCCACCAGCGCCCACTGCAACCCGATGGCTTCATCGAAGGTCAGGCGTTCCCGGGCCCGCATCCGCGCCGACTCGTCCTCGGCGAGATGGATGTCGCGCAACGCCCGATCCTCGGAGACCAGGCCGTAGCGGCCGCGCAGGTCGGCGGGTAACGGATCATCCACCGGGTCCAGGACGTCGAGCACCTGGCGCACGCACCGGAAGATGTCCCAGCTTTGCAGCTTCGTCGTCGCCGGATAGATCGGAAAGAAGGCCCGCTCGAACGCCGACATCTGCAGCTCGCCGGTGGTGGCCTGCGAGGCGATGGCGATGTTCTTCAGTGAGCTCGTGCCGCGATTCTTGCCATCCGGGGAGTCGAGGATGAGAAAGGCCGGATGCGTCAGCTGCATGACGTTCTTGAAAAACCCGACCTCGCCGGAAAGCATCACCTTGGTGCCCTCGGTCAGGCCGTTCTTCAGGTAGTTCGCGTTGAAGAAGGTCGCGGTCACCTTGTTGCGCCCGGCGCCGAGGGTGATGCGGTGGCACACCTTCTTCGGGGTCTTCTTCATCGGCCAGGTCTTGGTTTCGGTGATGGTGTCGACGATCGTGATGTGCTCGCCGGCCGGCGGACGCTGGTCGTCGGAGTCCCAGCGGGTCGCGCCCTCGGTGTAGCTGCGCGGATAGTGACGCAGCAGATCGTCGACGGTACGGATGCCCAACTCCTCGTCGAGCTGATCGGCGGCCTTGGCGCCCACCACGAAGTCCAGCCGGTCGCGCAGGGACGCCACCGCTATTCGACCCCGATCAACAGCGCGTCACCGCGATGGCCGGTGCGGTACGTGACCAGCTCCGTTCCGGGGTGGTGATCGTGCATGTGTTCTGCCAGCGTGTCGCCCAAGGCCGCGGCCGCCTCGTCCGTTTCGGCGCCCGCGCCCACCAGCACCGTCACCAGGTCGCCACCGGAGGCCAGCAACAGATCGAGCAGACCGGTCGCCGCCGCGATCGCGTCGGGAGCCACGATCAGCACCTCGTCCCCCGCGATACCCAGCCCGTCGCCCGGCTGGCAGCGGCCCGCCCAGGTCAACGCGCTCTCGGTCGCGATGCGCACCGACCCGTGCCTGGCCGCGCCGGCGGCCCGGGCCATGGTGTAGCCGTCGTCCACCGCCTGCCGGCCGTTTTCGTGCACGGCCAGCGCGGCCAGCCCCTGCACCATCGATCCCGTCGGAATCGGGACGACGTCGATGCCCCAGCCGATGGCCGCGGTGCACCCGGCCACCAGCTCCTCTGCCGGCACGTAGCCGTTGGGCAGCACCATGACCTGCGCGGCACCGGTGTCGAGGACCGCCCGCATCAGCTGATGGGCGCTGATGTTGGTGACCGGGTCGCCGGGGGCCGAATCGCGCCGCAGCACGCAGGCGCCTTCCCCGCCGAACAGCTCGGCGGCGCCGTCGCCGTCGACCACGGCCAGCACCGCGCGTTCCCGGGTCCAGCCGCCGGCCGGCAGCCCGGTGGCGCCTGAGCTCAACACCGAAATCACGATGCGGCTCGGCCGCCCGGCCGCCAGCCCCGCCTCGACCGCGGCGCCGGCGTCATCGGTGTGCACGTGTACCGAGTAGGTGCGCTGCGCCGACGACCGCGCGGCCGCGATCCCCACGGAATCGCCCAGCTCCCCGAGCCGGTCGCGCAGCGCGTCCGCCGCGGCCGGATCGCAGCCATCCAGCCGGTACATCACCTCGAACTGCGGCGCGGGCCGTTCGGCGGCGCTTTGCGGTTGCAGCGCCCGCGGCGACAGCTCGTACACCGTGCGGGCGGGTGCCTGGCCGGTGACCGTGGTGCGCAGGGCGTCCAGCAGGACCAGCAGGCCCCGCCCGCCGGCGTCCACGGCACCGGCGTCGCCGAGCACGTCGAGCTGCTCGGGCGTCTTCTCCAGGGCCACCACCGCGGCTTCGCCCGCGGCGACGATCGCCGAGGCGAGCCCTTCCCCGGCCTGGGCGCACTCACCGACGGCGTCGGCCGCGGCCCGCAGCACCGAGACGATCGTCCCGCGGATCTCGCGCCCGCCCATCGACGTGATGACCAGGTCCACGCCCCGCCGCAACGACGCCCCGAGGGTGGCGGCGTCGATGTGGGGCAGCTCACCGCCGGACTCGGCCGCCGCGGCGGCGGTGACGTCGGCGATGCCGCGCAGGATCTGGGACAGGATCACGCCGGAATTGCCGCGCGCGCCGTTCAGGGCGCCGGCCGACAGCGCCGCGGCGGCCTTGGCAACGCACGCCGACCCGCCCTCGGAATTGACGCCGACGTTGGCCTCGGCCAGCGCCGAGCGCATGGTGAACAGCATGTTGGCGCCGGTATCGGAATCGGCAACCGGGAAGACGTTGAGCCGGTTGATCTCGTCGATGTGGGTGATGAGGTCACTGACGGCGGTGTGCGCCCAGTCCCGCAAGGTGACCGCGTCCAGCGGACGCTCCGACGGTCCCAGTGTTACCCACCTCCTCGGTGCCTCCCAGTACCCAGCCCCCGGTGGGCGCCAGCGTAGCTCGGCGACCCGGGCGGCGGCTGCCCGTGACCACCACCCGCCAGCCGGCGACCCGGCCCATTGAGCCTAGCCAGGTGCGACGACAGCGGCGCCTGAGCGTTTTGGTGGTTGCCACGACAGTCGGTATCCTGGTTGGGCCCGGGCCGACCCGGGCTGTCCCGGCCACGTGTCAGACCGCCGAGCCGGACCCCCGAGATTTGAGGAGCTTGAACCATGGCCGCTGTGTGCGACATCTGCGGGAAGGGCCCCGGCTTCGGCAAGTCGGTGTCGCACTCCCACCGCCGCACCAGCCGCCGGTGGGATCCCAACGTCCAGACCGTGCACGTCGTCACCCGCCCGGGTGGCAACAAGCAACGCGTCAACGCCTGCACGTCCTGCATCAAGGCCGGCAAGGTCGCCCGGGGCTAGTCCCGGCTCCATCACGGGCTACATCACGATGTGCCCGGCGTCGACGGGTATCGACACGCCCGTCACGTAGCGGGCGCGGGGACCGACCAGCCACAGCACCGCTTCGGTCACGTCTTGCGCCTCGACCAGCGGCACGTCGGGCAGCAGCATCTGTGACACGGCAGGGTTCGGGTTCTCCAGCATCCGGTTGACGACGAAGTCGTTGAGGATCATCGGTGTCATGACGCCGCTCGGATGCACGGAGTTGACCCGAATCTTGTGCGGCGCGTAGGCATTGGCCGCCGACCGCATCAACCCCACCACCCCGTGCTTGGACGCGGCGTAGGCGAACATCGCCGCACTGCCGTCGCCGCCCCGGCCGGTCAGCCCCTGCGACGAGCTGACCAGCACGACCGACCCGCCCTGGCCCTTGCGGATGATCGAGGGCACCGTCGCCAACAACGTGTGCCACACCCCCTTGAGGTTGGTGTCGACGATCGTGTTGAACACCGGTTCCGAATGGGCTTCGGGGTCACCGATCGCCACCACCCCGGCGTTGGCGACGACGATGTCCACCTCGCCAAGTGCGTCGATCCCGCTTTGCACCGCGGCCTCCAGTTGCGGTAGGTCGCGGACGTCGGCGACGACGGGCGCCACCCTGCGGCCCGCGGCTTCGACCAGCCGCGCGGTCTCGTCGAGATCCGATTTGGTGCCCAGCGGGTAGGGAATCGCGTCGATATCGGTGCAGATGTCCACCGCGATGATGTCGGCGCCCTGTTCGGCGAAGGCCACCGCGTGGCTGCGGCCCTGGCCGCGCGCCGCACCGGTGATGACGGCGACCTTGTTGTCGAGTTCACCCATGGCTACACCTCCAGCTTCGTGCCGGTCTCTTGTTCGGCGAAGGCCACCAGTCGCGCGGCCGCGCCGTAATCGCAGGCGACCGGCGAGCGGCCGATCAGCACCGGGCCGCCGCGCAGGCCGAACCTACCGCTGACCCCGACGTAGCTGCCCGGCGGCAACGGTTCGCTGATGCAGTACAGCGTGGGCGCCGCGCCCTCGTCGATGTCGTTGGCCAGCCGGTCGGCGACCAACTTGACCGCCTTATGGGCCAGCGACATCAGCGGCGAGTCGCCGAGCTGCGACAGGTTCGAGGCCACCCAGCCCGGATGGGTGAGCTGGGTGACGACCGGCGATCCGGCCTCGCGCAGCCTGCGGTCCAGCTCCAGGCCCCACAGCATCACCGCGAGCTTCGACTGCGCGTACGCGCCCAGCCGCGTCCACTTGTGCCGGCGCAGGTGCAGGTCGTCCAGGCGCAGCGTCGCCGACCGGTGCGCGTCGGAGCCGACGTTGATGATCTGGCTACGCACCTTGGGCAGCAGCAGGTTGGTCAGCGCGAACGGTCCCAGCAGGTTGGTTCCCAGCGTCTTCTCGAATCCGTCGACCGTCTCGGTCCGGCGCTCGGTCAGTGCGCCGGCGTTGTTGATGAGGATGTCGACGTCGTCGTCGATCGACGCCGCGAAGGCGCGCACCGACGACTGGTCGGCGAGGTCGACCCTGGCCACCGTGGTCGAACCGCCCATCTCGGCCGCGCGTTGCTCCCCCAGCTCGGTGTTGCGCACCGCCAGGATCACGTGCGCGCCGGCTTTGGCCAGGGCGCGGGCGGTGCCCAGCCCGACGCCGTTGGTCGCTCCGGTGACGACGATTCGTTTGCCGGTCAGGTTGCCGAGCCGGTCCGGGGTCCAAGGTAGGGTCACGGCGATCAAGAGTAATGGCCGGTTCTATGTAAATTGGACCGGCTCTGCCACCATTGTTCGCGGAAGCGGAGGTTTTCACGGGTGGTTCCACATGGATGACAGCGCGCGAGAAATCACCAATCTGATCTACACCTACGCCGAGCTTCTCGATGGCGGCGACCTGGACGGCGTGGCCCGGCTCTTCGAACACGGCCGCATCTGCGGAGTGGAGGACGGACCGCCGGAGACGGTGTTCGCCGGGGCCGCCCGGGTACGCGAGATGTATGAGATGGCCACGCGCATCTACTCCGACGGGACCCCGAAGACCAAGCACAACACCACCAACGTGCAGCTGCACATCGACGAGGCCGCAGGGACCGCCCGCAGCACGTCCTACTACTGCGTCACGCAGGCCACCCCCGACCTCCCGCTGCAGGTGATCGTGACCGGTCACTACAAGGACACGTTTCATCGGGTGGACGGCGTCTGGCGGTTCGACAGCCGCACCATGTTCGTCGACCAGGTCGGCGACGTCAGCCAGCATTTGAAGTTCTGAGGGTGCGCGGCCCATGGCGTGGCACCCGAGCAGGTCGGTGAGCGATTGCGTTGTACGCCAAGCGTTTTGACGATGTATCGGAGGAGCAACGGATGCCTGACGACCCGGTCGCGACGAAATCCCAGCACGAACAGGAACTGGCCGCCCTCGAGCTGATCGAGCACCCGACCGTCAAGGCCGCCTATCGGACGGTGGCCGAGACCTGGCTGGGCCGGGCCAAGGCGTCCGAGGCGATGCGGGAGCGGTTCGACGACGCGTTCGCCGAGGTGATGTTCTCGGCGGCGGTGTGGTCGTCCAACCAGGACAAGCTGCGGCCCAAGGTCAGCTGCATCACCCGGCTGGCGCATCCCGTCGACGGCCGGCGCATCCCCGGATCACGTTGGGGCATCGACAATCCCGACAGCGTGTACCGGGTGATCCCGATCTCCGGCGACGAGCGCTACGAGATCCACGGCCGGGTGGGTGAGCACCGGATGACGGAAAACTACTTCACCTTGTGGGATGCCCACATGGGCACCGTGGACGTGCTCAACGGCCGCACCATGCAGGTCGGCTCCGACGGCGGCTTCACCATCACCGTGGACGCCGACCCCGCCGGGGGGCGGCCCAACCACGTGCAGACCTCCCCGGCTGCGCACGAGTTCTACATCCGCGACGTGCTGCTGGACTGGGGCCGCGACGACCCCAATCACCTTGAGGTGCAACGGCTCGGCGGGCCGCCGGCAACACCGGCGCGCACCCTCGACCAGCAGGCCGAGGCCACGGCGGCGATGATGGAGTACTTCGCCAACTTCACCGGCAAGCTCAGCCACGGCGTGTACAAGATGCCGGCCAACCATTTCGACCTGGCCTGGTCGGCCGACAAGGCCGGCGCGATGCGCAACCAGGTCTACGTGATGGGGCGCTTCGATCTCGCCCCCGACGAGGCGTTCGTGGTGGACCTCAACGACGGTGGCGCCGAATACTTCACGGTGCCGCTGAGCAACATTTGGGGCACCACGCTGGACATCCTCGACCGCACCGGCAGCCTCAACAAGGCGCAATCGGTGGCCAACGAGGACGGCGGCTATACCTACGTGATCGCGCCGACCGACCCCGGCGTGGCCAACTGGATCGACTCCGACGGGCTGCGCGAGGGCATCCTGACGCTGCGGATGGCGGAATTCGGCGAGGCGGGTCCCCGCGAAGACCTCGGGGCGCGGGGTCGGGTCGTCAAGCTGGACCGGCTGGATGCCGAGGTGCCGCACCTGCCGCGGGTGACCCCGCAGGCCCGGGCCGCCCAGCTCGCCGACCGGCGCACCGCGTATCTGCGGCGCCTTCCGGAAGGGCCGGCCTGAGATGGCGCGCTGGCTGATCACCGGATGCTCCACCGGCTTCGGCCGCGAAATCGCGCGCGCCGCATTGGAAGCGGGCCACGGTGTCGTGGTGACCGCCCGCCGGGCCGACGCGGTGCGCGACTTCGCCGACGAGTTCGGCGACCGGGCCGTGCCCGTCGCGCTCGACGTGACCGACGCCGACCAGATCGCGGCGGCGGTGTCGGCGGCCGATGCGGCGTTCGGCGGCATCGACGTCCTGGTCAACAACGCCGGTCACGGCTACCTGTCCGCCGTGGAGGAGGGCGAGGATGCGGAGGTCCGGAAGCTGTTCGAGGTCAACTACTTCGGGTCGGTCAACATGATCAAGGCGGTGCTGCCGGCCATGCGGGCCCGCGGCTCCGGGCACATCATCAACATGTCGTCGATGACCGGTCTGGTCGCCAACCCGCCCAACGCGTATTACTCGTCGACGAAATTCGCGCTGGAGGCGATCACCGAGGCGCTCGCCACCGAGGTGCGACCGTTCGGCATCAAGGTGACCGCCATCGAGCCGGGCGCCTTCCGCACCGACTGGGCGACGCGGTCGATGAAGGAATCGGGCACGCCGATCGCCGAGTACGTCGACGTGGCGGCGCGCAAGGACCTGATCAAGCAGTTCGCCGAGCATCTTCCCGGTGATCCGAAGAAGGTTGCCGAGGCGGTGCTGATGGTGACCACGCTCGACGAGCCACCGCTTCGGCTGCTGCTGGGCCGCGACGTGCTGAAGGCGATGCGGGACAAGATCGCCGGGCTGTCGTCGTCGATCGAAGAATGGAAATCGGTGACCAAGGACGTCAATTTCGAGAGCGCCTGACGTCACTCGTCGAGGAAGACGGCGTGCCGGTCCACGCCGTCGCGCCCGATGCGGAGGTTGTTGGCGGGGAAAGCGGGATCGGAGTAACCGATCGCCAGGCCGCACAAGATGTTCAGCTCCGGCGGGATGTTCAGCTGCTCGCGAACGACGTCGGGATAGCCGGCTATCGCCACCTGCACGCAGGTGCCCAATCCACGCGCGGTCAAGGCCAGCAGCAGCGTCTGCAGGAACATGCCGACACCGATGCTGTCGGCGTAACCGAGGTCGCTGTGCATGCACACGATGCCGCCCAGCGGTGCGCGGAAGAACTCCCAGTTGCGCAGCACGGCGATGCGACGGGCCTCGGTGTCGTGGCGGGCGATGCCCATCGAGCCGTACACCTGCGCGCCGGTGTCGCTCCGGAAGTGAGCGAACGCGGCGGGGAGCTGCGGGACGTTGGGCGGTTCCGCGCGAGCCTTTTCCAGCATCGCGGCGACCAACCGGTCCCGTGCCGGACCCGAGACGAACACCATGTGCCACGGCTGCACGTTGGAGTTCGACGGCGCGCGGACGGCCAGCTCCAGCGACTCCTCCACGAGGTGGCGCGGTACCGGGTCGGGCAGGAACAGCCGCGTCGAATGCCGCTGCCGGATGGTGTCTTCGAGGTCATACATAGGCTCAATGTTCTCAAGGCCTGAAATCGCGAGCGCCGCGGAGCCGTGCGAAGCGGGTCGCCTTCATCGGAGCGAGTCCTAGCGTCAACCGGGTTCGTCACCATCGCGGAGGAATCTTTCGGGATGGTGGTAGCTATTGGTCCGAGGTCTGCCGTGGTCGAGGTGTGGTGGTGGGATCCATTCGGTTTCGCCGTGGGCGTTGGTCCGCGTGGTCCAGCCTTTCTCTGCGAGCCGGTTGTCGGGGCCGCAGGCCAACGTGAGGTCGTCGATGTCGGTGCGGCGGGTGGTGTTCCAGCCGCGCACGTGGTGGACTTGACTGTGGTAGGCCGGCGCATCACATCCCGGCCGAGTGCAGCCACGGTCCTTGGCGTACAACATGATTCGCTGCCCTGGGGAAGCGAACCGTTTGGTGTGGTGCAGCGCCAGCGATCTGCCCTTGTCGAAGATCGCCAGGTAGTGATGCGCGTGGCCCGCCCAACGGATCACATCCGACATGGGCACCAGCGTGCCGCCAGCCGTTAGGGCCTTACCGGCGGCGGATTCCAAGTCCTGCAACGTGGTGGTGACCACGATCGACACGGGCAGTCCGTTGTGCTGGCCCAGGTCGCCGGAGGCAAGCAAACCGCGAAGTCCGGCCAGGAATGCGTCGTGATTGCGTTGAGCTGGGCTGCGGGTGTCGCGGCGCACCGCTTCCTCATCAGGTGTCGCGTCGACCACCGGGGTTTCGTCGTCGGGGTTGCACGCGCCGGGCGCGGCTAGTTTGGCCAGCATCGCCTCGATCGCGGCCCGCAACTCCGGGGTGACCAGGCCGCCGAGGCGCGACATGCCGTCGAATTCCTGAGCGCCCAGGGTGATCCCACGCTTGCGGGCCCGTTCGGCGTCGCTGAAATCCCCGTCGGGGTGCAGCCAATCCATGACCCGCTGGGCGTATCTGGCCAATTCGTCGGGCCGATGCCCGGTGGCTTTGGCGGCCAGGTCGGCTTCGGCGGACTCGCGGGTCACCGCGTCGACCTCGACGGGCAGACGGGCAAAGAAGGTACGGATCACCTTGATGTGCCCATCACCGATGAGCCCTTGGCGTTGGCCGGCCGCGGAGGCGCTCAATTGGGGCGCTAACGGCTGGCCGGTCAACCCCCGGCGCTCGCCTAGGTCGGCGGCTTCGGCGATGCGCCGGGCGGCCTCGCCCTTGGTGATGTGCAACCGGTCGGCCAGCCCCACCCGCAGCGATCCGCCCAACTCTTCGGGGCTCGCCTGCTCAGACAGCTGGTTGATCAACGCGTGCTGCGGGGTGCGCAGCCGGCGGTAAGCGCGTTCCAGGCGCTCGAGGGCGCGCAGCCGCTCGGGGGTGGTGAACGCGTCAAAGGACAACGCGCACAGGCGGTCCACGTCGTGGTCGAACGTGTCGAAAACGTCGACGATCTCCTCACGACTATTGGCTCCCATGCCTCAAACCTAGGGACACCCACCGACAAAAAAGCTCGCGTTGTGACGGTTGAAGCGAAAGTGACACAAGGGATTACAGAGCAACCGCAAGGCTGCAAACAGCGCCGCCCTAATCCCGAACCACGATGACCGTCTTGCCGGGGCGACGGCCCGGCAGGCCACGGCTTTCGAACGCCTCGCGGCCTTTCTCGAGCGGAAACGTCCCGGCGATCTCGACGCGCAACCGTCCGCGATCGACCAGCGCGGCGAGCTCGGCCAGCTGTTCCCGGTTCGGTGTGACGATGAAAAACGTTGCTGTCACGCCGTATTCGTCGGCCCAGCCGGCCGGCGGTGGGGCCGACAGGGTGACCAGTCGCCCGCCGCGGCGGAGCGCCGGAAACGACCGGTCCAGCGTCTCGCCGCCGACGGTGTCGATCACGACGTCGTAGACCGCGTCGTCGAATGCCTCGGTGCGGACATCGATCACCCGGGCGGCCCCGTGTCCGCGAACCAGGTCACCGACGTCGCTGCGCACGGTCGCGGTGACCCGCCCGCCCAGCATCGCGGCCAGCTGAACCGTCAAGGCGCCCACGCCGCCCGCGCCCCCGTGCACCAACACGGACTCCCCCGGTTGCACTCCGGCATGGTCGACCAGGGCCTGCCACGCGGTCAGGCCCGCCAGCGGCAGGGCGGCGGCGACGGCGTGCGACACCGTCGACGGCTTGGGGGCCAGGTCTGACGCGGGAACGCAGACGAATTCGGCCGCCGCGCCGTCGCGGTCGAAGGGAATCAGCCCGCACACCTCGTCGCCGGGCGCGAAATCGGCCACGCCGGGGGCGGTCTCCTGGACGACGCCCGAGACCTCGTGCGACGGAATCACCGGCGTCCGGCTGACACCGTCCCGGCTCCAGGTCTCCTCCCACGTCAGCTCGTCGAATGTGATGGCGGCGGCGTACACGGCCACCAGAACTTCGCCCGCCGCCGGGGCGGGCACGGGCGCCCGCTCGACGACGAGTTGTTCCGGGCCGCCCCGGCGGTGCGCCCGTAACGCCGTCATGCCGCTCACGGCAGCCGCCAATCGATCGGGTCGGCGCCCATGCCCGTCAACAGTTCGTTGGCGCGGCTGAACGGGCGCGACCCGAAGAATCCCCGAGACGCCGACAGCGGCGACGGGTGCGGCGACTCGATTGCCACGCAATTGCCCTCGGCCAGAATGGGTTTCAGCGTGGACGCGTCGCGTCCCCATAGGATCGCCACCATCGGCTGCGAGCGCGCAGCCAGCGCACGGATCGCGCACTCGGTCACCGCCTCCCAGCCCTTGCCCCGGTGCGACGCCGGATTACTCGGGCGCACGGTCAGCACCCTGTTCAGCAGCATCACCCCGCGCTCGGCCCACGGCGTCAGGTCGCCGCACGAGGGCTGCGGATGGCCTAGGTCGGCGGCGTATTCGTCGAAGATGTTGGCCAGGCTGCGGGGCAGGGGACGCACGTCGGGTGCCACCGAAAAGCTCAGCCCCACGGCGTGTCCCGGCGTCGGGTACGGGTCTTGCCCGACGATCAGCACCCGGACGTCGTCGAACGGAAACGTGAACGCCCGCAACACGTTGGGTCCCGCCGGCAGGTACCTGCGGCCGGCCGCGATCTCGGCCCGCAGGAACTGGCCCATGTCGGCGACCCGATCGGCCACCGGCTCCAGCGCCGCCGCCCAGCCCCGCTCGACGAGTTCAGTCAACGGCCGCGCCGTCATCGGGCTCCCTCCATGGCATCGATCACCCTAGCCCTCATAGGATTGCCAGCCCGCGTAACCCGCCCACTCTTGCCCGTCCACAAGCACTTTGGGCTCGCCGTCGAGAACGCGGCCGATGATGCGCCACCCGGCGGGGGCGGGTCCGCCGAAGCAGGCCACCAGGGCGTGGTCTTCCCCGCCGCCCAGCACCCAGGCCCAAGGGTCGGCGCCCACGGCGGCGGCCGCGGCGGCCACAGCGGCGTGGTCCGCGGCGAGTGCCGCGGTCGACAGATCCATCGCCACAGCGGACGCCTCGGCGACGTGCCGGAGGTCGGCGACGAGACCGTCGGACACGTCGATCATCGCCTGCGCTCCCCCGGCCGCCGCCGCCACGCCCTGCCCGTAGGGCGGTTGCGGGACCAGATGCCGGCGGCGCAACGCGTCGAAGCCCTCGATCCCCTTGCCGAACAACGCCAGCCCCGCGGCCGAGCGGCCCAGGCCACCGGCGACCGCGATCACCGATCCCGCCGTCGCCCCGGACCGCAAGACCGGGGCGCGGCCGTCGAGGTCGCCGAGCACGGTGACGGAGACCACCCACTGCGGGCAACTGACGAGATCGCCGCCGGCGATGCCCGCGCCGATGCGCTGCGCCTCGTCCCACATTCCGCCGACAAGCGCGTCTACGTCGGCCGCACGCGTGTCACCGGGCGCGCCGAACGCCACCACGAAGGCCGTGGGCCGCCCGCCCATCGCCTCGATGTCCGCGGCGTTCTGGGCGATGGCCTTGCGGCCGACGTCGTACGGCGTCGACCAGTCCAGCCGGAAATGCCGATCCTGCACGAGCATGTCGGTCGACACCGCAACCCGCCGGTCCGCGGCATGCACCACGGCCGCGTCGTCCCCCGGGCCGACCGCCACCGCGGCCGGCTGGCGGCGGCCGCGCACGAGGCGATCGATGACGGCGAACTCGCCCAGCTGCTGCAGGGTGGGATGTGATGTGTCGTCGCCCACGCCACCTCCTCCGGCGCGTCCTCGCCCTGTGCGGGCCTCTATCCGGCTGCCGACCTGCGGTAAGTTGGACTACTGCCCGCGCGAGCGGCCCGCGCCAGTGTAAAGGCCCGCGATGTCGTGCCGGAGATAGGAGGTGCGCGGGCGGTGACGACCGACCCCGATACCGGCCCCGGCGGTGACCCGGGGCCGCCCCCCGCGATGATCATCGCCGCGGTCGCGGTGGCGGTCGTGGCGATCGGGGTGATCCTGGTGATCGCGGTGAACCGCGAGGCGCCGCCGCAGCCCGTGGCCGTACCCGCCGCCCCGGCACCACAGGCCGACAGCCCCGTATGCCGGGCGCTGGCCGGGGCGCTGCCGCAGCGGCTCGGCGACTTTCAACGCGTGCCCGTCGCGCAACCGGCGCCCCAGGGCGCCACCGCCTGGCGGGCCGGGGCGGACAGCGAGCCCGTGGTGCTGCGGTGCGGGCTCGACCGCCCGGCGGAGTTCGTCGTGGGCTCTCCGATTCAGATCGTCGACCGGGTGCAGTGGTTCGCCGTGCGCCCCGATCAGCAATCCGCCGGCGACGCGGGCAGATCCACCTGGTACACGGTCGACCGGCCGGTATACGTGGCGCTCACCCTGCCGTCAGGGTCGGGCCCCACGCCGATCCAGCAACTCTCCGACGTGATCGACCGCACCATCGCGGCGGTGCCCATCAACCCGGGCCCCGCCGGTTAGCGCAAGCCGACCCCGCGCGCCAACGCCGTTTCGACCATGGTCGCCAGCAGGGTGGGATAGTCCACACCGCTGGCCGCCCACATCCTCGGGTACATCGAGATCGTGGTGAACCCGGGCATCGTGTTGATTTCGTTCAGCACCGGCCCGTCGTCGGTGAGGAAGAAGTCGACCCGGGCCAGGCCCTGGCAGTCAACGGCCTTGAACGCCCGGATCGCCAACTGCCGGATGGCGTCGGCGACGTCGTCGTCCACCTTGGCCGGCACGTCCAATTCCGCTGCGTCGTCCAGATATTTCGTGGCGAAGTCGTAGAACGAGTCCTCGCGCCCCCGCACGCCGGCCACCCGGATCTCACCCAACGTGCTGGCTTCGATTGTCCCGTCGGGCATCTCGAGCACCCCGCACTCGACCTCGCGGCCGGTGATCGCCGCCTCGACGATCACCTTCGGGTCGTGCCGGCGCGCAACGGCGACGGCCGCGGGCAAGTCCTCCCAGCTCGACACCCGGGTGACGCCGATCGATGATCCACCCCGGGCGGGCTTGACGAACACCGGCAGACCCAGCCGCTCGCACTCGTCGGGTTCCAGGGCCGACCGCGACGGGCGCAGCACCGCGTACGCGCCGACCGGCAACCCTTCGGCGACGAACAGCTTCTTGGTGAATTCCTTGTCCATGCCCGCCGCGCTCGCCAGCACGCCGGCCCCGACGTAGGGCACCCCGGCCAGCTCGAGCAGACCCTGGATCGTGCCGTCTTCTCCGTACGGACCGTGCAGCACCGGGAACACCACGTCGACCGAACCCAGCACCTCACCGGCCCCGGGCGACAGGGAGACCAGTTGGCCGCCGCGGCGCGGATCCGCCGGCAGGGCCAGCTCGGTGCCCGACTGCGCGGTCACCTCGGGCAGCTGCCGATTGCTGATGGCGAGCGCGGCCGGGTCACCGTCGGTCAGCACCCATGACCCCTCCGGGGTGATGCCGATCGCGACGACCTCGAACCGCTGGGGGTCGAGGTTGCGCAGGATGCTGCCGGCGGACACACACGAGATGGCGTGCTCGTTGCTGCGCCCGCCGAAGACGACGGCGACGCGCACGCGGCTTCCGCTGGCACTCACAACCTAAAGAGGCTACCGGTTGCGCGGCGTCCGGGTCGGGCGGCGGGCCGCGAGCTGGGGTTTTGCCGGCCGCGGGGACTCACTCGGGCTTCGTCCTGCGGCCCAGCAGCAGCGCCATCGCCTCGTCCACCAAGAGTCCCTTGTGACAGACGCGGTGCACGGCGTCGGTGAGCGGCATCTCGACGTCGTAACTGGAAGCGAGCGCCAGCACCGACTCGCACGACGTCACACCCTCGACGACGTGACCGTCCCGGGCCTGCATCGCCGATTCCATCGTCCCGCCGCGACCCAGGCGCTCGCCGAACGACCGATTGCGCGAATACGGCGAGGTGCACGTCGCAACCAGGTCACCCACGCCGGCCAGCCCCGCCAGGGTGGCGCCCTTGGCGCCCAGCGCAATGCCCAGCCGCATAATCTCCGCCAGACCGCGGGTGATGATTGCCGCCGCGGTGTTTTCGCCGAGCCCGACGCCGGCCGCCATGCCGCACGCGAGCGCGATGACGTTCTTGCACGCCCCGCCGATCTCGGTGCCGACGACATCGCTATTGGTGTAGGGGCGGAAATACCCGGTGTTCAGCATGCGTTGGAGGGCGACGGCGCGGCCGGAGTCGCTGCACGCGACGACGGTGGCGGCGGGCTGGCATTCGGCGATCTCGCTGGCCAGGTTGGGGCCCGAGACCACCGCGACCTGAGCCGGGTCGACACCGGTCACGGAAACGATGACCTGGCTCATCCGCATCAGGGTGCCCAGCTCGATGCCCTTGGCCAGGCTGACCAGGGTGGCGTCGTCGCGCATCAACGGCGCCCACCCCTCGAGGTTGGCGCGCATCGTCTGTGCGGGCACGGCCAACAGCACCGTCGAGGCTTCGCCGAGCGCCTCCGCCGCGTCGGTGGTCGCGCGGATGCCCGCTGGCAGCACCGCGCCGGGCAGGTAGTCCGGGTTGGACCGGGTGGCATTGATCCGGTCGGCGACGTCAGATCGGCGGGCCCACAGCGTGACGTCCGCCTCCGCTCCGCCGGCCTCGACGAGCACCTTGGCCAGTGCGGTGCCCCACGCCCCGGCACCCATGACGGCGACGGCACCCTTCGAACCGGCCATCGACCACCCCCATCTGTCGTCTCCAGCGTGTTGCAGCCGCTACACCCTAGATCAGCGGGCGTCGCGCGAGCTAGCGCGTCGGTGGTTCACCGGTCGCTGGCAGGATGAGATGTCATGAGCGGCACACGCGCCGACGGCACGGGAAAAGACATCGCCCTGATCATCGCCGTGAAACGGTTGGCGGCGGCGAAGACCAGGCTGGCCCCGGTGTTCTCGGCGCGCACCCGGGAGAGCGTGGTGCTGGCCATGTTGATCGACACGCTGACCGCCGCGGGACGCGTTGGTTCCCTCGGCTCGATCACGGTGATCACGCCCGACGAGGCCGCGGCCGCTGCGGCAACCCAGTTGGGGGCGGACGTGCTGTCCGACCCGACGCCCGACGGGCACGGTGACCCGCTCAACAACGCCATCGCCACGGCGGAGCGGGCGGTCGCCGAGTCTTTCCCGAATGTTGTGGTGCTGCAAGGGGATTTGCCCGCGCTGCAGACGCAGGAGCTGGCCGAGGCGATCGTCGCGGCGAGGCAGCACCGGCGCAGCTTCGTCGCCGACCGGCTGGCGACGGGAACCGCCGCCCTCTTCGCCTTCGGCGCCCCGCTGGATCCGCAATTCGGAGCCGATTCGTCGGCGCGCCACCGACGTTCGGGGGCGATCGAACTGACCGGCGCGTGGCCGGGCCTGCGCTGTGACGTCGACACTCCCGACGACCTCGCCGCCGCCCGCCGGCTGGGGGTGGGCACGGCAACCGCCCGGGCCCTCGCCCAACAGTGACCTCAACCCGCGACACGGCGTAGCTGTCGTCGGGGTGAACGTCACCCCAACGGCGAATGGATGTCCGTCGAGCGCTAGCAGCATCGGCGCGTGATGAGCAATGATCGCAGGGTGACTGAAATCGAAGCTGAGGCGCGCCCCGACGAGAACTTGTGGCACGGCGAGTCCGCCGTGACTGCGCCGCCCGCCGCGACGCCGTCCGCACTCACCGACCTGCCGGAGGACCGCTACCTCAACCGGGAACTGAGCTGGCTGGACTTCAACGCCCGCGTGCTGGCGCTGGCCGCCGACAACTCGTTACCCCTGTTGGAGCGGGCCAAGTTTCTGGCAATCTTCGCCTCCAACCTCGACGAGTTCTACATGGTGCGGGTCGCCGGCCTCAAGCGTCGCGACGAGATGGGGCTATCGGTGCGCTCCGCCGACGGCCTGACGCCGCGCGAGCAACTGGCCCTCATCGGCGAGCAGACGCAACGGATCGCGACCCGCCACGCGCGGGTCTTCCTCGACTCGGTGCGACCGGCGCTCGCCGAGGAAGGCATACATATAGTCACGTGGGCCGATTTGGATCAGGGTGAGCGCGACGAACTGTCGACCTATTTCCACGAACAGGTCTTTCCGGTCCTGACCCCACTCGCCGTCGATCCCGCTCACCCCTTCCCCTTCGTCAGTGGGTTGAGCCTGAACCTGGCGGTCATGGTGCGCCAGCCCGAGGACGGCGGCCAGCACTTCGCGCGGGTGAAGGTCCCCAATAACGTGGATCGCTTCGTCGAACTGAGCGGCCGCGGCCATACCGATGATGCCGACGGACCGGCCATAATTCGCTACCTGCCAATGGAAGAGCTGATCGCCGCGTTCCTGCCGGTGCTGTTCCCGGGCATGGAGATCGTTCAGCATCACGCGTTCCGCATTACCCGCAACGCGGACTACGAGGTCGAAGAGGACCGCGACGAAGACCTGTTGCAAGCACTGGAACGAGAGCTGGCGCGCAGGCGGTTCGGGTCCCCGGTGCGGCTCGAGGTCGCCAACGACATGACCGAGAGCATGTTGGAATTGCTGCTGCGCGAGCTCGACGTGAACCCGGGCGACGTCATCGAGGTGGCCGGCCTGCTCGATCTGTCGTCGTTGTGGCAGATCTACAGCATCGACCGGCCGGCGCTCAAAGACCCGGCGTTCGTCCCGGCCACCAGTCCCGCGTTCGTCGACCGTGAGACGCCCAGGAGCATCTTCGCAACGCTGCGCGAAGGCGATGTGCTGCTGCATCATCCGTACGAGTCGTTCTCCACCAGCGTGCAGCGATTCATCGAGCAGGCCGCCGCCGACCCGAACGTGCTGGCGATCAAGCAGACGCTGTACCGCACCTCCGGTGATTCGCCCATCGTTCGGGCGCTCATCAACGCCGCCGAGGCCGGCAAGCAGGTGGTGGCGCTCGTGGAGATCAAGGCGCGCTTCGACGAGCAGGCCAACATCCGCTGGGCGCGCGAGCTGGAGCAGGCGGGCGTGCACGTCGTCTACGGGTACGTCGGACTCAAGACGCACTGCAAGACCTGCCTGGTGGTCCGGCGCGAGGGTTCGGCGATCCGGCGCTACTGCCACATCGGGACCGGCAACTACAACGGGAAGACGGCACGGCTCTACGAAGACGTCGGCCTGCTGACGGCCTCCCCCGAAATCGGGGCGGACCTGACGGACCTGTTCAATTCGCTGACCGGCTACTCGCGCAAGGTCTCCTACCGCAACCTGCTGGTCGCCCCGCACGGAATTCGCACCGGCATCATCGAACGCGTCGAGCGCGAGATCGCCGCCCACCGCGAACACGGCGGCGGCCGGATCCGCCTCAAGATGAACGCCCTCGTCGACGAGCAGGTGATCGACGCGCTCTATCGCGCGTCGCGGGCGGATGTGCGGGTGGAGGTGGTGGTGCGCGGGATCTGTGCGTTGCGTCCCGGCGCGGAAGGGTTCTCGGAGAACATCACGGTCCGTTCCATCCTCGGCCGCTTCCTGGAACATTCCCGCATCATGCATTTCAATCGCATCAACGAATTCTGGATCGGCAGCGCGGACATGATGCACCGCAACCTCGACCGGCGCGTCGAGGCGCTGGTTCAGGTGAAGGATCCGAGGCTGACCTCATACCTGGACGACTTGTTCGAGTCCGCGCTGGATCCGTCCACCCGATGCTGGGAACTGGGATCCGACGGGCAGTGGATCGCCTCGCCGCAGGACGGCCACTCCGTGCGCGATCACCAAGTGTCGTTGATGGAGCGACACCGCAATCCGTAGCCCCCTGCGTGGTGATTTACGGTTGTCTTTCCGGCCGCACCGCAACTGTGCACGCGGCCAGACCGAATTGACCTGCAGGAGTTGACTTGCCGACCAAGAGCTCGTCCACCGCTCGGCGTCCGGGAAGCCGCATCGTGTATGCCGCCGGGGCGGTCTTGTGGCGGCCGACCGATTCGTCCAACCCCGGCCTCGAGATAGCGGTGATCCACCGTCCCCGCTATGACGACTGGTCACTGCCGAAGGGGAAAGTGGACCCGGGCGAAACGGTGCCCGTCGCCGCGGTGCGGGAAGTGTGCGAGGAGACGGGTCACCACGCCCTCCTGGGCAGGCGGCTCGACATGGTGAGCTACCCGATCGAGGCGGGCGTCAAGAAGGTCTACTACTGGGCGGCGCGCAGCACGGGCGGGGACTTCACCCCCGGCAACGAGGTCGACGAATTGGTGTGGCTGCCGGTGCCGGACGCGCTGAAGCGGCTCACCTATTCGCATGACCGAAAAATGTTGCGCCACTTCATGAAACATCCTGCTGACACGCATACCGTGCTGGTGGTCCGGCACGGCACCGCAGGCCGGAAATCGCGGTTCAAAGGCGACGACACCCAGCGGCCGCTGGACAAGCGGGGCCGTGCGCAAGCCGAGGCGCTGGTTCCGCAGCTGCTGGCCTTCGGCGCCACCGACGTGTATGCGGCCGACCGGCTGCGCTGCCACCAGACGGTGGAACCGCTCGCCGCGGAGTTGGGCGTGGCCGTGCACAATGAGCCGGCCCTCACCGAGGAGGCCTACGCCAAGAGCCCGAAACGCGCCCGGCACCGGATGCTGGCCATCGCCGAGCAGCAAGGGACACCGGTCATTTGCACCCAGGGGAAGGTGATCCCGGACCTCATCGCCTGGTGGTGCGAACGCGACGGGGTGCGTCCCGACAAGTCGCGCAACCACAAGGGCAGCGCCTGGGTGCTGTCACTGTCGGCGGGCCGACTGGTGGCGGCCGACCACATCGGTGGCCCGCTGGCCGCCAACGTGCGGGCATAACACGCGAATACCCTTCGGGTGCATCGCTGCCACCCGAAGGGTATTCGCGTCGAGAGCGCGACTGCTGCCGTTAACGGCGACCGCGACGTGCGGTGGCCTTCTTGGCGGGAGCCTTGCTGGCCGGCCTCTTTGCCGCGGCCTTCTTGGCGGGGGCCTTGGTAGCGGCCTTCTTCGCCGCGACCTTCTTGGCGGGAGCCTTCTTGGTCACGGCCTTCTTCGCCGGAGCCTTGGTCGCGACCTTCTTGGCGGGAGCCTTCTTGGTCACGGCCTTCTTCGCCGGAGCCTTGGTCGCCGCCTTCTTGGCCGGAGCCGCCTTCTTGGCGGGCGCCTTCTTCGCCGCGGCCTTCTTGGCGGGAGCCTTCTTGGCGGCGGTCTTCTTGGCCGCGCCGGTTGCCACTACACCACGCTTCACTGCAGGTCCTTCCGACGGGAGACGCTGTGCGCCAGACACAACCGCTTTGAATTGAGCACCAGGACGGAACGCCGGGACGGAGGTCGGCTTCACCTTCACCGTCTCGCCGGTACGCGGGTTGCGGGCCACCCGAGCCGCGCGGCGCCGTTGCTCGAACACACCGAACCCGGTGATGGTGACGCTGTCGCCCTTGTGCACCGCACGCACAATGGTGTCGACGACGTTCTCGACGGCGGCGGTCGCCTGCCGACGGTCGGTGTTCAATTTCTGTGTGAGCACATCAATGAGCTCTGCCTTATTCATCCAATCCCTCCGACGCTAGTGGTCCTCGATTTGAACCGACTAGTGGACACGGTAAACCCTCACCCAGCAAATTTCCAAGAGCCACGCGCAATTTCAGGGTCGGACATTCGGCGGTTTCGCAATCCGGTTGCCGCCCTTGACCGGTGGCGGTGCCTGGAAATGGGCCCGGTTTAGTTAGGTGAGCGAGAAGAAATTCCGGCCTTCCCGACCGTTCAGGAGGCGGGCAGAGTGCGCGGTTTCCACTGCGGATAGGCGGCCTCGTACGATTCGATTTTGTCGAGTTTCCGCAGCGTAAGGGCTATATCGTCGAGTCCTTCGAGGAGGCGCCAGGCCGTGTGGTCGTCAATCTTGAACGGCAACACCGTCGTTCCCGCGGTGATATTTCGATCTTGAAGATTGGCAGTGATTTCCAGTCCCGGACTCTGCTCGATGAGCTTCCAAAGCAGTTCCACACCGTCTTGGGAGACTTCGGCCGCCAGGAGCCCCGCCTTGCCGGCGTTGCCCCGGAAGATGTCACCGAATCGAGACGAGATGACCACCCGGAACCCGTAGTCCATGAGTGCCCACACGGCGTGCTCGCGCGACGAGCCGGTGCCGAAATCGGGCCCGGCGACCAGAACCGACCCCCGGTCAAAGGGACTGAGGTTGAGGATGAATGAGGGATCCGAGCGCCAGCTGGCGAACAACCCGTCCTCGAAACCGGTTCGGGTGACCCGCTTCAAATACACCGCCGGAATGATCTGGTCCGTGTCAACATTGGACCGCCGCAACGGCACGCCGATACCGGTGTGCGTGTGAAATGCTTCCATCGTCATCCGTTCTTCTCGATTACGTCAGTTCAAATCGGCCGGGGCGGACAATGTGCCGCGAACTGCGGTCGCGGCGGCGACGGCCGGAGACACCAAGTGCGTGCGCCCGCCTTTCCCCTGGCGCCCTTCGAAGTTGCGGTTGGACGTCGCCGCGCACCGTTCCCCCGGCGCCAGCTGGTCCGGATTCATGCCCAGGCACATCGAGCAGCCCGCCTGTCGCCATTCGGCGCCCGCCGCGGTGAAAACCTCGCCCAGCCCTTCGGCTTCGGCCTGCGCACGCACCCGCATGGACCCGGGCACCACGAGCATCCGCAGGCCGGGGGCCAGCTTGCGGCCGCGCAGCACGTCGGCGACCACCCGCAGGTCTTCGATACGACCGTTGGTACAAGAGCCCACGAAAACGGTGTCGACCGCGATATCGCGCATCGGAGTCCCTGGCCGAAGGTCCATGTAAGCCAACGCTTTCTCGGCGGCCTGCCGCTCGGCGTCGCCGCTCATCAGCTCCGGGTCGGGCACGGCCCCGGCCAGCGGCACGCCCTGCGCGGGATTCGTTCCCCACGTCACGAACGGGCTCAACGACGTCGCGTCGAGGTGGACCTCGGTGTCGAAGGCGGCGCCGGGGTCGGTGTGCAGCCGCTGCCAATAGCGCATCGCCGCGTCCCATTGCGCCCCCTGCGGCGCGTGCGGCTTGTCGCGCAGGAATTCATAGGTGGTGGCGTCCGGGGCCACCATGCCCGCCCGGGCACCGGCCTCGATGCTCATGTTGCAGATCGTCATGCGGCCTTCCATCGATAGCGATTCGATGGCGCTGCCGCGGTATTCGATGACGTGCCCCTGCCCTCCGCCGGTGCCGATCTTGGCGATCAACGCGAGAATGATGTCCTTGGCCGTCACGCCCGCGGGCAGTTCCCCGTCGACGTTGACTGCCATCGTCTTGAACGGCCGCAGCGGCAACGTCTGGGTGGCCAGCACGTGCTCCACCTCGGAGGTGCCGATGCCCATCGCCAGCGCCCCGAACGCGCCGTGCGTCGACGTGTGACTGTCACCACAGACGATCGTCATTCCCGGCTGGGTGAGGCCCAACTGCGGCCCCACGACATGCACGATTCCCTGCTCGATATCGCCCATCGGATAAAGGCGGACACCGAATTCGGCGCAGTTCCGGCGCAGCGTCTCGACCTGGGTGCGCGACACCGGGTCGGCGATCGGCTTGTCGATGTCGACGGTGGGCACGTTGTGGTCTTCGGTGGCCAGCGTCAGATCGGGCCGTCGCACCGGCCGGCCGGCGAGGCGCAGTCCGTCGAAGGCCTGCGGGCTGGTGACCTCGTGCACCAGATGCAGATCGATGTAGATCAGGTCGGGCGCCCCACCTTGCTCGGGGTCATCCGCCCCGCGATCCACAACGTGGTCGTCCCACACCTTTTCGGCCAGGGTGCGCGGCTTGCCGGATCCCATCTGAAAACTCGCCTCGATTCGCGTCGTGCGCGGCTCGCCGATCGACCATGGCTGTGATCTCAGAATGCGAGACGCTAGTATCTCCTTGTGAGACAGCATAGCGGCATCGGCGTCCTCGACAAAGCCATGGGTGTCCTGCAGACGATCGCCCAATCCCCCTGCGGATTGGCCGAACTGTGCGAGCGAACCGGATTGCCCAGGGCGACCGCGTACCGGCTGGCCGCCGCCCTCGAAGTCCATCGCCTGCTGGCCCGCGACGACGAGGGGCGCTGGCTACTCGGTCCGGCCGTCACCGAGCTCGCCGCCCATGTCAACGACCCGCTGCTGGCCGCCAGCGCGGGGGTGCTGCCCCTGTTGCGCGAGACCACCGGCGAGAGCGTGCAGCTCTACCGCCGCGAGGGCACCACGCGGGTCTGCGTGGCCGCCCTGGAACCCGCTGCGGGCCTTCGCGATACGGTCCCGGTCGGGGCTCGACTGCCGATGACGGCGGGTTCGGGCGCCAAAGTGCTGCTGGCCCACAGCGACGCTGCGACACAAAAAGCTGTGCTGCCGACGGCGAAGTTCAACGAGCGCACCCTGGCCGAAGTACGGCGCCGCGGCTGGGCACAAAGCGTCGCCGAACGCGAGCCCGGGGTGGCGAGCGTGTCGGTTCCCGTGCGCGACGGCCGCGGAGCCGTCGTCGCCGCCATCTCGGTGTCCGGCCCCGTCGACCGGATCGGCCGGCGCCCTGGAGTGCGCTGGGCCGCGGACCTGATTTCCGCGGCCGAGGCTCTCACCCGTCGGCTCTGAACGTCGCGCGCGAATAGCTCGCGGCGACCAGCGCACACCGTTTCCGGCATGGCCTGACAGACTGACCGCCATGGGAACCAATCAGCGCGCGAGCATCGTCATGTCCCCCGACGAGATCGTCGACTTCGTCGCCAAGAGCCGCACCGGGACGCTGGCCACCATCGGCCCCGACGGGCAGCCGCATCTGACCGCGATGTGGTACGCCGTCGTGGACGGTGAAATCTGGCTGGAAACGAAGGCCAAGTCGCAGAAGGCCGTCAACCTCAAACGTGATCCGCGGGTGAGCTTCCTGATCGAGGACGGCGACACCTACGACACGTTGCGCGGAGTGTCGTTCGAAGGCGTCGCGGAGATCGTCGACGATCCCGACGTCTCGCACCGGGTCGGGGTCAGCGTGTTCGAGCGCTACACCGGTCCCTACAGCGATGAGATGAAGCCCTTCGTCGAGCAGATGATGAACAAGCGCGTCTGTGTGCGCATCGTCGCCCGGCGGGCGCGCTCGTGGGACCATCGCAAACTCGGCTTGCCGGCCATGCCGGTGGGTGGGTCCACGGCACCGGCCGCGTTGGGAACCGGTCAATAGTGGTTTTGTAGCCCCGATGGGATTCGAACCCACGCTACCGCCGTGAGAGGGCGGCGTCCTAGGCCGCTAGACGACGGGGCCAGACACGATCCGAGGTGTCAGCATAGCTCACACTCTGAAAGCCCACCTAATCGCTTGAGGTGGCGAGATTTTGCTGGGGTACCAGGACTCGAACCTAGAATGGCTGAACCAGAATCAGCTGTGTTGCCAATTACACCATACCCCATCGGCTGCCTAAAACCGCTGGTCAACGGTCATTCTGAGCCGCATCGCGCCACCCGGAGCACCGCCGCCGCCAGCCGTTGTCGGCCTTTGTGAGCCGCAGTGCAGACTACCAAAGACTGCGCGCACAATCCGCACGCGAGGTCACGGTCTAGCCGGCGACCGTTTCTCGTGCGGCCCGTAGCCGCAGCAAGCTGCGGTCACGGCCCAGCAGCTCCAGCGATTCGAACAACGGCGGGCTGACCGTCGTTCCCGTGGCGGCAACCCTGATCGGACCGAAGGCCTTGCGCGGTTTGAGCCCCAGGTTGTCGATGAGCGCGGCCTTGAGGGCGGACTCGATATCGGCGGTGGTCCAGCCGGTCACGCCGTCCAGCGCGGCCAGCGCGGCATCGAGCACCGCGGCCGCGTCCGCGCCGAGCTCCTTGGCGGCGGCCTTCGGATCGATCGCGTATTCGTCGTCGTTGAGGAACTTCAGCAGGTCCCACGCGTCGGCGAGCACGACGATGCGGGTCTGGACCAAGTCGGCCGCGACGGCGAACGCGGCGTCATCGGTTCCGAGCCGATGTCCGTGGACGTCGAGGTAGTCGCGCAGCCGGCCCGCGAAATCCGCCGGTTCGAGCATTCGGATGTGCTCGGCGTTGAGCGCGTCGGCCTTCTTCTGATCGAACCGAGCCGGGTTGGAGTTCACGTCGACCACATCGAAGGCGGCCACCATCTCGTCGAGACTGAACAGGTCATGGTCGTCGGCGATGGCCCAGCCCAGCAGCGCAAGGTAATTGAGCAACCCCTCGGGGATGAAGCCACGGTCGCGGTGGGCGAACAGGTTGGACTGCGGGTCGCGCTTGGAGAGCTTCTTGGTGCCCTCCCCCAATACCGTTGGCAGGTGGGCGAACTCCGGGACCCGCTCGGCGACGCCGACCCGGATCAGCGACTGGTACAGCGCGAGCTGGCGCGGAGTCGACGGCAGCAGATCCTCGCCGCGCAACACGTGGGTGATTCTCATCAGCGCGTCGTCGCACGGGTTGACCAAGGTGTACAACGGGTCTCCGTTGGCGCGGGTCAACGCGAAGTCCGGCACCGAGCCCGCGGCGAAGGTGGTGGTTCCGCGCACCAGGTCGTTCCAAGCGAGGTCTTCGTCGGGCATCCGCAGCCGCACCACCGGCTTGCGGCCCTCCGCGAGGAATGCGGCGCGCTGGGCGTCGGTCAGGTGCCGGTCGAAGTTGTCGTATCCCAGTTTGGGGTTGCGGCCCGCCGCGATGTGGCGCGCCTCAACCTCTTCCGGGGTCGAGAAGGCGTAGTAGGCCTCGCCCGCTTCGAGCAGTTTGGCGACCACGTCGCGGTAGATCTCCTTGCGCTGCGACTGCCGGTAGGGGCCGTAGGGTCCGCCGACCTCGGGCCCCTCGTCCCAGTCGAGGCCCAACCAGCGCAGCGCGTCGAGCAGCGCCAGATAGCTTTCCTCGCTGTCGCGTTCGGCGTCGGTGTCCTCGATGCGAAAGACGAAGGTGCCACCGGTGTGCCGGGCGTAGGCCCAGTTGAACAACGCGGTGCGGACCATGCCGACGTGCGGGGTGCCCGTGGGCGACGGGCAGAACCGGACCCGGACTTTCGTTTCGGCTGTCACGACTTTCCCTTACGGACCACGGGATTGGTGAGCGTTCCGATCCCTTCGATGGTGATGGACACGGTGTCGCCGTCCTCGATCGGGCCGACGCCCGCCGGCGTTCCGGTGAGGATGAGGTCGCCGGGCAACAGGGTCATCACTGCCGAGATCCATTCGACGATGGCACCGACGTCGTGGATCATCAGCGAGGTACGGCTGTGTTGCTTGACTTCGCCGTTGACCTCGGTTCGTATCTCGAGGTCCGCCGGATCGACGTCGGTGACGATCCACGGCCCCACCGGGCAGAAGGTGTCGTGCCCTTTGGCCCGCGTCCATTGGCCGTCGGACTTCTGTTGATCGCGGGCCGACACGTCGTTTCCGATGGTGTAGCCGAGGATGCTGTCGGCGGCCTGGGCGGCCGAGACGTCCTTGCAGGGCCGGCCGACGACCGCGGCCAGCTCGCCCTCGAAATGCACGGGTGATGCGTTGGCAGGCAATCTGATCGGCACATTCGGGCCGACGATGGCGGTGTTGGGTTTGAGGAAGATGATGGGGTCCGGGGCCGCGGGGCCGGTGAGCTCGGTCATCTCCGCGATGTGATCGGCGTAGTTCTTGCCGATGCACACCACCTTGCTGGCCAGCATCGGAGCCAGCAGCCGCACATCGGCCAGCGGCCAGGAACGGCCCGTGAAGTTCGGCGTGCCGAAGGGATGCTCGGCGATCTCGCGGGCGACCATCGCGGCGGGATCGGCGAGTTCGCCCTCGATGCTGACGAAGGCGACACCGTCCGGGCTGGCGATTCGACCAAGGCGCATTTCATTGAGCCTAGTGACGGTCGCGAGCGCGGCGTAGCCGGGCGCGGCGGGCCGTCACCAAAACCCCCGTGACGGTCGCGAGCGCGGCGTAGCCGGGCGCGGCCGCACGAGTATTACCAGCGGTTCTACCCGCCTGTGCAAGCATGGGGGATGCGAACGGGGCCGGCCGCCGCGCGCACGCTGGGTGCGGGCGCCCGCTGGTCCATCATGGGCATATCGCTGGTGGCCACGGCGAGTTCGTTCCTGTTCATCAACGGCGTCGCGTTCCTCATTCCCTCGCTACAAACGGCGCGTGGCATCCCGCTCGACGAAGCTGGTCTGTTGTCGTCGATGCCGAGCTGGGGCATGGTGGTCACGCTGGTCTTGTGGGGTTACGTGCTGGACCGGGTGGGCGAGCGGGTGGTGATGGCAGCGGGTTTGGCGCTCACCGCGGTGGCGGCGTACGCGGCGGCGACGGCGCATTCGATGGTGCTGATGGCCGTCTATTTGTTTCTCGGGGGCATGGCCGCGGCCAGTTGCAACACCGCCAGCGGTCGGCTGGTGTCGGCGTGGTTTCCGCCGCAGCAACGCGGAGTGGCCATGGGTGTCCGACAAACCGCGCAGCCCCTCGGAATCGCCTTGGGAGCGCTGGTGATCCCCGAGCTGGCCGAGCACGGGCCGGGTGCGGGGCTGAAGTTCGCGGCCTTGGCGTGCGCGTTCGGAGCGGTGGCGAGCGCGGTCGGCATCGTCGACCCGCCCCGCAAGCCGCGGGAGAAGGCCGCCGACACCGAACTCGCCAGCCCGTACCGAGGGTCGTTGGTGCTCTGGCGAATTCACACGGTGGCGGGGCTGATGATGGTTCCGCAGACGGTGACCGTCACGTTCATGCTGGTGTGGCTGATCAGGAATCTGCACTGGTCGGTGGCGGCCGCCGGCAGCCTGGTCACCCTTTCGCAGGTGCTCGGCGCGATTGGCCGGGTCGTCGTGGGCCGCTGGTCCGACCGCGTCGGCTCGCGAATGCGACCGGTCCGCATCATCGCGGGCGCCGCCACCGTCACCCTCTTCCTGTTGGCGTGGGCCGACTTTCTGAATTCGATTTATCAAGCGCCGCTGATGGTCACCATCTCGGTGATCGCCATGCTCGACAACGGTTTGGAGGCCACCGCGATCACCGAATTCGCCGGGCCGTTCTGGAGCGGACGCGCCCTGGGCATCCAGAACACCACCCAGCGGGTGCTGGCGGCCGCCGCGCCCCCGCTGTTCGGTGCCTTGATCACCGCCGCGAAATACCCGAACGCGTGGATGTTGTGTGGACTGTTCCCGGCGGTCGCGGTTCCGCTGGTGCCGGCGCGGTTGCTCCCGCCCGGCTTAGAAACTACAGCCCGGCGGCAATCCGTTCGCCGACTTCGTTGGTGGCGGGCCGTTCGTTCCCACGCGTTGCCAGGTAGGCCTCGACAGCCCGATCCACCCGCCTAGCGGCAGCGTCCTCGCCGAGATGGGCGAGCAACAACGACACCGACATGATCGCCGCGGTCGGGTCGGCGATGCCCTGACCGGCGATGTCCGGCGCGCTGCCGTGCACCGGCTCGAACATCGACGGGTTGGTGCGGGTGGCGTCGATATTTCCGCTGGCCGCCAAGCCAATTCCGCCACATACCGCCGCCGCCAAGTCGGTGATGATGTCACCGAAGAGGTTGTCGGTGACGATCACGTCGAAGCGTCCGGGGTCGGTGACCATGAAAATGGTGGCGGCGTCGATGTGTTGATACGCGACCTCGACGTCGGGGTAGTCCTCCCCGACTTCGGCCACGATCCGCGACCACAGCTTTCCGGCGAAGGTCAGCACGTTGGTCTTGTGCACCAGCGTCAGGTGCTTGCGCCGGCGCTGGGCGCGCTCGAAGGCGTCGGTCACCACGCGGCGCACGCCGAAGGCTGTGTTCAGGCTCACCTCGGTGGCCACCTCGTGCGGCGTCCCGGCGCGGATCGCGCCGCCGGTGCCGGTGTAGGGGCCTTCGGTCCCCTCGCGGACCACCACGAAATCGATGTGGGGGTTTCCGGCGAGCGGGCTGCTCACGCCGGGGTACAGCCGGCCCGGTCGCAGGTTGACGTGGTGATCGAGCTCAAAACGCAGGCGCAGCAACAGGCCCCGCTCCAGCACGCCGCTGGGCACCGACGGGTCGCCGATCGCCCCGAGCAGAATGGCGTCGTGCTGGCGCAACTCGGCCAGCACCGATTCCGGCAGCAGCTCACCGCTGGCGTGAAAACGCCGCGCGCCCAGGTCGTAATCGGTCTTCTCGACACCGGGCAACACCGCGTCAAGGACTTTGAGCGCCTCGGCCGTCACTTCCGGCCCGATACCGTCGCCGCCGATAACCGCCAACTTCATGAGCGCCGCTCCTCTCCCCCGCAAGCGGGAGGCGCCCCCACATCGCTTCGTCCCCCGCAAGCGGGCGGTACCCCCACTGCATCGTCGCCGGCGCACTTCACGAGAGATCTACCACCTCAAGCTTGTTGGCGCCCACCGCTGCACCGATCGCCGACCGAACCTCGCTCGGCACGTCCTGGTCCAGGCGCAGCAGGATCGTCGCACCGGGACCCTCGGCGTCCTCGGACAATTGAGCCGCCTGGATGTTCACGCCCGCCGAACCGAGCAGGGTGCCGATCTTGCCCAGCGCCCCGGGCGCATCGATGTAGTTGATCACCAGGTTGGTGCCCCGGGCCCGCAGATCGAAGTTGCGGCCGTTGATCTGAACGATCTTTTCCACCAGCTGCGGACCCGACAGCGTGCCGGCCACGTTCACGGCGCTGCCGTCGGAGGCGACGGCGCGCACGTCGACGACGCTGCGGTGGTTCGGGCTCTCCGAGGCCGTGGTGAGCTCGGCGGTGACGCCGCGCTCTTCGGCCAGCGCCGGCGCGTTGACGAAGGTGACCGGGCCCTCGACCACCGCCGAGAACAGGCCGCGCAGGGCCGAGAGCTTCAGCACCTCAACGTCTTCGGAGGCCAGCTCGCCGCGCACCTGCACCGACACCGACACCGGCGGCCCGGCGGACAACGAGGCGGCCAGCACCCCGAGCTTGCGCACCAGGTCCAGCCAGGGCGCCACCTCTTCGTTGACCACGCCGCCGCCGACGTTGACGGCGTCGGGGACGAATTCCCCGGCGAGCGCGAGCTTCACGCTTTCGGCCACGTCGGTACCCGCGCGGTCCTGGGCCTCGGCGGTGGACGCACCCAGATGCGGCGTGACCACCACCTGCGGCAGCTCGAACAGGGGGCTATCGGTGCACGGCTCCTTGGCGAAGACGTCGATACCCGCCGCGCGGACGTGTCCGCTGCTCACCGCCTCCGCCAGCGCGGCCTCGTCGATCAGCCCGCCGCGGGCGGCGTTGACGATGATGACGCCCGGCTTGGTCTTCTCCAGCGCCTCCTTGCCGATCAGGCCCGCCGTCTCGGGCGTCTTGGGCAGGTGCACCGAGATGAAGTCGGCGCGGACGAGGAGGTCGTCGAGGGGCAGCAGTTCGATGCCCAACTGGGCGGCCCGGGCGGGCGAGACATACGGGTCGTAGGCGACGAGATGGGTGCCGAAGGCCGTCAACCGTTGGGCGACCAGCTGACCGATCCGGCCCAGCCCCACCACGCCGACCGTCTTGCCGAAGATCTCGGTGCCGTTGAACGACGAGCGCTTCCAGGTGTGCTCGCGCAGCGAGGCGTCGGCCGCCGGGATCTGCCGGGCGGCGGCCAGCAGCAGCGCCAACGCGTGCTCGGCGGCGCTGTGGATGTTAGAGGTGGGCGCGTTCACCACCAGGACGCCGCGCTCGGTCGCGGCGTCCACATCGACGTTGTCCAGGCCCACCCCGGCCCGGGCGACGATCTTCAGCTTGGGGGCGGCTGCCAGCACCTCGGCGTCGACCGTGGTGGCCGAGCGCACCAGCAGCGCGTCGGCTTCCGGCACCGCGGCCAGCAGCTTCTCCCGGTCCGGCCCGTCGACCCAGCGCACTTCGACCTGGTCTCCCAGGGCGGCGACGGTCGATTGGGCGAGTTTGTCGGCGATCAATACAACAGGCAGATTCACCCGGCCAGCCTATCGGCTGCCTTCTGCGGGCATTGACGGGCTCACCACTGCCCTAACCTGCGCCGACGCATGGTTGGGACGGGGCTCGTTGCGGTCCTACGATGCGCTCGTGACCAAACTCGCGATCATCTACTATTCGGCCACCGGTCATGGCACCGCGATGGCGCAGCGCGTCGCCACCACGGCCGAGTCCGCGGGCGCCGAAGTCCGCCTCCGGCACGTCGCCGAAACCCGCGACCCTGAATCGTTCGCCCAAAACCCGGCTTGGACCGCGAATTACGAAGCCACCAAGGACCTTCCGGCGGCGACGGGCGAGGACATCGTCTGGGCCGACGCGGTGATCTTCGGTTCACCGACTCGGTTCGGCTCTCCCGCTGCGCAATTGCGCAACTTCCTCGACTCGCTGGGCGGGCTGTGGGCCGAAGGCAAGCTCGCGGACAAGGTCTACGCGGCCTTCACGTCGTCCAACACCCTGCACGGCGGCCAGGAGACCACGCTGCTGTCGCTCTACATCACGCTGATGCATTTCGGCGGCATCATCGTGCCGCCGGGATACACCGACCCGTGCAAGTTCGTCGACGGCAATCCGTACGGGGTGAGCCTGGTCTCCACGCACGACAACATCCACGAGTTCGACGAGGCGACCGGTACCGCGCTGGATCACCTGACCCGGCGCGTGGTTCTGATGGCCGGCCGGCTGGGTTCTTGAGCCGGCCGCCGGCGAGCTACGCCGTCTCGGTGATCGGCCGGTCGACCCAGCTCATCAGGTCGCGCAGCTTCTTGCCGGTGACCTCGATGGGGTGCTCGGCGTTCTCCTTGCGCAGTTGCTCGAGCTCCTTGTTGCCGCCCTCCACGTTGGCGACCAGCCTCTTGACGAATTCGCCGTTCTGGATGTCGCGCAGGATCTCCCGCATCCGCTCTTTGGTGCCGGCGTCGATGACGCGCGGACCCGACAGATAACCACCGAACTCCGCGGTGTCGGACACCGAGTAGTTCATCCGGGCGATGCCGCCCTCGTACATCAGGTCGACGATCAGCTTGAGCTCGTGCAGCACTTCGAAGTACGCCATCTCCGGCGGGTAGCCCGCCTCGACCATGACGTCGAAACCTGTCTTCACCAATTCCTCTGTGCCACCGCACAACACGGCCTGCTCACCGAACAGGTCGGTCTCGGTCTCGTCCTTGAAGGTGGTCTTGATGACGCCGGCGCGGGTGCCGCCGATGGCCTTGGCATACGACAGCGCCAGCGCCTCACCCTTGCCGGTCGGATCCTGGTCCACCGCGATCAGGCAGGGCACGCCCTTGCCGTCGACGAACTGGCGGCGCACCAGGTGGCCGGGGCCCTTCGGGGCGACCATCGCGACCGTGACGTCGGCCGGCGGCTTGATCAGTCCGAAGTGGATGTTGAGCCCGTGCCCGAAGAACAGTGCGTCACCGGGCTTGAGGTTGGGCTCGATGTCGTTCTTGAAGATGTCCGCCTGCGCGGTGTCGGGCGCCAGCAACATGATCACGTCGGCCCACTTCGCCACCTCGGCGGGGGTGTCGACCTCCAGGCCCTGCTCGGAGACCTTGGCCCGGGACTTCGAACCCTCCTTCAGACCGACCCGCACCTGAACGCCCGAGTCGCGCAGGCTCAGCGAGTGCGCGTGGCCCTGGCTGCCGTAGCCGATCACGCCGACCTTGCGGCCCTGGATGATCGACAGGTCTGCGTCGTCGTCGTAGAACATCTCTAATGCCTCGGATGGCACTTCTCATCTCCTTCGTGTTGCAGCTGAAAACTTACTTGGCCGTGGTGATGCCGCGCGGACCGCGGGACAACGACACCACTCCCGACTGGACGATCTCGCGGATGCCGAACGGTTCCAGCACCCGCAGCAGCGCCTCGATCTTGCCGCGGTCACCGGTCGCCTCGATCGTCAGCGCCTCGGGTGATACGTCAATCACCTTGGCGCGGAACAGGTTCACCGCTTCGATAACCTGGCTGCGGCTACCGGCGTCGGCGCGCACCTTGATCAGCGCCAACTCTCGGGACACCGCGGCCCCGTCGTCCAGCTCGACGATCTTGATGACGTTGATCAGCTTGTTGAGCTGCTTGGTGATCTGCTCGAGCGGGGTTTCCTCGGCGCTGACCACGATGGTCATGCGCGACATGTCTTTCTGCTCGGTGGCGCCCACCGCCAGCGACTCGATGTTGAAACCGCGCCGGGAGAACAACGCCGCCACGCGCGCGAGCACACCGGGTTTGTCCTCCACCAGCACCGACAAAGTGTGCGTGTGCATCAGGCGTGCCCTTCGATCTCGTCGTCGAACAGCGGGCGAATCCCGCGGGCGGCCTGAATCTCGTCGTTGCTGGTGCCGGCGGCCACCATCGGCCACACCTGCGCGTCGGCGCCGACGATGAAGTCGATCACCACCGGACGGTCGGTGATCGCGCGGGCCGCGTTGATCACGTCCTCGACGTCTTCCTCACGTTCGCAACGCATTCCGACACACCCCAGCGCCTCCGCCAGCTTCACGAAGTCCGGGATGCGATGCGAATGCGTGGCCAGGTCGGTCTGCGAGTACCGCTCCTCGTAGAACAGCGTCTGCCACTGGCGCACCATGCCCAGGTTGCCGTTGTTGATCAGCGCCACCTTGATCGGCACGCCCTCGATGGCACAGGTGGCCAACTCCTGGTTGGTCATCTGGAAGCAGCCGTCGCCGTCGATGGCCCACACCTCGGCCTCCGGGCGGGCCATCTTGGCCCCCATCGCCGCCGGGATGGCGAACCCCATGGTGCCCAGCCCGCCGGAGTTGATCCAGGTGCGCGGCTTCTCATACGAGATGAACTGCGCCGCCCACATCTGGTGCTGGCCCACCCCGGCGACGTACACCGCGTCCGGGCCGGCGATCTTGCCGAGCTTCTCGATGACGTATTCCGGGCCGAGGCTGCCGTCGCTCTGCGGGTCGTAACTCAGCGGATAGGTGGACTGAACGCTGTCCAGATAGGCCCACCATTCGGTCATGTCGACGTTGCCCGGAATGTCGTAGTGCCGCAGCATCGCGATCAGGTCGCTGATGACGGCCTTGACGTCGCCGACGATCGGCACGTCGGCATGGCGGTTCTTGCCGATCTCGGCCGGGTCGATGTCGGCGTGAATGACCTTGGCCTCCGGCGCGAAAGTGTCCAGTTTCCCGGTCACCCGGTCGTCGAAGCGCGTGCCCAGCGCGATCAACAGGTCGCTGCGTTGCAGTGCCGCCACCGCGGCGACCGTGCCGTGCATGCCGGGCATGCCCAGGTGCTGCCGATGGCTGTCGGGGAACGCGCCGCGCGCCATCAGCGTGGTGACGACGGGGATCCCGGTCAGCTCGGCCAGCTCCCGCAGCTGCTCGTGCGCCTCGCCGCGGATGACGCCGCCGCCGACGTAGAGCACCGGTTTGCGGGCGTCCGCGATCAGCTTGGCGGCCTCGCGGATCTGCCGGTTGTGCGGTTTGGTGTTGGGCTTGTAGCCCGGCAGGTCCATGCGCGGCGGCCAGTGGAACGTGCACTGCCCCTGCAACACGTCCTTGGGGATATCGACGAGCACCGCACCGGGACGACCCGAGGCGGCGATGTGGAAGGCCTCGGCAAGCACCTGCGGGATCTCGTCGCCCGAGCGAACCAGGAAGTTGTGCTTGGTGATCGGCATGGTGATGCCCGAGATGTCGGCTTCCTGGAAGGCATCGGTGCCGATCAGCGTGCGACCGACCTGGCCGGTGATGGCGACGACGGGCACGGAGTCCATCTGGGCGTCGGCCAACGGTGTGACGAGATTGGTGGCGCCGGGACCCGACGTCGCCATGCACACGCCCACCTTTCCGGTGGCGTGGGCGTAGCCGCTGGCCGCATGTCCGGCGCCCTGCTCGTGCCGAACCAGCACGTGGCGAAGCTTTTTCGAGTCGAACAGCGGGTCGTAAACCGGCAACACGGCGCCGCCGGGGATACCGAAGATGACCTCGACATCGAGCTCCTCCAGCGACCGGATCACCGACTGGGCACCGGTAAGCTTCTCGGGCCCAACGCGTTTCGGCTTTGCGGTCGAGGATTTCGCGGCCGGCTTGATCGCGTCGGAGGCGACGTCGGCGGCACGCTGTGGCTGTGTGGCGTGCTGCCTGGTGGGTGCGCTCACTGTCTTTGTTCCTTATTCACTCTGGGAGTCTCGCTGGGGCAACAAAAAACCCCCGACAGCTCATCTGCTGCACGAGGGTTGCGCGTTGGTCTGGATAGCTTCAAATGCCGAAGAGGCTAGTCAGGCACCAACGCGCCGACTAATTACTACGAGCATCCCGGGCTGTCCGGCGGTATCCATAACGTCCGACGGTAGCCTTCGCACAGCTCAGCAGTCAAATCCGCCCCCGCGGTCTCGCACAGGGGCCCGGTCCCCCGGCGCCGGGTGAAATGATGGTCGGGTGGCTACCGGTTCGTCTTCCCACACACCCGTCGTGATCAAGGTCTCCCCGATCGCGCACCTGGCCGTCGGATTCTTCACCCTGGGGTTGCTGATACCGGTGATGCTGTGGCCGCCGTCGGCACCACTGCTGGTGATCCCCGTGCTGTTGTCGGCATTGATCGTGCGGTTACGCACCGTCGCCGACGATCGGGGGGTGACCGTCCGGACACTGCTGGGCAGCCGCACGGTGGAATGGGATGACATCGACGGACTGCGCTTCCACCGGGGTTCCTGGGCCCGCGCTCACCTCAAGAGCGGCGCGGAGTTGCGCTTGCCCGCTGTGACGTTCGCGACGCTGCCGCAGCTCACCGAGGCGAGCTCCGGGCGCGTCCCCAATCCCTATCAGTGAGGGTCAGGCGATCGGGTTGACGCCGTTGAGCAGCACCCACACCGCGATCCCCGCGGCGATGCCGACCAGCAGCGCGACGAACGACCCGATGAAGGGCCGATGGGCCCAGCCCCGCCGCGCGTCGAGACCGTAGCGGCCGGGCCCACAGAGGATGACCGCGACGGCCAGCACGATCAGGGTGATCTGGTATTCGTGCCCGTCCGGCAGGAAGTACGTGAAGGTGTGCGGATGCGGCCGGGCGGTGATGGTGGCCAGCATGCCGTTGATCAGAAACGCCAGCGCGCCGGCCGCGGCCACCGGGGTGAACAGTCCCAGCACCAGCAGCACACCCGCGACGAGCTCGCCGCCGGCGCTGACGTAGGCGAGGATGTCGGCGTGCTGGTAGCCGACGTCGGACAGTGAGTTCTTGAACCCACCGACTCCGGAGCCGCCCCACCAGCCGAACAGCTTCTGCAGTCCGTGCGCGGCCAGCACGACTCCGAGGCCGACGCGCAGAATCAGCAAACCCAGATGCTGGGTTCCGCGGCGTCCGACCTCGTGCAGCCGGCCGTGGTGTTCGTCCGCGTCGATCTCGTCGGGCTCGGCGGCCGCGTGCCGCGCGGGCTGCGGCTGCACGTAGGGCAGGGGCTCCTGCTGATCGAGCACGTGGTAACCGGTCGCACTGGCACCGCCCCCTGCGGCGTGGTCGCCCATGTAGGGGATGACGGTCGTGGTTCCGGTGGAGGGGTTGAAGTCGCCGGGGTAGCCGACGGGCGTCAAGTCATCTTCGGGGTCGACCACGCGCGCTGTGGCGGGGCGTCCCGGGGTCGGTTCCGGGGATTCGCCCGGGCGCTGCCAATGTCCGTCATTCGATTGACTGGTCACGGGTGTCAGGGTAAGGGCATTTCGCCCTGAATTTGGGATTTGAACGGCGCTTTTCGCCAGGCAATCGGTGGTTTGCCCGTCAAATGGGCCCAGATTGGCCCGAAACTACCCTGCTCGCGGCTTCCGGGAGTCCTCAATGGCCGAATTCCGGCCCTGGAGGCGGCCAGCGCCGACGCGAAAGGTGTTCCGATGGTGCCGCGCTCGGCGGGCAGGCGCATGCGTGTGGCGGCGGCGGCCGCTCTATCCGTAGCCTGTCGGTCATGCGACTACGGCGCTCGGTTCGGTGCGGCTTTGCCGCGCTTTGCGCGGTGGTGCTGCTCGCGAGCGGGTGCGCGCGGTTCAACGACGCCCAGTCGCAGCCCTTCACCACCAACCCGGAACTCAAGCCGCAGCCCAGCTCGACGCCTCCCCCGCCGCCCCCGCTGCCGCCCACGCCATTCCCCAAGGCGTGCCCGGCTCCGGGTGTGATGCAGGGCTGCCTCGAGAGCACCAGCGGACTGATCATGGGGCCGGACAGCAAAACCGCGCTCGTCGCCGAGCGCACCACCGGCGCGGTCAAGGAGATCTCGGTCAGCGCCGAGCCGAAGGTGAAGATGGTCATCCCGGTCGACCCGTCCGGAGACGGCGGATTGATGGACATCGTCCTGTCACCGACCTACACGCAGGACCGGCTGATGTACGCCTACATCAGCACGCCGACCGACAACCGGGTGATCCGGGTGGCCGACGGCGACATCCCCAAGGACATCCTCACCGGCATCCCCAAGGGCGCCACCGGGAACACCGGCGCGTTGATCTTCACCAGCCCCACCACGCTGGTGGTGATGACGGGTGACGCGGGCAACCCCGCGTCGGCCGCCGACCCCAAATCGCTGGCGGGCAAGGTCCTTCGCATCGAGCAGCCGACCACCATCGGTCAGGCGCCGCCGACGACGGCGCTGTCGGGCGTCGGCTCGGGCGGCGGCCTGTGCATCGACCCCGTGGACGGCTCGCTCTACGTTGCCGACCGCACGCCGACCGCGGATCGATTGCAGCGCATCACCAAGACCTCCGAGGTGTCCACGGTGTGGACCTGGCCGGACAAGCCTGGCGTCGCCGGCTGCGCCGCAATGGACGGGACCGTCCTGGTCAACCTGATCAACACCAAACTGACGGTGGCCGTGCGGCTGGCGCCGGCCACCGGTGCGGTCACCGGTGAACCCGACGTGGTCCGCAAGGACACCCACGCCCACGCGTGGGCGCTGCGGATGTCGCCGGACGGAAACGTGTGGGGCGCCACCGTCAACAAGACCGCCGGGGACGCCGAGAAGCTGGACGACGTGGTGTTCCCGCTCTTCCCGCAGGGCGGCGGTTTCCCGCGCAACAACGACGACAAGACCTAGCGGAAGCCGGTCTTCGTCAACTCTGGCCGCAGGCCGCCAACACCAGTTCGCGCACACGAGCGGCATCGGCCTGCCCGCGCGTCGCCTTCATCACCGCGCCGACGATCGCGCCCGCCGCGGCCACCTTGCCGCCCCGGATCTTTTCCGCCACATCGGGATTGGCGGCCAGCGCTTCGTCGACCGCGGCCTGGGTCACCGAATCGTCGCGCACCAGCTCGAGGCCGCGGGACGCCATCACCTGCTCGGGTTCGCCCTCGCCGGCCAGCACCCCCTCCACGACCTGGCGGGCCAGCTTGTTGGAGAGCTTGCCCTCGTCGACGAGCGCGATCACCGCGGCCACCTGGGCCGGGTTGATGGCCAGTTCGTCCAGTCCGACGTTGGCCTCGTTGGCCTTCTGCACCAAGAAGTTGCCCCACCAGGCGCGCGCCGACTCGCTGGCCGCGCCGTGCTTGACGGTTTCGATGACCAGTTCCACCGCGCCCGCGTTGACCAGGTCGCGCATCACCTCGTCGGAAACGCCCCACTCTTGCTGAATCCTCTTGCGGCTCAGCCACGGTAGCTCCGGGATGGTCTGGCGCAGCTGCTCGACCAGTTCACGGCTGGGTGCGACGGGTTCCAGGTCGGGCTCGGGGAAATAGCGGTAGTCCTGGGCGGTCTCCTTGGCCCGGCCCGGGCTGGTATACCCCGCCTCGTGAAAGTGCCTGGTCTCCTGGATAATTCGGCCGCCGGACGCGAGGACCGCTCCCTGCCGCTGCATTTCGTAGCGCACGGCGACCTCGACGCTTTTCAGCGAGTTGACGTTCTTGGTCTCGGTGCGCGTCCCGAACTCGGTCGTTCCCGTCGGCATCAGCGACACGTTGGAATCGCAACGCATCGAACCCTGGTCCATCCGCACATCGGATACGCCCAAGGCGCGCAACAGGTCTCGCAGTGCCGTGACATAGGCGCGGGCGATCTGCGGTGCGCGGGCGCCGGCACCCACGATCGGCTTGGTGACGATCTCGATCAGCGGCACGCCGGCACGGTTGTAGTCGAGCAGCGACGTCGTCGCGCCGTGGATGCGGCCGGTTTCGCTGCCCAGGTGGGTCAGCTTGCCGGTGTCTTCTTCCATGTGCGCGCGCTCGATCTCGACCCGCCAGGTGGTGCCGTCTTCCAACGGCGCGTCCAGGTACCCGTTGATGGCGATCGGCTCGTCGTACTGGGAGATCTGATAGTTCTTCGGCATGTCGGGGTAGAAGTAGTTCTTCCGGGCGAACCGGCACCACGGCACGATCTCGCAGTTCAGCGCCAGCCCGATCCGGATGGCCGACTCGACCGCCGTGCGGTTCAGCACCGGCAGCGAACCGGGCAAGCCGAGGCATACCGGGCATACCTGGGTGTTGGGTTCGGCGCCGAAGGCGGTGGAGCAGCCGCAGAACATCTTGGTGACAGTCGACAGTTCGACGTGCACCTCGAGGCCGAGTACCGGGTCGAAGCGCGCGATGACCTCGTCGTAGTCCATGAGATCGGCGCTGGCAGCAACACTCATGCCGTCGATCGTAGACGGCGGAGTCGGGACGGTATCAGGGCCAGTGCGGCGAGCGCGGTCGCGGGAGCCGGGCGCGCTCCTCGTCCCTGCCGGGGAACATCTCGGCCAGCACGGCCGCCATCTCAAGGTAGCTGCGCCGGCTCTCCTTGCTCAGTCGATCCAGCTCGATCTGTTTGCCGTCGTGTATGTGCCGGTCGAACGGCAGCACCACCGTCGCGGCCACGCGCGCGGACAATCGCTCGAGTTCCTTGGCGGCCAGCAGCTCCACCTTCGCCGGCTCGACGTGGTTGATCGCAAGTATCGTCGACCGCACCAACACCTGATATCCGTTGTTGCCCAACCAATCCAGCGTGGTAGCGGTCTTTCGTATCGCATCGATCGAGGTGCTCGTCACCACGACCAGCGCCCGCACCTCCGGCAGGACCGCTTCCATCACACCCGAATTCAGCGCCTTGGCGCAGTCCACCAGCACCACGGAATAGTGGTTTCGCAAGAGCGAAAACGCCTTGACCACGTCGTGACGCTCGAGCCGCCAGTCGGTGTGCGCGTAATCCGGCAATCCGAGCACTTCCAGACCGAAATTGTTCATGTAGGTGTGCGCGCGGACGTCCGCATAACTGGTGATCGCCTTGCCGCAGAGCAGGTCGGCCATGCCCAGTGAGTTAGGACGGCCGTGCCGCTCGGGGAGGTCGCCGGCGTCGATGTCGACGGCGATGACCCGGTCGTGGCGCACCGCGGCAAACGTCGACCCCAGCGCCTCCACCACCGCGGTCTTGCCGACGCCGCCTTTGAGGTTGAGGACGCCGACGGGGAACGCGCCGCCCAGCGCCGCGCGGATGCGGTTGCGCAGTTCTTCCTGATACCGCGCGTCCTTGCCGGGGCCCACATCGACGCCGGTCACGCGGTGGACCACGTCACGCCAGTTGAACCTGGAGGAACCCTCGCCCCCCTGCTGGTCAAGCCCGTCCAGGGCCATCCCACCCGGCAGTGGCGACGGTCGCGGCCGGGAGGGGGCCCGCGTCACGGGGGCGGGCGCGGGTGGACGCGGGGGCGGGGGCGGCCGAAACGGCGGCCGGCGGATGGCCGGATCCGAGCGCTGGGGCTGGGCCACCGTGGCGGGCGCCGGATCGGCGTCGACGCGCCGACCGGGCGAACGCGGGGGACCGACCGGCGGGCCCGGTGGCCCCGTCGACGCCGCGGGTTGCTGAACGACTCCGCGAATCGAACCGCGGTTGCTCACCTCCCCCGTATAACCGCTGGGAACCCGTCGGGAAACCACGAATCTGCCCCAATCGGTCCGCGGCTGGTCAAGGGGTGCGCAGATTCAGCCCTTGGTCAGCCGGGAGCCGGGTCGGGGCCAGCTGGGCGCCACCCGTCGTTTGCCGGATCCACCTGGGGTTAACCGAAGAAGGCGGCGGCGTCGTCGTAGCGACTTTCGGGCACGAGCTTGAGCTGGCGCACGGCGTCGGCCAGCGCCACCCGGCCGATGTCCTGCCCGCGCAGCGACACCATCTGACCGTATTCCCCCGCGTGCGCGGCGTCGGCCGCGTTGACGCCGAACCGGGTGGCGAGCACCCGGTCGTAGGCCGTCGGGGTCCCGCCCCGCTGGACGTGGCCCAGCACGGTCACCCGCACTTCCTTGTTGATCCGCTTTTCCACCTCGACGGCCAACTGGGCGGCCACGCCGGTGAAACGCTCGTGACCGAATTCGTCGACTCCGCCCTCGCGCAACGAGATCGAGCCCGGGATGGGTTTAGCGCCCTCGGCGACCACGCAGATGAAATGCGAATCCCCGCGCTGGAAGCGCCGTTTGACCAGCCGGCACACCTCCTCGACGTCGAAGGGCTGCTCGGGAATGAGGGTCATGTGCGCGCCGGAGGCCAGCCCGGAGTTCAGCGCGATCCAGCCCGCGTGCCGGCCCATCACTTCCACGAGCATCACCCGCTGGTGCGATTCGGCGGTGCTGTGCAACCGGTCGATCGCGTCGGTGGCCACGGTCAAGGCGGTGTCGTGACCGAAAGTGACGTCGGTGCAATCGATGTCGTTGTCGATGGTCTTCGGCACACCGACGACGGGAACGTTCTCCTCCGACAGCCAGTGCGCGGCGGTCAGGGTTCCTTCCCCGCCGATCGGGATGAGCACGTCGATGCCGTTGTCGTCCAGGGTTTGCTTGATCTGGTCCAGCCCGGCACGCAACTTGTCGGGATGCACCCGGGCGGTGCCCAGCATCGTGCCGCCCTTGGCCAACAGCCGGTCGTTGCGGTCGTCGTTGTGCAGTTGGATGCGCCGGTTCTCCAGTAACCCGCGCCACCCGTCCTGGAAGCCGACCACCGACGAGCCGTACCGGGCGTCGCAGGTGCGCACCACAGCCCGGATGACGGCGTTCAGCCCCGGGCAGTCGCCGCCTCCGGTGAGAACTCCGATCCGCATGCCCTTATCTTGCCCTGCGGATGACCCGCCGCGCCGCGCAGACGGCTAGATCGCGCTCGGCAGCGGTCCGCGCGCGGCCTCGTAGGCGGCGCCCACCCGGTACAGGCGGTCATCGGCCAGCGCGGGCGCCATGATCTGCAGGCCCACCGGGAGACCGTCATCCGGTGACAGTCCCGACGGCACCGACATGCCGCAGTGGCCGGCGAGGTTCAGCGGCAGCGTGCACAGGTCGAACAGGTACATCGCCAGCGGATCGTCCACCTTCTCGCCCAGGCCGAAGGCGGTGGTCGGAGTCGCGGGCGACACGACCACGTCGACGGACTCGTACGCCCTGTCGAGGTCGCGCGCGATCAGCGTGCGCACCTTCTGCGCCTGGTTGTAATAGGCGTCGTAGTAACCGGCCGACAGCGCGTAGGTGCCGATCATGATGCGGCGCTTGACTTCCGGCCCGAAACCGGCGGCCCGGGTCAGCGCCATCACCTCCTCGGCGCTGTGCGTCCCGTCGTCACCGACGCGCAGCCCGTAGCGCATCGCGTCGAAGCGCGCCAGGTTGCTCGACACCTCCGACGGCAGGATCAGGTAGTAGGCGGCCAGCGCGTATTCGAAGTGCGGGCAGTCGACTTCGCTCACCTCGGCGCCCAGTTCGGTCAGCCGCTTCACGGCGGCCTCGAACGAGGCAAGCACGCCCGGCTGGTAGCCGTCGCCGCGCAGCTGCTTCACAACTCCGACGCGCACACCCTTGAGGTCGCCGGCCGCGCCGGCTTTGGCGGCGCCGACGACGTCGGGGATTGCCGCTTCGACGGACGTGGAGTCGCGGTGATCGTGCCCGGCGATCACCTCATGCAGCAGCGCGGTGTCCAGCACGGTCCGCGCACACGGGCCGCCCTGGTCCAGCGACGACGCACACGCCACCAGGCCGTAGCGCGACACGGTGCCGTAGGTCGGTTTGACACCGACCGTCGCGGTCAGCGCCGCCGGCTGCCGGATGGAGCCGCCGGTGTCGGATCCGATGGCCAGCGGCGCCTGGAACGCGGCCAGCGCCGCCGCGCTGCCTCCCCCGGAGCCGCCGGGCACGCGGTCCAGGTTCCACGGGTTGCGGGTCGGGCCGTAGGCCGAGTTCTCCGTCGACGAACCCATCGCGAACTCGTCCATGTTGGTCTTGCCGAGGATCGGGATGCCCGCGGCGCGCAACCGCGCGGTGACGGTGGCGTCGTAGGGGGAGCGCCAGCCCTCGAGGATCTTGGAGCCGCAGGTGGTGGGCATGTCGACGGTGGTGAAGACGTCCTTGAGCGCCAGCGGCACCCCCGCCAGCGGCGACGGCAGCCGTTCCCCCGCGGCCACCGCCTCGTCGACGACGGCCGCCGCGGCGAGCGCCTCGTCGGCGGCGACGTGCAGGAAGGCGTGGTACCTGTTGTCGGTCGCCGCGATCTGGTCCAGGCACGCCTGGGTGACCTCGACCGACGACAGCTCCCTGGCGGCGATCCCGGCGGCCAAGGTCGCGGCGTCGGACCGGATGATCTCGTTCACTCGCTGTCCCCCAGGATCTGCGGCACCGCGAAGCGGCCGTCGGCGGCCTCGGGCGCCTCGGCCAGCGCCTCGGCCTGGGTCAGGCAGGGGGCCGGCCGGTCCGGGCGGGTGACGTTCACGTCCTTCAGTGGGTTGCCGGTCGCTTCGACGCCGGTGACGTCGACGGCCTGTACCTGGCTGACGTGGGTCAGGATGGCGTCAAGCTGACCAGCGAAGCTGTCCAGCTCGCTGTCGGTCAGCGCCAGGCGCGACAGCCGGGCCAGGTGCGCCACCTCGTCGCGGGAGATTTGAGACACGACAGGAAAGCCTAACGCCCTTGTCCGGGCGACCTCCGGCCACTCGGGCCCGGCGGGCGTCACCCGCCATCCCGAGCCGAAATGCCGTCGACGCGTCGCTGTGTAACAGTGTTGGCCGTGCCGTCGTATCTGTTGCGCATCGAGCTGGTCGACCGCCCCGGCAGCCTGGGCTCGCTGGCGGTGGCGCTCGGTTCGGTGGGAGCCGACATCTTGTCCCTCGACGTGGTGGAGCGCAGCTCGGGGTACGCGATCGACGACCTGGTCATCGAGCTGCCGCCGGGGGCGATGCCGGACACGCTGATCACCGCCGCGGAAGCGCTTTCGGGTGTGCGGGTGGACAGCGTGCGTCCGCACACCGGGTTGCTGGAAGCGCATCGCGAGCTGGAGCTGCTCGACCACGTCGCCGCGGCCGTCGACAACGCGTCCCGGTTACAGGTCTTGGCCAACGAGGCGCCCCGGGTGCTGCGCGTCAGCTGGTGCACCGTGCTGCGCAGCTCGGGCGACGAGCTGCAGCGCCTGGCCTCCAGCCCGGGCACGCCGGAGACGCCGGCGGATTCGGCCCCCTGGCTGCCCATCGACCGCGCCGCGACGCTGGACAGCACCGGCGACTGGGTGCCGCAGGCGTGGCGCGAGATGGACACCACGATGGTCGCGGCCCCGCTGGGCGATCCGCACACGGCGGTGGTGCTGGGCCGCCCTGGCCCCGAATTCCGGCCGTCGGAGGTGGCCCGCCTGGGTTACCTGGCCGGGATCGTGGCCACGATGCTGCGCTAGCTAGTGGGCTTTCGCGGCCACCACGGGGTCGCCGTCTTCCCACAGCAGCAGCTGGCGCACCGCGGGTCGCGGCCCGTACGGCCGCAGCATGGTGCTGGCCGGACGGGGACGAACCCGTTGCGGCCACCAGAACCACCGACCGAGAATCCTTGCGACGGAAGGCGTCATGAATGAACGCACGATCAGCGTGTCGAACAGCAAGCCGAGGCCGATAGTCGTGCCGATCTGACCGAGAACCTGGAAACCGCTGAAGACGAACGCACACATGGTGACGGCGAAGACGATGCCGGCCGAGGTGACCACCGACCCGGAGCCCGCCATCGCCCGGATGATGCCGGTGTTCACGCCGGCATGGACTTCTTCCTTGAACCGGGATATCAACAGCAGGTTGTAGTCGGATCCGACCGCCAGCAGCAGGATCACGGCAAGCGCGAGCACGACCCAATACAACTGGATGCCGAAGAGGTACTGCCACACCAGGACTGACAACCCGAACGAGGCGCCCAGCGACAGGGCCACGGTGCCCACGATGACAAGCGCGGCGATCAGGCTGCGCGTGATGATCATCATGATCAGCAGGATGAGACTCAAGGCCGCAAACGCCACGATCATCAGGTCGTACTTGGCGCCGTCCTGGATGTCCTTATACGTCGAGGCGGTCCCACCGAGATAGACCCCCGCGCTCGCCATCGGCGTGCCCTTCAGGGCCTCGTGCGCAGCCTTGGCCATTGGATCGATGTGCGAAATGCCCTCGGGCGTCGCGGGATCGCCTTCGTGGGTGACGATCATGCGGGCGGCCTTACCGTCGGGCGAGAGGAACAGTTTGAGCCCACGCTTGAAGTCGGGGTTGTTGAAAACCTCGGGAGGCAGGTAGAACGTATCGTCGTTCTTCGCGGCGTCGAAGGCCCGCCCCAGAGCCGTGGCGTTGTCGATCGCGGCCGCCGTCTGCGCGTAAATGCCGGACAGCGTGGCGTAATTGGCCAGCGTCAGATCCCGATTGGTCTGCTGACTGTCGATCTGCGGCGGTATCAGCGCCACCAGTTTCGGCTGCAGCGCGTCGAGCTTATCCAGCGAAGCCGTGAGGCTTTCGAACTTCTCCGTGAGTTGGTCGATGCCGTCGAGCGCGTCGAAGAGTGATCTGAACGCGAAGCACACGGGAATGTCGTAACAGTGCCTCTCCCAATAGAAGTAGCTGCGGACGGGGCGGAAGAAGTCGTCGAAGTTCGCGATCTTGTCGCGCAGATCCTGGATCGTGCCGAGGGTGTCATGAAAGCTTTGAGTCTCGTCGTGGGTGGTGCCGGCAAGCTGCTGCTGCAACACGTACTGCTGCCTCAGGATGTTGATGGTCTTGTTCAGTTCGTTGGCCTGCTTGAGGGCGTCTTCGGCCCGATCTCGTTGGTACGTCAGGTTTTCCTGCTGCGCCGCGCTGGAATTGCTGACCACGAAGGCGAGCGAACTGTGGACGAGCGGGGTGCCCAGGGGGCGCGTGATTGTCTGCACCTGCGCGACGCCGGGGACGTGAAACACGGCCTTGGCCACCTTGTCCAGGATGAGCATGCTTTCCGGGTTACGCATGTCGTGGTCGGTCTCGACCATCAGCAATTCGGGCTCCAGCCGGGCCCGCGAGAAATGCTTCTCGGCGGCGGTGTACCCGACATTGGCCGGCGCGCTCGCGGGCATGTAGGGACGGGTGTCGTAGCTGGTCTTGTATCCGGGCAAGGCGATGAGTCCGACCAGGGCCAGCGCACAGGCCGCCGCGAGAACCGCGCCCGGCCAGCGGACGATGGCGGTCCCGATCCGCCGCCATCCGCGGGTTCTGATCGCGCGCTTGGGGTCGAAGACGCCTGCCTTGCCGCCCAAGGTGAGGATCGCCGGCCCCAGGGTGAGCGCGGCGAAAAGGGCGACCAGGATGCCCAACGCGGCCGGTATGCCCAGGCTCTGGAAGTACGGCAGGCGGGTGAAGCTCAGGCAGGCGACCGCGCCGGCCACGGTGAGCCCGGACCCCAAGACGATGTGCGTCGTGCCGTGATACATGGTGTAGAAAGCTTTTTCGCGGTCCTCACCGGTCCCGCGCGCTTCCTGGTAGCGGCCTACGAAGAAGATCGCGTAGTCGGTGCCCGCGGCAATCACCAACAGCGTCAACAGGTTCGTCGCATAGGTCGACAACCCGATGACTCCGGCGTTTCCGAGAAACGCGACCAGGCCTCGTGCGGCCGACATCTCGATCAGGACCGTGGCGAGCACCAGCAGGGTGGTCAGCACCGACCGGTAAACGAAGAACAGCATCAGGGCGATCACCCCGATGGTGATCGTGGTGACCTTCGCGGTCCCCTTGCTGCCGACGTCGAACTGATCGGAGATCAGGGGCGCCGCGCCGGTCACATAGGCCTTGACGCCGGGCGGCGGCTTCAGCCGCTCGACAATGTCGCGGATCGCGCCGACGCCCTCGTTGGCCAGCGCGGAACCCTGATTGCCGGCGAGGTTCACCTGGACATAAGCGGCCTTGCCGTCACTGCTCTGCGATCCCGCCGCGGTCAGGGTGTCGCCCCAGTAGTCCTGGACATGCTCGACGTGCTTCTTGTCCTGCTCGAGCTTGCGAACCATCTCGTCATAGAAACGGTGTGCGTCCGCGCCGAGCGGCTTGTCGCCTTCCAGCACGATCATGGCCGAGCTGTCGGTGTCGAACTCGTGGAACTTCTCACCGATGCGCTTGATTGCCTTGAGCGACGGTGCGTCCGGCGAGTTCAGCGCCACATTGTGCGTCTTGCCAACCTCTTCCAACTGCGGCACCGCGATGTTGGTGATCGCGGCCAGCGCCACCCAGAACAGCAGGATGGGCAATGCCAGCCTGCGGATGGTGCGCGGGACGCCGCCCCGCGGCGGTTCGTGGTTGCTCATCCCGATTTGTCCAGGCAGAAGGTGTAGGCGTCGACTTTGTTAACGGTGCGTTGGTCTTTCACTTCGCCGTTGACGGTGATGCGGCAGCCGAGGGTGTCCCCGTTGCCCTGCGCGACGACATTGCCGAGGACGGCCGGCTCCGTCGTGGTGATGGTGAACGACCACGGCAGCGCGGCGTCCTTGACTTGCTGCGGCTGGGCGTTGACATCAAGGTAGTTGATGGTTGCGGTGGCCCCGGGCGCGCCGAAGACTTCGAGCACCACCCGTTTGGGGTTGAACGGGACGATTTCGTTGGCCAGGCCGCTGTTGGCCGAGGTGTTGTCGTGCGAGCCGAAGATTCCATGCAGGCGGTAGATGGCGAACCCGGCGAGCGCGATCACCAGCACCGCGACCAGCACCATCCACCGTCGCCTTACCAAGGCGGCCACCGAAATCCCCTTCACCCGTTCACCTTTCGATCATCGGGCGATACGACACCCTCGGTGCGAGGGCCGCTGCCGACCCGCCTAGGCGCGATCGACAGCTATGACAGTACGGTACGGGACCGTACTGTACAAGAGACGCGCGCGTACACATTCGGCGAAAGTTGGCTTGCCCATCGCCGGCCTCGCCGTCACCGGGTGGTTCTGGTCAACCCAGGGATCAGGAACCCGTCCACGAGCGCCTGCACGGTGCGCCGGGTGGGCGGACGGTCGGGGATGATGCACCGGAAGATGAGATACCCGGGCAACAAATCCCACAGCTCGTCGGTGATGGCGTCCTCGCCGATCTCACCGCGGTCGACGGCCTGCCGCAGCACATGCTGAATCAACGCCTTGCGTTGTGTGAGGAATTGCTCCTGTAAGGCGTCGTTGAGCGCTGAGTGCCGCGACACCTCGACCATCACCGCGCGGATCGTGCTCGCGTGCCGGCCGCCCTCCTGGCAGATCATCTCCCCCAGCCTCAGGAGGTCGCCGCGCAGCGTGCCCGTATTCGGCACCACCGCGACCTGGCGGACGCCTTCGATGAAGGCGGCCAACACCAATTCGGCCTTGGAAGGCCAGCGCCGATACACCGTGGCCTTGCTCGCATGGGCGGCGGCGGCGACCGCGTCGATCGTCAGCTGGTCATATCCGTGTTCCTGCAGCAGCCGCAGCGTGACCGCCAGTATCTCGGCCTCGCGGGGCGACCACGGGGATTCCTGCGTGAAGCGGTCCGCCGTCTGGGTCATAGCGCCCACCATAGAGCCGCCCGGGCGGTGCGGCCCAATTTCGGCTGAAGCCGTTATCGTCCTAGCCCGCCGGAGCTTCCGGCGGACCCTCGGCCAACAGCTTCCGGAAACCATCCTCGTCGAGGACCGGCACGCCGAGTTCAATCGCCTTGTCGTACTTGGAACCCGGCGCGTCACCGGCGACGACGTAGTCGGTCTTCTTCGACACCGAACCCGCGGCCTTCCCGCCGCGGGCGATGATCGCCTCCTTGGCGTCGTCGCGCGAAAAACCGGTCAGCGAACCGGTGACGACAACCGTCAGCCCTTCGAGGGTGCGGGGCACGCTGGCGTCGCGTTCGTCGGCCAGCCGCACCCCGGCGGCCCGCCACTTGTCGACGATCGCACGGTGCCAGTCGACCGTGAACCACTCGGTGAGCGCGGCGGCGATGGTCGGTCCGACGCCCTCGACCGCGGCCAGCCGCTCGGTGGAGGCCGCCATGATCGCGTCCAGGCTGCCGAATTCGGTGGCCAGGGCGCGCGCCGCCGTCGGTCCGACATGCCGGATCGACAGCGCCACCAGCACGCGCCACAGCGCCACCGCCTTGGCCTTGTCCAGGTTGTCGAGCAGCCGCCTGCCGTTGGCGGACAGCGTGCCGGCCTTGGTCCGGAAGAGGTCGGTACGCAACAGGTCGTCCTCGGTGAGGGTGAACAGATCACCCTCGTCGGCGATCACCCCGGCCTTCAGCAGCGCGATGGCCGCCTCATAACCCAGCCCCTCGATGTCGAAAGCCCCGCGACCGGCGACGTGGAAGACCCGCTCGCGCAGCTGCGCCGGGCAGGACCGCGCGTTGGGACACCGGATGTCGGCGTCGCCCTCCTTGGCGGGTGCCAGCGGGGTGCCGCACTCGGGACACGTTGTGGGCATGACGAATTCGCGTTCGGAACCGTCCCTCAGGTCGACGACGGGACCGAGCACCTCCGGGATGACGTCACCGGCTTTGCGGATCATCACCGTGTCGCCGATCAGCACCCCCTTGCGCTTGACCTCGCTGGCGTTGTGCAGGGTGGCCAGCCCGACGGTCGATCCGGCCACCCTCACGGGCGTCATGAAGGCGAACGGCGTGACGCGCCCGGTGCGCCCGACGTTGACACGGATGTCGAGCAGCTTGGTCTGCGCCTCCTGGGGCGGATACTTGTAGGCGACCGCCCACCGCGGCGCCCTCGACGTCGTCCCCAGCCGGCGCTGCAGCGTGAAGTCGTCGACTTTGACCACCACGCCGTCGATTTCGTGGTCGATCTCGTAGCGGTGCTCACCCCAGTACCCGATCCGGTCCTCCACCGCGGCAAGGCCCCGCACGCGCGCCGTCTGCTCGGCCACCGGCAACCCCCAGGCCTTGAGCGCCGTGTAGGCCTCGTGCAGGGTCTTGGGCGCGAACCCGTCGGTGCGGCCGATGCCGTGGCAGATCATCCGCAGCTTGCGCCGCGCGGTGACCGCCGGGTTCTTCTGCCGCAGCGAACCGGCCGCGCTGTTACGCGGATTGGCGAAGGGCGCCTTGCCGTCCTCGACCAGGCTGGCGTTGAGCGCCTCGAAATCGGCGAGCATGAAGAAGACCTCACCACGCACCTCGAGCACGGCGGGAATCGGCAAATCCGCACTCGCAGTGAGCCGCTCGGGCACATCGTCGATGGTGCGCGCGTTGAGCGTGACGTCCTCGCCGACCCGGCCATCGCCTCGGGTGGCGGCGCGCTCCAGCCGGCCGTCGCGGTACACCAGCGACAGCGCCACCCCGTCGATCTTGAGTTCACACAGGTAGTGGGGATCGCCGCCGACCTCGGCCTCGACGCGGTTGCTCCAGGCGACCAGCTCGTCGCGGTCGAAGACGTCGTCGAGGCTCAGCATCCGCTCGAGGTGTTCAGCCTCGGTGAAGTCGGTGGCAAAGCCGGCGCCACCGACCAGCTGGGTCGGGGAATCGGGGACGCGCAACTCCGGATACCGATCCTCGAGTGCGAGCAGCTCGTTGAACATGGTGTCGAATTCGGCGTCGGAGACGATCGGCGCGTCCTTGATGTAGTAGCGGAACTGGTGTTCACGAACTTCGTCGGCCAGGTCCTGCCACTGCCGCCGCACCGCGGGCGACACCGGATCAGCGTCTGCTGAGCTCACCCCCGCAGGCTATCCGAGGCCGCCGACACCGCCCCCATGCGCGCTCCAGCCGCCGCGTGTCCGGCGTCCCTCACGCCGATTGTTCGGCCTTATCCGGAAAGCCACCAAAAGGAACTTCCACGCCTTTTTGAAATGACAGAGCCGCGCTCTGGATGAGCAAGGCGGCGGACAGGATGGCTACCCATAACCAGGCTTCGGCCGGGCTGATATGGGTGGCGGTATTCGCGTAGCGCAATTCCACGACGGACCGCACTATCACCGCGGCGACGACGACGACGGTAATGTACGGGACGACCGTTCGGAATTGCCGCGCAAGCCGACCCGCGGGCAATTCCGAACGCCGTCTTTTGATTCCGAGAAACCACGCGATGGCTCCGACGATTCCCAATGCCAGCGGTAGTGGAATCGCGAGCCGGGCAGCCCAATCCCACAGCGGCTGAAGCGGCTGGCGTTTCTGCGGGTCGCCCAGCGCGAGCGCCAGGTGGGTGAGCGTGTCTTCGACGAGGAACACGGAAATCGGGGGAACGAGCACCCCGAGGATGAAGACGCAGTGCTGGGCGAGCACACCCGCCGTGCCCGAGAAGAACTGCACGATGGCGTTGAGCAGCATGTAGATGGAAGCCGCGAACGAGACGGCGGTGAGCACTTCAGCGGAAGCGGCCCGCCCCTCGGTCAGGGCGCACCCGTTTTCGCCGGCCAGTAAGGCATAGCGCAGGGTTGTCAAGAACAGGCCCAGAAACGCACACACCAGTGCAATTCCCACTTGGTTCTCGTGCTCGACTTCGCGCGGCTCCAGGGGACGACCATCGGTGCGACGCCGGTAGGCGCGATCGATCACCAGATTGATGACGACAAAGGCGAAACCGGCGAGGATGCCGGTGAACTGCGCGTAGCTCCTGGCCACGATCGATACATCGAAGCCGGTCCACAGGGCGCAAGAATCAGCGATCTGTCTCGTGAGCATTGTCGAGATGATAACCGCGGCGATCACCCTCGACAGTAATTTCATCCGGGCCCGGTTTGCCGGTGTTATTCGGCTTCGCGGATTCGGGGACTAAATGGCGTCGGGGTCCTCCGCGAAAGCCTCGGCCGCCTTGCGGGCCAGCCCGATCGCCAGGCGGGCCCATTCGGGCGTCGCGCCGGCCAGACCGCACGCCGGGGTGACGCCGACGCGGTCGCGCAGTCCCGAGCGACCGAAGCCCAGGCGATCGGTCACCGCGACCAGTGCGGCCGCCACCTCTTCCGCCGACGGCCGCCGCTCCGGAGGGCTGCTGGGCACCACCCCGAGCATGATCGTGCGGCCCGATTCGACGAACCCGCCGATGCCGTCGAGGTCCGCCGCGACCAATGTGCTCGCATCCACCGACACGGCATTAATTGCGCTGTCCTGCAACAGGTCCCACGGTAGCTCGGGCGCGCAGCTGTGTAGCAGCACCTCGCCCCCCACCGTGGCGACGCAGGTGTCGAGCAGGGCGACGGCCACCGCTTCCTCCAGCGGCGCCACCGGGCTGAACGCCGTCACACCGGTCAGTCGCCCGCCCAACGCCTTCGGCAGTGACGGCTCATCGAACTGCACCACCACCGGCGTCTCGAGCCGGCGGGCCAGGGCCGCGCGGTGGTCGGCGACGCCTTCGGCCAGCGACGCCGCCAGATCGCGCACGGCGCCGGAGTCGGTGATCGCCCGATGGCCGTTGGCCAGCTCGAGCTCGGCGGACAGCGTGATCGGTCCGGGAGCCTGCACCTTGACCACGCGGTCACCACCGCGTAGCCCGGCCACCTCCCAGGCCTCCTCCAACGCGTCCATGTCCTCGTCGAGGAGGCTGGCCGCGCGTCGGGTGACCGCCCCGGGCCGAGCGGCGATCCGATACCCCCGCGGGACGATGTCGATGGCCACGTCGATCAGCAGCGCGCCCGCCCGCCCGAGCATGTCGGCGCCCACTCCCCGGGCGGGCAGCTCGACGATGTGGGACAAGCCGCCGGCCAGCTCCCCGACGACGACCTCGGCGGCCTCCCGCGGCTTGATCCCCGGCCATGACCCTGTGCCGCTGGCCGTCGCGAAGGAATGCGGGAAAACACTCACCCGCCAACCGTATTCGACGTCACCTTGCACGCCGTTGGCCAGGGGTGCCTGCCAGGGCACCGTCCGGGTAGGTTCGACGCAAGAAGGGTGCGAAAAGTGTCGCGGATGGCGAGATTGGCGCGGCCGCTGCTGCTGTGTGCGGTGGTGGTGCTGGCTGCGGCGTGCACCCGGGTGGTGGAGGGTGCGGCGGTGGCCGGATTCGGTTCCCCGCGCCGGGCCGTGCAGGGCGTGAACGTCGACACGGTCTTGTTGGACCAGTCGCGGATGCGCGCGATCACCGGCGCCGGCGAGCACCTGACGATCATCCCCTCCATGGACGGCACCAGCCCGGTGGACATCGACGCGCTCGCCGACACCACGCCGCGCGAATGCCGGTTCATCTACGCCGAGACGGCGACGTTCGGGCCCGATGTCGAAGTGTTCCACAAGACGACCTTTCAAGATCCGCCCGATGGCGCGATCATCTCCGAGGGCGCCGCGGCCTACCGGGATGCCGACACCGCACGCCGGGCGTTCGGGGCGCTGGTCAGCGCGGTCGGGGATTGCGCGAACGGCTCGGGGGGCCAGCAATACGTCGGCGACTGGAAGGCCGACGCCGGCTCGCTGCATCTGCGGCCGGGCGGCTGCGGCCGCGACTATCGCCAGCGGTCGGTGGCCATCCTGGAGGTCACCTTCTGCGGCTTCGCGCAATCGGTGTCCGACATCGTGATGACGAACATCGTCGCGAACGTACCGGCCTAGCGTGCGGTGCCGGCGATGGTGGCGCTGCCGAGCACCTCGTCACCGTCCGGGTCCGGCCGGTACAGCACCAGCGTCTGGCCGCGCGCGACCCCGCGCATCGGGGCGCGCAGCCGCACGACCAGTTCGTCGCCGACCAATTCGGCCACCGCGCCCGCTGTTTCACCGTGCGCGCGCACCTGGACCTCGCACTCGACGGGGCCGGACGGCGGACGTCCCGCGGTGAACACCGGTTCGCGCCCGCGCAACTCGCGCACTTCGAGGTCGGCCGCGTTCCCCACCCGAACGGTGCCGGTATCGGCGTCGATGGCCGTCACGTAGCGCGGGCTGCCGTCGGGCCCCGGACCGGCGATGCCCAGACCTTTGCGTTGGCCGATGGTGAAACCGTGCACGCCGTCGTGCTCGGCGAGCACCACGCCGTCGGCGCCGACCACGGTGCCCCGGCGGACCGCGATCCGCTCGCCCAGAAAGGCCCGGGTATTCCCGGACGGGATGAAACAGATGTCGTGGCTGTCCGGCTTCTCGGCGACCGCGAGCCCGCGCCGGGCGGCTTCGGCACGAATCCGCGCCTTGGGAGTGTCCCCGATCGGGAACGTGGCGTGCCGCAACTGCTCGGCGGTCAGCACGGCCAGCACGTAGGACTGGTCCTTGTCATGATCGACCGCGCGGCGCAGCCGCCCACCGGACAGCCTGGCGTAGTGGCCGGTGGCCACGGTGTCGAAGCCCAGCGCAACGGCTTTCGCCGACAGCGCCGAGAACTTGATCCGCTGATTGCAGCGCACGCAGGGGTTGGGCGTTTCGCCGCGCGCGTACGACGACACGAAATCGTCGATCACGTCCGCCTGGAACCTCTCGGCGAAATCCCAGACGTAGAACGGTATGCCGAGCACATCGGCGACACGGCTCGCGTCCGAGGCGTCTTCCTTCGAGCAGCACCCCCGCGAGCCGGTGCGCAGCGTGCCGGGCGCGGTCGACAACGCCAGGTGCACGCCCACGACGTCGTGCCCGGCGTCGACCATGCGGGCGGCGGCGACCGACGAGTCGACACCACCACTCATCGCGGCGAGGACCTTCACTTAGGGAGCCCCCGTAGCGGCCAGCGCGGCCCGGCGGGCGCGGTCCACCGCCGCGGGCAGCACCTGCAGTACCGCGTCCACGTCTTCGTCGACGCTGGTGTGCCCCAAGGACATTCGCAGGGATCCGCGGGCGCTGGCCGGGTCGGCGCCCATCGCGAGCAACACATGCGACGGTTGCGCGACGCCCGCGGTGCACGCCGACCCGGTCGAACATTCGATTCCGTTGGCGTCCAACAACATCAACAACGCATCGCCTTCGCAGCCGCGGAATGTGAAGTGCGCGTTGCCGGGCAACCGCAGCGCGTCGCGGGCACCGTTGAGGGCGACGTCCTCGATGCCGGACAGCACCCCTTCGATCAGCCGGTCCCGCAATGCCCGCAGTCGCGCGCCGTTCGCCTCGATCCCGTCCACCGCGATTCGGGCCGCGGCCGCCATCCCGACCGCGCCGGCGACGTCGGCGGTGCCGGAACGGATGTCACGCTCTTGTCCACCGCCATGTGCCAGCGGCACACACGTCACGTCGCGACGCACCAGCAAAGCGCCCACACCGGGAGGGCCCCCGAACTTGTGGGCGGCCACGCTCATCGCCGAGAGCCCGCTGGCGGTGAAGTCCACCGGCAGCTGCCCCACGGCCTGCACCGCGTCGCTGTGCATCGGGACCGCGAATTCGGCCGCGACGGCGGCGAGCTCGGCGGCCGGCATGACGGTGCCGACCTCGTTGTTGGCCCACATCACCGACACCAGCGCGACATCGTCGTGGCGACGCAGCGCCTCGCGCAGCGCGGCCGCCGACACCGAGCCGTCGGCCGCGGTCGGCAACCAGGTCACCTCGGCGCCTTCGTGTTCGACGAGCCAATTGATCGAGTCCAGGACGGCGTGGTGTTCCACCTCGCTGGCGACGATGCGCCGGTGGCGCGGCTGGGCGTCGCGGCGGGCCCAATAGATGCCCTTGACGGCCAGGTTGTCGCTTTCGGTGCCGCCCCCGGTGAAGACGACCTCGGACGGGCGGGCGCCCAGCCGGTCGGCGATCAGCTCGCGGGATTCCTCGAGGCGCCGCCGGGCCGTCCGGCCGCTGGTGTGCAGCGAGGAGGCGTTGCCGACGGTGCCCAGCACCGCCGCCATCGCCTCGACGGCGGCGGGGTGCATCGGCGTGGTAGCGGCGTGATCGAGGTAGACCATGACGCGACCCACGATACCGGCAGGTCCAAGTGCCCAATTGGCCCAGTGGCGATCGCAAGCGCGGCGTAGCCGGGCGCGGCGGGTCGCCACCATCAGCCCAGTGGCGATCGCAAGCGCGGCGTAGCCGGGCGCGGCGGGTCGCCGCTAATCGGCTACGAGGCCACCAGCAGGTGACCGGCGGGCCGGGCCGCTCGCACGCCCACCACCGACTGGCAGCGGCGCGCCAGCGCTCGCCGATCGGTCCCCGGGAGCTGCAGAGATTCGACGTGCACCCGCGCGAGCGTCCGTCGCACGGTCAGCAACCGGCGGATGGACTCCACGAGTGTCTCGTCACCGACGAAGGCCGGAACGGTCGAGACGCTGCCGTCGGCGTGGTGGTAGGTGAGCCGAAGCGGCTGCACCGGCCGGCTGGCGTCGATCGCGGCCTGGAACATCGCGGGATAGAACGCCCCGCCGTCCCGACCACACCAGGTGGTGCCCTCTGGGAAACACACGACCGTCTGGCCGCCGCTCAGCCGGCGGGCGACGATGTCCACCACCGCGGGCAGCCGGCGCAGACTGGACCGCTCGATCGGGATGATCTTGAGGATGCGGGCCACGATCCCGGTGGCGGGCCCGGTGAACATATCGGCCCGGGCGACGAACGACCCGGGCAAGACCGAGCCGATGGCGAAGACGTCGAGCCAGGACATGTGTGGGCTGACCACCAATACCCCACGCAGATTGCGAATCGGGCTGCCGGTGACCGTGATTCGGATACCAAAGCAGCGCAACACCATTCGGCAATAGACGCGCTGCACCCGCGTCCGGCCGGGCAGGGGCACCGCCAGCAGCGCCACTCCCGGCGCCAGCAGCAGCGCCAGCATGAGGCGAAGCGTTACCCGCAGCACCACCAACAGCGGCCGCGACGATGCCGCGTCGCCGATGCGCACACAACCGGCGTCACACGTTGCGCGCGGCAGCCAGGGGTGCGCCCGGCCCGCGGGGGCGTTCATCGGTCGCCGCCGGCCATCTGCGAGGCCGCCGACACGGACCGGAGGCGTTTCAGATATCGGGTATCGGCGCGCCCCTTGTCCAGCAGGACGCAGAAGTCACCCACCCCGAAGTCGGGGTCGTGCGCGGGCTCGCCGCACACCTGGGCGCCCAGCCGCAGGTAACCCCGCATCAGCGCCGGTACCGACGGGCGCGCGGGCGCCGGTATGTCGTCGAGGCCCTTGCCGTCCACCATCACCGGACGGTGCGGGCGCACCCGGTACTCCGGCGGCGCGGCGTGCCGGCTCAGGATGAAGTCGCGGACGCCGCGCAGCTGACGGCCCGGGGCCCGATTCTCCGGGTCGTCGGAATCGCCGCAGACCGGCACCGACACGCAGCCGGTCACGTAGTCGTAGCCGTAGCGGTCCAGGTAGGCCAGGATGCCCGCCCACATCAGCAACACGACGCCGCCGTTGCGGTGGCCCTCGCGCACCACCGCGCGTCCCATCTCCACCAGCGACGGCCTGAGCGGGTCGAAAGCGCGGATGTCGAACTCCGTCGCGGTGTAGAGGCCCCCTGCCGCGATGGCGCCCGCCGGCGCCAGCATGCGGTAGCAACCGACCAGTTCGCCGGTGGCATCGTCGCGGACCAGGAGGTGGTCGCAGTGCTCGTCGAACCTGTCGACGTCACGTCGTTCGTGGTTGTTCGTCGGCAGTGCGAAGCCGGGCGTGCTGGAAAACACGTCGTACCGGAGCCGCTGCGCCGCCTCGATCATGCTGGCGTCGGTGGACAGCAATAGTGAGTAGTGCGGCCCGGCCGGCGACGCCGTCGTCGCACCTTCGGGCTTGTCGCTGGGAATCAGGACAGAAGCAATGCTCATGTCCACCAAACTTGCGTAGTCGATGAGCGAGCCGGCATCGTGGCTGTGACGTGTTCGTGCACGTCAGGTGACGAAATGTGGTTGCCAAGGGGCCCGGATCCGCGGCGTGTCGGGAGAGGCGCGCCATTTCGGGTATGCCGACTCCCATGATGCTCACCACCGACCGCGCGATCGCGGCGCCGCCGTCGGCGGTGTGGGAGTTGTTGGTCGATCTGGACGCCTGGCCGAAATGGGGTCCGACGATCCGGGGGGCCTGGCTCGACGAGCCTTACACCCAATTGGGTTTGCACGCGACGGGCACGGTTCGGACGTCGCTGCTCGTCACGGTCCCGTTCGTCGTCACCGAATTCGAGCCGGGCCGTCTCTGGGCCTGGAAGGTCGCGGGCATCCCGGCGACGCGGCACTGGGTGGACCCGGTGGGGCCTACCGCGCGAGCGGGCATGGGCGTTCCGTGGTGGGCCGCGCCCTATGTGCCGGTGTGTGCGATCGCGTTGCGGCGCATCGACGCGATGCTGACCGCGGCGGGCTAGGCCGTTGGGCCAGTAGTACACGCAAGAGCCCCCGGCACCGGGGTGCCGGGGGCTGCTCAAGCCCGGGAACTCAGCCCTTGCGCGCCTTGATGGCGTCGGTCAGCTGCGGAGCGACCTTGAACAGGTCGCCCACCACGCCGTAGTCGGCGATCTCGAAGATGGGCGCCTCTTCGTCCTTGTTCACCGCGACGATGGTCTTCGAGGTCTGCATGCCGGCGCGGTGCTGGATGGCCCCGGAGATGCCCAGCGCGATGTAGAGCTGAGGCGACACCGTCTTGCCGGTCTGCCCGACCTGGAACTGCCCCGGGTAGTAGCCGGAGTCGACCGCTGCGCGCGACGCACCGACGGCGGCGCCGAGCGAGTCGGCCAGCGCCTCGACCACGCTGAAGTTCTCGGCGCTGCCCACGCCGCGGCCACCGGACACCACGATCGTGGCCTCGGTGAGTTCCGGCCGGTCGCCGGCGACCGCCGGCTCGCGGGCGGTGATCTTGGTGGCGTTCTCGGCGGGCGCGGGCACCTCCACGGTGACCTGCTCGCCGGCCCCGGCCTGCGGCTCGGCGTCGATGGCGCCACCGCGGACGGTGATGACCGGGGTGTCGCCGTTGGCCTGCGACTCGACGGTGAACGCGCCACCGAAGATGGAGTGCACCGCCTTGTTGCCTTCCTGGACGCCGACGACGTCGACCAGCAGGCCGGATCCGATCCGGGCCGCGAGCCGGCCCGCGACCTCTTTGCCGTCGGCGTTGGCCGACAGCAGCACGGCGGCGGGCGCGTTCGACTCGGCCAGCGAGGCCAGCACGTCGACGACGGGAGTGATCAGGTAGTTCTCGGCGTCGTCGGACTCGGCGACGTAAATCTTGGCGGCGCCCGCCTCCTTCAGCCCGTCGACCAGGGGCGCGGCCGTTCCGGGCTTGCCGACCACGACGGCGGCCGGCTCGCCCAGGGCACGGGCGGCGGTGATCAGTTCGGAGGTGACCTTCTTCAGTGCGCCTTCGGCGTGCTCAACGAGCACCAAAACTTCAGCCATGGTTTCTTCGCTCTTCTCGTCTGTGGGATGGGTGCTCGTCTAGATGATCTTCTGGGCGACCAGGTACTGGGAGATCTGGTTGCCGCCCTCGCCCTCGTCGGTGACCTTCTCACCCGCGGTCTTCGGCGGCTTCGGCGTCGACGACAGCACCTTCGACCCGGCGTTCTCGAGGCCGACCTCGTCGCTTTCGACCCCGATCTCGGCGAGGGTCAGGACCGTCACCTCTTTCTTCTTCGCGGCCATGATGCCCTTGAAGGACGGGAAGCGGGGCTCGTTGATCTTCTCGGTGACACTCACGACCGCGGGCAACGAGGCCTCAAGCGTGAACACGCCGTCGTCGGTCTCGCGCTCGCCGGTGACCTTGCCGCCCTCGATCGACAGCTTGCGCAGGTGGGTCAGCTGCGGAAGGCCCAGGTACTCGGCGATGATGGCCGGCACGGCGCCGCCGGAGCCGTCGGTGGACTCGTTACCGGCGATGACGAGCTCGGTGCCCTCGATGGTGCCCAGCGCACGCGCCAGGGCCCAGGCGGTCTGCACCACGCAGGAACCGCGCATGCCGTCGTCCTTGAGGTGAACGGCCTTGTCGGCGCCCATCGACAGCGCCTTGCGGATCGCCTCGGTGGCTCGCTCGGGGCCCGCGGTCAGCACGGTCACCGAACCGTCGCCACCCTCCCGCTCGCGGATCTGCAGGGCCTCTTCGACGGCGCGCTCGTTGATCTCGTCCAGTACCGCGTCGGCGGCCTCGCGGTCCAGCGTGTAATCGCCGTCGTTCAGCTTGCGTTCCGACCAGGTGTCTGGGACCTGCTTGATCAGGACCACGATGTTCGTCATGAGTGTGGTTCGTCCTCCTTGAAGGAGTCTCGCAGCAGTCGACCACGAGACTTTCAGTACGCGTTTCGCAGCGCACAGTCGTGTTACTACCGGGTAACTTTGTGCAGCCTGCATTCACACCATAGCGGGTCGTACTGCACGTTCTTGCGGCATGTCTACCGTCGCCAACCGGGGGTGCCCCGTTCCCGGTTCGCGAATTCGACACTTCGCGTTAGCCTGCCTATGCGATGAGCGCAACCGTCCCCGACGTACCCCGGCACGGCCTCGGCGATCCCCCGCCGGCGGCTGATCCCGTGCTGACGCTCACGGGCGAGCGCACCATCCCGGATCTGGACGTCGAGAACTACTGGTTTCGCCGCCACCAGGTGGTTTACCAGCGACTGGCCGGGCGCTGCGCGGGCCGCGAGGTCCTCGAGGCCGGCTGCGGCGAGGGGTACGGCGCCGACCTGATCGCCGGCGTCGCCCGTCGTGTCGTGGCCGTGGATTACGACGAGGCCGCCGTGGCCCACGTGCGCGCCCGCTACCCCCGGGTGGAGGTCATGCGGGCGAACTTGGCCGAGCTGCCGCTGCCCGACGCGTCGGTCGATATTGTGGTCAACTTCCAAGTCATCGAGCATCTGTGGGATCAGGCACAATTCGTGGCCGAATGCGCGCGGGTGCTCCGCCGCGGCGGGTCGCTGATGGTGTCCACACCGAACCGGATCACCTTCTCCCCCGGCCGCGACACCCCGATCAATCCGTTCCACACCCGCGAACTCAACGCCGCCGAGCTGACCGAGTTGTTGGTCGACGCCGGCTTCCGCGAGGTGTCGGTCAGCGGGTTGTTCCACGGTCCGCGACTGCGGGAGCTGGACGCCCGACACGGCGGCTCCATCATCGACGCGCAGATCGAGCTCGCGATGGCCGGCGCGCCCTGGCCGCCCGAGCTGGCCGCCGACGTCGCCGCGGTGACCACCGACGACTTCGACATCGTCGACAGCGGCCGTCGTGACATCGACGACAGCCTCGATCTGATCGCAATCGCGGTAGCGCCGTGAGCGATTCGCACGACCGGGTCCCCGGCATGTTCACCCTGGTCCTGCACACCCACCTGCCCTGGCTGGCCCATCACGGCCGGTGGCCGGTCGGCGAGGAGTGGCTCTACCAATCCTGGGCGGCGGCCTACCTGCCGCTGATGCGGGTGCTGACCACGCTGGCCGACGAGGACCGCCACCGGTTGGTCACCCTGGGTGTCACTCCAGTGGTGAACGCACAGCTCGACGACCCGTACTGCCTCGACGGCATGCACCACTGGCTGGCCAACTGGCGCCTGCGGGCGGCCGAGGCCGCCAGCGTGCGGTCCGCGCCCCGCTCTAAGTCGGCAAGTTTTTCGTCGTGCACACCGGAAGCCTTGCGCGCCTTGGGGATTCGGGAATGCGCCGAGGCGGATCGGGCGCTGGACGAGTTCGCCACGCAATGGCGGCACGGCGGCAGCCCGCTGTTGCGCCGCCTGATCGACGCCGGCACGGTGGAATTGCTCGGCGGCCCGCTGGCCCACCCGTTCCAGCCGCTGCTCGCGCCGCGGCTCCGCGATTTCGCCCTGAGCGAGGGGCTGGCCGACCCCCAGCAGCGGATGGCGCACCGCCCGAGCGGCATCTGGGCACCCGAATGCGCTTACGCCCCCGGCATGGAGCACGGCTACGCCGCCGCGGGTGTCACCCACTTCATGGTCGACGGCCCGTCCCTGCACGGCGACACCGCGCTGGGCCGTCCCGTCGGCGACACCGACGTGGTCGCGTTCGGTCGCGACCTGCAGGTCAGCTACCGGGTCTGGTCACCGAAATCGGGCTACCCGGGCCACGCCGCGTACCGCGACTTCCACACCTATGACCACCTCACCGGGCTGAAGCCCGCGCGGGTGACCGGCCGCAACGTGCCGTCGGAGGCCAAGGCGCCCTACGATCCCGAGCGCGCCGACCACGCGGTCGACATCCATGTCGCCGACTTCGTCAACGTCGTCCGCGACCGGCTGACCAGCGAATCCGAGCGGATCGGGCGGCCCGCCCACGTGATCGCCGCCTTCGACACCGAACTGTTCGGCCACTGGTGGTACGAGGGCCCGACGTGGCTGCAGCGGGTGCTGCGCGCCCTGCCCGCCGCCGGTGTGCGGGTCGGCACGCTGAGCGACGCCATCGCCGGCGGATTCGTCGGGCACGCAGTGGCGCTGCCACCCAGTTCCTGGGGCTCGGGCAAGGACTGGCAGGTGTGGGCCGGCGACAAGGTGGCCGATCTCGTCCAGCTCAACGCCGAAGTGGTCGACACGGCGCTGAGCACCGTCGACAAGGCGTTGTCGCAGCGGGCCTCGCTGGACGGGCCGCTGCCCCGCGACCACGTCGCCGACCAGATCCTGCGCGAGACCCTGCTCACGGTCTCCAGCGACTGGCCGTTCATGGTGAGTAAGGACTCGGCCGCCGACTACGCGCGCTACCGCGCCCATCTGCACGCCCACGCCACCCGCGAGATCGCCGGGGCGCTGGCGTCCGGGCGGCGGGACACCGCCGGGCGGCTGGCCGAGGGATGGAACCGCGCCGACGGACTGTTCGGCGCGCTCGACGCGCGCAGGCTCCCCCGATGATGACCCGCCCCCTTCGCGAGCGTGCGTGTTTGTCCACGGACACGCCGCTGCGGCCGGCATTCCGCGCAGCCTCGCGCGGCAGGTGGTTGGCGGCGTGAGAATCCTGATGGTGTCGTGGGAGTACCCGCCGGTGGTGATCGGCGGGCTCGGCCGGCACGTGCATCACCTGTCCACCGCGCTGGCGGCGGCCGGTCACGACGTCGTCGTGCTGTCCCGCCGCCCCTCGGGCACCGACCCGAGCACGCACCCGTCGTCCGACGAGGTCGTCGACGGTGTCCGGGTGATCTCGGCCGCGCAAGACCCGCACGAATTCTCCTTCGGCGCCGACATGATGGCGTGGACGCTGGCGATGGGCCATTCCATGATCCGCGCCGGGCTCTCGCTGAAGAAGCGCGGCAGCAACCGGTCGTGGCGTCCCGACGTCGTGCACGCGCACGACTGGCTCGTGGCCCATCCCGCGATCACGCTCGCCCAGTTCTATGACGTGCCAATGGTTTCCACGATCCACGCGACCGAGGCCGGGCGGCACTCCGGCTGGGTCTCCGGTGCGATCAGCCGCCAGGTGCACGCCGTCGAGTCGTGGTTGGTACGCGAATCCGATTCCCTGATCACGTGTTCGGCGTCGATGGCCGACGAGATCACCGAACTGTTCGGCCCCGGATTAGCCGAAATCACGGTCATCCGCAACGGAATCGACGCCGCGCGCTGGCCGTTCTCCGAACGCAGGCCGCGCACCGGTCCCGCTGAACTGCTCTACCTCGGGCGGCTGGAGTACGAGAAGGGCGTGCACGACGTCATCGCCGCCCTGCCGCGGATCAGGCGCACCCACCCGGGGACCACGCTGACCATCGCCGGCGAGGGCACCCAGCAAGAGTGGCTCGTCGCGCAGGCCCGAAAGCATCGGGTGCTCAAGGCAACCCGGTTCGTGGGGCACCTGGACCATGCCGAGCTGCTCGCGGTGTTGCACCGGGCCGATGCCGCGGTGCTGCCCAGCCACTACGAGCCGTTCGGGATCGTCGCGCTGGAGGCCGCCGCGGCGGGCACGCCGCTCGTGACGTCGAACATCGGCGGCCTCGGCGAGGCCGTGATCAACGGACAGACCGGGGTGTCGTGCGCGCCCCGCGACGTCGCCGGACTGGCCGAGGCCGTGCGGGGCGTACTCGACGATCCGGGCGCCGCGCAGCGGCGCGCCCGCGCCGCCCGCGAGCGGCTCACCTCGGCTTTCGACTGGAAGACCGTCGCCGACGAGACGGCGCAGGTGTATCTGGCCGCCAAGCGCGGCGAGCGGCAGCCCCACCCGCGAATGCCCATCGTCGAGCACGCCTTGCCGAACCGTTAACCTGCAGTATGGGGCTGGAATATTCGAGCGTGGTCGACGCGCCGATCGACGAAGTGTTTGCCTGGCACGCCAGACCGGGCGCCTTCGCCCGGCTCTCGCCACCGTGGCAGCCCATGCGGCTGGTCAGCGAGGCCGCCTCGCTCAAGGACGGGCGGGCGACGCTCGCGCTGCCGGGCGGCCTGCGCTGGGTCGCGGTGCACCAGGCGGGAGGGTACGACCCGCCCCGGCGGTTCGTGGACGCCATCGGCGGTGACGGGCTGGCCACCCTGCCCGCCCGAATCGCGGTGCGCTGGCGGCACACCCACGATTTCGAAGACGTCGGCGGCGGGCGGACCAGGGTCATCGACCGGGTCGACACGCCGGTGCCCGGGTCGTTGCTGCGCCCCATGTTCACCTATCGGCACCGTCAGCTGGCCGACGATCTGGCCGCGCACCGGCTGGCCGCCGACAACGGGCTGGCGCCGGCGACAATCGCCGTCACCGGGGCGTCGGGGCTGGTGGGCTCGGCGTTGGCGGCGTTTCTGAGCACCGGCGGCCACCGCGTCATCCGGTTGGTCCGCGGCTCCCCGCGCGGCGACGACGAGCGAGAGTGGAATCCCGACGACCCCGCCCCGGGACTGTTCGACGGGGTGGATGCGGTGATCCATCTGGCGGGCGCCTCGATCGCGGGCCGGTTCACCGAGAAGCATCGACGCGCCATCCGGGACAGCAGGATCGGCCCGACCCGCCGGCTCGCCGAGGCGCTGGGCCGCATGTCGCAGCGCCCGGCGGTACTCGTCTCGGCTTCGGCGATCGGGTACTACGGGTCCGACCGGGGCGACGACATCCTCACCGAGGACAGCGACCGCGGCGACGGTTTCCTCGCGGACGTGGTGGCCGACTGGGAGGCGGCGACCGCGCCCGCGGAGCAGTCCGGGGTGCGCGTGGTACGGGTGCGCACCGGGATCGTGCAATCCCCCCGGGGCGGCACATTGAAGCTGATGCGCCCGCTGTTCAGCGCCGGGCTGGGCGGCCGGCTGGGCGACGGCCGGCAATGGCTGTCCTGGATCGGTATCGACGACCTGGTCGACGTCTATCACCGCGCGCTGTGGGACCAAGCGCTCTCGGGGCCGGTCAATGCCGTTGCCCCGCAACCGGTTCGCAACAGCGAGTACACCGCAACGCTGGCGCGCGTCATGCACCGGCCCGCGGTGTTGCCGGTGCCGTCGCTGGGGCCCCGCGTCCTGCTCGGCGAGGAGGGCGCACGCGAACTCGCGTGCGCCAGCCAGCGGGTCCTTCCGCACAAGCTGAGCGCGGTCGGGCACCGGTTCCGGCAACCGGACCTCGATCAGGCGCTGCGCCACCTGCTCGGGCACGCCCACTGACCTGCACCGCGGCCGGCATTCGGGCTCGATGAGGCCCAGTTTCACTAACTTAATGGTTCAATCCCTTAATGATCTCAGGCGCGCTGGTCGGGCGTGCCCGTCGGGGCAGCGCGGTCCTGATGGGCATCGTCGCGGTGGCCGCGATCGTGCTCGCCCCCCGCCAGGCCCGAGCCGAATCCACCGAAGCGGACAGCACGACCGACGTCGCGTGCGCGAGCGCGACCCAGGCGGTGCCGACCACCTGGTATTTGCCCAGCATCCCGCCGCTGGGACTGGTCTGGTTACAGCACGGCTTCGTCGAAGGCAAGAAGGTGTGGTCCACCTTCGCCGCCGAGGTCGCCGCCGGCGGCTACCTCGTGGTGGCCACCACGCTGCCCACCCTCAGCGCCTTCGGATGCACCGTGGAGCACCTCATCGACAACAGGGCCTTCCTCGACAACGTCGCCGATGTCTTTGCGCACAAAGACGATCCGGATGGCGCGTTGGCGAAGTCCTTCGCGATGGCGGCGGCCGACGTCGGCCGACCAGTGACGCCGCTACCCGAGAAGATGGTCTTCGTGGGGCATTCGGCAGGTGCCGAAGCCGTCGAATACGTCGCCGAGCGCCTACACACCGCCCACCCGGCCGCATTCACCCAACTGCGCGGCCTCGTCAGCGAAGACGGCGTGAAGTCGTTCATCGGTTCCAACACCGACGACGCGCTGGCGGGCCTGGCGGGCACCACCCTGCCCATCTACGCGACGGCCTCGCCACACCTGCTGTGCAACTTCTTCCAACGCGGCACCAAGGCGATCGAACGGTACCTGTCGGACCGCCCGTTTCACGGCGTGAAGATCACGACCGGCGCCCACGGCGACGCCCTCGGCCCGTCGTCACCCCTGTACGAAAACCTGGTGTGCGGCCGTCCGAAACCGGACAACGTCGCGGCGGTCTGGGGTCTGACACGCGGCTGGATCGCCGACATGTTCGCGGGAACGACCACACCCGAGTTCTATCCCGGCGGGGGCTATTACACCGAACTGTTGACCGCCGGCACCATCACCACGCTGGGGTGACGAGCGGGCGGAGGGCCGCACCTTCTAGTCCGCGTCCCTACCGTGACGGCTGCGCCGATAAGCGCGGGCGCGTAGATCGGCGAGCCACCGCGGGTGCAGGCTGACGCCGGGGGCCGTGTTGACGACGGGATCGAACGACACGTCCTGTGCCCGTTCGGGGTCGCGGACCCCGGTCAGCGTGAGCCGGCCCAGCGGGGTGAAATCACCTCTGCCGCAGGCTTGATCGAGCGACACGGCGATCGCGTCGTGCGCGAGCCGCGCGCGGACGCTGTCCAGCGACAGGCCGGGTCTGTCGATCTCGCTCTCGATGCGGGCCCGCAGCCACCAATTGGCCCCCTGATAGTGCGGCGGCATCAATGTGGTCAGCGTCTGACCGCTCCACGCAATGGCCGGCCGCAGCGCCAGCGCCCGGGACAACACCCCCGAGCCCGAAGAGACGACCAGGACGTCCCATGGCCCCGTTGCCTGCGGCGGCGTAACCCGGAACGCGAGCCCGACGAAGTCGGGCAGGGCCCACGGGGTGCCGCTGGCCTTCGACACCCGCGCGACAAGCTCGGACGACGGGATGGGCAGCCCCTCGTCCACCGGCGCGGTGCGTTCGATGAAGCCTTCGGCCAACACCCCGATCGGGTGAAACAACCGTTTGCCCCGGATGGCGGAGCCCCACTGGAAGTGGCAACGCGACAAGATCGGAAACGCTCACCGGCGGCGGGTTCCCGTTTCCTCACGAGGGAAACGCGCCGATGTCTCCGCGTTCCGCTCCGGCCCTTGCATCAGCCGCGCAGCGCTGGCGCGGCGGAGCGTTCACGCGGCCGACCGCCGACCGATCATGCGCGCTTCCCCGGGCGGTTGTTGCTGCTGTTCCTGCGCACGCCCGTCGATGTAGACCTGCTGCATCACCGCCTGCCACGACTCCATCTGGGGTGCAGACCCCCAGATGCCTTCGAACAGCCCCACGATCACGGCCCCATTGTCGTCGGTCAGCGCATAGACGGGACCACCGAAGTCGCGGCTGTCCAGCGCCACGTCGGCCATGGTGAAACGGCCATTGCTGACCGAGCCGATCGAGGCGCAGCGCTGGCCGCCCGCTCGGCGGAACTGGCACACCGGCAGGCCGGGCTGGGCCCGCAGGCCGGGCGCCGACCTCAGCTGCCGGCCCGTCGGCAGCACATCCGAGGCTGTGACGGCGGGGCCAAGCGCGATGACTTCGTATTCGACGGGCTGCATCGCGCCATTCGCCGCCGCGTCGTCGGCGGCCTGGCGGCGGGCCAGCACCACCGTTCCCACCGGGTTCCCGTCATGGTCGGTGACGTCCGGCTCTCCGTTGCCGCACTGTCCGGTGGTGACAGCCACCCGCAACCGGGGCTCCACCAGACCGACCATGCACACCGTGGCGCCTTGACGAATCTCCATGCCGGGAAACACCGTGACGCTGGGGCCGGCCTTTGCCGGGCTCGGGGAGCCGACGACCATCACCGTGATCGCGAATGCGAGCGCCACCCGACCGCGCCGGCAGCTGACCGCTTCCATTGGGCCGCACCACCCCTCACGTCCGTCCGAGGGATTTGGTCGGACAATCTGATGAACCGGGTGTACCCAGCGGCGACGTCGCCAAACCGGCAGACCCCCGGCGGGTCGGGCGTCAGCGCGGTGGCGCCTGGCGGGATCGCCGATCAATGTGCGGGGCCATCCAGTTCGCCCTGAAACCGTTGCATCGCGCGGATCTGCGCGGCCAGCACCCGATGGGCGGCGACCAGGTCGCCGTCGGCCAGCTCCTCGAGGGCGACATGGGTGTGGGCGGCCAGCGGGCTGAAGAACGACCGGGCGGTGGCCAGGCCGGATTCGCCGTGCCGCAGGATGACCTTGCGACGATCGTCGGGATGTGAATCACGGCGAATGTGGCCGGAATCGATCAATCGGTCCACCAGGTAGGTGATGGCCGAACCGGACAGCCCCATCCGCTGGCTGAGGTCACCCGAGGTCATCGGACGGCCCGCGGTTTCTGCCACCATGATGTACATCAATGCACGGAAGTCATTGGGCCGCAATTGATGTGACACCGCGAACTGCCGGCCGATCTGGTCGGATTCGGCCGCGATCTCCCGCAGATCGGCCGAGATCAGCGACTCCAGCGCATCTCGGTGCCCGTGCTGTTGATCGGCGTCCATAACGGTGTGAGCATATCCCCAAAACAGACGATCATTCAGTTGGTTAATGGTTAATTGATTGAACCGTGTGTGCGACCGCGTCGTTCTCACAGGCGTGAGGAGACGACGGACCGCGCCAGTTGATCGCCGATCCATGCGACAGGGCTGGCCAAGCGCGATGAATTTCAGTAAATTAATGTTTAAGTTATTGAAGTTAGTGGAACCTCAGGACGGGTTCGGCGGGTGCGGGTCTGCCGCCCATCGGCGCGGTCTTGCGCGTCCGAGCGGCGGTCATGCCCACGCGCGGTTGAGCCGTTCTAACCTGGGAATGCCAAGCCGTCCGGGAGGGAGCGCGTGGCCGAGATGGGTGCTTTGTCGTTGACTCGAGCCACCGAGTCGCCGGTAATCGCGGCGGAATGGACCCGCACAGCGAACTTCACCGAGTGGCGCACGCGCGTGCGGCACGGAGTTCTCGCCCACCTCGCCGGGTTCGTCGCGCCGCGCCGCGCCGAGCTGGGCGACACGCGCATCGATGCTGCGGGCGACATCTTGGCGGCGTTCGTCTCCGGAGGCAAATGCCTACGGTCGACGTTCGTGTACCTGGGGTGGCTCTGCGGTGCCGCCCCCGACGAGGCGGCATTGCGGGCGGCCGCCAGTTTCGAGTTGCTGCATGTGTTTGCGCTGCTGCAGGACGACGTCATGGACAGTTCGACCGAACGGCGCGGGCGACCGTCGGCGCACCTGCAATTTGCCCAGTGGCACCGCGAGCGCGGGCTTTCCGGCTCGTCGCGGCGCTTCGGCGAATCGGCCGCCATCCTGCTCGGTGATCTGTGCCTGATCTGGTCCGAGCAGATGCTGCGCGAAAGCGGGATCGAAGCCAGGCGGTTGCAGCAGGCGTGGCCGCGCTACGACACGATGCGGACCGAGCTCGCGGTCGGTCAGTTCGCGGACCTGACGAACGATGTCCGGCACATGCCTTCGCTGGAGGCGGTGCTGGACGTTGCGCGGCGCAAGTCGGGCAACTACACCGTGCGGCGACCGCTGGAAATCGGCGCGGCGATGTCCGACTGCGACGACCGGACGTTGACACAGCTCGGGCGGTACGGCGCCGCCGTCGGAGAGGCGTTCCAGCTTCGCGACGACGTGCTCGGTGTCTTCGGCTCGCCGGCCACCACCGGGAAGCCGTGTGCCGGAGATCTGTTGGAACGCAAGGCAACCAGCGTCGTGGTGACCGCGCACCAGCTGGCCGACTCGGCGACCCGCGCCGAGCTGACCGAACTGATGAACGGCCACGCCCTGGAGGCCGGCGCCCTCGAACGCTGGAAAGCGTTGATCCTCGAGACCGGGGCCGTCGACATGATCGAGGAGATGATCAGCGACCGGGTCGCGGCCGCGCGCGAACACCTCGGCGACACCGCGATCGAGGACCACGTCCGCGCCGCGCTGGACGAAATGGCGGCCGCTTGTACGGATCGTGCCGAATGAGTGCCACGAGTTTGGGAGCATGCTGATATGCGGACCATCGAAGGACGCAGCGAGCACGTGGTCGTGATCGGCGCCGGGCTGGCGGGGCTGTCAGCCGCGCTGCACCTGGCCGGCCGGGGGCGCACCGTGACAGTGGTCGAGCGCGAGCCGTGGCCGGGCGGACGCGCCGGCCGGCTCGACATCGACGGCTATCGCATCGACACCGGGCCGACCGTGCTGACGATGCCGGACATCATCGACGAGACCTTCGCGGCGGTGGGCCGCAGCCGGTCGGGCCGGCTGGAGCTGCTGCCGCTCGAGCCGGCCTACCGGGCGGCGTTCGCCGACGGCAGCGCGCTCGACGTGCACACCGACCGCGAGCGCATGGCCACCGCCATTGAAGAGTTCGCTGGCTTCGGGCAGGCAGCGGGCTACCGGCGATTACGCGAGTGGTTGACGCGGTTGTACCGGATCGAATTCGACGGGTTCATCGCCGCCAATTTCGATTCCCCGCTGTCGCTGCTCACGCCGCAACTGGCGCGACTGGCCGCGATCGGCGGGTTCCGCAAATGGGATCACATGGTCAAGCGCCACATCAGCGACCCTCGCTTGCAGCGCGTCTTCACGTTTCAATCGCTCTACGCCGGCGTGGCGCCGCGCAACGCCCTGGCCGTGTACGCGGTCATCGCCTACATGGACACCATCGCGGGAGTGTTCTTTCCGCGAGGCGGCGTTCGCGCGCTTCCCGATGCGCTCGCCTCGGCGGCCGCCGAGGCGGGGGTCCAATTCCGTTACAGCGCCACGGTGACCGGGCTCGACCGCTCCGGCGGGCGGATCAGCGCCGTGCGGACGGATCGCCTGGACCCCATCGCCTGCGACGCGGTGGTGCTGACCACCGAATTGCCGCAGACCTACGCATTATTGGGCCGCACGCCGCGTCGGCCCCTGCGGCTGCGCCCGGCACCGTCGGCGGTGGTGGCTCATCTCGGCTGTCGCGGCGTCGCGTCCGACACGGCGCACCACACCATTCTGTTCGGTAATTCCTGGGATCGAACCTTCACCGACATTATCCGCGACGGACGGTTGATGCAGGACCCGTCGCTGCTGGTCACCCGCCCCACGGCGAGCGACCCGGCGCTCGCCCCGGACGGGCGGGACCTGCTGTACGTGCTTGCCCCGGCGCCGAATCTGGATCGCGGGAACATCGACTGGGACATTGTCGGCCCCCGGTACGTCGACAACCTCATCGACGACGTGGCGAACCGGCTGTTGCCCGGGTTGCCAGACAACGCAACGGTTTTGGATGTCGTCACGCCGGCCGACTGGGCGCGTCAGGGCATGGCCGCGGGCAGCCCCTTCGCGCTGGCCCACACCTTTGCGCAGACGGGTCCGTTCCGGCCGGCGAACATGGTGCGCGGCATCGACAACGCGGTGCTCGCCGGGTCGTCGACCGTGCCCGGCGTCGGGGTCCCCACCACGCTGATCTCGGGCCGGCTCGCCGCCGACCGCATCACCGGCACCGGCGCCGGAAGAGCCAACCGGATGCCGACACATCACGACATGGGAGCCGGGCTGACATGATCCGCAGCGAGTTGGACGCGGCCGGAATCGACGATCCGCGGCTTCGCGAGGGATACCGCCGCTGCCGCGAGCTCAACGCCGCGCACGGCCGCACCTTTTTCTTGGCCACGCGGCTACTGGCACCCGACCAACGGCCGGCGGTGCACGCGCTTTACGGTTTCGCGCGCTACGCCGACGACATCCTCGATGATCTGGATCCGCAGCTGCGCACCGATATTCGCGCCGAACGGCTCCAGCAGCTCGCCGACAAGTTCTTCGCCGGTGGAGATCATCTCGACGATCCCGTGCTCGCAGCGGTCACCCACACCGCGCGCCGGTACCGGATCGGCACCGAGCTGTTCGACGACTTCTTGGCGTCGATGCGGATGGATCTCACGGTCACCGACTATCCCGACCGCAAGGCACTCAACCTCTACATGCGCGGATCGGCCGAAGCCATTGGGCTGCAGGTTCTTCCGGTGCTGGGAACCGCGGTTCCGGTCGAGGAGGCCGCCCCCTACGCCGCGGCGCTGGGCAGGGCGTTTCAGCTCACCAACTTCCTGCGCGATGTCGACGAAGACCTGCTGCGCGGGCGGGTCTACCTGCCGGCCGACGAGCTCGCCGCCCACGGAGTGGATCGCGAGCTGTTGACCTGGTGTCACCGGAACCGCCGCACCGACCCGCGGGTCCGAACGGCGCTGGCCGCCCAGCACGAGATCACCCGGGAGACTTACCGGTTCGCCGACGCCGGCATCGCGATGCTCAGTCCCCGCTCACAACCGTGCGTGGCGACGGCGGCGGCGTTGTATTCGGAAATCCTGGACCGCATCGAGGACAGCGACTTCGCGGTCTTCAACCACCGGGCCACCGTCGGCAAGGTTCGACGCCTGCGGGTCGCCGGCATCGGGCTGATACGGTCGTGGCGGGCGCGCAACAGTACGCCCGGTGTTTCGGATCCTTCGGGGGCCGCATGACCGATCGCTGGCAATATCTGTTGGTCCTGGCGGCATGCCTGGCGATCACCGCCCCCCTGGAGATGTTCGGTCCCGGCGTCTATCGGCAATGGCGCCGGCTCGCCAAGGCGGTCTTCCCCGTGGCCGTGGTGTTCCTGCTCTGGGATGAGATCGCCATCGCCGCCCGCGTCTGGACCTACAACAGCGCCTACATCACCGGCCTGAGTATCCCGTTCCGGGTGCCGATCGAAGAAGTGCTGTTCTTCGTGGTCATCCCGATATGCGCGCTGCTGACCTACAACGCCGTCAGCACCATCCTGGACAGGGTCAACCGCCGATGACCGGCCTGGGTTACACGGTTCCGGCCGTGGCGGCCGTATTGGTCGTCTGCGCACTGGAATTGGCGGTGCTGCGTACCGGGCTCTTCCGGCGGCCGGCCTACTGGCTGTCGATGCTGATCATTCTCGGCTTCCAGGTCCCGGTCGATGGCTGGCTGACCAAGCTCAGCTCCCCCATCGTCAGCTATGACCCTCGCCAGATCACCGGCCTGCGCTTCCCGTTCGACATCCCGGTCGAGGACTTCTTGTTCGGCTTCGCGCTGGCCACCGCGGTACTGCTGGGATGGGAACGCCAACGTGCGCGTCGGTGAGGCCGGTCCCACCCCCGGCCAGTTGTCCGCCGCGTTCGACGCGGGAGCGACGGCATACGACCGGCTGGTGGGCGCCAGCCCCGGCTACCACGAGCAACTGCTGCTCTCCGCCCGCCGCATGCGAATCCGTCACCGCGGCAAGGGCTTACGGCTGCTCGACGCCGGATGCGGCACCGGCGCCTCGACGGCCGCGCTGCTGGCCGTGGCCCCCGAGGCCGACATCGTCGCCGTCGACGCGTCGCGGGGCATGCTCGACGAGGCCGCCGCCAAGAATTGGCCCCCCTCGGTGCGTTTCGTGCACACCCCGGTCGAGAAGCTGGCCGAGCACGGCATCGCCGGACCGTTCGACGGCATCCTGGCCGCCTACCTGATCCGCAACCTGGCGAACCCCGACGACCAACTGCGCAAGCTTCGGATGCTGCTGCGGCCCGGCGCCACCCTGGCCGTGCACGAATACTCGGTGCGCGACTCCCCCGCCGCCACCTGGATCTGGCACGCCGTGTGTTGGGGAATCATCATTCCGGCCGGGTGGTGGCGCACCCGCGACACGGCGCTGTACCGCTACCTGTGGCGCAGCGTGCTGGAGTTCGACGGCGCGGCGCGCTTCCGGGCCCGCCTCGCCGATGCGGGTTTCACCGCGGTGCACAGCGAAACGATGCCCGGCTGGGAGGCCAACATCGTGCACACGTTCCTGGCGGACGCGCCGTCATGACATCCCGCCCTACCGCCCGTCCCGCCGACCGCCGACGCGAAACACGGCCCGGCACAACCGGATTGCCGGATGCGAGCGCGTTGCCATCACGACCCCGGGTGGTCGTCGTGGGCGGCGGCATCGCGGGGCTGACGGCCGCCACCGGGCTGGCCGAACGCGGCGTCGCCGTCGATGTGGTCGAGCGCGAGCACTACCTCGGTGGCCGGGTGGGCGGCTGGACCGAGCACCACGACGGGGTCGAACTCGCGATGAATCGCGGCTTCCACGCGTTCTTCCGGCAGTACTACAACCTGCGGGCCCTGCTCGGACGCATCGATCCACAGCTGCGGATGCTCACCGCCGTCGACGACTATCCGCTCATCGACGGGGCGGGCCGGCGCGACACCTTCAGGGGGCTGCCTCGCACCCCGCCGTGGAACGCGGTGGCCTTCGCCGCGCGCAGCCCGACGTTCCGGCTTCGCGACTTCCTCGAGATCGACGCCCGCGCGGCCGCCCCGCTGGCCGCGGTGTCGGTGCCCGACATCTACGAGCGCCTCGACCACTTCGACGCCGCGACCTTCCTGAAGAACATCCGGTTCCCGGAGGCGGCACGGCATCTCGCGTTCGAGGTGTTCTCTCGCAGTTTCTTCGCCGACCCCGCCAAGCTTTCCGCGGCCGAGCTGGCCGCCATGTTCCACATCTACTTCCTCGGGTCGTCCGAAGGCCTCATCTTCGACGTCCCCACATCGAACTACGACAGCGCCCTTTGGCAGCCGCTGCGCTCCTACCTGGAGGCGCGGAACGTGCACTTTCGGCTCGGCACCGGCGCCACGCGCGTCGACACGGGCGCGACGAAGCCGTTCCGGGTCCAGACCGATTCGGGCGAACAGCTGGACGCCGACGCCGTGGTGCTGGCGACCGACGTGGCCGGTCTGCAGCGCGTCGTCGGGGCGTCGACCGGCCTGGCCACCGACGAGTGGCGCGCACGGATCGCGCGGATGCGCACCGCGCCGCCGTTCGCCGTTCATCGGTTGTGGCTCGACCGGCCCGTCGCCGCCGGGCGGGCGGCGTTCTTGGGCACGGCCGGCCACGAGCCACTGGACAACATCAGCGTGCTGGAGCGCTATGAACGCGAGGCCGCCCATTGGTCCCGCGCGCACCACGGGTCGGTCGTCGAGTTGCACTCCTACGCCCTCGATGCCGCACCGTCGCGCGCGGCCGCGCTGCGTCAACTACACAAGGTGTATCCGGAAACCGCTGCGGCGCAAGTTGTTTACGAGCGACTGTTGCACCGCAGCGACTGCCCGCTGTTTTCCCCCGGGTCCTATGCGGACCGTCCTTCGGTCGTCACGCCGCAGCCGGGGCTGCTGCTTGCCGGCGACGCCGTCCGCATCGACCTGCCCGTCGCACTCATGGAGCGCGCCGCCACCACGGGTTGGTGCGCCGCGAACCATTTGCTGGGAGGATGGGGACTGGCCGGGCACCCGTTGGTCACCGTACCCACCCGAGGCCGGTCACCCCTGTTGCGATGGCTCGCCACCCGCGAAGGACGTGCCCCACGATGAAGATTCCCCACCGGCTGCAACACCTGTGGCCGGCCACCCCGCCCAAAGACTGGCCCCTAGAGCTGATCCCACGCGCGTCGTGGGCCGACCAGCGACCGACCTACCGGGAGGCGCAACCCGCCATCATCGACGCCGCGCTGGAGCGGGCCCGGCAAAAACCCACCGGAAACTGGTTCGCCTTCGCCGGCAGCGCTGACGTGCGTCCCGGGCGACCGTTCGGGACGCGGGTGGCCGGGGTCGAGGTCGTCGCCTGGCGCGACGAACACCGCCGGCTCTGCGTGGGGCCCCGAAGTTGCCCGCACCTGGGTGCCGACCTGGCCACCGGGGCCGTGCACGGCGGCACGCTGATCTGCCGATGGCACGGCCTGGCGCTGGACGGCCATACCCGCGAATTCGGCTGGAGCCCGTTGCCCGGCCACGACGACGGCACCCTGGTGTGGGTGCGGCTCGACCAGGCGGGCGGGGAACAGCCCTTGGACGAGCCGGTGATTCCGGCCCGGCCGGCCGGCGACACCGTGGGCGCCGTGGCCCGGATGGCGGGCGTGTGCGAGCCTGCCGACATCATCGCCAACCGGCTCGATCCCTGGCACGGCGCGTGGTTCCACCCCTACTCGTTCACCCGGCTCGAAGTGCTCACCACGCCAACCGAACACGCCGACCGCTTCTTGGTAGCGGTGACCTTCCGGATGGGCCGCCTGGGTGTTCCCGTCGTCGCGGAATTCAGCTGCCCCGAGGCGCGGACCATCGTCATGCGCATCGTGGACGGCGAGGGTACCGGTAGTATCGTCGAGACCCATGCCACGCCAATCGGTTTGGGCCCCGACGGGCTTCCGCGCACCGCGGTGCTGGAAGCCACCATCGCGCATTCGGACCGCCCGGGATTCAGGCGGGCGTCCCGGGCCGCGCCACTGATCACCCCGCTCATGCGGTTGGCGGCCAACCGGCTATGGCGCGACGATCTTGCCTACGCCGAGCGCCGTTACCACGTGCGTGCCGGCCTCGCGTGACGGCTCGGCCGTGCGCAAGGGATATGTCGCCGCCGTCGTCCTGACGGTTGGCGTGCACCTCGCCTACCTGGCGTACGTGCCGGTTGGCGGCTTTATCGCGCTGCGCTGGCCACGTACCATCGCGCTGCACCGGGCCGCCGTCGCCTGGGGTGCGGCGGTCATCACGCTCGAGCTGCCCTGCCCGTTGACGGCACTGGAATCGTGGGCCCGCCGCCGCGCGGCCATGAATCCTCTACCGACCACCGGATTCGTCGACCGTTATGTCGCGGGGCTTCTCGTTCCGTCGGGCCGCGTCGGCGTCGCACAGCTCTTCGCTTTCGTGTCGGCCGCCATCTCCTGGGGCCTATTCGCTCGGCGTCAGCCGCTCAGGCCCAGCCGCGACCCGGGCTCGCCGGCCGCCGACGAATCCGTGCCGGGCGGCACCGCTTCGGCTTGACGGCGACGAGAGTTCCGTTGCCACAAGGCCCAAGCGGCCGCCGAAAGCAGAACGACCGCCAGGATCAACGTCGGCCAGAGGGCCAACTGCGCAAGCCACAGGTCCCGCTGCAGCCGCAGTACGTTGCGCCGGCCACGCCAGACACGCTGCGGCACCTCTTTCACAGTCATCGCAGGGCAAGTACCCCGGACCCGGTGGTTTGAACCGCAGGGCACGAAAACATTTCGGGGCTGAGCGCGTTTGGCTCACCGCGCGAGGGGCTAGTCACCAGCATGAGCACTGAGTCGCACGTTCCCCCCGAGCCGTCCTCGCGATCGTTCACCCGACTGGCGGCCGCGTGGTGGGCGCTAGTCGTCGGCCTAATGATCCTCATCGTTCTGCTCATCTTCGTCGCGCAAAACACCGAATCGATCACCGCGCACTTTTTGGGCTTCCACTGGAACCTGCCCGTGGGCGTGGGCTACCTGTTGGCCGCGGTGGCCGGAGCGACCACGACCGTGCTGGTCGGCGCCGCACGGATGATCCAGCTACGTCGGGCAGCCAAGAAGGATCTCCGGCCGCTTTGATGTGCGGGCCCCGGCACGCGCAAAGCCCTTGATTCGCAAGAGTTCACGGGTGAGCAGCATTGGCCGTGCCAGCATCTAGGCAGCAACTTAACTGTTAAGTTAATTAACTTGTGCGGATACGCGTCCGGGGATTCGGCCTGTATTCCACCGGGAATGCCATCGCGACCAGTCGGGGAGGAAACCATGAGTCAAGACGGCACGAGCGACGCCGTCGCGGAGGCGGTCGGCAGAGTCACCGAGGCCTTGGAGACCGTCGAGCGCGCCCGGGGACACCTGTACTCGTTTCACCAGCTGACCGGGCACGCCGACCTGCAACTCGACACCGCCGTCACCCAGCTGCGCGAGCTCGGACACGATGAACTGGCCCAACACATCAGCGACGAACTGGTCGGGCGCAACGTGTTACCGGGACGGTGGACCTTCCAGGTCGTCGACGAATACGACGACGGGTACTACCGATGCTTCCGGGAAATCGAGCGCCTGGTGCGGACCCGGCTCACCGACGGCCGCCGTCACGTCTACGAAGCGCAGCTGAAAGAACGCCGGCGCACACCCGCGCATCCGGCCCATGCCGCCACCCCCGACGAACAGTCGGCGGAGGAAGTGAATTGATGCATTGTGTCGTGTTCGGCGCCACGGGATACCTGGGCACGCGGCTCGTCCCCCCACTGCTGGACGACGTCGCCTGGCGCGGCCGAGGGCGGCGCTGACTCGATCGGTCACGCCGGTTGCCACCTGGCGCAACGCCCACGGCACATTGCCGGGACCGCTCGGCGAGGCAATCGCATACGAATGCGCGACACTTGTCGGGGTTCGTGGCCGGCGCGCGGCGGTCGCCGATACGCTGGTCGGCGAATCATGCAGAAGGACTCAGGTAAGTGACCAAGCGCGGCGCCGCTGACCGGCGACTGGACCGAGCCGAACTCGAGAAGTTGATGTCGGCCGACATGCGCGCGCTCACAGCGCAATCGGACCGCATCGGCCGGCACTTCGCGCGTCAAAACGAGGTCGGCGGCACGGACCTGCACGCCTTGCTGCACATCATGGTTGCCGAAACGGCCGGAACGCCGTTGACACCCGCGCAGTTGCGGCAGCGCCTGGACGTGTCACCCGCCGCGATCACCTACCTGGTGGACCGGATGATCGACTCCGGCCACCTGCGCCGCGAGCCCGACCCCGACGACCGGCGCAAGACGCTGCTCCGCTACGAAGAATCGGGCATGGCGTTGGCCCGTTCGTTCTTCACTCCCCTCGGTGCGGAACTGCGTGCTGCCCTGGCCGACGTGCCCGACCGGGATCTGGCCGCCGCACACCGGGTTTTCCTGGCGATGATGGAGGCGATGTCGACCTTTGAATCGCGACTCGACGGAGCGACCGCCAAGCCGCCGGCGACCAACGCGAAACGCGCGCCGGCGAAGGGCCGGGCCCGCGCGGTGGGCAAGGCGGCCGATCACCCGGCCTAGCGCACCGGCCGCCGGGCGGCGGAGCCGAGCACCCGCTGCTCGACCAGGTCCGCCCCGCGCTGCACACCTCCGGTCGCGGCGAAGCCGGCAGCCACCCGACGCGCGCCGTCCGCCATCGTCATCGCCGCGCGCACCTTCGCCCTCAGCCGTGCCGGGGTGAGGTTCTTGGCGGCCAGGCGGGTGCCACAGCCAGCGACCTCCACCCGCCGTGCCACTTCGGCCTGGTCGCGCGCGAACGGCACGACGCAGACGGGTACACCGCGGTCGAGGGCCTTCAGCGTCGTTCCCATTCCGCCGTGCGTGATGGCGCAGCTGGCCCGGTCGAGTACGGCCGCGTGGGGGACGAAGCGGCAGATGGTCGCGTTGGGTGGTCGCGGCAGATCCGCCGGTATGCCGGCCGGAAACGTCGCCACGACGTGGACGGGCTCGTCGGCCAGTGCCCGCAGCGCGGTCCGCCCCAGAGCGGCGTCGGGCTGCTTGATCGAGGACGTGTTGACCAGCACCACCGGCCGCTCGATGTCATCGATCCAGTCCGGCGCGGCCGCCTGCGCGGGTTCGAACACGCACGCGCCGATGTGGTGAACCAAACCCGCCCAGCCGGGGTGCGGGTACTCGAAGGGTTCCCCGCCGACGGCCAGCAGCAGCGGCGCGCGCCGCATGAAGTCGTCCACCGAACCGACCGGCGACACCCCCAGCTCGGCGCGAATAGCGTTGAGCCGCGGCAGCATTGGCCGGTCGAAGAGATGGCGGACGATCGGTCGCACCTGGGCGTCCCGGATGTCGCCGATGATGCCCGGCAGCGGGCGCAGACCCGGGCCGAAGGGCGGCACCCCGCGGGACCGCAGGTACGGGGTGAACGGCGAGAACACCAGCCAAGGAGCGGGGCCCGCCTCCGCCGTCGACATCGCGCCCCAGCAGTTCGCGTCCACGATGACCGCGTCCGGCCGGACCGCGTCCACCGCGCGGCGCAGATCGTGGACTTCGAGCACCGCCCGCCGGCAGAGCACGTCGATCGTCGACTTCAAGACTCCCAACGCGCTTCGCGCGCGCCAATCCTCGCCGGCGATCGCCTCGATGGCGGGATCGACCGGCTCGGCGTGCACGCCGGCCGCGCGCATCGTCGCGACCCCGCCCGCCATCGTGCGCGCGTGAACCTCGTGGCCGCGGCCGGCGAGCTCGGCCAGCAGCGCCCCGACCGGCAACAGGTGGCCCAGGGCCGGCGACCCGTAGGCCAGTATCACCGCCATGACGCACGCAGCTACGAGAGGGGCGTGAGGTCGACGGCGCGCAATCCGGAAAGGCTTGCGGTACCGCATCCGTGCAGGCAGACCCGGAGCTCGTCGATGAATGGCTGCAGCCAATCGACCACGGCCGCAGCGGATTCGATGGCGGCGGGCAGCAGGGGACGAGCCACTGCCACGACGTCGGCCCCCAACGCGATGGCCTTGGCGGCGTCCATGCCGGTGCGAATGCCACCGGAGGCGACCAACGGAATGTCCGGCAGCACCTCGCGCACCTCCACGATCGCCTTCGCGGTCGGGATGCCCCAATCAGCCAGGTGCGGGTAGCGCAGCTCGCCGTAGCGCACGAACTGCTCGACCCGTGACCACGAGGTGCCGCCGGCGCCCGCGACGTCTATTCCCGACACCGGCAAATCGCCTTCGGCCCCAACCAGTTCCGCGGCGGCCGCGCCGCCGATCCCGTGGCCGACCTCCTTGAGCAACACCGGGCAATCCATCGCGTCGGCCACATCTCGCAGCCTGCCCAACGAGCCGGAGAAGTCGGTGTCACCGTTGCGCTGCATCGCCTCCTGTAACGGATTGGTGTGCACGGCAAGCGCATCGGCGCCCACCCGGTCGAGAGCCTTCGCCAGGTCGGGCACGGCGGCCTTGGTCAGCTGGGCCAGGCCGATGTTGCCGAACAGCAACACATCCGGGGCCACGTCCCGAACGGTGAAGCTGGCCGCGGCGCGCTCCCCCAACGCGCTGTCGAGCATGATCCGCTGCGAGCCGAGCATCATGCCGATGCCGAGTTGTTGAGCGGCCGCGGCCAGATTCCGGTTGATGGTGCCCGACAACTCGGCACCTCCGGTCATCGCACCGATCAGAATCGGCGCCCGTAGGTTGGCGCCGAAGAACTTCGCGGACAGGTCGATGTCGCTGAGGCTGGTCTGGGTCAGGGCGTTGTAGGGCAATTGGTAGCGGTCCAGCCCGGTGCTGAGTTGCTCATAGTTGACCTGTTCGCCGAGGCACACGTCGATGTGCCGCCGCTTGCGGGTGGACATGGGCCCGCGGTCAGTCGTCACGGCTGGCACCCCGGCGCGCCGAACCCCCGGCCCCTCAGCTCCATAATGTCCATAGTGCTCCTAGTTGCGTACCGTCGGCGCCCTATGCGTGACGATGCGTAATTTCAGTTGATTAATGTTTAACATACTGAAAGACTTCTATCGTGGTGTGGGATCGCGTGGCCGCGGCCGTGACGGGACGACGGTCGTGGCTGTTCGCCCTGTGCGCCCTGCTGTTGGGCGCCGGCTTCGTGGCGGTGATCGGCGCCAACGCGGCGGCGGGACAGGCGCCGCTGTCGGTGCCCACCGGCTCGGATTCGGCGAGGGTGGACGCGATGGCCCGCCAATTCCCCGGCGGGGACAGCGTTCCCCTGATCATGGTCGTCAGCCGCGCAGACGGCACCCCGCTCGGCCCGGGCGGCGTCGCCGCCGCCCACGCGGCGCGCGGCCGCATGCAGGCCGCCGCACCGCCGGGCGGCCCCGCCGGAGCCGCGCCGGCGCGGGTGTCGGCCGACGGCAAGGCCGCGATCGGGGTGGTGCCCGTCAGCGCCGACCTGTCGGGACTCACCCTCACCGACGTGGTCGCCAATCTGCGCAAGGCCGCCTCGACCGGGCTACCGGCGGACCTGCAGGCCCACGTCACCGGCGGCCCGGCGTTCGGCGCGGACATCGCAGGCGCCTTCACCAACGCCAACGTCACCCTGCTCGCGGTGACCGCGTCGGTGGTGGCGCTGCTGCTGATCGCGACGTACCGCTCTCCGGTGCTCTGGCTGGTGCCGCTGCTGGTGGTCGGGTTCGCCGACCGGGTCGCCGCGGCGGTGGGTACCGCCGTGGCGTCGCTGACCGGGCTCAGCTTCGACGGTGCCACGTCGGGAATCACCAGTGTGCTGGTCTTCGGCGCGGGCACCAACTACGCGCTACTGCTGATCTCCCGCTATCGGCAGGAGCTTCGGCGCCACAGCGGGCATCGAGACGCGTTGCGCCGCGCGGTGCGGATGGCCGGGCCGGCGATCGTCGCCAGCAACGCCACCGTGGTGCTGGCGTTGCTCACCCTGCTGTTCGCCTCGACTCCCAGCACCCGCAGCCTGGGTGCGCTGGCGGCGTGCGGACTGGTGGTCGCCGCGGTGTCGGCCCTGGTGATATTGCCACCGCTGCTCGCTTTGTGCGGCCGGCGATTGTTCTGGCCCTTCATCCCCCACCCCGACGACACCGCGAGCACCGATTCCGGCGCCTGGCACCGCGTCGGGGTCTGGGTGAACCGGCGCCCGGCGCTGGTCGCGACGGTCACGATCGCCGGACTGGCGGCACTGGCCACCGGGCTGCTCGGCACGCGCATCGGTCTGTCGCAAACCGAGCAGTTCCGCGTCCACGCGGATTCGGTGTCCGGCTACGACATCGTGGCCGCGCATTTCCCGGCCGGCCTGGCCAACCCCACGCTGGTCGTCGCCCCCACCCTTTCGCGGGTGCCGCAGGCCATCAGGTCCACGCCGGGGGTGGTATCGGCGACCGATTCCGGCAGCTCGCCGACCGGGTTGACGAGGTGGTCGGTGGTGATCGATGCGCCGCCGTCCTCCGACCGGGCATTCAATACCATTGCCGCACTGCGTGATAGGACGAAGTCCGCCAGCCCCGCAGCGCTGGTGGGTGGCGCCGATGCGCAGGCGCTCGACGTGCGCGACGCGGCCACCCATGACCGCCGTGTGCTGATTCCGGCGATTCTCGCGGTCATCCTGCTCGTCCTCTATGTCCTGCTGCGGTCCGCGCTCGCACCTCCCACACTCCTGGCGACGACGATTCTGGGGGCGCTGGCCGCGCTCGGCATGGGCGGCTGGGCCAGCAGCCACGTCTTCGGCTTCCCGGCGCTGGACAACAGCACCCCGCTGTTCGCCTTCTTGTTCTTGGCGGCGCTCGGCGTGGAATACACCATCTTTCTGGTCACGCGCGCCCGCGAAGAGTCCGCGCGGCGCGGCGCGCGCGCCGGCATGGTCGCCGCGGTGTCGGCCACCGGGGGCGTCATCACCAGCGCGGGAATCGTTTTGGCCGCCGTGTTCTGCGTGCTCGGTGTGTTGCCGTTGATCGTGCTGACCCAGCTGGGGATCATCGTCGGCCTGGGCATCCTGCTGGACACGTTCGTGGTCCGCACACTGGTCATCCCCGCGCTGTTCGCCCTCATCGGCGACCGCATCTGGTGGCCGTCGACACCGAACCCCGCCAATACCGCTGCAGCACAAGCAGAAAGCCGACCAGAACGGAGCATCCCTTGAACAAATCAACCCTTGCCGCAACAAGTCTCGCCGTCGCCGTCGCCGCCGTGACCGGGAGCGTCGCCAACGCCAAGGCCGCTCCCGCCTGGTATGCGCGGCTGCGCAAGCCGCCGTACCAGCCCCCCAGCGCCGCGTTCCCGGTGGCGTGGACCTCGCTCTACGGCGATATCGCAGTCACGTCGGCGGTGGCCATCGACCGCTTCCGGGAGGCGGGACAGCACGACAAGGCACGCCGGTACGCCGCCGCGCTCGGGGTGAACCTGGTTCTCAACGCCGCGTGGAGCTGGCTGTTCTTCCGGTTCCACAAACTCGGCGTCTCGGCGGCCGGTGCCGCCGTGCTGACGGTGAGCAGCGCGGACCTCGCGCGTCGCGCCGCGGAAGCCGACCCGCGGGCCGGACTGGCCCTGTCGGCGTATCCGCTGTGGTGTTCCTTCGCCACCACCCTGGCCACCCATGTGTGGCGGCTCAACCGCTGAGGAGACCATCGGATCATGCCGACGCTCTTATGGTTTCGTCGCGACTTGCGGTTGCGCGACCATCCGGCGCTGAATGCCGCCGCCGACGACGGGGAGGTGCTGGCCTGCTTCGTGCTCGACCCACAGCTCGAGGCCTCCACCGGCCCCCGACGACTCCAGTTCCTGGGTGACTCGCTGCGACGGCTGCGTGCCGACCTGGAGGGCCGGCTGCTGGTGACCCGCGGCCAACCCGACAAAGTGATCCCACGCATCGCCGCGGACATCGGCGCGTCGGCGGTGCACATCTCCGAAGACTTCGCGCCGTACGGCAGGCGCCGCGACGAACGGGTCCGCGCCGCACTGGGTTCCGTCCCCCTGGTGGCGACGGGGTCGCCGTACCTGGTGTCGCCGGGCCGGGTCACCAAGAAGGACGGCTACCCGTACCAGGTGTTCACACCGTTTCTGCGTCAGTGGCGTGAGTCCGGCTGGCGGGCGCCGGCGAAATCGAGCGCCGGGTCCGCCGGCTGGCTCGATCCGGCACAGCTGCGGATCGAGCCGGCCGAGATCCCCGATCCCGGCGCCGCGCTCGACCTCGCGGCCGGCGAGGCGGCGGCCCGCAAGCAGTGGAAGTCGTTCGTTGACAATGGGTTACACCGCTACGACGTGGAACGTAACCGGCCCGATCTGCACGGCACCAGCCGGATGTCGGCGCATCTGAAGTTCGGCACCATCCATCCCCGCAGCATGGTCGCCGACCTCGACCTGGGCCACCCCGGCCCGCAGGCATTCCTGCGCGAGTTGGCTTTTCGCGACTTCTACGCCGACGTGCTGCATCACCGGCCGGCCAGCGCCTGGCGCAACTGGAACCGCCAGTTCGACGGCATCCGCACCGACACCGGCGCCGAGGCGAAACGCCGCTTCGAGTCGTGGAAAGCCGGCGAGACCGGCTACCCGATGGTGGACGCCGGTATGCGTCAATTACGCGAGACCGGCTTCATGCACAACCGGGTGCGGATGATCGTCGCCTCGTTCTTGGTCAAAGACCTGCACCTGCCCTGGCAGTGGGGCGCCGAGTGGTTCCTGGCTCAGCTGGTCGACGGCGACATGGCAAACAACCAGCACGGGTGGCAATGGTGCGCGGGCTGCGGTACCGATGCCGCACCGTATTTTCGGGTGTTCAACCCGACCACCCAGGGCGAGAAGTTCGACCCGTCCGGCGACTACATCCGGCGGTGGGTGCCCGAGTTGCGCTCGGTCGACGACGCCCACCTGCGTAAGGGGGAACGGCCGGCCGGCTACCCCGCCCCGATCGTCGATCACGGCGCCGAGCGCGCCGAAGCGCTGCGCCGCTACCAGAACATCTGACGCGCGGGCCGGTAGCGCCGCGCTCAGCAACGAATTGTCGCCCGCGTGAATGTTTGCTCAATCGCCCCTCTCGAAGCCGATTGCCATGCAATCATCAGCCGACTCACAGTCGTCGCGCCCTGGGAGGCACTCATGACACACTTCATCGTTCGGACGTTGCTGGCCTCCGGTGCAGCCGCCGGGTTGCTGGCCGGCGTCACCGCCTGCTCGTGCTCCGTCGGCTCGTCGCACACCGTCAGCAAGAGCGATGTCGCCGGCCAGATCACGTCGAAGATGACCGACGCCGCCGGCAACAAGCCCGACTCGGTGAACTGTCCGAACGACCTGCCCGCGAAGGTGGGGGCGCAGCTCAACTGCGAGATGAAGGTCAAGAACCAGACCTTCAATGTCAACGTGACGGTGACGAGCGTGAACGGCAATGACGTCAAGTTCGACATGGTGGAGACGGTCGACAAGAACCAGGTCGCCAGCATCATCAGCAACAAGCTGGCCCAGCAGGTGGGCAGAAAACCCGATTCGGTGACCTGCCCCGACAACTTGAAGGGCGTCCAGGGCGCGACGCTACGGTGCCAACTCGTAGACGGCACCGACAAGTACGGCATCGCGGTGACGGTCACCAACGTCGACGCCGGCGACGTCAACTTCGATTTCAAGGTCGACGACCACCCCGAGCCGGCGAGCTAGCGGCGAACTAGCGGGTCGGCGACCTAGCGGGCGGCCTTCTTGCGTTCGATGTCGGCCAGGGCGGCGGCCAGTTCCTCCCGCTGGGCGGCAGTGCTCTCCCAGGCGAGCTGGCGGTTCTTGATCACCTTGGCCGGCGCACCGACCGCGATCGAGTAGTCGGGGATCACGCCGCGGACCACCGCGTGCGAACCCAGCACGCAGCCGCGCCCGATGGCCGTGCCGCGCAACACCGTCACCTTCACCCCCACCCAGGTGTCGGGCCCGATACGCACCGGCGACTTGACGATGCCCTGGTCCTTGATCGGCAGGTTGATGTTGTCCATGCGGTGGTCGAAGTCGCAGACGTAACACCAGTCGGCCATCAAGACCGAATCGCCCAGCTCGATGTCGAGGTAGGCGTTGATGACGTTGTCGCGGCCCAGCACGACCTTGTCACCGAACCGCAGCGAGCCTTCGTGGGCACGGATGGTGTTCTTGTCGCCGATGTGCACCCACCGGCCGATCTCCAGCTGCGCCAGCTCGGGCGTCGCGTGGATCTCGACGTCCTTGCCCAAGAACACCATCCCCCTGGTGATGATGTGCGGGTTGGCGAGCTTGAACTTCAGTAGCCGCCAATACCGCACCAGGTACCAGGGCGTGTAGGCGCGGTTGCGCAGCACCCACTTCAGCGAGGCCAGCGTGAGGAACTTGGCTTGGCGAGGGTCCCGCAGGTTCGATCCACGCCAGCGGCGGTGGACCGGGGCGCCCCACATGCTCGTCATGGCCGGAGAGCCTAGCGCGCGGGTTGGTGAACCGAGAACCGCGGGCAATCCCCCAGGGCCGAGTCGCGACGGGTTACCCTCACCTGTACTCACTGGCCGCTCATGCCGAACGCCCTGGGAAGGATCTGGGAATCGAGGTGCTTGACCGACATCTCCCGCGCGGGCTTCGGCGGTGGTCATCGGTGTTGCTGTCGGCCGGGATCGCGGCCGGGCTCAGCGGGTGCGCCAACACCGACTCGTGGGTGGAGGCGTCACCGGCGGCCGGCTGGCCCGCGCAATACGCCGACGCCGCCAACAGCAGCTACACCGGCACCGGTGGGGCCACCAAGCTGACGTTGCGGTGGACGCGCTCGGTCAAAGGAACCCTGGCGGCCGGTCCGGCGCTGAGTGCGCGCGGTTATCTGGCCCTCAACGCGCAGACGCCGGCCGGATGTTCGCTCATGGAATGGGAGAACGACGACAACGGCCGGCAGCGCTGGTGTGTGCGACTGTTCCAGGGCGGCGGCTTCGCGGGCCCCCTGCTCGACGGGTTCGACAACCTCTACGTCGGCCAGCCCGGCGCCTTCCTGTCCTTCCCGGTGACGCAGTGGACGCGGTGGCGGCAGCCGGTCATCGGAATGCCCAGCACGCCAAGGTTTCTCGGCCACGGGCAGCTTCTCGTGGTGACCCACCTGGGCCAGGTGCTGGTCTTCGAGGCCCACCGCGGCATGGTGGTCGGCAGCCCGATGGATCTGGTGGAGGGCGTCGACCCCACCGATGCGACGCGTGGTTTGGACGATTGCGCGCCGGCACGCCAGGGCTGCCCGGTGGCCGCGGCGCCGGCCTTCTCGGCGGCCAACCAGATGGCGGTGCTGGGTGTCTGGCAGCCCGGCGCGCCGGCCGCGGGACTGGTCGGACTGAAGTATCACCCCGGGCAGACGCCGCTGTTGTCCCGGGAGTGGACCAGCGACGCCGTCGGCGCCGGTGTCATCGCCAGCCCGGTGCTGTCCGCCGACGGGTCGACCGTCTACGTCAACGGCCGCGACCAGCGGCTGTGGGCGCTGCATGCCGCCGACGGCAAGGTGAAGTGGTCGGCGCCGCTGGGATTCCTGGCTCAGACGCCGCCCGCGGTCACCCCCGAAGGCCTCGTCGTATCGGGCGGCGGTCCCGACACCCGGTTGGTGGCCTTCAAGGACGCGGGCGACCACGCCGATCAGGCGTGGCGCCGCGACGACGTCATCCCGCTGTCGTCGTCGAGCCTGGCCGGTGCGGGTGTCGGTTACACGTCCATCAGCGCCCCGGCGGCCAACGGCGCACCGGGCATGTCGCTGCTGGTGTTCGATCCGGGCAGCGGTCACACGCTGGGCAGCTACCCCCTTCCGGCGGCCACCGGCTATCCCGTGGGGGTCTCGGTCGGCGCCGATCGCCGGGTGGTGGCCGCGACCAGCGACGGCCAGGTGTACGGTTTCGCACCGGCCTGACCGGGCCATCCTGAGCCCATGGCCACCGATGACACCGAGATACAGGCCGCGACAGCCGCGTACAGCAGGAACAGCCGACGCAACCAGGCGGTGGACCGTACCGCGACCTTGGTGCTGCTCGCCGTCCAGGCGTTCCTGGTCGCGGTCACGTTAGGCCTGCTGAGCCTGTTCGTCATGGGAACCGACCCGTGCGGCTCCCAGAAGTGCGGCGACCCGGCATGGATCAATCGCGCCATGGTGCTGGGCATCGGCGGCGGCGCCGTCGTCTTCGTCATCGCCCTGGTGGTCGCCGTCCGCCGCCTCGCCCGGCACCGGACGGCCTTCTTCGTTCCGCTGCTCGGATGCGCCGCGCAGGTGGCGCTGGCGGCCGGCGGCGCGGCGATGGAGACGCTCGCCGGGCCCGTCTAGACCTCGATCGACCGTGGCGACCCGCTTGGCCCGGCTACGCCGCGCTTGCGATCGCCACTCAGACGGCCAGCGGCGGGATGGCGTTGCGGGGCACCTCGGCCTGGAGCGGCCCGGCAAACGCCGGCAACATCTCGCCGGGCGCGAAGTAGAAGATCAGCTGATCGTCGGTGATGGCGAAGTTCTGGTAGTGCGTCGGATCGTGCCCGGTCGAGGGCAGAATGGCCGCCCCCAACGGGGTTTGGCGCGCCAGGTCGCGCTGCACGATCGGGAAGATGGCATCCAACGGCGTGGTGCCCGGCGCAAACAGATTGTCGAAGGTGATGGGCTGCTTGGTCCCGAGGTTGTAGTTGAACGCCTTGTACCAGATCGAAGGGTGTGCGCCACCGAGGTCCTGGAAAAACTTGAGCACCACGCTGCGGGTGTTGTGCGGCGGCTGACCCGAGCCGTGCTGCTCGGTGGTGGCCTCGAGTTGGTAGGGCTGGTCGCGCGACCCCGAACTCTGTGCGACGTTGACGAAACCGTCGCGGTTCTGCGTGATGTAGTCGATCAGCGCTTGCTCGTCGGGGTAGTCGGCGGGAAACGCCATGTTGATCGTGTACGTGGGGCCGGTGGCGCGGACGCGACACATCTGGCCGTCCTCGATGGTGCCGCCCAGGGCGGCACACGACGGTGGCGCGGCGGCCGCCGGCCAACCCCACAGGGCCGCCGATGCGAGCACCACGGCCGCTATCAGATAACGCATTCTTGGAATGTCCTTGCGGGATAGGCGGGGCTGGCGCCTGAAAGAGCGATCACACCAGCCTACCGGGAGCTATCGCGACGGCCGGCAAACGAAGACCGTCGCCCGTCCGTGGGACCGCGACCCGATCCGGGTGATGACCACCGACAAGGGCCGGGCACCGCGCAGCCGCATTCGGCGCCGCAGCGCGTCGGGGTCCACCCGCACCCCGCGCACCAGGACCTCCAGCGCCCCGCAGTCCAGCGAAGACAACGCCTGGCGGAGCCGTCGCTCGTCGAACGCCAGCTGCTCGAGCACCTCGAAGCCCCGGACCGCCGGCGGCAGCTCATCCCCCGACAGGTAGGCGATGTCGGGGTCGAGTTGCCACAGCCCGTGCCGCGCGCCGTAGTGACGCACCAGCCCGGCGCGGACCACCGCGCCGTCGGGGTCGACGATCCATCGCCCGGGCGGCCGCACCGGGCAGTCGTCGGGGTCGGCGTCGGTGATCTGCTCGCCGCGGTCGAGGACGCTGGCGCGCCGACGGACGCCGCGCCGCGCCAGCCCGGCCGGCCACAGGCACGCTTCACGCACCGAGCCGCGATAGGACGTCACCTCGATCTCGCCATCGAACCCGAGTCGGTGTAACTCGTCGAAATCAATCCCGGGAGAACACTTTACGACGAGATCGCGGTCTCGGTAGGTGTTGATCAGCGCGCCCAGGGCCGGCCGGTAGTCCTCGAGGCGGAACCGCCGCCGGCCACCGAGGCGTCTCGCCGGGTCCACGAACACCGCGGCGTGGCGGGTCACCGGGGCCAGCGCGTCGGCACGGCAGAGCTCGGCCCCCTCCCCCAGGTTGTGCCGGGCCATGGCCAGCCGCACCGCATCGAGGTCGCTGCCCACCGCGCGGACGCCGGCGCCGCGCAGCGCGGCCAACTCGGTGCCGATCGAACAGGTCACGTCGTGGACGACGACTCCCGCCTCGGCCAGTCGCTTGGCCCGGTGCACAGCCACCGGGGCCGCGGTGGCCTGCTGTAGTGCCTCGTCGGTGAACAGCCAGTTCGACACCGGGATTCCGGCGCCCAGCCCGCTCAATTTCTCGGCGGCGCGCCGGCGCAGCAGTGTCGTCTCCACCAACACCGCCGCCCGGTCGCCGAACCGGGCCCGCGCCGCGGCGATGTCGGCGACTTTGCTGGCGTCGGTCAGCTCGAGTTCGGCGACCGCGGCCAGGGCCACGGCACCCGTTTGCGACCGCAGATAGCGGACGTCCTCGACGCCGAACGTGAGGCCAGAAGAAGCACGGCTCAGGAGGGCTTGACCCCGGTGATCATCACGTTGTAGAACCAGCCCTTCGGCGCCACGTGGCGCAAGATGTTGGCGTCGAGCCAACTCAGCGTCTTCCAGCTGTTGAACGCGAACTTCGCCCAGCCCCAACCCAAGCGGCCGGGCGGCACGGCGCATTCGAACGTGCGCAGCGGCCAGCCCAGCATCGCGGCGGTGAATTCCACTGTGGCCGTTTGCACTTCGGTCGCGCCAGCGTTGCCGGCCAACCGTTCCAGGTCGGCGGGCGTGAAGGTGTGCAGGTCGACGACGGCCTCCAACGCGGCGGCGCGCGAGGATTCGTCGAGTTCGGCCTGCGGCCGCCGCCAGCCGTCCAGGCCGGGCAACTTGGTGACGTTGGTCGCCAGGCGCCAGGTCCAGGTGGACAACGTGCGGGCGTAGGTGTCGCCGACGGTGGTCGGCTCGCCGGCGAACACGAACCGGCCGCCGGGGCGCAGCACCCGGACGACCTCTCGCAGCGCCAGCTCGACGTCGGGGATGTGGTGGAGCACCGCGTGCCCGACCACCAGGTCGAAGGTGTTGTCCTCGTACGGGATTCCCTCGGCGTCGGCGACCCGGCCATCGATGTCCAGCCCCAGCGACTGCCCGTTGCGGGTGGCGACCTTGACCATCCCCGGTGACAGGTCGGTGACCGACCCGCGTCGGGCCACCCCGGACTGGATCAGGTTGAGCAGGAAGAACCCTGTGCCGCAACCCAATTCGAGGGCCCGATCGTAGGGCAGCTCGCGCAGCACCTCGTCGGGCACGATGGCGTCGAAGCAGTCCCGGGCGTAGTCCACGCAGCGCTGGTCGTAAGAGATCGACCACTTCTCGTCGTAGGATTCGGCTTCCCAGTCGTGGTAGAGCACCTGGGCCAGCTTGCTGTCATGCCGGGCCGCTTCCACCTGCTCGGCAGTGGCGTGGGGGTTGGGAACGGCGTCGGTCGAACTCGTCGTCATGCAGGGCAGCCTAACGGGCGCCGGATTGCGAGTCCTCGTCGCCGGTCTGACCAGCGGCGAACACGTCGACGTAGCGGCGCCGCTCGGCCTCGGCCCGCTCGGCCGGGCCCAGCTCGAACACGTCGTTGATGCCGGCCTTGGCGGCGGCCAGCGCGTGCCGCGGGCCGTCCAGGAAGCGGCGTGCCCACCCCGCGGCGGCGTCGTACACGTCGTCGGGGGCCACCATCTCGTCGATCAGGCCCAGCGTCAGCGCCTCCTCGGCGTCGAAGAACCGGCCGCTGAACACCAGTTCCTTGGTCCGGCTCGCCCCGGCCGCGCGGGTCAGGCGGGCCATCCCGTCGCCGCCGGGGACCAGACCCGCCAGAATCTCGGTCGCGCCGAACTTCACGTTGTCGCCGCTGACGCGCCAATCGGCGGCCAGGGCCAGCGTCAGCCCGGCGCCCAGCGCATAGCCGGTGATCGCGGCCACGGTCGGCTTGGGGATGCCCGCCACGGCGTCGATGGCCTGTTGCCGCGCCCGGGCCGTCGTCTCGGCCTCCGGCGCGGTCAGCGTCCGCAGCTCGGCCATGTCGTCGCCGGCCGAGAAGATCTCGTGGCCACCGAACAGGATGACTACGGCCACGTCGTCGCGGCGCCCCAGCTCGGCGGCCGCGGCGACGATCTCCCGGTACACCTGACGGGTCATCGCGTTCGTCGGCGGCCGCGTCAGCAGCAGCATGGCCAGGCCCGCGTCGCGCGACCCGTCGCTGACCACCGTGCTGACGAACTCGCTCAATGCCGCCACCCCATCCCGCCGGCTTCGCGCGCCTGGTGGTAGCGGTCCGAGTCGAAGAACTCGAACACCCAGTTGTCGCCCTGGATCTCCAGGTGCGGCTGCACGGGCACGATCTGGCGCTCGACGGCCAGCACGTCCGCGACGGTCCGCCCGGCCAGCGAATCCAGCTGGGTCCACGTCGGCGGCAGCAGGAAACAGCGGCCGGCGGAGAAGTCGTCGATGGCGGCCTGGGGCGTCGTCCAGCCGGCGTGGTCGGATTCGGTGTTCTCGCCGTCGGCCCGCTGCCCGGCCGGCAGCGCCCCCACAAAGAAGTAGGTGTCGTAGCGGCGGGTGCGCTCGGCTTCGGGGGTGACCCAGTTGGCCCAGGGCCGGAGCAGGTCGGAACGCAGCTCCAGGTTCTCGCGACGCAGGAAATCGGCGAACGACACCGTCCCGTCGGCGAGGGCGCGGCGGGCGTCGGCGTATACCGAGGCGTCGCCGACAATACCGTCCGGATCGCCGGCCGGCCCCGCGAACAGCACCCCCGATTCCTCGAACGTCTCGCGGGCCGCCGCGCACACCAGCGCCTCGGCGAGGTCGGGTTCGATGCCGAACCGTTGTGCCCACCACTGTGGCGGCGGGCCGGCCCACGCGATGTCGGCGTTGCGGTCGCGGTCGTCGACGCCGCCGCCGGGAAACACCATGGTGCCCGCGGCGAACTCCATCTTGGCGTGCCGGCGCATGAGGAAGACGGCGATGCCGCCGGGGTCGTCGCGGACCAGCATCACGGTCGCCGCCGGGCGCGGGACCAGCGGGGGCGGTTCGGTGGCTGACGTCATAGCTGCCTCCGGTGGGCTGCTCGGTTACGGACGCGGCGGGCGAAATAGCGCCCGTCGACGACGTCGAGGGCGATCGCCTGCCCGAACGCGGCCGACAGGTTCTCGGCGGTCAGCACGTCGGTCAGCAACCCCGCGGCGACCACCCGCCCCTCCGACAGCAGCATGCAGTGGCTGAAGCCGGGCGGAATCTCCTCGACGTGGTGGGTGACCAGCACCAGCGCGGGGGCGTCCGGGTCGGCAGCGAGGTCGGCCAGTCGCGCCACCAGCTCCTCGCGCCCGCCCAGGTCCAGGCCTGCGGCGGGCTCGTCGAGCAGCAGCAGCTCCGGATCGGTCATCAGCGCGCGGGCGATCAGCACGCGCTTGCGCTCGCCTTCGGACAGGGTTCCGTAGCGACGGTCCGCGAGGTGCTCGGCTCCGAGGCTCTCCAGCATGTCGACGGCGCGGCGGTAGTCGATCTCCTCGTAGCTCTCCCGCCACCGGCCCAGCACCGCGTAGCCGGCCGAGACGACCAGGTCGCGCACCACTTCGTCGGTGGGCACCCGCTGCGCCAGGGCCGACGAGCTGAGCCCGATCCGGGAGCGCAACTCCGACACGTCCACCCGGCCCAGCCGCTCGCCGAGCACAAAGGCCACCCCCGTCGAAGGGTGCTCGGCCGCCGCGGCGATGCGCAGCAGCGACGTCTTGCCGGCCCCGTTCGGGCCGACGATGACCCACCGCTCGTCGAGTTCGACCGCCCAGTCCAACGGACCGACCAGGACATGTCCGTCCCGCAGCAGCGAGACGTCGCGAAAGTCGATCAGCAGATCGGGGTCGGCTGCCTCCGTACCGATTTCGGGCACCCGACCATCGTGCCGTACCCGGAAGGCCGGATACCTGCCGGGTGTGGGCTCGGTTGGTCAGGCGTCGGGCGGGATTTCCACCCGGCGCACCTCGCCATCGACCGCGTCGGCGGCCTCGATCTCGCCGCGAGTCACCCCCAGCAGGAACAGCACGGTGTCCAGGTACGGGTGACTCAGCGAGGCGTCGGCCACCTCGCGCAACGCGGGTTTGGCGTTGAACGCCACCCCGAGCCCGGCCGCGGCCAGCATGTCGATGTCATTGGCGCCGTCGCCGACGGCGACGGTCTGCGCCATCGGCACCCCGGCCCGTTCGGCGAAGTCCCGCAGCGCCGTGGCCTTGCCGGCGCGGTCGACGATCGGGCCAAGGACCCGCCCGGTGAGTCTGCCGTCGACGATCTCCAGGTCGTTGGCGGCGACGTAGTCCAGCATCAGCTCCTCGGCCAGCGGCTCGATGATGCCCCGGAAGCCGCCGGACACCACACCGCAGTGAAAACCCAAGCGCCGCAATGTGCGCAGCGTGGTCCGGGCGCCGGGCATGAGTTCCAACTGCCCGGCGACCTCGTCGATCACGGTGGCGGGCAGACCCGCCAGCGTGGCCACCCGTTGTTCGAGCGACTGCGCGAAGTCCAGCTCGCCCCGCATGGCGGCCTCGGTGATGGCGGCGACCTTGCCCTCGGCACCCGCGCGGGCGGCCAGCATCTCGATCACCTCGCCCTGCACCAGCGTCGAATCCACGTCGAACACGATCAGCCGTTTGGCCCGCCGTTCCAGGGTGTAGTCCTCGACCGCCACATCGACGCGCTCCTCGGCCGACACCTGGTTCAGGGCGGTCCGCAGCGCGGCGTCCGATCCCGGCGGCACCGAGACCCGCAGCTCCAGGCCGGTCACCGGGTAGTCGGAGACGCCGCGGATCAGGTCGATGTTGACGCCGAGGCCGGCCACCGCCCGCGCCACCGCGCCGAAGGCGCCGGCGGTGATGGGCCGGCCCAGCACGAAGATGGTGTGGGTCGAGGGATCCCGAATGATCGGCACGTCGTCGCTGCGCTCGATGCTGACGTCGAGGCCCACCCGGTGGATGGCCGATTCGACGTCACGGCGCAACTCGGGACCGTCGGCGACGTCCGCGGGACAGCACACCAGCACACCGAGCGTCAGACGGTGCCGGATGACCACCTGTTCGACGTTGAGCAGCTCGACGCCGTGCCGGGAGAGCGCCTCGAAGAGGGCCGACGTGACGCCCGGTTGGTCCACTCCGGTGACGGTGATCAGCACCGACACCTTTGGTGGTGTGCTCACTGGCGATAGCCGCCTATCGGACGATCAGCTGCGCACGTTGACGTCGTCCAGCCTGGTGACGTCCTTGTCCGCCGGCCCGTGAGCCCGGCCCACGTGCGCCTCGGCGCGCAGCCGCTCCACCATGTGCGGGTAGTGCAGCTCGAAAGCCGGGCGCTCCGAACGGATCCGGGGCAGCTCGGTGAAGTTGTGCCGCGGCGGCGGGCAGCTGGTCGCCCACTCCAGCGAGTTGCCGTAGCCCCACGGGTCATCGACGGTAACGACCTCGCCGTAGCGCCAGCTCTTGAAGACGTTCCAGACGAAGGGGAACATCGACACGCCCAGGATGAAGGCTCCGATCGTGGACACGACGTTGAGCCCCTGGAAGCCGTCGCTGGCCAGGTAGTCGGCGTAGCGGCGCGGCATCCCCATGTCACCCAGCCAGTGCTGCACCAGGAACGTCGTGTGGAAGCCGACGAAGGTCAACCAGAAGTGCAGCTTGCCCAGCCGCTCGTCGAGCAGCCGGCCGGTCATCTTCGGGAACCAGAAGTAGACGCCCGCATAGGTGGCGAACACGATGGTGCCGAAGAGGACGTAGTGGAAGTGTGCGACCACGAAGTAGGTGTCGGTCACGTGGAAGTCCAGCGGCGGGCTGGCCAGCATCACCCCGGTCAGACCGCCCAGCAGGAAGGTCACCAGGAAGCCCACCGAGAACAGCATCGGGGTCTCGAAGGTGATCTGTCCCTTCCACATCGTGCCGATCCAGTTGAAGAACTTGATCCCCGTCGGCACCGCGATCAAGTACGTCATGAACGAAAAGAACGGCAGCAGAACGGCTCCGGTGGCGAACATGTGGTGCGCCCACACCGCGACCGACAACGCGGCGATCGACAGCGTCGCGTAAACCAGGGTGGTGTAACCGAAGATCGGCTTGCGGGAGAACACCGGGATGATCTCGCTGACGATCCCGAAGAACGGCAGCGCGATGATGTACACCTCGGGATGGCCGAAGAACCAGAACAGGTGCTGCCACAGCAGGACCCCGCCGTTGGCCGCGTCGTAGACGTGGGCCCCCAAATGCCGATCCGCGGCCAGCCCGAACAGCGCGGCGGTCAGGATCGGGAACGCGATCAGGATCAGGATCGACGTCACCAGGATGTTCCAGGTGAAGATCGGCATCCGGAACATCGTCATGCCGGGCGCGCGCATGCACACCACGGTGGTGATCATGTTGACCGCACCCAGGATGGTGCCCAGACCCGCGACGATCAGGCCGGTGATCCACAGGTCGCCGCCGGCGCCGGGCGAGTGGACGGCGTCGGACAGCGGGGTGTAGGCCGTCCAGCCGAAGTCCGCGGCCCCGCCCGGGACGATGAACCCGGCCGCCGCCGTCAGACCGCCGAAGAGGAAGAGCCAGAACGAGAAGGCGTTCAGCCGCGGGAACGCCACGTCAGGGGCGCCGATCTGCAGCGGCAGCACCAGGTTGGCGAACCCGAACACGACCGGCGTCGCGTACAGCAGCAGCATGATCGTGCCGTGCATGGTGAACAGCTGGTTGTACTGCTCGTTCGACAGGAACTGCAGCCCCGGCGCCGCGAGCTCGGTGCGCATCAACAGCGCCATCAGTCCGCCGATGAAGAAGAAGCCGAAGCAGGTGACCGTGTACATGATGCCGATCATCTTGTGATCGGTGGTCGTGATCAGTTTGTAAACGAGGTTCCCTTTGGGGCCGGTCCGGTCCGGGTACGGACGAACGGCCTCGAGTTCTCCCAAGGGGGGCGCTTCGGCTGTCAACAGCTTCTCCAAACATCCGGATAGGACAGGGGCCCAAAACAGAGCTGACACGAATCTTAACCGTCGATCACCGCTACGTCAGGGCTGGTCCTACAAACTGTCGTAATTGGCTCGGCGCTGCGGCGCGTCGTTCCGGCGCGCCGGGCGCAGAGCCGGCGGGTGTTAGCGTCTGACGCGTGCTTTTCGGCGTGATCCGACCCGCGTCGCCGCAAGCGGCGGCCGCGCTGGCGGCGGCTATCGCCGTCACGTGCAGCGGCTGCGGATCCGGCAACCCCGGCTCCAAGGCGCCGACCCCCGCCCTGGTGACCCCCACCACACAGATCGCGGGCGCGGGCGTCCTCGGCAACGACCGCCGCCCGGACGAGTCGTGCGCGCGGGACGCCGCGGCGGCCGATCCGGGGCCCACGACGCGGCAGGCCCACAACGCGGCCGGTGTCAGCCCGGACGTGGTGCAGGTGCCCACCGAGCCGCAGCGCATCGTGGTGCTTTCCGGCGACCAGCTCGACACCCTGTGCGCGCTCGGACTGCAATCGCGGGTGGTCGCCGCCGCGCTGCCGGACGGGTCGTCGAGCCAGCCCGCCTACCTGGGCAGCGCGGTGCACGGCGTGCCCGGCGTCGGGACCCGCAGCAACCCGGACCTCGCCGGGATCGCGGCCACCCACCCCGACCTCATCCTGGGATCGCAGGGCTTGACGCCCAAGTTGTATCCGCAGCTGGCCGCGATCGCCCCGACGGTGTTCACCGCGGCGCCGGGCGCGGCCTGGGAGGACAACCTGCGCGGCGTGGGGGCCGCGACGGCGCGCACCGCCGCGGCGGACGCGCTGCTCAACGGCTTTTCCCAGCGGGCCGGCGACATCGGCGCCCGCCATGACGCCTCCCATTTCCAGGCGTCCATCGTGCAGCTGACCACCAACACGATCCGGGTTTACGGCACCAACAACTTCCCGGCCAGCGTGCTCGGCGCCGTCGGCGTGGACCGGCCGGCGTCCCAGCGGTTCACCGACAAGCCGTACATCGAGATCGGCGCCACCGACGACGACCTGGCCAAGAACCCCGACCTCTCCGCCGCCGACGCCGACGTCGTCTACGTGTCGTGCGCGTCACCGGCGGCCGCCCAGCGCGCCGCCACCGTGCTGGACAGCAACCCGTGGCGCAAGCTGTCGGCGAACCACGACAACCGCGTGTACGTCGTCAACGACGAGCTGTGGCAGACCGGCGAGGGCCTGATCGCGGCCCGCGGCATCGTCGACGACCTGCGCCTGGTCAACGCCCCGATCAATTAGCGGCCGGGCGGGCGGGCACCCCCCGTCCTAAGGTGATAGCGGGTGGCCACCGTTGGCCGGGGAACATTACCTTAGCTAAACTTTTGCTGACGCAACCATATCGAAGAGGGATATTCATGAGCACTGTTTCGGCGTATGCCGCCACGTCGGCAACCGAACCGTTGACCAAGACCACCATCGAGCGCCGTGAACCCGGCCCGCACGACGTGGCGATCGACATCAAGTTCGCCGGCATCTGCCACTCCGACATCCACACGGCCAAGGGCGAATGGGGGGTGCCCAATTACCCCGTCGTCGTGGGCCATGAGATCGCCGGTGTGGTGCGCGAGGTGGGCTCCGAAGTCACCAAGTACAAGCGGGGCGACCACGTCGGGGTGGGCTGCATGGTGAACTCCTGCGGCCAGTGCAGCTCCTGCACGGCCGGCCTCGAGAATTACTGCAAGAAGGGCGCGACCTTCACCTACAACTCCACCGACAAGGACGGTACGCCGACGCAGGGCGGCTACAGCCAGGCGATCGTCGTCGACGAGAACTTCGTCTTGCGCATCCCCGACTCCCTGCCGCTGGACAAGGCGGCGCCGCTGCTGTGCGCGGGCATCACGCTGTTCTCGCCGCTGCGGCACTGGAAGGCCGGCCAGGGCACCCGCCTGGCGATCATCGGGCTGGGCGGCCTGGGGCACATGGGCGTCAAGCTGGGCGCCGCGATGGGCGCCGAGGTGACCGTGCTCTCGCAGTCGCTGAAGAAGATGGAGGACGGCCTGCGGCTGGGGGCCAGTAACTACTACGCGACGGCCGACCCCGCCACCTTCAAGAAGTTGCGCAACAGCTTCGACCTGATACTCAACACCGTGTCCGCGAACCTGAACCTCAACGACTACCTCAGCCTGCTCGATGTCGACGGCACCCTCGTCGAACTGGGCATCCCCGAACACCCCATGGAGGTGGGGGCGTTCCCGCTCGCGCTGGCGCGGCGCAGCCTCTCCGGGTCGAACATCGGCGGCATCGCCGAAACCCAGGAGATGCTGGACTTCTGCGCCGAGCACGACGTGACGCCCGAAATCGAGCTGATCGAGCCGGATTACATCAACGAGGCCTACGAGCGCGTGCTGGCGAGTGACGTCCGCTACCGCTTCGTCATCGACATCTCGAAGCTATGAGGCGACCTCTGACGGCGCTTCTGGCGCGCGGTCACGGGCGATGACTTCGGCGGCCTCCGCGTGCTCGTCGTCGGGGACAACCTCGCTGACGTCGATGCCGGCCAACGGCCACCCGGCCGCGGCCAACGTGGCGGCCACCCGGATGATGTTCTCCTTGCCGGCGTCGAACTGCGTCATGTCGGAGATGAATTCGGCGATCTCGTCGCGATCGATCGGGTGACCCACCGTCTCCGGAGACCCCTCCTTGGCGGTGATGTGGCGCACCACGTCGCGGATCTGGTCTTCGGTCAGCGGTGTGCTGCGCAGCAAGGCCATGAGCGGCACGCGGTCGGGGCCGGGAACGCCGTCCGGGTAGCCAACCTGCAGCCACTGAATCACTGAACGGCAGAAATGGTGGCGGTGATCCTTTTCGGAGGATGCGGTTTTCGTCACCAGAACAGTTTCGGGCAGTGGCATCTGCCGCGCTAGCGAGCCGTCGCCGGATCTCCACAATTCATACGCCGTTCATTGCCCGAACATGTGCGGGCCGGGCGCGGTGTTTGCCGTCAGAGTCCCGATTTGTCATCGCCGATCCCTACCATCGAGGCGTGCTCAAGGCGCTCGTCGTCATCCCACTGGCCTGCGGGCTGCTCGTCGGCGTTTTCGGGCACAGCCTCGGGATGGGGTTTGCCGCGTTCTACCTGATGCTGCTGGTCGAGGTGCTGGCCGGCTGGGCAACCCGTGGTCGTTGGCCCCGCGCGGGACGCGCCATGTTGGGCGCCGTCGACGCCATGGACGGGGTCGAGTTCGAACGCTATGTCGCCGCCCGGCTGCGCCGGGCCGGTTGGCGCGTCACGTTCACCCCACCGGTCGGGGACTACGGCGTCGACCTGATCGCCGAAAAGGACGGCCACTCGGTGGCGGTCCAGTGCAAGCGCTACGGCAAATCCGTCGGCGTGGCCGCCGTCCAGCAGGTGGTATCCGGCGCCCGCCACCACGGGTGCACCAGGAGCATCGTCGTGAGCAATCGGGAATTCACCAGGGCCGCAAAGCAATTGGCGCACACCCACGGCTGCCAACTGATCGGCCGCAAAGTCCTCCAGGGTTGGGTGCCCGCGCCCGCGGGAAGCGCCAAGAATCCCGTGGGAAGAAATTCGGCCCAGCCGGTGTCTGAATAGAAGATCGGGCCGGCCCCAGTCCCTCCCCCCCGACGGTGCGGCCGGCCCGATTCTCGATCAACCTGCGGCTTTAGAAGTCCCAGTCCTCGTCTTCGGTGTTGACGGCCTTGCCGATCACGTACGAACTGCCCGACCCGGAGAAGAAGTCGTGGTTCTCGTCGGCGTTGGGCGAGAGCGCCGACAGGATCGCCGGGTTCACGTCGGTCTCGTCGCGCGGGAACAGCGCCTCGTAACCGAGGTTCATCAGCGCCTTGTTGGCGTTGTAGCGCAGGAACTTCTTGACGTCCTCGGTCAGCCCGACCTCGTCGTAGAGGTCCTGGGTGTACTCCACCTCGTTGTCGTAGAGCTCGAACAGCAGCTCATAGGTGTAGTCCTTGAGCTCGGCGCGCTTGGCCTCGTCGACCAGCGCCAGCCCGCGCTGGTACTTGTAGCCGATGTAGTACCCGTGCACGGCCTCGTCGCGGATGATCAGCCGGATCATGTCGGCGGTGTTGGTCAGCTTGGCCCGGCTCGACCAGTACATCGGCAGGTAGAAGCCCGAGTAGAACAGGAAGCTCTCCAGCAGCGTCGAGGCCACCTTGCGCTTGAGCGGCTCGTCGCCCTTGTAGTACTGCATGACGATCTCGGCCTTGCGCTGCAGGTTGGGGTTCTCCTCCGACCAGCGGAAGGCGTCGTCGATCTCGGCGGTCGAGCACAGCGTGGAGAAGATGTTGCTGTAACTGCGCGCGTGCACCGACTCCATGAAGGCGATGTTGGTGTAGACGGCTTCCTCGTGCGGGGTCAGCGCGTCGGGGATCAGGCTGACGGCGCCGACGGTGCCCTGGATCGTGTCCAGCAGCGTCAGCCCGGTGAAGACCCGCATCGTCAGCTGCTTCTCACCGGGCGTCAGCGTTGCCCACGACGGCAGGTCGTTGGACACCGGCACCTTCTCGGGCAGCCAGAAGTTTCCGGTCAGCCGGTCCCAGACCTCGGCGTCCTTCTCGTCCTGCAGCCGGTTCCAGTTGATCGCCGAAACGCGGTCAATCAGCTTCATGTTCTCGGTCACCAGAACCCCACTTCACACGCCGTTTTGCCTGCGGTTGCCTAGAGCTCAAACACTACCCCTGGGGTACGACAAGCCGCGGCAACACAACACGTTGTGTTTTCCGTGTCGGAACCCCGACCCCCGGCCCAATCCGCGTCAGCCGACCCTGTTCAACGCGGCGCACAACACGTACCATTTGGTACATGATTACCGAAGACAGCGTCGAGATCGATGCGTCGCCGCAGCTGGTGTGGGATGTCTTCAGCGAGGTGGAGCGCTGGCCCGAGTGGACCGCGTCGGTGACCTCGCTGACCGGACGGGACGGGCCCGCGCTGGCAGTGGGCAGGCGGTTCGCGATCAAACAGCCCGGCATGGCGAAGCTGCTCTGGAAGGTCACCGAGATCGATCCAGGCACGTCGTGGACGTGGGTGCAACGCTCCCCCGGAGTGCGCGTGAGCGCCCGGCACGACGTCATCGCACAGCCGGGCGGGCGCACCCTGGTGCGTCAGCAACTGGATCAAGGCGGCGTGCTCGGCGCCCTGGTCGGCCGGCTGATGCTCAACAAGACCAAGCGATTCCTCAAACTCGAGGCTCAAGGACTCAAGGCCCGGTCTGAGCAGCTCAGCCGCGCCGATGGCGCGCACTCCTGACTCCGAACGGCGCAGGCAGCTCCTCGCCGCGCTCGTCACCGAGTTCGCCGCCGGCGGCGTCGGGGACCGATCGTTGCGCGACGTGGCCGCCGCCGTGGGCACCAGCCACCGAATGCTGTTGCACCACTTCGGGTCTCGAGAGGAACTGTTGCTGGCGGTCGTCGAGGAGGTGGAGCGCCGCCAGATGGGCGTCCTGGCCGACCTGCCCCGCACACCGGCCGAGGGCTTCGCCGCCATGTGGGCCGACGTCCGCCGACCCGAGCTGCGCCAAGCCGAACGCCTCTTCTTCGAGTGCTACGCGCGCGCGGTTCAGGGCGAAAAGCCTTTCGCCCGTATGGTTCCCGGCGCGGTCGACGGATGGCTCGCGGAGGTCGGGGCCTTGGCGAACCCCGCCGACGGCCCGGTCGATCCGGCCATGGCGCGGCTCGGGCTGGCCGTCATCCGCGGCCTGCTGCTGGACCTCGTAGCCACCGACGACGAGGACGGCGTCGACGCGGCCGCGCAGGCCTTCACCGAACTCCTCAGGCGCGGAGCCTGATCCGCCTCACTCCCCCTTTGGCAACAGGGCGATGATCGTGTCCACGAGTTCCTCGGCGTCGGTGTGCCACTTGTCCAGGTCGAGGTGGCCGCTCAGGTCCAAACCGGTGATGCCGTGGGCGGTCGTCAAAAGCAATGCCCCATAACGCCTTGCCTGCCGGGGACCGGTGATGCGACCCACGATGTCGAGAAACAGGTCCTGCGTCCGTTGGGCGGCCCGGACCGCCGCCTCGGGGGGGTCGCCCGGGGGCGGGGTGAACATCAGGCGATACAGGTGCGGCCGGCTGCGGCCGAGAGCGATCAGCGAAAGCAGACCCGATCGCAATGACACCTCGGGCGGGTCGTCGCTGGCGGCCAACACCTCGAGAGCGTCGCCCAATTCGCCGAGCGCGTTCGCGGCGAGAACGGTGAGCAGCGACTGCTTGTCGGCGAAGTGGCGGTACGCGGCCGAGCGCGACACGCCGCTGCGAGCGCCCACCTCTCGCAGCGTCACGGCCTCGACTCCGCCGAGGTCGAGCAGGACCTCCGCGGCCTCGAGCAGCGAACGGCGAGTGGCCGCCGCGCTCTCCGAACGAGTCGTCACCCGCCGAGCATATGTCGGCGCTCCAGTTGACATCGTCAACTCAACTGCTAGTTTGAGATGACAGCGTCAACTCAAGTCGCCCTGGAGGCCGTCATGACTTCTCCGGATTCCATCCACCGCAACCAGCTGATCGTCGTGACCGGCGCCTCTACGGGCATGGGCGCCGCCACCGCAAGGGAGTTGGCCCGCAACGGTTTTCACGTGCTTGCCGGCGTGCGCCGCGACGCCGACGCCGACGCGCTGCGGGCCGAACGCATCGAACCGCACATTCTCGACATCACCGTCGAGTCGGACGTGGCCGCGATCGCCGACCGCGTCGCGAATGATCCGCTGCATCGCCCTCTTCGTGCGCTGATCAACAACGCCGGGATCGCGATCAACGCCCCGGTCGAGACACTGCCCCTTGAGCAGTGGCGCAGGCAGTTCGAGGTCAACCTGTTCGGGCACATCGCGATGACTCAGGCGCTTTTGCCGGCCCTACTGCTCAGCTCGGGCACGGTCGTGAACATAAGTTCCGTCGGCGGGAAGGTGGTCTTGCCGACCTATGGCGCATATGCCGGCTCGAAGTTCGCGCTCGAGGCGGTCAGCGACGCCCTGCGCCGAGAGGTCAGCGATTTCGGGATCCAGGTCGTCGTCGTCGAACCCGGTGCGGTCAAGACCGAGATGGCCGAGCGGGGAATCGCGACTGCGGAGGCACTGATGGCCAACATGACCGCTGCCCAGCTCGCGCGCTACGACGCACTCGCAGCAGCCGTCACGGCCCAAGCCCGGTCGTTCGGCGAGGACGGCGTCTCGGCCGAACACGCCGCCAAAGTGATTGTTAAGGCCGCGACCGCGTCCCGTCCGCGAACCCGCTACACCATCGGCCGCGACGCTGCGATCTTGCTTCGGATCAGCCGTGTCGTATCCGACCGGGTGCTGGACCGCATCGTGCGCCTGAACCTTCGCTCGGTCGCGAAAAGCTCAGCCCCCAACGGCCGCCGTGCGACGGCCGGCACGTGAGTCGGCGCCGAAGAACTCGTACTCCTCCGGCTTGACCGAGCGGGTGTCCCGCCAGTACTCCCAGGTGTAGCCGCCCCACAGCACGGTGTTCTTGCCGTGCTCGTCGAGATACCAGCTGGCGCAGCCACCGCTGTTCCACACCGACGGCCCCAGCCTGCGCTGCAACTCGTCGTTGAAGGCGTCCTGCGCGGCGCGCGTGGGCGCCAGCGCCTGCGCGCCCAGCTTGTCGCAGGTCTTGATGGCACTGGCGACATAGCGAATCTGCGACTCGATCATGAACACCACCGAGTTGTGGCCCAGGCCGGTGTTCGGCCCCAGGAGGAAGAACAGGTTGGGCATGTCGGCGACGGTTATGCCGCGATGAGCGCCGATGCCCTCGCGGTTCCAGCGGTCGACCAGGTCCTCCCCATGCCGCCCCTTGATCTGGACGTAGGTGTAGGAATCGGTGACGTGGAAGCCGGTGGCGTAGACGATCACGTCCACCTTGTGCTCGCGGCCGTCGGCGGTGACGATCCCGTCCCGCGTGATTCGGCTGATGCCCTCGGTGATCAACTGGGTCTTGGGGTCCGCCACCGCGCCGTAATACGTGGAAGAGTTCAGGATTCGCTTGCACCCGATGCGGTAGTGCGGGGTCAGCTTGCGGCGCAGCTCGCGGTCCTTCACCGAGCGGCGAATGTTGTACTTGCAGTAGGCCTCAATGAACTTCAGCGCGTTCGGCCGCTTGGTCATGCCGACGGCCAACGCCTCTTGTCCCCAATAGAGCGCGAGACGCACCAGCTCCCGCAGGCCCGGGACGTTCGCCATGGCCCGGCGCAGCGCCACGGGAATCTCGGGGTTGGAGCGCGGCACCACCCACGGCGGGGTGCGTTGGTAGAGCTGAAGTTCGGCGACCTGCCCGACGATCTCCGGGACGATCTGGATCGCGCTGGCGCCGGTGCCGATGATCGCCACCCGCTTGCCGGTCAGATCGACGCTGTGGTCCCACTCCGCCGAATGGAAAGCGGGACCGGCGAATTCGTCGCGACCCTCGATGTCGGGAAACGACGGGATGTGCAGCGCGCCCGCGCCGGAGATCAGAAACTGGGCGACGTACTCGCGGCCGTCGGCGGTGAACACGTGCCACCGATTCTCGTCGTCATCCCAGTGAGCGCGATCCACCAGCGAGTTGAACACCATGTAGCGCCGCAGCCCGTACTTCTCGGTTACTCCCTTGAGGTAATCCCAGATCTCGGGCTGATAGGAGAACGGGTTTTTCCAGTCGGGCTTGGGCTCGAACGAGAACGAGTACAGGTGCGACGGAATGTCGCAGGCGCAGCCGGGGTAGCTGTTGTCGCGCCAGGTGCCGCCGACGTCGTCGAACTTCTCCAGGATGACGAAGTCCACGCCCTGCTGCTGCAGCTTGATCGCCATTCCCAGGCCGGAGAAGCCGGTACCGATGATGAGGGCTCGGGTGTGCACAGGCTCGTCCGCCTGAGTCGGCTCGACGTGTGTCATGGCTTCAGTCACGGTAGATCGGTCTTCCTGTCGGCTCCCGCAAATACCCAGTACCCAGGGTATCGGATGGCACGAGTGTCGACGATCGCCGTAACGATGTCAACGTGCCAAAAGTCCTCAGCTCGCCGCCGGGTTGCTGGGCACCACACTGTGCACCGGCCGATCGGGGTCCAACACGATGCCCAGCGCCTCAGCCGTGCCGACGATGACCCCGATCATGATCGTCGTCAGGTGGGCGACGAATTGCTCGCGCGGCATGCGCCGCGGGCTGTCCGCGTCGGGGCCCAACCACCACTCCGTGGCCGACGCGGCAGAGCCGAACGCGGCGTGCCCGGCCAGTTCGATTGCCGCGTGGTCCAGCTCCATCTCGCGGAGTTCGTTGTCGAACATGTCGGCCACGGCCAGGGTGATCCCACGGCCCTCGTTGAGAATCTGGGGGCTCGCCGCCGAGCGGCCCTGGATGAAGACCCGCAGGACGTTGGGGTGCTGGTCGACGAGGTTCACGTACTCCTCGACGGCGCGACGGATCACCTCGCGGGCCGAGTCGGTTTTCAGGTCGATCGACGGGAAGATCGCCGCCCACAGCATGTCGCGCAGCCGTTCCCCGATGGCCCGGAACAGGTCGGCCTTGTCGTGGAAATGCCGATAGATCTTGGGCTTGGCGGTGCCGGCCTCCTCGGCGATCTCCCGCACGCTCAGCTCGGGACCCAGTCGGTCGATGGCGCGGAACGCCGCATCCACGATCTCGCCGCGCACCTTCTTGCGGTGTTCGCGCCAACGCTCGCTGCGCGCGTCGACCTTCGCCCCGGGCGGCTTCACGCTGGGGTGGGGTGGTCGCGGAATTCTCACCACATCAAGCACCATACCGCGTAGACCCGCTGACCTGGGCAGACTGGCTACTCGGCAGCGGGCCCGGCTTCGCCCAGCGTGCACTGGCTGCGAAAAACAGGGCCAGAATGCGCAGTGGCCGCACGTTCGGCGAGATGTCGCGCCGCCTACAGCATGCAGGACACGCAGCCCTCGACCTCTGTTCCTTCCAATGCCATCTGCCGCAGCCGGATGTAGTAGAGCGTCTTGATGCCCTTGCGCCAGGCGTAGATCTGCGCCTTGTTCACGTCGCGGGTGGTGGCGGTGTCCTTGAAGAACAGCGTCAGGCTCAGCCCCTGGTCCACGTGCTGGGTTGCCGCGGCGTAGGTGTCGATGACCTTTTCGTACCCGATCTCGTAGGCGTCCTGGAAGTACTCCAGGTTGTCGTTGGTCATGTAGGGCGCCGGGTAGTAGACGCGGCCGATCTTGCCTTCCTTGCGGATCTCGACCTTGCTGGCGATCGGGTGGATCGAACTGGTGGAGTGGTTGATGTAGGAGATCGACCCCGTCGGCGGGACGGCCTGCAGGTTCTGGTTGTAGATGCCGTACTCCTGCACCGATTCCTTCAGTCGCTTCCAGTCGTCCTGGGTGGGGATCCGGATGTCCGCGTCGGCGAACAGCTGACGCACCTTCTCGGTCTGCGGCTCCCACACCTGGTCGATGTACTTGTCGAAGAACTCCCCCGAGGCGTACTTCGACCGCTCGAAACCGCCAAACGCCCTGCCCCGTTCGATGGCGATGCGGTTCGACGCCCGCAGCGCGTGGTAGAGCACCGTATAGAAGTAGATGTTGGTGAAGTCGATGCCTTCCTCGGACCCGTAGAAGATGCGTTCCCGGGCGAGGTAGCCGTGCAGATTCATCTGCCCGAGGCCGATCGCGTGGGATTCGTTGTTGCCCTGCTCGATTGAGGGCACCGACGTGATGTGGGTCTGGTCGCTCACCGCGGTCAGCGCGCGGATCGCCACCTCGATCGTCTGCGCGAAGTCCGGTGAGTCCATGGCCTTGGCGATGTTCAGCGAGCCGAGGTTGCACGAAATGTCCTTGCCCACCTTGGAATACGACAGGTCGTCGTTGAACTCCGACGGCGTGGACACCTGCAGGATCTCCGAGCACAGGTTCGAGTGCGTGATCTTGCCCTCGATCGGGTTGGCCCGGTTCACCGTGTCCTCGTACATGATGTAGGGATAGCCGGACTCGAACTGCAGCTCGGCCAGCGTCTGGAAGAACTCCCGCGCCTTGATCTTCGTCTTGCGGATGCGCGCGTCGTCGACCATCTCGTAGTACTTCTCGGTCACCGAGATGTCGGCGAACGGCAGGCCGTAGACCCGCTCGACGTCGTACGGCGAGAACAGGTACATGTCCTCGTTCTTCTTGGCCAGCTCGAAGGTGATGTCGGGAATCACCACGCCCAGGCTCAGCGTCTTGATCCGGATCTTCTCGTCGGCGTTCTCGCGCTTGGTGTCCAGGAAGCGGTAGATGTCGGGGTGATGCGCGTGCAGGTACACCGCGCCGGCGCCCTGGCGCGCGCCCAACTGGTTGGCGTAGGAGAACGAATCCTCCAGGAGCTTCATGATCGGGATGACGCCCGAGGACTGGTTCTCGATGTTCTTGATCGGCGCGCCGTGCTCGCGAATGTTGGTCAGCAGCAACGCAACTCCCCCGCCGCGCTTGGACAGCTGCAGGGCGGAATTGATCGACCGCCCGATCGACTCCATGTTGTCCTCGATGCGCAGCAAAAAGCAGCTCACCGGTTCGCCGCGCTGCTTTTTGCCCGAGTTCAGGAACGTCGGGGTGGCCGGCTGGAAGCGGCCGTCGATGATCTCGTCGACGAGCTTCTCGGCCAGTCCGGTGTCGCCGGCGGCCAGGGTCAGCGCCACCATGACCACGCGGTCCTCGAAGCGCTCCAGGTAACGCTTACCGTCGAACGTCTTCAGCGTGTAGGAGGTGTAGTACTTGAACGCGCCGAGGAAGGTCGGGAACCGGAACTTCTTGGCGTATGCGCGGTCCAGCAGCTCCTTGACGAAGTTGCGCGAGTACTGGTCGAGAACCTCACGCTCGTAGTAGTTCTCGCGGATCAGGTAGTCGAGCTTCTCGTCCTGGTTGTGGAAGAAGACCGTGTTCTGGTTGACGTGCTGCAGGAAGTATTGGCGCGCCGCCAGCACGTCCTTGTCGAACTGAATCCTGCCGTCGGCGTCGTACAGGTTCAGCATCGCGTTCAGCGCGTGATAGTCCGTCTCACCGGGCAACGCGTGCGCGCCGGACGTTACAGGCTCTGCAGTGACGGTTGGTGGCACGTCTGTTCCTTCCAGAAATCTTCCAAGCCCGCGCGGACGGCTTCCACGTCGTCCGGGGTTCCCATCAGTTCGAAGCGATAAAGGTACGGAACGCCGCATTTGCGGGAGATCACGTTGCCCGCGTAGGCGAATTCGGCACCGAAGTTGTTGTTGCCCGCGGCGATGACGCCGCGGATCAACGACCGGTTGTGCTCGTCGTTCAGGAATGCGATGACCTGCTTGGGGACGTAGCCACCGGCATTGACGTCCGGGGTGGCCCGGCCACCGCCGTACGTGGGCACGATCAGCACGTACGGCTCGTCGACCTCGATGCGGCCGTGCAGCGGTATCCGCGTGGCGGGAACGCCCAGCTTCTGCACGAAGCGGTGGGTGTTCTCCGACACGGAGGAGAAATACACCAGTGGCGATCGCAAGCGCGGCGGAGCCGGGCGAAGCGGGTCGCCACTAATCCAGCTTGGGTTGCGCGACTGCACCGCAACCTCCTTCTTACCTAACGTCCGCCGCTAACCACTCAGGCGCTGAGCGCCGATTCCGCGAGCGCCTTGATGCGGTCCGGCCGGAACCCCGACCAGTGCTCGTTCTCCGCCACCACCACGGGCGCCTGCAGGTACCCCAGCGCCATCACGTAGTCGCGCGCCTCGTTGTCCAGCGTGATGTCGACCTTCTCGTAGCCGATGCCCTGCTTGTCCAGGGCTTTGAACGTGGCGCTGCACTGCACGCATGCCGGCTTGGTGTACACGGTGATGCTCATGGAAGCCGCTCCTTTGCGGAAGGTGGGACTTGTTACGGACTGGCAACTACTCGGTACTACGTCTTCGCTGTGTTCCAGCGGCCCGCCAAGCTCCCACATTCCCGTCGTTCGGCCGTCGGGGACGAATGACCCATCGAGCCGATTTCGGGTGGTGAACCAGGCCCCGGTCGGGCTGGTGAACCTGGGATCTGCCGGTGCTCGAAACACTACACCTAGTGGCCGACAAGATGACCAGATACAACATGTTCGGAATAACATTTCTGAAATTCGCTGGTCGTAAGCCCTTCGGACGACACGCGCCCGGCGTGTCGCAGGTCACATTCTTCGACGAAGCCGTCCATGCGAATCGTTGTATCACCGGTCACCGACAAGTCCCCCCGCCGTCGACCCTTTCCGGCGGCCGGGTCCGCGACCAGCAAAGCCGCCAGCGCGAGCTGGCGGCTTCTGCTATTCGGGTGTCGAAACCTTGCTGGTTGCCCGGCGCGGGCTTGTCGACTTCCGCCAATCAGCCGATTTCGGCGCCCAGCTTCCCGACTACGTCGCGCACGTTCGCCGTCAGCTCGGCGTGCTCGGCCGGGGCCTTGCCCTCCAGGGTGGTGAACGGGACCGACAACTTGATGGAGTCGACCACCCGGGCGCCGGCGATCCCGAACGACTTGCGGGTCTCGTCGTGTGCCCACACCCCGCCGTAGCGCCCAAAGCCTCCGCCGATCACCGCCAGCGGCTTGCCCTTGAGCGCGCCGTCACCGAACGGGCGGGACAACCAGTCGATCGCGTTCTTGATGACGGCCGGGATGCTGCCGTTGTATTCCGGCGTGACGACGAGCGCGGCGTCCGCGTCCGCCGCCGCGGCGCGCAGGGCGGCCACCGGGGCCAGCAGCGGGGCGTCGCCGTTCATGGCTTCGTCGATCTCCTCGTTGTAGAAAGGCACGTCGTTCAGCCCCTCGAAAATCGTGACGCTGACACCCTCAGGCGCGACAGCCGCCGCCAATTCGGCGATCTGACGGTTGATCGACGCCGTGCGCAGACTGCCCACCAACGCCAAGATCTTGATCTCTGCCAATATTCCGTTCCCTTCGGTGTTGGACTACATCCTCCCACGACGCAACCGGACTATAGTCCGCTTTATTCCGGCGGCGTTAAAGTGCAGTCATGAGCGAACGGCCGGGCGGGTTGCCCGTGTGCGCTCCGCTGGTGGTTCGTCAAGAGCGGGGCGACGCGGCGCGCAACCGCGCGCTCTTGCTCCAGGCTGCCCGAAACCTGGTCGCCGAGCGCGGCGCCGAGGCCATCACCATGGACGACATCGCCGCTGCCGCCGGGGTCGGCAAGGGCACGCTGTTCCGCCGCTTCGGCAGCAGAGCCGGCCTGATGCTGGTGTTGCTCGACGAAGACGAGCAAGCAAGCCAGCAAGCGTTTCTGTTCGGGCCGCCGCCCCTGGGCCCCGGCGCGCCCCCGACGGATCGCCTGGTCGCCTTCGGCCGCGAGCGCATCCGGTTCGTCCACACCCACCACGAACTGCTGTCGGCCGCCAACCGTGATCCGCAGAACCGGCACAATGCGCCTGCCATGGTGCAACGCACCCACGTGCGGGTCCTGCTGAGGACGGCCCAATCCACCGGCGACCTCGATGTGCAGACCGATGCGTTGCTGGCGCTGCTGGACGTGGACTACATCGAGCATCAACTCGCCGAAGGCGGCCACACTGTGCAGACGCTGGGTGACGCATGGGAAAGCTTGGCGCGCAAGCTTTGTGGGCGGTGATGGCCACATGGCCGCGCCGACGCCGAGCTGGGTACTGCACGTCGACCTCGATCAGTTTCTGGCGTCGGTGGAGTTGCGCCGCCATCCCGAGTTGGCCGGGCTGCCGGTGATCGTCGGCGGAAACGGCGATCCGTCCGAACCGCGCAAGGTTGTCACCTGCGCCTCCTACGAGGCCCGCGAATTCGGGGTGTGCGCCGGCATGCCGTTGCGGGCGGCGGCGCGCCGCTGCCCCGAGGCGACGTTTCTGCCGTCGGACGCGGCCGCCTACGACGCGGCCTCCGAAGAAGTGATGGCGTTGCTGCGCGACCTGGGACACCAGGTCGAGGTATGGGGCTGGGACGAGGCATATGTCGGGGTGACGGACTCCGACCCGACCGAAGTGGCCGACGAGATCCGGGCGGTCATCTCGTCGGAAACCGGGCTGTCCTGTTCGGTCGGCATCAGCGACAACAAGCAGCGCGCGAAGGTCGCGACCGGCTTCGCCAAACCGGCGGGCGTCTTCGCGCTCACCGACGCGAACTGGATGACACTGATGGCGGACCGTCCCGTCGATGCGCTGTGGGGTGTCGGACCCAAGACCGCGAAAAAGCTCGCTGCCCTTGGGATCACGACGGTGTGGGAGCTCGCGCACAGCGACGCGGAGCTGCTGACGTCGGCGTTCGGCCCGCGCACCGGGCTGTGGCTGCTGCTGCTGGCCAAGGGCGGTGGCGACACCGGCGTCAGCGCCGAGCCGTGGATCCCGCGCTCGCGGAGCCACGTCGTCACCTTCCCGCGCGACCTCACCGATCGCGCCGAAATGGATTCGGCCATCACGCGATTGGCTGAGCAGGCGCTGGCCGACGTGCTCGCGTCGGACCGCATCGTGACCCGGGTCGCGGTCACCGTGCGGACCGCGACGTTCTACACCCGCACCAAGATCCGCAAGCTGGAAGCGCACACCACAGATCGCGACACCATCGTCGCCGCGGCGCTGCGCATCCTGGACCTATTCGAACTCGACCGCCCGGTCCGGCTGCTGGGGGTGCGTCTCGAACTGGTCATGGGAGACTAGCGGCGCTGGCGCGGGCCGCAACGCCCGGGTGAACACCACATTGACCTGACGCATCGCCACGCTGTAGGGCCACCAGGCCAGCCGCTTGAAGGCGTACAGCGCCCGGATGTCCGGCGAGGTGTAGATCAGGTAGCGGTTCTTGGCCACCCCCGCCAGGATCTTGTCGGCCGCCCTCTCCGGCGAGACGGCGTGACCGCTGAAGCGGTTCACCCAGCGGGCGACCTTGGGGTCTTCGCGGTCCACGCCGGCGATTTCGACCGTCTGGACCAGCGGGGTGTTCACCGCGCCCGGCACGACGACCGAGACCCCGATGTGGTGCCGGGCCAGGTCGAAGCGCAGCACCTCCGACAGGCCGCGCAAGCCGTACTTGCTGGCGCTGTAGGCGGCGTGCCACGGGAGCGCGACCAGCCCGGCCGCCGACGACACATTGACCAGGTGCCCGCCGTTGCGGGCCGCCACCATCGCCGGGACGAACGTTTCGATGACGTGGATCGGCCCCATCAGGTTGATCGCGATCATCTTGCTCCACTGCTCGTGCGTCAGCCGGTCGACGGTCCCCCAGGCGGACACTCCGGCGATGTTGAGCACCACGTCCATGCTCGGATGGCTGCGATGGATGTGGGCGGCGAACCCCGCCACCTGCTCATAGCTCGCGATGTCGAGAGCCCGATGCTCGGACACCCGCGCCCCCAGCGCGCGGGCGTCGGCCACGGTCAGCTCGAGGCCGTCCCGGTCGCGATCGGTGAGAAAGAGCTCGGCGCCCTGGGCGGCCAACCGCAACGCGGTGGCGCGGCCGATGCCGCTGGCCGCCCCGGTGACCAGACACCGTTTGCCTGCGAAATATCCCTGCTGCCCCATTGCCGTGACGATACCGGCGGTAACGCCTCGCCCTAGGGACGCCCGCTCCACAGCGCGTGCAGCCACAGTCGCTCCAGCACGCGAACGCGGCGATCGCGATCGCTGTCACGGCCGGCCAGGATCGGGTCGCCGGTCAGCATCAGCGCGGTGGTGCCGGCGAGGGTGCGGATCAGCGTCGGCAGGTCGTCGCTGATCGGGCTGGCCGTCCCGGCCTTCATCTCGGCCTCGACGATGGAGACGATCTGGCCCAGCACCACCTCGAATTGTTGGTCCATGAGATTGCGGATCTCGACGTCGGTGTTGCGGGCCTCGTTGCACGCGGTCATCACGGGATCGTTGTGCGCGTACACGGCGGCCGCGCTGCCGACCATGCGTTTGGCGAACTGCTCCGGCGACTCGCCGGGCTGGCGCGGTGCGAAATCCTGCGTGAGCTCCTCGAGCTCCTGGGCGGCCTCGGCCATGAGCTGGGCCAGTACGGCGTATTTGGAGTCGAAGTAGAAGTAGAAGCCGGACCGGGCCACCCCGGCCCGCAAGCTGATGGTGCTGACCGACAGCTCCGCGAATGGCTTCTCCTGCAGCAGTTCCCGCACCGCCTGCAGGATCGCCTGGCGCTGTTTGTCGCCGCGCCGTTGCCCGCCGGGCTCGGGGGTGGCGGGGTGGCTGCTCATTCCCTGACCTTGCACCACGCCGCCCGAAAAGCAAACTTGACAGCCGTCAAGTTTTTTCCGAAGGTTATAGGACAGTGACGGCTGTCACCTCGGAGGGCACGCAAAGGAGCGTCTATGACCGCCACGATCAGCACCCCGCAGTACCTGCTGGACCAGGCGCGGCGCCGGTTCACGCCGACGCTGAACACGATCCCGGGGATGGGTGCGGTCGAAAGGCGCCTGCTCGCCCACGACTGGGAAACCAAGGTCTTAGCCGAACCGCCCGCCGGAAGCGGGCTCAAACCCGTGGTGGGCGATGCCGGGCTCCCGATCCTCGGCCACATCATCGAGATGTTCAGGGGCGGGCCGGACTACGCGCTGCATCTCTATCGCACCCGCGGCCCCCTGCACTACCTCGACTCGCCGATCATGCCGGCGGTCACCGCGCTGGGGCCGGATGCCACCCAGGCCGTGTTCTCGAACAAGAACAAGGACTTCTCGCAGAAGGGGTGGCACCCGGTGATCGGGCCGTTCTTCAACCGCGGCCTGATGATGCTGGACTTCGACGAGCACATGTACCACCGGCGCATCATGCAGGAGGCATTCACCCGCACCCGGCTGACGGGCTACGTCGAGCACATCGACCGGGTCGCGAGCGAGATCGTCGCCAACTGGCCGACGAACGACGCCCGGTTCCTGTTCCACCCGGCGATGAAGGAACTCACCTTGGACATCGCCTCCCTGGTGTTCATGGGACACGAGCCGGGCACCGACCACGACCTGGTCACCAAGGTCAACCAGGCGTTCACGATCACGACCCGCGCCGGCGGCGCGATCATTCGCCAGCCGCTTCCGCCGTTCAAGTGGTGGCGCGGGCTGCGGGCCCGCAAGCTGCTCGAGGACTACTTCGCGGACCGGGTCAAGGAGCGCCGCAACGCCACCGGCAACGACATGCTCACGGTGTTGTGCCACACCGAGGACGACGACGGCAACAGCTTCACCGACGAAGACATCGTCAACCACATGATCTTCTTGATGATGGCCGCCCACGACACGTCGACGTCGACGACCACCACGATGGTCTACAACATGGCGGCAAACCCGGAGTGGCAGGAGCGCGCGCGGGAGGAGTCGGCCCGGCTCGGCGACGGCCCGCTGGACATCGAGGCGCTGGAGAAGCTGGAAACGCTCGAATTGATCATGAACGAGTCGCTGCGCATGGTGACGCCGCTGCCGTTCAACATGCGGCAGGCCGTTCGCGACACGGAGCTGCTCGGCCACTACATCCCGGCCGGGACCAACATCACCATCTGGCCCGGCATGAACCACCGGCTGCCCGAATTGTGGACGGACCCGGACAAATTCGATCCCGAACGCTTCGCCGAGCCGCGCTCCGAGCACAAGAAGCACCGATACGCCTTCGCGCCGTTCGGCGGCGGCGCGCACAAGTGCATCGGCATGGTGTTCGGGCAGCTCGAGGTCAAGACCGTCGTGCATCGGCTGCTGCGCCGCTACCGGCTGGAGCTGGCCCGGCCGGGCTATCAGCCGCACTTGGACTACGGCGGCATGCCGATACCGATGGACGGCATGCCGATCGTGCTGCGCCCGCTGTAGGGCCAGCGCCTCAGGCGAGAAGCCGGTTGGCGCAGGCGATCACCGCGCGCAGCGCCGACTGCGTCGGATCGTCCGACCAGCCCATCGCCCACTCCTCGCGGGCCCCGTTGCTTCCACGGACGAACGTGGCGGTGTCCCCCCCGGATCGCAGCTGATGAAACTTCAGGATCTCCAGCGGGATCCCGCGATCGTGCAGCATGGCGCTGAGCGCGGCGATCGGCCCGCCGGCGGCCGCGGTTGACGTGCTGATGCGCTCGCCGACGGCGATCATGGCCCGAAAGTTGCGGGCCTGCGGCCCCAGCCGCCGATCGTCATCGGTGCACTCCCAGTTGCGTAAGCGGATCGGGCCGGCCGCGGGACCGTAGGTCGCGACGAAACGCGCCCGCGACATCGCGCCGGCCTGCTCCCGCAGGCCGCGGGGCAGTGGGGCGCCGAACTTCTGCGCGAACCACACCGTGGCCGGGCACTCGCTGTCCGGGTGGTCGGGCGGATCGAGCCGCTCGGGAAGGGTCGTGGGAAGAGTCTCAAGAAGAGTCATGTGCCGGTCTTCTTCGGTCGAAGTGGTGACCGACGGCAGGTAGCTTTCCGACCCACAGCGGGGGGTCGGTCTGGGTCAGACCCCGCTGCGGGTGCTGGCTACTACTGCTCGATCGAGAAGACGCACGAGGGACGACACTAGCCGGTTAACGCCCTGACGTGCAACTTTCGCCGCAACGGCATAACGCGCCAACCCGTCTCGAAATTAGTCGAAAATTTTGGTTTACTCATGTGCATCAGCGGGTATGGGGCGGGAGCACCGCTCTTCAACGGCTGTGCAATTACCCCCTCGAAGGATGATGAAAGAAGGCTCATCATGAAGGCGAAGCGCACCATGAAAACCCTCAAAGCTGCCGCAGCGGCCGCGGGCCTGGTCACGGTGTTAGTGGTACCGACAGGATGTGCTTCATCGGCAGCCGGGAGCGGCGGGCTCGTCGGCGGCGGGGCCGCCGGCGGCGGTTGTGTGGTCAGCGCGCTTGGTATCTGCATCTAGCTGATTGCGACGAGCGACCCCTCGGGACCGCGGCGTGGGGGGACGGTTCCCGGGGGTTGCTCGGCGTTCAGCCCGTGGGGCCGGCCGACGGCTCGAACCGGAGATACGCCTGAATTGTCGTGCCGCTGGTGGTGGTGTGGGTGCGCACCAGGTCCGAGATGGCGTTGACCAGGTATAGCCCCCGGCTGGCGGGGCCGCACGGCCCCGGGTCCAGTCGGCCGACCAGCGGATCCTCGAAGCATCCGGTGTCGCGCGCCTCGCACACCAGATAGTCGTCGTCCCGCCAGAAGGCGAGTTGGCACGCGCCCTCGGTGTACATCAGGCTGTTGCTGGCCAGCTCGGTGGCCACCAGCTGCAAGTCCTCGATCCCGTCCTGGGACAACCCGATCCAGCCCGCGTAGTCGACGGCGAAGGACCGCGCGGGGCTCAAGTCCGCCGACTTCCTCACCACGTAGGTCACGGCGCCCGGATTAGCGGGCAGCGGCCGGTTGCAGCGCTGCAAGGCGGCATCCGGCGCGTAGTCGGCGCTGCGTCGGAGTGCGCCGCCGCTCCACAACAAGGGGTGGGTGCTGCGGGCGTCCGCCAGGACGTCGTCGTCGAGCCGGCTCCCGTCGTAGAGGCACAACCCGGTGACCTGGTAGCCGTCCATGGCCCCGTTCACCAGTGCCTCGTGCTCCACGCAGGCGACCAGTTCCTCTTCGGTGCGCCCGGGCCAGGCGAGTTGACTGACGATCCGCACGCGCCGGTCGGGGTGTTCGTCGACGAACGCTCCCTCCATCGCCATCAGCCGGCTCGGGTTGCGGGCGACCTCCGTGATGTCCACCAAGCGCAGATCGTCCGACGCCGCACCGCCCGCGCTCAGCGCGTCGTGCAGCAACGCCATTTTGTCGGACGGCACCGCGACGAGTACCGCCTCACCCATCGCCAAGCCCTCGCTGACGAAGCGGCCCACGAAATCCAAATACTCTTGCTGGGATTGGTAGATGAGTGCGGAGTGGACGAAGCCCAGCTTCCCGATCTCTGTGCCCGCGGTCACTCCAGCACTCTCGCTTTCGGTCACTAACGCCAACCCCCTGCTGGACCGGCCGTCTTGCTTCTCCCTCCCCAGTACCCCCGACGGGCCTTCGCTATACCGCGCTGCAGATCACATCTGCGACTCAGTATTTGTCACAACCACCAAGAGGCGGCGGCGTCCAAGTGACGCCGTACGCGATAGCGGGCCAGGCTGTCGTCGCCCACCTCGATCGCGTCCACGATTCGCAGGTGAGCGTGGTGGACGGCAAGGACGTCCGCCCAGGTGGGCGCCGCCTGACCGGAGGTCGACCAATGCCGCCGGAACAACTCGACGATGATGCGCAGGAACAAGTCGAGCAGCGTGTTGCCGGCCAGCTGCGCCAGTCCGACGTGGAACCGGAACTCCTCCACGGCGGCGTCGCTCAGATCATCGGACGTTTCGGAGACCTCGGACCGGTGGGCGGCCAGGAAAGCGGCCACCTCCGACTCGCCGCGCCGCTTGACCACCTTGGCGACGTTGTCGATCTCGATCGCCTCCCGGACGCAACGCAAGTCTTCGCGGTTCGGGTCGCGGTACTGCAAATACAGGGCGATGGTGTCGATGCTGGCCTGCGCCTGGGGCCGGGCGATGACGAGCCCCCCGCCGGGCCCGCGGCGCATGTGCGCGATCGAGTGGTATTCGAGCAGCCGTACCGCTTCGCGGAACACGGCGCGGCTCACCCGGTAGCGCTCCAGCAGGGCCGCCTCGGTGCCGAAGACAGCACCGACCTGCCAGCCGGCGGCCGCGATGTCGTCACCGATCGTGGCGGCCAGCATCTCCGCCAGCTTGCCGCGGGGAACCTCGGTGGTGAGCCGCCGCGGCTTGCGTCGCCAGCTCGCGGTGCCGGGGTGATGGTGCTGCAGCCAGGCGGTCACGGCCTCGATGTGTCTTTCGCTGAGCGTCTTGGCCCGGGCGGAGTCGCCGGAAGTGACGGCCGCGACGATCTCGGAGTGGTCGATGTGCATCCGGTCGAGCGCCTCGATGGCCTCGGTGTCCGTGTCCGTCCGCGACTGCAGGGCGTATCGGGTGGTGAGCCGCATCAGGACGTCGATAAACAGTTGCAGCACGGGGTTTTTGGATTGTTCCGCCAGGGCGATGTGGAATTCGTCGCGCGGCGTCGGTAACCCGGGTCTCCACTGTTGCTCGCCCCACAACACCGCCCGCAGCCGGGCGATGCCCGCTTCGTCGATCCGTTCGGCGGCCAGCGACGCCGCCAACGGCTCGAGCACCAGGCGCGCATTGAGCAGGTCGCCCAGGGTCGTACCGAGGTGTTCGAGATAGATGACGACGGCGCGGGCCGCGGGGCCGGCGTCGGGCTCGCAGATGATCAGCCCCCCGCCCGGACCGCGGCGCATCCGGGCGACCTGGTGGTGTTCGACGAGCCGGACGGCTTCGCGCAGCACCGAACGGCTCACCCCGAAGCGCTCCTGCAGGGCGTGTTCGGAACCCAGCGATTCACCGATGGCCCAGCCGCGGCGCACGATCTCCGCCTCGAGATCCCTCGCGACCTTGGCAGCCAGCTTGTTCTCGAGGCCGGCGCTCACGTCAGCCCCAACGATGTTTCCGGGCAGGCGCTTTCAGCATGTGAGCAACATGCAGCCGGCCACGGGCCCACCCCCCACGGAGACGACGCCGACGTCCGGGCGCTGCGAGACCTGCCGCTCCTCCGCCTCCCCGCGCAACTGCAGACATCCCTCGTGCAGCGCCCAGTAGCCGTGCATGCGCCCGGCCGACAGTTGGCCGCCGTAGGTGTTCAGGGGAAGCGCGCCGTCGCGGGCGATCCGCGCGCCGCCCTCGACGAACGGCCCGGCCTCGCCGTCGCCGCAGATCCCCAGGGCTTCCAGCCACGCGAGGGTGAGATAGGTGAACCCGTCGTAGAGCTCGGCGAGCTTGAGGTCGGACGGCTTCAGGTCGGTGCGCGACCACATCTGCGCCGCCGCGTCCGACATCGCCATCTTCGGGTAGTCGACACGGTGGAACCAGCCCCCGGCGCCGTCGGCCCCGCCGATCGCCTCCACCGCCACCGCGCGGTGCGGGCAATCACGCGCGTACTCCGCATGCGAGACCACCACCGCGATCGAGCCGTCGATCGGGACATCGCAGTCCAGCAGCCCGAACGGGGTGGACACCGGCCGCGCGCTCAGGTAGTCGGCCATCGTCATCGGGTCGCGGTACACGGCGCGCGGATTCAACGCGGCATTGCGCCTGCCGTTGAGGGCGACCCAGCCCAGCTGCTGCTTCGTGGTCCCGTACAGCTCCATGTGGCGCCGGCAGTTGAGCGCCAGCCAGTTCGCGGCGGAGTAGGCGTTGGCCGCCACCAGGTCGTTGACGTCGTCCATGGCGCCGACGGCCGGACGTTCGGCGCCCTCGGGCGTCTCGAACATCCGCGCGAGCGGCGGCGCCGGCGCGTCGTCCTGCGGCTTCACCGGGACCGTGCCCCCGAGCATCTGGATGGTCCGGTACACCACCACATGGCGGGCGCGGCGCTCGGCGACCGCGCGGCACGCCGACATGACCGGGCTGAGCAAGCCGCCGGTGCCGAAGCCGGATCCGCAATCCGCCGCCTCGATCCCCAGTTGGGCGTTGACGTCCGCGGCGGGGGTGTCGCCCAGCGTCGCGATGCCGTCGATGTCGGCGGCGACCAACCCGGCGTCGTCGATGGCGGCCCGCACCGCTTCCATGGTCAGGTCCAGGCCCGCGATGCCGGTCCGACGGCCGATCCGCGAGATGCCGATGCCGGACAGGATCGCGTCCTTCTCGAAATGCGTCATGCACACCGCCCGTCATGCGTCGAATCAATTGAGTGTACTGTATTCGTCGTGTCGGACGAGCCGCTGCTCATCGAATACTGCGACGATTGTGCGCGCTGGGTGCATCCGGCGACGGGCCGATGCCGCGCCTGCGGCGGCCCGCTGGTCGCCCGGCCGGTCTCCGGGCGCGCCACGGTGTTCACCTACACGGTCAATCACCACCCGTATAACCCGGAGATCCCCGTCCCCTACGTGATCGCCATCGTCGAACTCGCCGAACAAGAAGGCCTGCGGGTGGCCGCCAATATCGTTGGCTGCGAACCCGATTCGGTCAAATGCGGCATGCCCGTCGAGCTGCAGCCCGAGAAGGGCAGTGGCGGGGCGCCGCTGTTCGCACCCGCCTGACGCCCCAAGTGCCGAGCGTGCGCGGATTGCTCGGCTACACGGCGTGTCGTTGAGCAAACACGCACGCTCACGGGGAATCAGTTGATCAGCGGGTCGCGCGGCATGCCGAGGATCCGCTCGGCGATCTGGTTGCGGGTGACCTCCGAGGTGCCGCCGGCGATCGCCATGCCGCGGGCCCCCATGGCCAGCCGGCCCACCACCGCGCCGGGCCCGTCCATCAGCGCGACCTCCGGGCCCACCAGCGCCGCCCAGATCGCGGCGCCGTCCACCATGTGTTCGGCCAGCTTCAGCTTGGTGATGTTGCCTTCCGGACCCGGGCCCGCTCCCTCGACGCTGCGCGCGGCGCGGCGCAGGTTCAGCAGCCGCAGCGCGTGGTCGTCGGCGAGGAAGGACCCGATCCGAATCGGCGCCCCGGCCAAGCGATCCGACTGCCGGGCGAGCTGCACCAGGGTGGACGCCAGGCCCTCGTAGAACGATCCGCTGCCGCCGATGCTGACCCGCTCGTTGCCCAGCGTGGCGCGGGCGACCGTCCACCCCGAGTTGGGCGCCCCGACGACGTCCTCGTCGGGAACGAACACGTCGTTGAAGAACACCTCGTTGAATTCCGAGCCGCCGGTGATCTGCCGCAAGGGCCGCACCTCTACGCCCGGGCCCTTCATGTCGATGATCACGGTGGTGATGCCGGCGTGCTTGGGCGCTTCGGGGTCGGTGCGCACGGTGGCCAGGCCACGCGCGCAGTACTGGGCCCCGCTGGTCCAGACCTTCTGCCCGTTGATCTTCCAGCCGCCGTCGACCCGGGTGGCGCGGGTCTTGACCGACGCCGCGTCGGAGCCGGCCTCGGGTTCGGAGAAAAGCTGGCACCAGATCTCTTCTTGACGAAGCGCCTTCTCCACGAATCTTTCGATCTGCCAATCGGTTCCGTGCTGGATCAGGGTCAGGATCACCCATCCGGTGATCGAGTAGTCGGGCCGTTTGATGCCGGCCGCGCGGAACTCCTCCTCGATCACCAACTGCTCCACCGCGTCGGCGGCGCGGCCCCAGGGCTTGGGCCAGTGCGGCATGACGTAGCCCGTCTCGATCAGCTTGTCGCGTTGCGCCTCTTTGTCCAGTTGCGCGATCGCGGCGGCGTCGGCGTGGATTCGGGTGCGCAGTTCTTCGGCCTCGGGCGGCAGGTCCAGGCTGTTCTCCCGCGTGGCGCCGGCGGCGGTGCGCTCGAAGATGTCCCGGGCCGGCGCGTCACCGCCGAACAGTGCCTGTATCACCAGCGCGCGGCGCAGGTGCAGATGCGCGTCGTGTTCCCAGGTGAAGCCGATGCCGCCGTGGACCTGAATGTTGAGTTCGGCGTTGCGCGCATAGGCCGGAAACGCCAGGGTCGCCGCCACCGCGGCGGCCAGCTGAAACTGGCCCTCGTCCTCCGATGCCGCGCGCGAGGCGTCCCACACCGCGGCGACCCCGGACTCCGCGGCCACCAGCATGTTCGCGCAATGATGCTTCACCGCTTGGAAAGTGGCGATCGTGCGCCCGAATTGCTGGCGCACTTTGGCATAGTCCACGGCGGCGTCCACGCAGTCGGCTGCGCCGCCCACCGCCTCGGCGGCGAGCACGGTCCGCGCGCGGGCCAGCACCGATGCCCGCGCGCCGGCCAGGACGTCGCCGGCGCCGACGTTCACGTTTTCCAGGCGGACCCGTCCGGAGCGCCGCGTGGGGTCGAAGTTGTTCGGCACCTCGACCGATACGCCGGCGCGACCGCGTTCCAGTAGCAGCACGTCGTCGCCCGCGGCGACCAGCAGCAGCTCGGCCAGCCCGGCGCCCAGCACGATCCCGGCGTCACCGTCGGCGATCCCGTCCTTGAGTCGAACCTGTCCATCCAGTCCGATGCCCGCGGTGACGGTTCCGTCGATCAACCCGGGCAGCAGTCGCGACTTCTGTTCGGGGGTACCGGCTTTGGCGATCGCCGCCGACGCGATGACGGTCGGCACGAACGGCCCGGGCGCCACGGCGCGGCCGAGCTCCTCGACCACCACCACGAGTTCGGGCAGCCCGAAGCCTGAACCGCCGTGCTCCTCGTCGACGTGCAGGCCGAGCCAGCCCAGCTCGACCAGGTTCTGCCAGAACGGGGGCCGGGATTCCTCGGCGGCGTCGAGCAGGGACCGCGCCGCCCAGCGGGCCTTCTGCGAGGTCAGGAACCCGCGGGCGACTTCGGCGAGTTCGCGATGGTCATCGGTCAGTGCGATACCCATGAGGGGCCCTCCTCGCTACCGGATGGGTAGCCGGCCCCGCTTCGAGGGGAAGCGGGGCGGCTGCCTAAAGAGTGTACTTAATGCGGGGAGGGCCGCCCGTGGGGGTGCTATTTCGGCGCGAACCGCTGCCCGGCGTCCAGGCGCAGGCATTGGCCGTTGAGCATCGGGTTGTCCACGATGGCCGCCACCAGCTTGGCGTATTCGATGGGCCGGCCCATCCGCTTCGGGAAGGCCGCGTCCTTGGTCAGGGCGGCCGCCATCTCGTCGGGCACCATCGAAGTGATCCCGGTCAGGAAGAGGCTCGGCGCGATGGCCAGCACCCGGATGCCCATCGAGCCCAGGTCGCGGGCCATGGTCAGGCACATGCCGGCGATCGCCGCCTTGGCCGCGGTGTAGGCGACCTGTCCGATCTGCCCTTCGAAGGCCGCGATCGACGCGGTGTTGATGATGACGCCACGCTCTTCGTCCTCGGGCTCGTTCTTGGCCATGTGGGCGGCGGCGAGCCGGCTGATGTTGAAGGTGGCGATCAGGTTCAGGTCGATCACGGATTGGAAGGATTCGAGGTCGTGGGGACCGGACTTGGTCAGCGTCCGCTTGGCGATGCCGCCGCCGGCGGTCGTGACCGTGACATGCAGGCCGCCCAGCTTGTCCACGGCGGTCTGCAGCGTCTCCTCGGTACCCTTGAAGTCCGTGACGTCCACCGGATAGAACGCGCCGCCGATCGCTTCGGCGACGGTCTTGCCGTCGGAACCCTCGCGGTCGAGCACCGCGACGTCCGCCCCGCGTTCGGCCAGCAGCTCCGCGGAGGCACGACCCATCCCCGACGCGCCGCCGATGACGACGGCCTTCTTCCCGTTGATCTCCATCCGGACCTCTCCTTAGTGGCGTGTCAGAATCCCTGAAAACTGTAACGTTACGTAGGCACGCTAGCGTGTCCGTCCTTCAGGGTTGACCCCGCCTTGTTCAAGAGCCATGCCAAGCTGATTTCGTGCTCCTCCTCGACGTCGCGACGACCTCACGTGACGTGGGCGGCACCTCGTCACGGCTGGGCAAGGTCGACCACATCGCCGGCCTGTTGCGTCGCGCGGCGGCCGACCCCGACGGTGTCGCGATCGTGGTGTCCTGGCTCTCGGGTGAGCTACCCCAACGCCAGATCGGGGTCGGCTGGGCGTCTTTGCGGTCGCGGCCGCCGCCCGCGTCGCATCCGACGCTGACGGTCGCCGGCGTGGACGCCCGCTTTTCGGAGATCGGGGCGGTGTCGGGCAAGGGGTCGCAGTCGCGGCGCGCCGTGTTGGTCGCCGGCTTGTTCGCCGCCGCGACCGACGCCGAGCAGACCTTCCTGCTGCGGTTGCTGGGCGGTGAGCTGCGGCAGGGGGCGCTGGCCGGGATCATGGCCGACGCGGTGGCCAGGGCCGCCGACCTCCCGGTCGCCGCGGTGCAGCGCGCCGCGATGCTGGGCGGGGACCTGCCGGCCGTGGCGGCCGCCGCCCTGGGCGGCGGGGTCAGGGCGCTGGACGCGTTCGCCCTCCGGGTGGGCCGGCCCGTCGGCCCGATGCTGGCGCAGACCGCGACCGGGGTGGCCGACGCGCTGGAACGCCACGGCGGCGCAACGATTTTCGAGGCCAAGCTGGACGGCGCCCGGGTGCAGATTCACCGGGCCGGTGACGAGGTCACCGTCTAAACCCGAAGCCTTGACGACGTCACCGCCCGCCTGCCCGAGGTGGTGGAGGCGACGCTGGCCCTGCCGGTGCGCGACCTCATCGCCGACGGCGAGGCGATCGCCCTGCGTCCCGACAACCGCCCGCACCGCTTCCAGGTCACCGCGTCGCGGTTCGGCCGGTCGGTCGACGTCGCGGCGGCCCGTGCCGCACAACCACTTTCGGTATTCTTCTTCGACATCTTGCACCGCGACGGCGCCGACCTGCTCGACGCACCGACCGCCGAGCGGCTGGCCGCCCTGGACGCGCTGGTGCCGGCCGCGCAGCGGGTCGATCGGTTGCTCACCTCGGACGCGGCCGAGGCGGCCGGATTCCTCGACGCGACGCTGGCCGCCGGCCACGAAGGCGTGCTGGCCAAGGCGCCGGAGGCGCCATATCAGGCGGGCCGCCGCGGGGCGGGGTGGCTGAAGGTCAAGCCGGTGCACACGCTCGACCTGGTGGTGCTCGCGGTGGAATGGGGATCGGGGCGCCGAAGCGGCAAGCTCTCCAACATCCACCTCGGGGCGCGCGACGCGGCGACCGGCGAATTCGTCATGGTGGGAAAGACTTTCAAGGGCATGACCGACGCCATGCTGGACTGGCAGACCGCGCGGTTTCGCGAACTCGCCGTCGGCGGGACGGAGGGTTACGTCGTGCGGCTGCGGCCCGAGCAGGTGGTCGAGGTGGCGCTGGACGGCGTCCAGAAGTCCTCGCGCTACCCCGGCGGCGTGGCGCTGCGGTTCGCCCGCGTGCTGCGCTACCGGGACGACAAGAGCCCGGCCGAGGCCGACACCATCGACACCGTGCGGGCGCTGTATTAAGACGGGCGGAGTTCGTTTCCCGCGCGTATGGTTTTCGGCCGTGGCAGTCAAAGAACGCGACGACGACGTCAGCTACATCCACACCGACGACGAGCTGCCGCCCGTCGCGATCGTCGACCGCTCCCCCATCACCGCCCGGCACAGGATCGTATTCGCGGCCGTCGCGTTGATCGGTGCCGTCGCGTGGGCGATCATCGCGTTCGCGCGCGGCGAGACGGTGAACGCGGTCTGGTTCGTGGTCGCGGCGATCTGCACATACGTCATCGGCTTCCGGTTTTATGCCCGGCTGATCGAGATGAAGATCGTGCGCCCCCGTGACGACCACGCCACCCCGGCGGAGGTGTTCGAGGACGGCACCGACTATGTGCCCACCGACCGCAGGGTGCTGTTCGGCCATCATTTCGCCGCCATCGCCGGGGCCGGTCCCCTCGTCGGCCCGGTGCTGGCGGCCCAGATGGGCTACCTGCCCTGCAGCATCTGGATCATCCTCGGCGCGGTGTTCGCCGGCGCGGTGCAGGATTACCTGGTCTTGTGGATCTCCACCCGGCGGCGGGGACGTTCCCTGGGTCAGATGGCCCGCGACGAACTCGGCCCCGCCGGCGGCGCGGCCGCCCTCGTCGGTGCGTTCGTCATCATGGTGATCATCATCGCGGTGCTGGCGCTGGTCGTGGTGCGCGGCCTGGCCCAGAGCCCGTGGGGAGTGTTCTCCATCGGCATGACGATCCCCATCGCGCTTTTCATGGGTTGCTATCTGCGGTTCCTGCGTCCCGGACGGGTGGCGGAGGTGTCGCTCATCGGGTTCGTGCTGCTGATGCTGGCCGTGGCATCGGGCAATTGGGTCAGTGAAACATCATGGGGCGCAATGTGGTTGAGCGTCACGCCGACGACGGTGGCGTGGCTGATCATCGGCTACGGTTTCGTGGCATCGGTGCTGCCGGTGTGGTTGCTGCTGGCCCCGCGCGATTACCTCTCCACGTTCATGAAGGTGGGCGCCATCGCCCTGCTCGCGGTCGGCATCTGCCTGGCCCGGCCGCTCATGCAGGCGCCGGCGATCTCGCGGTTCGCGGCCAGCGGCGACGGGCCGGTGTTCCCCGGTTCGCTGTTCCCGTTCCTGTTCATCACGATCGCGTGCGGCGCGCTGTCCGGGTTTCATGCGCTGATCTCGTCGGGGACGACGCCCAAGCTGCTGGAGAAGGAAAGCCAGATGCGGCTGATCGGCTACGGCGGCATGCTCACAGAATCCTTCGTCGCCGTCATGGCGCTGATCAGCGCATCGATCCTCGACCAACACCTGTACTTCACCCTCAACGCCCCGGTGGCCCAGACCGGCGGCACCGCCGCCACCGCCGCGGACTACGTCAACCGGCTCGGCCTGTCCGGCACGCCGGCGACCGCCGACCAGCTCACCCAGGCCGCCCACGGGGTCGGCGAAAAGTCCATCGTGTCGCGCACCGGCGGAGCGCCCACGCTGGCGTTCGGCATGGCCGAGGTGTTGCAACGGGTCTTCGGCGGGGCGGGCCTCAAGGCGTTCTGGTATCACTTCGCGATCATGTTCGAGGCGCTCTTCATCCTGACCGCCGTCGACGCGGGTACGCGTGTCGCACGTTTCATGCTGTCCGACGCGCTGGGCAACCTCGGTGGTCCGCTGGCCAAGCTGCGCAACCCGAGTTGGCGGCCGGGCGTCTGGCTCTGCAGCCTGGCGGTGGCCGCCGCCTGGGGCAGCATCCTGCTGATGGGCGTGACCGATCCGCTGGGTGGGATCAACACGCTCTTTCCGCTGTTCGGCATCGCGAACCAGCTGCTGGCGGCGATCGCGCTGACCGTCGTCACCGTGATCGTCATCAAGAAGGGCCTGCTGAAGTGGGCGTGGATTTCCGGGATTCCGCTGCTGTGGGACCTGACGGTCACGCTGACCGCGTCCTGGCAGAAGATCTTCTCGGCCGATCCCAACGTCGGCTACTGGACGCAGCACTTCCAATACCTGGCGGCGAGAAACGCCGGCAAGACGTCATTCGGTTCGGCCAAGAACGCCTACCAGCTCGACGACGTCATCAGGAACACCTTCATCCAGGGCACCCTGTCGGTTCTGTTCGCGCTGGTCGTCGTCATCGTGTTGATCACTGGAGTCGCGGTGTCCTACAAGGTGATTCGCGGCGGCGGCCGGCCCCTGACGGAGGATGAGCCGATACCGTCGAAGTTTTTCGCGCCGTCGGGTCTTGTCCCCACCGCCAGCGAACGCGCGGTGCAGAGGCAGTGGGATGCGGCCAGAACGGTTGCCGCCGACAGAACTTGACCTAAACCGGATCGAACCCGGATATCAGCCAGCGACCGCCGACCTTGTCCAGTGTGACGCGGACGCTGGATGCCGTGTAGGCGGGCGCCTCAGCCCCGACGATCGTGGTCTGGTTGACGAAGAGCAGGACGACACCGTGGTCGGGTCCCGCCGACACCGACGCCGCAGACCGGACGGTCGCCACCGCGGAGATGTGCTTCTGCTTCGAGCCGGGGATCACCACTTCGCGGGTCAGCGACGTGTAGGCGTCTTTGAACCGCCCGGTCAGCCGGTCACGAGCGGCGCCCAGGTCGCGCTCGACCGTGTCGGGTCGGTAGGTCAGCAGGGCGGCCGTGGCATCCCGCGCCGCCTGCGTAGCCTCGATGCGACCGCGATCGGCATCGGTGACCGACGAGCCCTGCCACTTCAGGAAGCCGGCCGCCGACGCAAGCGACAACGCCAGCCCCGGTATCAGACCGTATGCCAGCACCCGCGACCAGTTGATGCGGTCGGCGTTGCGGCGCAGCCTATTTCTCATCGCACGAACTCCACATTCGACACCTTCGCCACCCCGCCCACCTTCAGTACGGAAAGCCGCATTCGCCAGGCGTGCGGCTCCTGTTCTGCCGCACCGGCGTTCGACGTGTGGACCGTGACAGCCACCAGGACTTCCGCCCGGTCTCCGGATTGGGATTCGATGCCCGCTTCCGTCACGGTTCCAACGGACTTGGACTTGGTCCGCAACACCACGTCGATGAACGGCTGCGAGCGTTTGGAGAAGTTGTCGTAGAGTTGGCCGGTCGCCCCGGCCAGAATGCGCTGCACGTCCGCGTCGGCTTCGCGGAAGTCAACCGTGGTGAGGTTGAGCGCACCTTGGCGACCGGCCTGTAGGAAAAGCGTGCGCTGCTCCTGCGCTTCGTGCCCTCGGTACGCGCGCAGGCCGACCCACCCGACCAGCCCGATCAGCGCGGCCACGATGACAAGTCCGATGGTCAGCGTCAGCCGAACCGGGGCGGCGCCGCGCGACGTCTCCTCCGGTTTCGACTCGTCGACTTCCGCAGGGAGCTCGGTCAATTCGGCGGTAGCAACATCGTCTGCCATGTGCGCTCCTTTCCCCCGGGGGTGGCCAGGTCGGATTGCGTGTAGACATGCCCGTCGGGGCCGACGTAGGTGCCGGTGGCCGGGTCGTACTCGGCGGCCGCAATCGGTATGGGGTCGGGGGGCGGCGCGGGTGGTGCCGGTGGGCGCGGCTGCGGGACGGGCTGGCCCGAAAGCGTCGCGTTCGGGTCGCCTTTCCAGTTGTAACCGTCGTTGAGCGGAATGTAGGTTTCGTCGCTGTCGCACATCTGCACCGTCGGGGCGCGTTTGCCCGGGCGTCCCACACACGGGGTGTTGCGAACGCCCCGGACGTTCTGCGGGGAGTCCTGTGGCACCCGGCAATACAGGTCGCCCGCGGGGCGGTCCGGGTAGTCGTCCCACGACGGAACCCGCTGCTGCTGCGCCGGCAGAAAGCCGGTCAGACACGGTGGCGGCAGGTTCAGTCGCAGGTTGAAACTCAGGAAGGCGCCCTTGTAGCCCTGTTTGGTGTTCCTGTTCGGGACATTGATCGCCTGAATCGTGGCCACCGCCTGGGGAAGAAGGACCAGCAGCTGCTCAATGCCGGCGTGATAGGTCAGCGCGACCTGCCCGACACCGATCAGGTTGGCGAGCAGGACAGGCAGCGTCGGGTTCACCCGATCCAAGAGCTGACGCACTTCCCCCACGGCGGGCCCGCCTTGCTCGAGCACCTGCCGGACGGCGGTGTCGTTTCTCTGCACCCCGCGGGTGAGATCGGCCAGGTGCGCGGCCCACGCCTGTACCGCGTCCGGTGTGTCGGTCTGCGCATCGAGCACCGGCTTGGAGTCGTCGATCAGGGTGAGCAGCGCACCGAGATTCTTTCGCGCATCGATGGACAGCGAACTGGCGCCCGCCACGAGCCGGGAGATGTCCGGACCGAGCCCGCTGACGGCCGTGGAGGCCTCGTCGACGACGGTCTTGAGGTCCTCACGGGGGACCGACTCCACACCACGGTTCGCCGCATCCAACATCGTGTCCAGGTCGGGCGGCACCGACACGCGATCCGGGCGGATCACGTCGCCGTTCCGCAGCGGCGGAGACGCCCTGCGTGGCAGCAGGGCAACGTACTGCTCTCCCACCGCCGACTGACTGTGCACCTGCGCATCGAGATCCGACGGGATGTCGATCCCCGACTTCAGGGAGAGCACCGCCACGACGCCGGTGTTGGTGAGGCGCACGCTGTCGACCCGGCCGACTTCGGTGCCACGATAAGTGACATTGCCGCTGGGGTACAGGCCGGCGGCCTGCGGCAGCTCGACGGTGACGCGGTAGCGGCCGATGCCGAACATGGCCGGAAGCTGGATGTAGCCGAACACCATCACCGCGCCGCCGGCCAGCGCGACGACCACAAAGATCGCCAGCTGGACGAGGATTCGTCTCGACAAGGGCGGCATGTCAATGCCCCTGATCCCAATGATACGGCGCGACAAGCGGATTGCCGGCCGTGTACGGACTCGGCATCTGGCCGATCGTCCGGCCCCACTGCAGTTCCAACTCCGTCAAATTGCCCTCGAACCGGGTGCCCGTGAGGAATGACGCGTCGAGTCGGCTCAGCGTGAGGTCGATGATGGCGGTCAGATTGGCGTAGTCCCCGCGGGCCCACTTGCTGATGGTCTCCTTCGGGAACGGATAGGTGGCGAGCAGGCTCAACGCGCGGGTCATCGCGGGGCCGGCGTTGGCCAGCGATTCCAACACCGGCGCCAGGTCGTTGAGCTCTTTGACCAGAGCGTCCTTGGTCTGGCGTGTCGAATCGGCAACCAGCGCACTGAACTTGCCGAACTGATCGAGCGCCTCCACCAGGGTCTGCCGCTCGTCGGCCAAGGTGCGAAGCGCGGCCGGGATGGTCGTCAGCGCCCTGTCCATCACCGGCTTCTGATCCGCGAACTGACCGACCAGGTTGTTGAGGCTCTCGGCGGAGGCGATGATGTCACCGGTCTGGTCGGCGATGTGGCCCGTAAAGGTGTCGAGCTGAGTGATCAGGCTGCGCAGGTCATCGCCACGGCCGGCCAGCGCGGTGCTCAGTGCCTGCGTGATGTCCTGGATCTGCCCGATCCCGCCGCCGTTGAGCAACAACGAGATAGCGGCGAGGGTCTGCTCCGTCGACGGGTAACTGCCGGCCGACGACAGGGAAATCAGCGAGCCCTCCTGCAACCTGCCCCGGGGTGGGACGTCGGTGGGCGGCGCCAGCTCGACATGCAGGGAACCCAGCAGGCTGGTTTGTCCGATCGTCGCGGTCGCGTTGGCCGGCAGGTCGACATCGCCGTCGAGCCGGATGGTCAGCAGCGCATGCCAGCCCTGCCGCTCGATCCTGGTGACGTTGCCGACCGTAACGTCGCCGACCTGCACTCGCGAGTTCTGTTCCAGGGTGCCCACGTCAGGCAGTTGCGCCTGAATCGTGAACGCCCCGGGACCGCGTCCGGCGGTTCCCGGCAGCGCGACCGAGTTCAGACCGCGCCAACCACAGCCCGCCGGCGCGACCATCGTCAGCGCCGCGACCAACCCCACCACGGCGCGACGCAGGCGGCCCGTCACGGTCCGTCCCCCGTCGGCAGCATCAATCCGCGCAGGCCGTCGGCGGGATTGGTCGCGTGCACCCGGGCCGGGGCGGACGGCAGGCCGGGAATTCCCATCGGATTCGGCTGCGGCGGAACATAGTCCGGCCGCATCCAGTCCTCGCTGTAGGTCACCTCATTCGGGCGTGCCGTGGCGCCGACCACCAGGTTCTCACCCAGCGGGGGGAAGTTGTACTGGCGATTCTTGATGATCGGCGCCAGGTACTGAACGCACAGCTTCGCCGACTGGTCCCATCCCAGGCGCGACGCCGCCTGTATCGCCCCGCACAGGAAGGCGACCGGATTGGCGAAATTGGCGAATGCCGGCGCACCGCTCAGGGTGCCCTGCGCGGGCTGATAGATGTTCATGAAGTTCTGTAGCTCGGTGGGGGCGACATGCAACGCCTGCCTGATGTCGTCGAGGCTGTTGTTCAGCGCGGTCGACACCGAAGCCAGCTTGTCGGACGTGGTGCCCAGCGCTTCGCGGTTGTCGGCCACGAAGGTTCGGACGTCGCCGACGACGTCGGAAAGTGCTGTGACCGCGTTGGCGACCTCGTTGGGATCATTGGTCAGCAGGCCGGTGACCGAGGCCAGATTCTGATTCAGCTGCCGCATCAGGTCACCGCTGCTTTGCAACGCCGAAACCAGGATCGACAGGTTCTTCACGGTGCTGAATAGGTCCTTGCTGTGGTCGCCCAGCGCTGAAACCGCTTGAGAGAGCTTGATGATGGTGTCGCGGATGCTCACTCCCTGGCCGCGCAGGTTGTTCGCGGCGGTCGTCAGGAGCGATCCGAGCGGGCTGAGGCCGCTGCGGGTCGGCTGCAGCATCTGGGTGAGCTTTTCCAGGTCCTGACGCAGGTCGTCCCACTCCACCGGGACCGCGGTGCGCGCCTGCGGAATCACGGCACCGTCTTGCAGCCGCGGTCCACCGGTGTAGGCGGGGGTCAGCTGGATCGCCCGCGCGGTAACCAGCGACGGCGAGAGGATCACGGCCTTGGCATCGGCCGGCACCTGGTATTTGGCCTCATACCAGAAGGTGATCTTGACGCGCTCGGGTTGCGGCTCGATCTTTTTGATGTGGCCGACTGCCACCCCCAGGATGCGCACCTCGTCGCCTACGAAGATCCCGTTGCTGTTGGCGAAGTAGGCGACGACCGTGGTCCTGCTGCTCGCCGTCGACGAGCGCCAGAGCACCGCGGCGCCGGCAAGGAGGCTCAGCACCAGCACGGCGGCCAGGCCGATTCTGGCGTTGTGGCGGTTCATCTTTCACCGGCTTTCGGCGGTGACGGCGATTCACCCGGCGCCGGCACGTATACCGGCGACGGCGAAGGTGGCGCCGGGGGTGGGGCCGTCTGCCCCGGGGCGAGCGGCGGCGGCCCCGGCGGCGGTCCACCCGGCGGCGGCGCGGGGGGCGGCTCACGGTAGGGGTAGCGCGGGTCACCCGGATTGCCGGTGATCGCGTCCGGGAGGTTCAGCCTCGGCTCGCCGCCCTGACCGGTGCGCGGGAACGGTACCGGCAAGGCCGGTGTTCCCGGCTGACCGACCTGCGGATCGGAGAGTTGTGACGGCAGCAGCACATTCGGGTCCAGACCGAGATCGGAGAATGCGGCGTCGACGAAGGGCTGGATGAACTGACCAGGGATCAGGTTGGCGATGTAGAAGTTGAACCATGGACCCGTGGACATGGATTCGCCGAGCGACAGCGCATAGTCATCGAACTTCTTGATCGCCTGTCGCACTCGTTCTTTGCGGTTGTCGACGATCGCCAAGACCTCGTTGAGCTTGTCCAACGCCGGCTTGAGTGTCTGCCGGTTGTCGGCGATGAACCCCTTGATCTGCCGGCTCACCGCCGCGATGTTGCCGGAGATCTGGTCCAGCGCGCGGCTCTGGCCCTGCAATTGCACGAGCAGCGCGTTGCTGTCGGCGATCAGACGGGCTATCTGGTCACTGCGCTGCGACAACACGGTGGTCGCTTTGTTGGCGTTGGCCAAGAGATTTCGCAACTGCGTGTCCCGGTCACTTAATGTCTGCGAGAACCGCGCGACGCCGGCCAACGCGATCTTCAGGTCGGCGGGGGTGTCGGAGAAGGTGTCCGCCAGCACCGCCAGTGATTCGGACAACCGGTTGGTGTCCATCCCGCTGATCGCGGCGCCGAGGTCACCGAGCGCGTCGGGCAGCTGGTAGGGCGCATGGGTGTGCTCGAGCGGGATCGGCCCGGACAGCCTACCGTCGCCGCGGGTGGTGATCTCCAGGATCTTGGCGCCCAGCAGGCTCTTCGTCTTGATCGACGCCTCACTGCGGTCTCCGAGCCGGATGTGCTTGTCAACCTCGAACGTGACGAGCACCCGCGCACCGTCCAACGCGATGCTGTCCACCGTGCCGGATTTGACGCCCGAAACCTGCACCGCGGCACCCGTTAACAGCCCGCCCGCTTCGGCGAAGTACGCCGAGTATTCCCTGCCCGACTTGAAGAAGGGCAGCTTGCTATAGGTCAGCGACGCGGCCACCGCGCCGGCGACGACCACGACCCCGATCGCGCCGACGACGAGGGGATTGCGTTCGGAGAAGTACTTCATCGCGGTGTGCACCTCCCCGAGGGCTGGCCGATCACCTTGACGTAAACCGGTTGCCCGCCTTTGCCATTCAGCTTGAAGAGCATCTCGCACAGATAGAAACTGAAGAAGTCGCCGTACAGGCCCTGCCGGTTCAACATCTGGTAGGCGTCCGGCAGGGTGTTGAGGAAGTCGTCGAAGTAGTCTCGATCGGCCAGGATGAGGCCACCCGCCCGCTCGCCCTCGCCGAGGATCTTCGTCAGGGGCGCACGGCCTTTCGCGAGGAGATCGGCGATCGAAGCGGCTGCGGCATTGGCATAGGCGATCCCGTTGCTGATGTCTTGCTTGCGGCCGGCGAGCGTCGCCAGCAGCTGGGACAACGAGTCGACGGTCTTTGCGAACTGGGCGCTTTGGTCTCCGAGCGAGCCCAGCACGGTGTTGAGGTTGATGATGACCTGCCCGATGAGCTGGTCCCGGTCCGCCAGGGTGTTCGTCAGCGCGGCGGTGCGCGCCAGGACGGAGCCGATCGTTGCGCCCTCGCCCTGGAATGCTTTGATGAGCTCGCTGGACAACGTGTTGACCTGATCGGGATCCAGCGCGCGGAACAACGGGCGGAAGCCGCCGATCAGCGCGTCCAAGTCCAGCGCCGGCGACGTCCGAGCCAGCGGAATCGTATCGCCGGGCCTGAGTTGCCTTGTGCCACCGGGACCTTCCTGTAGGGCAAGGTAGCGGCCGCCGATGAGGTTCTGGTAACGGATGACCGCCTTGCTGCCCTCCGTCAGCACCACGGTGCTGTCGGCGCTGAAGTCGACGACCGCGGTGCCGTCGTCCTGAACCGAGATCTTGCCGACCTTGCCGACTTCGACGCCCGCGATGCGGACGAAGTTGCCGGCCTCGAGGCCGGACACGTTGCTGAACCGCGCTCTGTACGGCAGTTCGTTGCCGAACCGCAGTTGCGCGAAGATCGCCAACATCGCGACCAGGCCCAGGGTGCACACGACCATGAAGATCGCCAGGCGCCAGATCGCGCCGAGCATGTTCTCCTTCATAGCGGTGCTCCTCGTTTACGTGAGTCGGCTGGTCGTCACGGCGCGGGCGGGGGTGGCGGTGTGGGGGTGGGCTGCAGCTGTGCGGGGGCCGGGATCACGGCCGGCTCGGATCCCGGTGGCGGGGAACCGGGTTCGGGTGGTGCGCCCGGCGGTGGCGCCGGCGGCAGACCCGGGTACAGCGGCGTCCCGTCCGGGGCGTATTGCGGCGCGCCGTACGGCGGCGCCCCCGGGTACGGGATCGGGCCGGGCGCGGGGCCGCCCGGGTAGCGGATGCTGGGCGGTTCGGGAATCCCCCGGGTGACGGGCAGGTAGTCGGCGTATCCGGGGAAGGCGATTCCGGGGTTGGGCCGGATATCCAGGCCGGTCCCCCAACCGGTGTTCGTAATCAACTCACGCAGTGGCCAATTCGCGGCGACATCCGGCAGCGATCCGCAGCCCGGCTTACCGCCGGGCCCGCCCCTGGCGCCCACGATCGGAAGGTTCTGCGGGTACCGGTATTGGTCCGCACCGAACAAAGGCGTGCTGTCGATGATCAGCGAGTAGCCGTTGGCGCCACCCATCGCGTCCCGGTACCCGGTATCGAGGGCGGTCTTGGCGCCGACCAACATGCACGTCAGGGCGGGGTTGTATTTCGCCAGCAGGCTCGTCGTGGGTTCGAGCAGATTCACTGCCCTGATGATGTTGTCCTTGTTGGGGCCAACGAGGTTGATACCGCTCCGAGAGAGGCCGATGACGCCGGTGAGCAGCGAGTCCAGGGCGGATGAGTCATCGTTGACCGTGCCGCTGGTGACGCTGGCCGCGTCGAGCACCCGCAGTATGTCCTGCGCCGCAGGACCATAGGTGTCGCCGACACGCTTGACCGCCCGCATGTCCGCGCGGACGGCTTCGGCGCGCGGATTGATCTCGCGCAGTACCTCGTTCGCGTCGGTGATGCCCTGGCCCATGATTGCGCCGCGCCCGCGCAAACCCTCGGCGAGCGCGGACAGGACGCCCTGAAGCTTGGCCGGGTCGATCTCGTCCAGCACCTTGACGAGGTTGGCGAACATGGTGTTGACCTCGGTGCCGACGTTCTCGACCCTGATCACCGCTCCGGCCGCCAGGCGCTTCGGGGCGGGCCGGCCCGGGTAGACGAGGTCGACATATTTGCCGCTGAACAACGTCGTGGCCCTGATGCGGGCGCGCACGTTCGCGGGGATGTATTTGACCTGGTCCGGGTAGAGGTCCAGCCTGAGGCTGACTTGTTCCTTCCCGGTGGTGATCTCGGCGACCCGGCCCACCTGCACCCCACGCATCTTGACCTTGCCGCCACGGTCCATCACCAGGCCCGCCCGGTCGGATATCACCGTCACCGGCACATACGACTTGAACGACCCGGAGTAGAAGGCGGACGTCAGCACGATGGTGCCGAGGGTGGCGACGACCAAAATCAGTGTCCACCACGCGGGATGCATGCCCTCCGAGCGCGATTCCGACATATCCCTACCCCGAGAGATTGAAGTGGCCGGACTGGCCGTGAACGGAAAGGGAGATCGCCAACACGATCAGCGTCAACACGATGAGGGACGTACGAACCGAGTGACCGACCGCCCGGCCGACGCCGGCCGGGCCGCCCGAGGCGGTGTAGCCGTAATAGGTGTGCACAAGCATGACGGCGCTCGCCGCGGTGATCACCGTGACGAACGACCAGAGCAAGTCGGTCGAATTGAGAAATGTCCGGAAATAGTGGTCGTAGACCCCGGTGGACTGGCCATAGATGCCCGTCGTGCCGAACCGGGCCGCCTGAAACGCACATACCACCGCCACGCAATACAGCGGGATGACGACGACAACTCCCGCGACCACCCGGGTCGAGACGAGGTAGGCGACGGACCGCACCGCCATCACCTCGAGCGCATCGATCTCGTCGGCGATCCGCATCGCGCCCAATTGCGCGGTGGCGCCCGCGCCGATGGTCGCGGCCAGGCCGACTCCGGCGACCGCCGGTGAAATGATGCGTACGTTGACGTAGGCGGAGATGAATCCCGTCATCGCCTCAACGCCGATGCCCGACAGCTGGTTATAGCCCTGTACCGCGATGACCGCGCCGGTCGACAGGGTCAGGAAACCCACGATCACCACCGTGCCGCCGATCACCGCGAGCGCGCCGGCGCCAAGGCTCATCTGGGCGACGAGCCGGATGATCTCCTTCCCGTAACGAGAGAAGGCCGTCCGCATCTCGGTGACCGCCATCGAGTAGAACTTCACCTGCGCGCCAACGCGATTCCAGCCGGCGGCGGCGCGGTCGGCCGCGTGCAGCAGCCAGGCGAATCGGCGGTGTAACGCGCTGTCGGCGGTCATTGTGGACCCGTGTAGTAGACGGCTGTCACCACGATGTTGATCACGAACAGGGCGATGAACGAGTACACGACGGTTTCGTTGACGGCGTTGCCGACGCCTTGCGGGCCACCGCCGACGGAAATGCCCTTGTAGCAAGCGATCAGAGCGGCCGCCATCCCGAACAGCGCCCCCTTGACCAGACCGAGGATGAGGTCGGGCAGGTGGGTGAGCAGCGTCAGACCCGCTGCGAAGGCGCCCGGGGTGACGTGCTGGACGAAGACCGAGAAGAAGAACGAACCGGCCATGCCCACCAGGGTCACCAGCGACACCAGGGACACCGCGACGACGGTGGCGGCCAGCACCCGGGGTGCGGCCAGCCGGCGAACCGGGTCGACGCCCATCACCCGCAACGCATCGAGTTCGCCATGGATGGCACGCGCTCCCAGGTCGGCGCACATCGCCGTGGCCCCCGTGCCGGCGACGACGAGAACGGTCACGACCGGCCCGATCTGGGTGACCGAGGCGGTCGCGGCGCCCGTGCCGGAGAAGTCGGCCGCCCCGAACTCGACCAACAGGATGTTCATGGTGAAAACGACGAGCACGGTGAACGGGATCGTCAGCAAGAGCGTCGGAATGATCGACACCCGCGCCACGAACCAGGTTTGCAGGAGAAGCTCGCGCCATGCAAAGGGCAGCTTGAATATCGCCACGAATGTGTCGAGCGACATGGCGAAGAAATCGCCGACCGACCGGAGGGGTTTGGTGACGGACTCTGAGGACATCACGGCAAATCCCTCCCCCGGCCAGAAAATATGGCCGTCGCGACGCCCGTGCGGCCAACAGGGGGTCGCTTGTGGGGAACCGTACAACAAGCGTCCAACCCGCGCGGACGAATTCGCGATGTTTGCCGCCCGGGCGCCAAATGCGGTCGGAGTGAAGATGATTCATGGCCACACAAATGGCTGAGATATTCGGCCGGTGCTGTCATTGCCGCACGGGCCCAGTGGGCGGAACGTATCCGGCCGCCGATTGTCGTAGCTGCCAGATCTGGGCGGGGCACAATTCGCCGACGGCCTGGCTGATCAGATACGAGGCCTGGTACTCGTCGGGGTTGCCGAAGTCCTCTTTGACCTCCCTCATGATCTGCGCGTAGCGCTCCCCCGCCCGCACCTTGCCGCAAATGCCGTCCCCGTATGTGAGGGCGGCGTCGGCGTTGGGAAAGTTGTAGCCCGGGCGCACCGTCACGTTGACGAGGTAGGCCACCGCATCAGCCCGGGCGGGGGGCGGACCGGTGCACAGCAGGACCGCCGCCGCCGCAGCGGGACCGGTCAGCCGGCGAAGATTCATCTCGGCGCCCGAACGCCGGGTGCGCCGTACACGGCGACCACCACGCTGCGGTCCAGGCTGTTCTCGGACCACACCCCCATCTGCGTGTAGGCACAATTGCGCATGATCGCGAGGTAGGCGGGGTTGCCGTACCACTGGTTGATCACCTCGAGCCCGCTGATCGCCAGCGCCGGGTTGATCGCCACGGTCTCGGCGACGCCGCCCCCGTAGCCCGCGGCCACCGCCCGGTCCTGCGGAGTCGAGCCGTCCGAGCCGATGTCGCCGTCGAGCGCGCGGTTGACGAGCACATCGTCGGTGTGCCATTGCGCCGCCAGTTGCAGCTGCGGATTGATCCGCACGTCGTTGGTACATCCGGCGTTGTGCTGGACGGTGTAGACGTTGGCGACGACTCCGTCGTTGAGCCGCTTGTTGTCCGCGTTCGCCAGTGGCGCGCAGGCGAGTGCCGCGCCGCCGAGGAGAACGGCGCAGCAACGAATGGCCTCGCGCAATTTCACGCGGCCCCGCGCCGACCGCCGGGTTCGGAAACCCATTGGCGCGCTTGTTCAGCCTCCGCCTCGGAAAACGTACGGTACTTCCCAGGCCAGAGAAAGCCCAGAAGTTCGGTGAATTTCGCTACATGTTTCACCCATTGCACGTCGCTGACGATCGCGCACCGGTCCCAGTCGAAATAGTGGTCGACGCCGAATTTCGAGTCGGCCCATACCGCAGTCGGGTCGAGAAGGGTTAAGTCAGGAGCGATTTCGCAATATATCCGGACTTTTTTGTGGCGGGTCAGTTTGTCTTCGAAGCCGGGTATCAGCACCGCGTCGTAATCGGCCTTGGTCACGTGCCCATGAATGGCGAACGCGGCCACGTCGTCGGGAAAGCCGTTGAGGATCTCGATCACGGGGCCTCCTGAAACAATCGCGATCTTTTCGATGCGGTCATCGTCGCCGCGTCGAGCGCGGCGGCCTAGGGGCCAAAGTCATCGGAAGAAGCGACCGGTGGCCGTCAACTCGGGGACTTGTCCGGCCGCGGCGCGCCGGGCAAAAAGCTTGTTTCAAGGCCCCAGCGCGGTCCTAAGATTGCGCGATGAGGGTCGGCATCGACTTTGGCACCACGCACACCGTCGTCGCGGCCGTCGACCGAGGCAACTATCCGGTCATCTCCTTTGACGGGGTCGACGCGTGGCCGTCGATGGTCGCGGCCAACGCCGCCGGGGAGCTGCGGTTCGGCGCCGAGGCCGCCGCGGTCCGGCACGACCCGGGATGGTCGGTGCTGCGGTCGTTCAAACGTCTGCTCAACGAGGCCGGGCCCCAGACCGAGGTGAGCCTGGCCGGCCGCAGCCATCGCCTGGCCGACGTGCTCACCGGCTTTCTGGCCCAGCTGAAAACCGACCTGCTGCGCCGCTCCAACGCCAGCCTCACCGCGGGGGAAGCCATCGAGGCCGCGATCAGCGTGCCGGCCAACGCCTCGAGCGCCCAGCGCCTGCTGACCCTCGACGCGTTCGTCGCGGCGGGTTTCCAGGTCGCGGCGCTGCTCAACGAGCCGTCCGCCGCGAGCCTCGAATACGCGCACCGGTACCGGTCCACGATCACCGCCAAACGGGAGTACGTCCTCATCTACGACCTGGGCGGGGGCACCTTCGACGCCTCGCTGCTCAAGATGACCGGGCACGCGAACGAGGTCGTCGTCAGCGAGGGCATCCAGCGCCTCGGCGGTGACGACTTCGATGAGGCGATCGTCGAGCTCGTACTGGCGCGCTCGCGCCTGTCCGGCGTGGATGCCGCCGCCCGTGACCTGTTGCGGGAGGAGTGCGCCGCCCGCAAGGAGGCGGTCGGGCCGCAGACGCGCCGCTTCCTGGTGGACCTCACCGGGGTCGACGGCAGCGACCGGCCCCCGTTCTCCTGCCCGGTCGACGACGTCTATGCGGCGTGCGCTCCGCTCGTCGACAAGACGATGCAATTACTCGACCGCGTCCTGCACAACCCGGCCGGCGGCGGCCGCGACGTGACGTGGTCGGAGGTCGCCGGTATCTACGTGGTGGGCGGCGCCGGCAGCTTCCCTTTGGTTTCACGGATGCTGCGCACCACCTTCGGCGACAAGCGGGTGAAACGCTCGCCGCACCCGTTCGCGGCCACCGCCATCGGTCTGGCCGTCTTTCTCGACAAGGAGTCCGATTTCGCTCTCTCCGAACGCTTCTCGCGTAACTTCGGGGTGTTCCGCGAGGCGGAAGCCGGTGCGGGTGTCGTCTTCGACCCGATCGTGTGCAAGGACGTCTGCCTGCCCGCCGACGGGCACACCCCACTGGTGGTGAAGCGCGCCTATCGGGCCGCGCACAACATCGGCCACTTCCGGTTCGTGGAGTGCAGCCGCCTGGTCAACGGCCGGCCCGACGGCGACGTGACGCCCTACGACCCGGTCCTCTTCCCGTTCGACCCGGCCCTGCACGATCGCGATGACCTCGGGCGGCAGCCGGTCGGCCGGTGGCGCGACGGGCCCGACGTCGAGGAGCGCTACGTCATCGCCCCCAGCGGCGCGGTGGAAGTGACCCTGACGACGCAGCCGGCCGGATTCAAGCGCACCTTTCGCCTGGAGCGCCACGCCTCCGCGAGCGCATGACGCGGCCATGGAGCTCTATGACGTCATGCGAACGACTTTCGCGGCGCGCGAATTCACCGACGACCCGCTGCCCGACGAGGTGCTGGGACGCATCTTCGACAACGCCCGGTTCGCGCCGAGCGGCGGCAACCGGCAGGGCGCGCACATCACGGTGGTGCGCGACCCGGACACCCGCCGCCGGCTCGCCGAGCTGGGCAGGGCCGCCGCCCGCCGCTACTTCGCCCAGCTGCAGGCGGGTGAAAACCCCTGGAATTCAGTCCATCCCAGCGGTGTGCCACAGGACGTCATCGACCGGACCGAGATCCCCGATACCTTCGTCGCGCCGATCGCCGAAGCGCCGGTCGTCCTGGTGGTTTCGGTCGACCTGACTGTCGTCGCCTCGATCGACCAGGACTTGGACCGTGTCGGCCTGGCCGGCGGCGCATCGGTGTACCCGCTGATCTGGAACGTTCTGCTCGCCGCCCGCAGCGAGGGGTACGGCGGCACCATCACGACCATGGCCATCGCCGCCGAGGACCAGGTCCGCCGTCTGGTGGGAATCCCCGACCTGCACGCGGTCGCCGCCGTTGTGCCCCTTGGCAAGCCGGTGCGCCAGCCGACCAAGCTGCGCCGCCGCCCGGTCGCGGAATTCGTGACGCACGACCGCTTCGACGGTCCGGCATTCGAGGGCTGAGGGCCTGTCGCGGGCCCGTCAGTCCTTATTCGATGACATCGGCATAGATGTCCAGGAGCCGGAACCTTGTCGCATCGAGATGCTCTCCGAGCACCGCGATCACGCGCTTCTGCAGCTCGTACCCGAGTTCGTGGTCCTGTTCGCACTTGTCGCGCAGGCACTTGCCGTCGAAACCGATGGCGCGCGTCGCCTCAACGGCGCGCGCGTCGAACCGCGAGTTGTACGGCGGCACCAGCCACGACCAGCCAAGGATGTCTCCGTCTCCGAGTGTCTGCACCGTCAGGCTGCCACGGCCCAGAACGGGGGTTTCGAGCGCGATCCTGCCGGCGCGGATGAGGTAGAAGTGATTAGCGGGGTGGCCCTCGCGGAAGATCAACTCACCCGCGGCGAAGCGCATGTTTGCCGCACACCCGACCGCCAACTGCAAATAACGCGGGTCCATCCCGCCGAAGAACGGGTGTCTGGCCAGAACGCCTTCTAGCGTCCGCACTGCCTGCTTCCTTCACCGGTGCCTGATGAGTTCCTTGAGTCGGACCATAGTTGATGATGAAGGCCCGCGTCCCGCGATCGACGGGAAGAATTGCCTCCCGAAAGCCAACGCCGGCGTTCGACCTCGATATCGACGATCCCCGCGTGATCGCGACCGGGCCGGTTGTCCTACCCCCCACAACTGGCGCGATTCGCACGCCTGCGGTGGCGGCGATATCGACGGCGACACGACAAGTGACCCGACGCAAGTCAGTGCCGTAGTCTGACAACACATTTCACGGTACTGGTTGCGTCTCGGCGAGAAGGGGCCATCCCGCATGTCCACCTGGCTCATCACCGGCTGCTCGAGCGGACTCGGCCGCGCGCTTGCCGAAGCCGTCATCGAGGCCGGCCACCACGCGGTCGTGACCGCACGCGACGTCGCGAAGGTCGCCGACCTGGCGGCAGGCGCACCGGAGCGTGTGCTCGCGGCCGCCCTTGACGTCACCGACCCCGCACAGGTCGCCTCGGCCGTGGGCCAGGCCCACGACCGGTTCGGCCACGTCGACGTTCTGGTGAACAACGCCGGTTACGGTTACCGCGCCGCGGTCGAGGAGGGCGACGACGCCGAGGTGCGCGCCCTGTTCGAGACGCACTTCTTCGGCACCGTCGCGATGATCAAGGCGGTCCTGCCCGGCATGCGGGCGCGCCGCAGCGGCGCGATCGTCAACATCTCCTCGATCGGCGCGACGGTAACTCCGGTGGGCTCCGGCTACTACGCGGCCGCCAAGGCCGCCATCGAAGGCATGAGCGGCGCGCTGCGCGGTGAGCTCGCGCCGCTGGGCATCTCGGTGACCATCGTCGAGCCCGGTGCGTTCCGCACCGATTTCGCCGGGCGCTCGCTCGTCCAGTCGGCCACCGTCATCGACGACTACGCGGCCACCGCCGGGCAGCGACGCAAGGAAAACGACACCATGCACGGCAACCAGGCCGGCGACCCCGCCAAGGCGGCCACCGCGATCATCGCGGCGGCCGAGTCCAGCGACCCCCCGGGATTCCTGCTGCTCGGCCCCGACGCCCTGGCCTTCTACCGCTACGTCGCGGACACGCGCGCCACCGAGATCGCGAAATGGGAGCGGCTGACGAGCGGCACTGACTTCGGGCCGTGACCGCCCGCCGGCCGGGTCAGGTCGTGCCCGCCGCCGCTGCCGACACCACGACGGCATACACCCGCTTGGCACGGTCGTTGGTCAGGTCGATATGCACGAACTTCTGCTCGGTGTACTCGTCGAGCGCGCCGGGCCCGAGTTCGCGGCCCAGGCCGCTTTGCTTCATCCCGCCGAAGGGGAACATCGCGTTGACCATGTGCCAGTCGTTGATCCACACCGTGCCGGACTCCAACCCGCGGGCGATCGCCAAGGCCCGCTCGTTGTCTGCGCTCCACACACCCGCGGACAGTCCGTACTCGCTGTCGTTGGCGATCGCGACCGCCTCGGCGTCGTCGGCGCACTTGATCACGACGAGCACCGGCCCGAAGATCTCCTCCCGGGCCACCCGCATGTCGTTGGTGGCCCCGGTCAGGATCGTCGGCGCGACCCAATGGCCGTCGGCGAGTCCGGCTTCGGCAGGCACCGTGCCCTGGAACGCGATCTTGCAGCCCTCCTCTTGCCCGAGCGCGATGTACTTCTCCACCCGTGCCTTCTGTTTGGCGGATATCAGCGGACCGACGTCCGTGGCCGGGTCCATCGGATTGCCCACGACGAGCGTGGACGCGCGGGCGACCAGCCTTCGCAGGAACTCGTCGTGAATCGAGGAGTGCAGCAACAGCCGCGTTCCGGACTCGCACGCCTGGCCGCACATCAGCAGGAACCCGAACAACGTGCCGTCGACGGCCAGGTCCAGGTCGGCGTCGTCGCAGACGATGTTGGCGCCCTTGCCGCCCAACTCGAGCGTGACCTTCTTGACGTTGTCCGCGGCGGCGCGCATCACGGTCTTACCGACCTCGGTCGAGCCGGTGAACGCCACCTTGCGAACATCGGGGTGTTCGGCGAGGCGGGCGCCGACGACCGGGCCGGGCCCGGTGACCACGTTCAGCACCCCCGCCGGCAGCCCGACTTCGTCCGCGGCCCTGGCTAATTCGAGCAGCGTCAGTGGGGTCTGATCGTCGGGCTTGAGCACTATTGTGTTGCCGGCCGCCAACGCGGGCCCCAGCTTCCACACCGCGAGCAGCAACGGGAAGTTCCACGGCACGATGCCGGCGCAGACCCCCACCGGCTCGCGGCGAAGCACGCCGGCGGCCAGGGTGGGCGCTTCCATCAGGGGCCTGGCTTCCTCGAACGCATATGACCGAGCCAGCGAGGCGAAATATTTCAGGTGCGCGATCGAGTAGCCCAAGAGAAATGCGCCCGCGGACCGTGCGGTGGCACCGTTTTCGCGAACCTGCAGCACGGTCAACTCGTCGAACCGTGCGGCGAGGTTGTCGGCGATCGCGTCCAGGAAGCGGGCGCGTTCGGCGGGCGGCGTCGACCGCCAGATCCCGCAGGCATGTGCTGCCTTCGCCGCGGCGACGGCCTCGTCGGCAATGGCGACATCGCCTTCGGCAACCGTCGCCACTATCTCGTTGGTCGCGGGATCGCGTACCTCCAACCTGCTTGACGTGTCGCGCCAACGGCCGTCGATGTACATCGAATAATGCGGAATGGCGGTCATGTCGTCCTCGCTCTTGTTCATCGGATTCGCCGAAGCCGTCGCGCCAGGCTTTTCCATCGGTCGGCGGCGTGGTGCGCGACGCTGACCCCGGCCGGGATGCCCAAGGGGGCCGCGATAATGACGGCGATGGTGATGAGACTCATCAATCGGCCGTTCAGAACCGGATCAGTCCGCGAAGGTTGACCCCGGCGTGCAGGTCGGCGTAGCCCGTGTTGATCTCCTCGAGGGTGTACTCGCGGGTGACGAGTTCGTCGAGCTGGAGCCGGCCGGCGCGGTAGAGGTCGAGCATCCGGGGTATGTCGTGCCGGGGATTGGATGATCCGAAAAGCGAACCGCGGACCTGCTTTTCATACAGGGTCAAATCGAACAGCGACAGGTCGACGCTGGTGTCGGTCGGGTGTGGGATCGCGGTCATCACCACCCTGCCGCGCTTGCCGACCAGGCTCAGCGCCTGCGCCACATAGCTTCCCTCGGCCGAATCGGTGCTGACCACGCAGACGTCGGCCATCTGACCGCGCGTCAGGTCGGTGAGCAGGGCCTGCGCCTCGTCCACCGTCGCCGCGGTGTGCGTGGCGCCGAACTCGAGCGAACGGCACCGTTTGTACTCCACTGGATCGAGCGCGACGATGACGCGCGCGCCCGCGATCCGTGCGCCCTGCACCGCGTTCATGCCGATCCCGCCCACACCCATGACCACCACGGTGTCGCCGTCACGCGCTTCGCCGGTGCGCACCATGCTGCCGTAGCCGGTGGTGACACCGCACCCGACCAGCGCGGCGGTGTCCAGCGCGGTGGACGGATCCACCTTGATCACCGAGGCCAGTGGCACCACCGTGTATTCGGAGAACGTTCCCAGCACGCACATCTGGCCCAGTGCTTGGCCTTTCGCATGGAACCGGAAGGTGCCGTCGAGTTGCGGCCCGGCGATGATGGCGGCGCCCAGCACGCACAGGTTGCTCATGCCGCGCGAACACGGTTCGCAGCGACCGCAGGCCGGAATGAAACTCAGCGCCACCGAATCGCCTTGGGCGACCTCGGTGACACCCGGGCCGACGTCGACGACGACGCCCGCGCCCTCGTGCCCGCCGACCACCGGTAGCTGCATCGGCATGTCGCCGGTGATCAGGTGGTCATCGGAGTGGCACAGCCCGGCGGCGGCCATTTTGACCAGGACCTCGTTCTCCTTGGGACCGTCGAGGTCGACCTCTTCGACTTCCCACTTCTGGTGCAACCCCCACAGCACCGCTGCTTTGGTTTTCATCGAGAACTCCTTGGGGTCAGCGCTTCTCGGGCGTCCAGGTGGCCGGCAGGCTGTTGACGCCGTTGATGAAGTTGGCCAGGGCGTAGTTGGGCTCCGGCGCCGAAATGTCCGGAATGCGTGTGTAGACCTCGGTCAGCAACGCCTTGAGCATGGTGCGGGCCAGCGCGGCGCCCAGGCAGAAGTGCGGGCCGCCGCCACCGAAGGCGATGTGCGGGTTCGGGTTTCGCAAGATGTTGAACGAATGGGGATCGTCGAAGACGTCCTCGTCGCGGTTGCCCGAGTAGTACCACAGCACGACCTTGTCGCCGGCCTTGATCTCCGAGCCGCGCACGGTGATGTCCTGGGTGGCGGTGCGACGCATGTGCAGCAGCGGCGATCCCCAGCGCAAAACCTCCTCGACGGCGGTGCCGACGCGGCCCTCGACGTCCTCGACGAGCAGTGCGCGCTGGTCGGGGAACTTCGAGAGGGCGGCGATGGCGTGGGCCGAGGCGTGCCGCGTGGTGTCGTTGGACGCGACGCCCATCAACACGAAGAACGCCTTCAGCTCGTCGTCGGTCATCTTCTTGCCGTCGAACTCGGCCTGCACCATCCAGGTCATCAGGTCGTCACCGGGATTGGCCCGCCGCTCGGGGATCAGGACCGTTGCGACCTCGTGCAGGTCCATCACGGCGCCCATGAACAGTTCGAGTTCGCTCTGCTCGCCGCGGATGTTCGGGTCGGTCCAGCCCACGAGCCGCTGGGCGGCGGTGACGGCCTTGTCCCGCAGTTCGCCGTCGGGCAGCCCGAAGAAGCTGCCGAAGATCCGGCCGGGCAGTTTCACCGACACCAGCTGGACGAAGTCGCCCTCGCCGAGGTGGGCCATCTCGCTGACCAGGTCGTGGGCGTGGCCGCGGATCCAGCTCTCGAGCCGGCGCACGTTCTTGGGCTTGAAGGCCTCCGTCGTGATGCCGCGCAGCTGGGTGTGCCGCGGGGCGTCCATCGCGATGAACGACTGCGCGATCTCCACCGCCTCGGGGGCGAAGTCCTCCATCGTGATGCCCTGCGCGGAGGAGAAGATCTCCGGGTGGCGGCTGGCCATCCGGATGTCCTCTTGTTTGGTCAGCGACCAGAACCCCCTGGTGTTGAGCTCGGGAGGCAACAGATCCGACTCCGCCGGGCGGCTCCACGGCACCGGGTTCTCCGCGCGCAGGACGGCGAAGGCGGCGTCCCGCTCTTCGGGGGGTTTCGCCCAGAACGCGCGGGCGCTCAGGTCGATGTCCCTGTGGGTGGGGGCGGTCGTGGGTGCGGTCATCAGGAGTCCCTTTCTCGCGCGGTGCTGTGGTGCACGTCACCGCGGTTCTGAAACCATGCTGGCCAGCGTGGCGGCGGCGCGGTACAGACGCGAGTGCCAATCACTGGCCTGCGCGGGCCAGCGCATGGAACCGGCGATCAGGCGATGGGTGCGCGGAAGCTGGCGACCAGGCCGCCGCCGTCGCGCGCGGCGAAGTCGACCCGGCCACCCATCGCCTCGGCGATCTGCTGCACGATCCACAGGCCGAGGCCGGCGGTGCCACGTTGGCCGCCGACACTGACGTACTTGGCGGTCAGCTCCCCGAGGTTTTCGGCCGGGATACCCGGCCCGCGGTCGGCCACGGTGAACACCAACTCGTCGCGTTCGCGCGAACAGGTGACGTCGACCGGCTCACGCCGGCCGTGCCGGGAGGCGTTCTCCAGCAGGTTGGTCAGCAGCCGGCGCAGCCCTTGGGCGTTCACGGCCACGGCCCCGACGTCGGCCCCGACGCTCAGCCGCAACCGCGGCGCCGCCAGGCCGACGGCATCGGCGGCGGCGACGATGAGGTCGGCCACGTCGACGCGGCGCACCCGGCCCGCCGAGAATGTCGGACGGCGGCTCAGCGCGACGTCGGAGAGGGCGTCGAGCATGTCGGTCAGATGGTGCACGTGGCGGGCCACCAGCTGCAGACTCGTGTCCCGGTCGGCCGGCGACATCGGCTGGTCGGCAGTCAGCGCCTCGGTCAGCGCCTCCAAAGACGTGACGGGAGTGCGGAACTCGTGCACCAGCACCTGAAGTCCATCCTGCTGCGACTGGTAGGACCGCAGCAGGCGGGCCCGAAGGTCACGTTCCTCATCGGCGGCGGCGTGTTCGGCCTCGGCCTCTACCAGCGCGCGCACCCGGGAGCGATGTTCACGCTCGGCGAGCGCGGACAGCCCCGCGGTGATGATCGCGACGAAGATCAGGTACACCGCCGACCAGCCGGCCTGTAGCGCCGGGGCCGCGGTGACCGGAAGCCTCGGCGACGACGTCAGCGCCACGGGGATGTACGCGGCGCCCAAAAGGACCGCGACCAGCAAGGTTTCCCTGAACGACAGCCGCGCCGCCGAGGCGATGACCGCCAGCGCCAACACCGCGACCACCGGGCTGTAGACGCCTCCGCTCAACGCGATGATCGCCAGCGTGAACGCCGAGTCGAAGCCGGTCACCAGCCATGCGTACCGAGTGCGACGGACCTCCATCTGTGGATAGGCCATCACTATGGCCGCGTAGACGAGCGCGGCGCCCAACACCGCCACGGTGGCCACCGTGTGCTGACGGACCCATTGCGGGCCGATTGCCACCAGCACGCCGATCGAGATGACCACGGCGACCCGTACCGCCACGACGGTGCGGGCCAGCCCGTAGTCCTCGCCGCCGAAGTCCACGGTGGTTTCGAACTCATCGAGCGGTCTCACCCAGCTGACCATAGAGTTGGGGCTAGCATCGCGGCAATGACCCGCTCGCCGTACGTCGTGGTGATCGTGGACGACCATGAGCTGTTCGCCCAGGGCCTTGCCCTGTTGCTCAGCCGTGAGTGGGGCGAACTGTTCACCGTCGGCGGCCAGACCACATATGTGGAGGAGGCCGCCGACCTGGTGGCCCGCTGCGACGCCGATGTCGCCATCATCGACCTGTCGATGCCGCCGCTGGGCGGGGTCGCCGCCATCCGCCACATCAAGGCGCGCCACGCGAAGACCCGGATCCTGGCCCTGTCGGGGACCGAGGACCTGGCGCTGGCCGAAGAGGCCTTGCGGGCCGGCGCGGACGGTTTCCTGCCCAAGACCGCGCGGCCCGAGGCGCTGGCCGGGCCGCTATGGACGATCGCGGAGGGCCTGCGCGTCGTCGACGGCACGCTGCTCGATGCGTTGCTGAGCAACACGCGAAAGCCGCCGTCGGAGCTGCTGGACAACCTCAGCGCCCAGGACCTCCAACTATGGACCCTGCTCGCGACCGGCATGGAGACCGGCGACATCGCCCAGCGGATGCTGGTGTCGGAGCGAACGGCCAAACGCATGGTGGCCGCGCTGCTGCACAAGCTTCGGGTCACCAACCGCACTGCCGCCGCCGCGTTGGCCGGGCGTTACCGGCTGCTCGACGACGTTGCCGAAACCGGCCGGATCAGTTGAGGATCCGGATCGCCTGCGCGGGGCACATGGCGGCCGCCCGAAGCAGGCGTTCGCGGTCGGCTTCCGGCGGGTCCGGCTCGAGCACCACGACTTGTTCGGCGCCGTCGGGAATGTCGAAGACGTCGGGAGCGGCCAGCAGGCACTGCCCGTGCCCCTCACACAGGTCATAGTCGACGGTGATGTGCATGAGCGCCAGTATCGGCCGCGTCTGGGCACCGCGGAGGGTCCGCACGCGCCAGATGTGGCCTGCCCGGGCCAGCTCGTCGAGGGCCTTTCAGCTCTACTTCGCATCGAGGCGTACGGCGTAGCATCTGCTCATTCTGGAGACCCCAGTGTCCCTTCCTGAGCCGAGAACGCGATCATGACCACAACGCAAACCGAGTCCGCCTCCACCGAAGCACCCTCGCTCGCCGAGCAGCGCAGACGCGAAGTCGATGCGATCGTCGACAGGGCGGCCGTGGCGGCCCGAGCCTTCCGCAACCTTGACCAGCAGCAGGTCGATGCGATCGTCGAGGCGATGGTGCGCGCCGGGGTACGCGCCGCCGGGGAACTGGCGGCCGTCGCCATTGAGGAGACGGGTTTCGGCGTGTTCGAGGACAAGGTGGTCAAGAACTATGTGGCCACCGAGTTTCTGCACGACTATCTGCGTGGCAAGAAATCGGTGGGGGTCATCGACGAGGACGTCGAGCACAACATCGCCTACCTGGCCGAGCCGATCGGGGTCGTGCTGGCCATTACCCCGGTGACCAACCCGACGTCGACAGTGCTGTTCAAGGCGATCGTCGCCGCCAAGACCCGCAACGCGATTCTTTTCCGACCGTCACCGTATGCCGTGCGCTGCTGCGAACGCAGCCTGGAGATCATCCGCGCGGCGGCCGAAGCGGCCGGAATGCCACCGGGGGCGCTGCAGGTCATCCCCGACGCCGCGCACGAGGTGACGCACTATCTGTTCAAACACCCGGGAGTCGATTTCATCTGGGTGACCGGTGGACCGAAGATCGTCGCGCTGGCGAATTCGGCCGGAAAGCCCGGCCTGTCCGTCGGTCCCGGCAACGCACCGATCTACCTTCACAAGACCGCAGACCTCAAGGGCGCCGTCGTCGACATCCTGATCTCGAAAACCTTTGATTCGTCGGTCATTTGCCCCGCCGAGCAGACCTGCGTCATCGACGACGAAGTGTATGACGAGGTGATCGCCGAGTTCGAGCGGATGGGCGCCCGGTTGCTCACCCCGGATGAGGCAAACGCTCTGGCAGAGTTCGCGTTTGGCTGCGGCGACAAGATCTCGCACGAGGCGGTCGGGCAGAAGGCGTCGGAGCTGGCCGCCCGAGCGGGCTTCAGCGTGTCACCGACGGTGAAGGTCCTGCTGGCCCCGCTGCCGGCCGGCCTGGACGAACTCGCCTCGCACCCGCTGGTGCAGGAGAAGCTGATGCCGGTGCTCGGGGTGGTGCGGGCGCGCAGTGTCCGGCACGCCATCGACGTCGCCGTCCTGGTCACCGAGCACGGAGGATTGGGCCACACCTCGGCGATCTACGCCAACGACGAGGACGTCATCGAGGCATACAGTCTGGCGGTCCGCACCGGCCGCATCCTGGTGAACGCACCCACCGCGGTCGGGGCTCTCGGCGGGGTCTACAACGACCTGACCCCCACCTTCTCGCTGGGTTGCGGCACGTGGGGTGGGTCGAGCACCACAGAAAACGTCAACTACCGGCAGCTGCTGAACATCAAGACCGTCTCGCGGCGCCGCACGCCGCCGCAGTGGTTCCGCGTCCCGGCCAACACCTACTTCAACGAGGGTGCACTCGACAACCTGCGTGAGCTCGACTGCGAAATCGTCATGGTGATCACCGATGCCCTGACCGAAGAGCGCGGCGTGGTCGACCTGCTGCGGGGCAAGTTGCGCACCAAGCACGTGCAGGTGTTCAGCGAGGTGACGCCGGAGCCCGACGAGACGACCATCCGCCGCGGCGTCGAGCTGCTACAGCGGGTGCAGCCCGATCTGTTGATAGCCATCGGCGGCGGCTCGGTGCTCGACGCCGGCAAGGCGATCAGGCTGTTCTACGAACACCCGGAGAAAAGCATCGACGAATTGACGATGCCGTTTCTCGACCCGCGCAAGCGCGTGGCGGACTATCCGACCGACCGTCACCGAGTCCAATTAGTCGCCGTCCCAACGACATCGGGCACCGGTTCGGAAGTCTCGCCGGCGGCGGTGCTGACGGTACGCGGCAAGAAGGAGACGCTCGTCGACTACAGCCTGGTACCAGATCTCGCGATCGTCGACCCGGTCCTGACCTCCTCGATGCCGCAAAAGCTGACCGCTGACACGGGCATCGACGCGCTGACCCATGCCCTGGAGGCGGCGGTCTCGATCTTCGCCTCGCCCTATACGGATGCGTTGTGCGCCCAGGCGGCACGACTGATCTTCGACGCGCTGCCGAGATCGTACGAACATCCCGACGACCTATCCGCGCGAACGAGCATGTCCAATGCGGCAACCCTGGCGGGGCTCGCCTTCTCGAATGCGTTCGTCGGGACCAACCACGCGCTCGCCCATGCCGTCGGCGCCAAATTCGGGATCTCACATGGCCGGGCGAACGGGATATTCCTGCCGCATGTGCTGCGCTACAACGCCAGCCTGCCGAGCAAGTTCATGCCCGCGCCGGGATATTCCGCCTACGTGGCGCCGGACAAATACGCGCAGCTCGGCCAGCTGATCTTCGGTGGTCACGAGCCCGACGAGTGCCGAGCCCGGCTGTTCGGTGGGGTTGACGATCTGCTGAACCGACTGAACATGCCGCGATCGCTGCGGGAGTACGGCGTCGACGAAAAGGAGTTCCTGGCGGCGCTGCCCGCGTTGGCGATGACGGCGTTCGAGGACCTCAGCAACCGCACGAATCCGAGGATGCCATTGGTCAGCGAGATCACCGCTTTGCTTCGGGTGGGCTTCTACGGCGATGCCGTTCTGGGGCAGTCACTGCCGCCCGAACGATCGGAGCCGGCTCAAAGCTGAAGCTCGCCCTCGGTTCACATTGGCCACACCAGTCATGCCGCCGGAGGACTGCGCTTTTGCCCGCCTCCAAGCGACAACGTGACTGCGCGATGCCGGCTATCCGGCATTGTCGCTCGAAGGCGGGCAAACGGTCGATTCCTTCCGCCCCGAGGCTCGTGTGGCGGACGTGACCAAAGGCGCCATTTCTTGCACTTCGCGAGAATAGCTTCGCCAATTAGGAGAAGGATGTTCTCCGAAGCCGAGAGACGAATTACGATCACTCATGATCTGCGAGGTCCCTGCCCCCCGACAGATGGGAGTCCGTCATCGACGCCTGGATCCTCGATGCGGTGCGCACGCCACGCGGCCGAGGCCGCCCCGACGGCGGACTGCACGCCGTCCATCCGCAGGCCTTGCTCGCCCGTTGCCTCACCGCGCTGGCCGAGCGGACCGGCTTCGACCCGGCCGACGTCGATGACGTGATCGCGGGCAACGGCATCCTCAGCGGTGACCACGGCGACGACATCGCGCGCCTGTCGGTTCTCGTCGCGGGCTGGCCCGAGACCGTGCCGGGAATGACGCTGAACCGATTCTGCGGATCCGGCCAACAAGCCGTCACGGTCGCGGCGTCATCGATCGCCGCCGGCAACGCGGATCTGGTGATCGCCGGTGGAGTCGAGTCGATGTCCCGGTGGGACGCCACCGCGGGAATCCCGACGATCGACGGCGACAATCCCGACTTCCGGGCGCGTTACCCCACAGTCCCCCAAGGTATTTCGGCCGACCTGATCGCCACGTTGGAGGGGTTCAGCCGGGAAACGGTCGACGCCTACGCCGCGCAAAGCCAGAGCCGCGCCGCGGCGGCGATCGAGGAGGGAAGGTTCGTGCGTTCGCTGGTCGACGTCCCGACACCCAACGGTCCGTTCGGACGCGACGAACATCCGCGCCCCGGCACCACCGCCGAGGCGTTGGCACGCCTCAAGCCTGCCTTCGCCGCGATGGGCGGCACCCGCGCCGACGGTGAGCAACGCACGTTCGACGAGATCTGCCTCGAGCGCTACCCCGGCATCGACCACATCGATCATGTGCACCACGCGGGCAATTCGTCCGGGGTGGTCGACGGCGCCGCCGCGGTGCTGGTCGCATCCTCCAACTGGATGCATGCCGAAGGCGTCACCCCGCGCGCACAGGTTCGCGCCACCGCGGCGATCGGCAGCGAACCGATCATCATGCTCACCGCGCCCGGACCGGCGGCGCAGCGGTGTCTGGAACGAGCCGGGATGACGGTGGCAGACATCGACCTCTGGGAAATCAACGAAGCCTTCGCCGCGGTTCCGCTCAAGACGATGCGCGATCTCGACATCGACCCCGAGGTGGTCAACGTCAACGGCGGTGCCATTGCCCTCGGCCACCCCATCGGAGCCACCGGGGCGATGCTCATCGGCACTCTCCTGGACGAGCTCAAACGCCGTGATCTGACAACGGGTCTGGTGACGATGTGTACCGGCGGCGGAATGGGTACGGCGACCATTATCGAGCGAGTGTGACCATGCCGAGCGCGCTGGAGCTCGAGCGGCCGTGCGATGGTGTCGCCGTGCTGTGCCTGAACCGCCCGAAGCAGCTCAACGCCATCAACGAGGTGATGCAAACCGAATTGGGCCAGACGCTGGCCGATTTGGCTAACGACAGCTCAGTGCGTGCCGTGGTGCTGACCGGTGCCGGGCGCGGCTTTTGCGCGGGTATCGACGTGCGGGACTTCGGCCCTTCGATGCTGGAGGCCACCGCACCCGCGCTGGACCGGATGCGCTTCCAGGAGAGGATGGCCGCCCTGGCGGAAGCCGTCCGGGCATTGCCGCAACCCGTCGTCGCCGCGGTCAACGGCCCCTGTGTCGGAGCCGGACTCGCGCTGTGCCTGGCGGCCGACATCCGAATCTGTTCGCAGACAGCATCGTTCGGCAATGCCGCCATCCTGCTCGGCCTCTCCGGCGCCGAGATGGGCATGAGCTACCACCTGCCGCGCATCGTCGGCACCAGCGTGGCCGCCGACTGGATGCTCACCGGTCGCACCGTTTCGGCCACCGAAGCCGATCGGCGCGGTCTGGTCAGTGAGGTGGTTGAGCCGGAGCGGTTGGCCGAAAGGGCCGTCGAGTTGGCGGCGCTGATAGCGAGCCATTCCCCGCTTGGCGCACGACTGACCAAGCGTGCCCTGCAGGTCAACACCGACGCCGCGAGCCTGTCGGCAGCTCTGGAGCTGGAGAACCGCAACCAGGTGATCTCACACGCCACGGACGAGGCGGCCGAGCGCCGCAAGAAGTGGTCGTCATGACGGGACCGCTGCGTGGCGTGCGCATCGTCATGATGGGCGGCCTGGGTCCCGCGCCGTTCTGCGGAATGCTGTTGGGCGACTTGGGCGCCGACGTCATCCGCGTCGATGGTCTCCCGGGTGTGGGCGGTCCGCTCCCCATCGACTACACGGTGCGTCGTAGCCAGCGGTCGCTTGCCGCCGACGTGAAGGATCCCCGCGGCAGGGACCTGGTTCACCGCCTGGTCGCCGACGCGGATGCCTTCGTCGACGTGTACCGGCCCGGGGTGGCCGAACGCCTGGGCATCGGCCCGGACGAGTTGTGCGAGCGCAATCCCCGCCTGGTGTACGCCCGCATGACCGGGTATGGACAGGACGGGCCTTTGGCCGCCCACGCCGGGCACGACATCAACTACATCGCCCTGGCGGGCGCCCTGCACGGTATCGGCACCGCCGAATCCCCGGTGCCGCCGCTGAATCTGGTCGGGGACTACGGCGGCGGCGGCATGCTGTTGGCCGTCGGCCTGCTGAGCGCAATCCTCGAGGCCCGCGAATCCGGAACCGGTCAGGTGCTCGATGTCGCGATGGTCGACGGCGTCGCCACGCTGTTGGCGCCGTATTTCGGGATGGTGCCCGCCGGCACCTGGCGCGACCGGCGCCACGACAATCTGCTCGACGGTGCCGCCCACTTCTACGGCGTCTACCCCACGGCCGACGGCGGCCATTTCGCCGTCGGCGCGATGGAGCCGAAGTTCTACGCGGAGCTGTGCGATCGCCTCGGCGTCGACGTGCCCCACGATGACGAAGCGCCGGAAACGTGGGCCGCGCACCGCGCCACGCTGGCCGCCCGCTTCGCCGAGAAATCGCGCGAGCAGTGGGAGCGGCTGCTCGACACCCCGGGATGCTGTGCGACGCCGGTCCTTTCGCTGACCGAGGCACCACGGCACCCGCACCTAGCCGCGCGGGAGACGTTCATCGACGTCGACGGAGTCACCCAACCCGCGCCGGCACCCCGGTTCTCCCGAACCCGGCCGCCAGTTCCCACATCGCCCTCGCTTCCGGGCGACCACACGCGCACACTGCTGCGCGAACTGGGGTTGGACGCCGATGCCATCACCGCGCTCGAGTGCGCGGGCGTGGTAGCCCAAAGCGGCTCACAGTCAGCAACCTAGAGAGGACGGCGCATGTCGTGGGACTTCTCCACCGACCCCGAGTGGGCGCGACAACTCGAATGGGTCGAGGACTTCGTGCGCGAAGAGTGCGAACCGATCGACCTGATCGTCAAGGAGTCGCACGACCTCAACGATCCGGTGCGCCAGGCGCTGATCCCGCCGCTGCAGGAGGTCGTCAGGGAGCGCGGCCTGTGGGCCACCCACCTCGGTCCGCACCTGGGCGGCCCGGGCTTCGGTCAGGTGAAATTGGCTCTGCTCAACGAGATCCTGGGGCGCTCGGAGTGCGCGCCGATCGTCTTCGGCTCCCAGGCTCCCGATTCGGGCAACAGCGAAATCCTGGCCCACTACGGCACCCCGGAGCTCAAGGCCCGCTACCTCGAGCCGCTGCTCGACAACCGGATCGTGTCCTGCTTTTCGATGACCGAGCCGCAGGGCGGCGCCGACCCGAAGGTGTTCCGTACCACCGCCGTCCCCGACGGCGACCACTGGATCATCAACGGGGAGAAGTGGTTCTCGTCGTTCGCCTCGATGGCGTCGTTCATCATCGTGATGGCCATGACCGACCCCGACGCGCCGCCCTATCAGCGGTATTCGATGTTCGTCGTTCCGGGCGACACTGCAGGCATCAACGTGCTCCGCGACGTCGGCCTCGGTTACCAGCCACTGGGCGGCGGGCGTGAGGGCTATGTCCGCTACGAGAATGTGCGCGTGCCGGCCGATCACATGCTGGGTCCGCGGGGTGGGGCCTTCGTCGTCGCGCAAACCCGATTGGGCGGCGGGCGGATTCACCACGCGATGCGCACCGTCGGCCTGGTCCGCCGGATCTTCGACATGCTCTGCGAGCGGGCCGTGTCGCGGTACACGCAGGGCGAGGTGCTGTCCAACAAGCAACTCGTACAGGAGGTGATCGCCGACTCGTGGATGCAGATCGAGGCCTTCCGGCTGCTGACCCTGCAAACCGCTTGGAAGATAGACCAATTCAACGACTACAAGGCGGTGCGGGCGGACATTTCGGCGGTGAAGGCGATGATGCAGAAGGTGCTACACGATGTCTCGTCGCGGGCGCTGCAACTGCACGGATCACTGGGCACCACCCACGAGATGCCGTTCGTGCAGTACCTGGTGGAGTCGTTCGTGCTGGGCCTGGCCGACGGTCCGACCGAGGTGCACAAGGTGACGCTGGCCCGCTTGCTGTTGAAAGACCGCGAGCCCGCGCCCGACCTGTTCCCCTCCGAGCACTTGATCCGGTTGCGCGCGGCCGCCGAAGCGAAGTTCGCCGACAAGCTGGCCGGCATACCCCGCGGCTAGACCGATTTGGTGACCCCGACATACGACAGCACGACGTCGGAGAGGTCGGTCATTCGAGTGAGCACCGCATAGGAGCGGATGAACGACTGGCCGACGCACCCGTCGATCTTGATGTGGAAGTTGCTGATCATCACCCACGGATTGGCGCCCTTGAATTGTTTCTTGATCACCGGCACCGTGATGACGAGGCCGGGCTTCATTCCGATGCTCATCACGCCGTTCATCGGGGTCGAAACGAACGGCAGCAGCGGCGGCAGTGTACCGGTGGTGTCGAAGGTGGGGCTGACGCCCGGAATGATGCCGGCACCACCCTCCATGATCACGCCGTTGGATGTGCTCATATCGATCCCGCAGCCGATCTGGTAACCCACCTCCAGGATTCCGTGGGGCTCTTCCGGTCCTTTCAGCGAGCCGACGAAGATGCCGCTGGCCATGTACTCGCGCGAGGCGATGGAGGTGGTCAGCGGTGCCACCGGGAGTTGCGCCTCGTCCTTCGCACCCAGCCCCAGGGTCCAGCCGTCGGGGGTGTTGAGGATGACGGGGGGATTCGAGGGCACCGCCCCCCCGGCCGGTGCCAAAGCTGCAGCGGCAGGCTCGATCTCGGGACCGTCATCGGGGTCGGCGGTCGCCGCCGGCGCCGCGACCACGGACATGACGAGGCAAACGGCGACCACCAGCGCGCGACGAACGACCACGGCTACCGGCCTCACGCACGCCAACGTACGCACCCGCCGTCGCGAGTCGCGAAATTTGCTGGGCGGCCGACCAAAGTTGTTGTGTGTTTGTGACTCTTATGCGATGTAGACGCCGAAGGTAGGATTACCCTGTTAGCCGGCGGTTCAGGCAGGCGACGGAAGGGTTGCGACGATGAAACGCAGATTTGCTGCTCTACTCATCGTGGGATTGACGGCCCTTGCGGCTTTGACGGGCAGCACCGGATTTGCGGCCGGAACAGCGCTCGCGTCTCCGGACCCGGGCCAGGTGGACGACATCCCGACGATCGACGAATGGCAGATCCAGTACCCGACGACAATGACGAACCCTTACGAAGATTCAGTCGGCTCGTCAGGCGACTGGGGTGGTGTCGGAATGTGGTGCCAAAATCTCCACGCCAACTGCGCCTGATCACTTGCGCCGCCGGTCGAGGTGCGACCGCGCCCGAGCCAGCAACCGCGGAAGCGTCGCCGCCATGGCCTCCAATTCCGTCCGTGGCGAGCGCCTTCGCCGGTTGTGCTTGACGATCAGCGCCCACGTCGCCGCCGACTTGAAGCACGCCAGCGCCCTGAACCAGGACAGATCGGTGACCTCGCGACCCAGCTCTTCTTGATAGATGTCGGCGAGCTCGGCCACGGGCGGCACCATGCCCCCCGCCCCCGGAACGCGCCGGTAGGTGTCCGGGTCGCAGTTGATCAAAAACCAACCCGCGTCGATGCGCGGATCGCCCACCGACCAGATTTCCCAATCGATGACCGCGTTGACGCGGGAGCCGACGGCCATCAGGTTGCCCAGCCGGAAATCACCATGCACCACGCTCGGCCGCACAGGCGTTGGGGCGCAACTCAACAACGCGTCGCGCACGTCCGGCCAGTCGGGCACCAGCGCCGCGTCGACGGTTCGCAGCGTTTCACACCACCGCCGGACTTCGGCGACCGCATCGACAATCGGTTCACCGCCCAGGCCAAGCCCGCTCGGCGACAGATTGTGCAGCGCGGCCATGACCCGGCATGCGTTGCGGTACCGCTCGGGAAGAGCGGGGGAACCGGCACAGCGGTCGAAAAGCGGTTCCACGCACTCGCCGTCGACGTGTGACATCACGAACAAGGGCGGCGTACGCGGCGGCGCGCCCGGGTCCTCCCACAACACCTCGGGCACCGGAACCCGCGTCCCGGCAAGCGCTTTCAAGATGCGGGCCTGACGCAGCACGTCGCGATGCGCGACCGGTTCGACGCCGGGCGGGGCAACCTTGATCACCACGGGCCGGCCGTCCAGGGCGCCTTCGAACGTGAGGCTGGAGGCGCCCCCGGACAGTGGGGCGACGCCGATAACGCCGGCGACCGCCAGGCGCCGCCGCAGCTCGTCGGGATCCAGCTCGGCCATTCAGCCGGCGGGCTTGGTCCAGCCGACCTCGGCGAGGAAGGGCCGGGTGTGCGCGATGCGCCCGGTGAGGGTCTTCGGGTCACCGGTGCACAACCGGAAGGCCGTCTCGGTGATCAGTTCGATGTCTTCGGTGCCGGTCTTGGCCAGGTCGAGGGTGCCTGCTCCCGGCGTGGCCACCGGATTGCTGGGCGCGGCGGCGTTGACGGCGATCCCGTCGTCGTACAGCTCTGCCGCAAGGCTTTTCGTCAGCCGGTTGAGTGCGGCCTTGACCGTGCCGTAGAAGCCGAAGCCCGCGGTGCGGTCGAACTCGGAGAACGGCGGTCCCGGTGGCAGGTCACCGCCCAACGAGGTCAGGTTCAGGATCCAGCCCCGCCCGCGCTCCCGCATCGCCGGAATCGCCAACTGGCTCAACTGCAGTGGGCCGAGGACATGCATCTCCATCATCAGGCGGGCCCGCCGTTCGGGAAAACCGTCCAGGGGACGCAGAAAGGTCACCGCCGCGTTGTTGACCAAGATGTCGGGGGCGCCTACGGCGCTGACCACCTCGGCGAAAAGCCTTTCCCGTTCCTCGGATTGCGACAGATCGGCTTGGACCGCGACGGCCTTCCCGCCGGCGGCCACGATCTCCCCCAGGGTCTCGCTCAGCGAGCCCTGGTATTTGGGGTCGGGGTCCATCGTGCGGGCGGTCAGCGCGACCGTGGCGCCGCGCGCGGCGAGCCGTGCGGCGATCGCCTTGCCCAGCCCACGGCTGCTGCCGGTGACGAGGGCCACCATCCCATCGCACCGTTGGTCCGCGCTCATCCTTGACCTCCTACGGAAATGGCTTCTCCGTATCAGAGAATGCCATTATCCCCGGTCTACCGGAAGGGCCGTCCGCGCAGCGCGTCGATCGAGTAGCGTCCACCGCCGGTGAAGACCAGCAGGAAGAACGCGAAGCAGAACAGGATCGCCAACGCCCCACCGTTGCCCGCCGGCGGATCGGCGACCGGCCAGAGCCCTTGGGGTTGGTGGATCCAGAAGTAGGCGACCGCCATCTGCCCCGAGGCCACGAACGCGACGGCGCGGGTGAACAGGCCCGTGGCGATGAGCAGACCCGCAACGACCTCGATGAACCCGGCGTACCAGCCGGGCCAGGATCCGAACTCGATGCGAACCGGCGACCGGACGGGCCAATCGAACAGGCTCCTCGAGCCGTATGCGGCGAAGAGCAAACCGTAGACGAGCCGGAACACACTGAGCACCGCCGGCACGTGGCGATCCAGTCGCCGATCCAAGTCCCTTGTCACGATCGGAAGGTTACGGTCGCGGCCCAGTCGAGCAGGCGTCGCCATAGCCGGTGGCGGCTCGACGCCATGTTGTGGCAATGCGCGCTGTCGGCCACTACGAGGGTGGTGATGTCCGGGCAGCTGCGATACAGGGCCGCCTCGCCACGCGGGTCAGGTGAGACATCGAGGGCGCCGTAGCCGATCAACACGGGGACGTCGATCAGTGCGGCGTGTTCGGCGACGACACCGGGGATCATGGCGGTGCCGAACACCCGCGGCACCATCGACGTCGCGACGACACGGTCCGCCGCCACGACGCCTGCCGGAACGTCGCTGAGGTGGAACCAGCTCTGCAGATGCTCGCGCGGTCCCTCGAAGTAGGGCTGCTGAAGGGCGGAAAGTATCTCCCGGGCGAGCTCGGCGCGCCCCTGTGCGGTTGCCGCGCGGGCGATGAATGCCGGATCCAGGTTCAGCGGCGCCACGTGTTGATTGGTGCACCCGAGCAGGGCCAGCGCGGTGAAGCTGGAGAACAGCGCCTGCTGCGTGATGGCCAGGTAGCCACCGAGGGAATGGGCCATGGCCACCGGGGGTGCCTGGATTCCGGTGGCGCCGGGCAACGCGGAAACCGCATGCGCGAGCGTGGCGGCGATGTCGCTGAAGTCGAAATGGCGTGCCGGCTGCGAGCTTTCACCGGTACCGAGCGGATCTATGGTCACCACGGCGTAGCCGTTCCCGGTGGCGAATTCGGCGAAGCTATACCCGTGATGGCCGGGGATGCGTAGATCCCAGTAGTCACGGCTGTAGGTGCCGCCCGGCAGACAGACCAACAGACCCAGCGCCTGCGCGTCGGTGCGCGCGGGATAGTAGGTCGCCGCCAGCGACGCTTGCTCCCCGATCACGTCGCCCACGTCGAACCGCAGCGGTTGGGCGGGAAAGGTCATACGGCGCGATCCTTCCACGACAGTCCTGTACACACATACATGTACGTCCGCACGCGAGGAGGCGTCTTGACCTACCTGTTTCTCTTCTGCGCCATCTTCGCGGAGGTGATCGCGACCAGCCTGCTCAAGAGCACTGAAGGCTTCACCCGACTGTGGCCGACGGTCATCTGCCTCACGGGTTACGCCATCTCCTTTGCGCTCCTGGCGGTGTCGATCTCGCGCGGCATGCAAACAGACGTCGCCTACGCATTGTGGTCGGCAATCGGCACCGCGCTCATCGTGCTCATCGCGGTGCTGTTTCTCGGCTCGACGGTCTCGGTCGCCAAGGTCGTCGGGGTCGCGTTGATCATCGCCGGCGTGGTGACGCTGAACCTGTCCGGCGCGCACTGACGTTAGGCGCCGGCCGTTAGCGGTGTACTCAGCAGACTGAGGAGCGCGGCGGTCCCGCCACCGTCAGCCCCTGCGCCGGAGTGGTGGCTACTGCGCTCAACGCCGTTTCGTCGCCGGCCCGTGAGCTGGTGTTTACGTAACAGCCTTCGACTGCGCGCCTGGTGTGCAAACATCGCTGCCAGACTGACGGTCTGCCGCCCCGGGCGGACAGGTTGATTGCGGCAACCTCGAGGGAGTAGTACCCACCATGACCGATGTCGAGCAGACGCCTCCCGACGGACTCTCTCCCTCGACCCCCGCGCGGGCCGACCTGGTTGAGCACTCCCGCACCGGGATGAGCGCGGCCGCGCTGCAGCGGGCAATCAACGACCACCTGCGCTATTCGATCGGCCGCCCGGCGGCGGCCCGGCGTCCCGAGCACTACTACCGGGCGCTGGCACTGGCCGTGCGCGACCGCATGCAGGACCGGCGCGTGGTCTCGACGCAGACCTCGCTCGATCTCGGCCGCAAGGTGACCTGCTACCTGTCGGCGGAATTCCTGATGGGCCCGCAGCTGGGCAACAACCTGCTCAACCTCGGCATGGAACGGGCGGCCCGCGAAGCACTTTCGGCGATGGGCCAGAACCTGGACACCGTCCTGGCCTGCGAGGAGGAGCCGGGCCTTGGCAACGGCGGTCTCGGGCGGCTCGCCGCGTGCTACCTGGACTCGCTGGCCACCCTGGAGCGGCCCGCGATCGGCTACGGCATCCGCTACGAGTTCGGCATTTTCGATCAGGAGATTCACGACGGCTGGCAGGTCGAGCAGACCGACAACTGGCTGGACCACGGGAACCCTTGGGAGATAGCCAAACCCGACGTCAACTACTTGGTCAAATGGGGCGGTTACGCCGCCCACTACACGGACGACGCCGGAAAAGACCACGTCCGGTGGGTGCCGGGACGGGTGCTCAAGGGGGTCGCCTACGACACGCCGATTCAGGGTTACGGCGTCAACACCTGCAACGTGCTGACGTTGTGGAGCGCGCGGGCGGTCAAGTCGTTCGCGTTGGAAGCCTTCAACACCGGCGATTACTACGGGGCGGTCGAGGACGAGGTGATGTCGGAGACGGTCACCAAGGTGCTCTATCCCAACGACGAGCCGGAGGCGGGCAAACAGCTGCGTCTGCTGCAGCAGTACTTCTTCGTGTCGTGCTCGCTGCAGCATGTGCTGCACATCTTGGATGATCTTGCCGACGTCTCGGTGCAGGAACTCCCCCAGCGTTTTGCGTTGCAGCTCAACGACACCCATCCGTCGATCGGCGTTGCCGAGCTCATGCGGCTGCTCGTCGACGAACGCGAACTCACCTGGGACGAGGCGTGGGAGATCACGGTCGCGACGTTCGGCTACACCAACCACACCCTGCTTCCGGAGGCGCTGGAGACCTGGCCGCTGGAGATGTTCGCCGAGGCGCTGCCGCGCCACCTGGAGATCATCTACGAGATCAACCGCCGGTTCCTCGACGAGGTGCGCGCCCGGTTCCCGGGTGACGAGGAGCGGGTCAGCCGGATGTCGCTCATCGGCGAGAACGGCGGCAAGAGCGTCCGGATGGCGCACCTGGCCACCGTCGGCAGCCACGCCATCAACGGTGTCGCCGCGCTGCACTCGGAGCTACTGAAAAGCAGTGTGCTCAAGGACTTCTACGAGATGTGGCCCGAGCGGTTCAGCAACAAGACCAATGGCGTCACGCCGCGCCGCTTCCTGGCGCTGGCCAATCCGGGGTTGCGGGAATTGCTGGACCGCACCGTCGGCGACGGCTGGCTGACCGATCTGGGTCGCCTGCGCGGACTGGAGCCATTCGTCGACGACGCCGCCTTCAGGCGGGAATGGCGCGACATCAAACGCACCAACAAGGCGCGTCTGGCCAAGTACATCGGCTCGGTGGCCGGCGTCGACCTCAACCCGGACTGGATGTTCGACGTCCAGGTCAAGCGCATCCACGAGTACAAGCGGCAGCATCTGAACGTGCTGCACGTCGTTGCGCTGTATCACCGCCTCAAGCGGGACCCGGGCCTGTCGATTCCGCAGCGGGCCTTCATCTTCGGGGGCAAGGCCGCGCCCGGGTACTTCATGGCCAAGCGGATCATCAAGCTGATCAACGCCGTCGGGGAGACCGTCAACGCCGACCCGGACGTCAACCGGTTCCTCAAGGTGGCGTTCGTGCCGAACTTCAACGTGCAGAACGCCCACATGATCTATCCGGCCGCCGACCTGTCCGAGCAGATCTCCACCGCGGGCAAGGAAGCGTCGGGCACCGGCAACATGAAGTTCATGATCAACGGCGCTTTGACCGTCGGCACGCTCGACGGTGCGAACGTGGAGATGCGCGACGAGGTGGGACCGGAGAACTTCTTCCTGTTCGGCCTGACGGAGCAGGAGGTCGAGGCGGTCAAGGCGGGCGGATACCGGCCGGCCGATTACATCGACGGCAACGACGAGCTGCGCGCGGTGCTCGATCTCATTGCCGGCGGCACGTTCTCGCGCGGCGATACCGAGGTCTTCCGGCCGCTCGTGGACAACCTGCGCCATGACGACCCCTTCCTGGTGTGCGCCGACTACGCGTCCTACGTGAACTGCCAGGAGCGGGTGAGCGCCGCGTGGCAGGACAGGGAGTCGTGGGCGAAGATGTCGATCCTGAACACCGCTCGCAGCGGCAAATTCTCATCGGATCGGGCGATCGCCGAATACTGCGAAGACATCTGGAACGTGTGGCCGCTGGCCGTCAAGATGTGAGAAACCCGCTGATAATCGCCGTGCGCGGGCCTAGGATCTCGGCATGTCAATTCTCGGCGATGCAACGGTCGTCCTCGCGCGCCTGACGAGGTCGACGTCCAACGCGCTACGGGTCGAGCTCTCCACCCCCGACGGCACCGAATTGGCGCGCGCCCAGCAAAAGGGCGGTGCCGCAGTGCTATTCGGCTTCAAGAACGGGGGCAAGAGCGAGTACACGCTGTCGGCGGCCAGCGGTGATGAACTCAAGATCGCGGTGGCGGGAACGACAACCATCACCAAGCAGAACACGCCCGTGGGAAAGATCGTCCCCGCCGACGGGGCGGCGCGCCTGGAGGACGGTGGCGGCACCGTGCTGGCGGTGGTGCGACCCCACAGCGGACACAAGGCCGACAACGCTTGGCACCATCGCTTGTTGTCGCCGTCGGGTGAGGCGCTCGGCGTCCTCACCCTGATGACCGTTCACACCGGTTGGAGCGACATCGAATCCGAAGCCATTCAGCTGCTGTTCAACCGCAACGTGGCCACCCTGAAGGCGCCATCGGCGGGCGCGATGCTCACCCTCACCGCGCCGGTTCACCCACAATTGGGCGACGTCCTGGCCGCGGCGTGCGTCGACTTCTCGGTGCTGCCCCGCGGCTACATCGAATAAAGCCAGGCCTGGCGGTAGCCGGGCAGCTCCGGCACGCCGCCGGCGGTCAACCATCCGCCGCCACCGTGCCCTGCAGCAGATCGGCCCGAAACGGGCGCCGCCGCGGGCTCACGCCGCCCTCATGCACCGCTTGACCTGTCGGGCGCCGTACATCGCCACAGGCTACGACGGGTGGACCGGGGGTCGACAGTGGACGTTTTCGCGGTCCACGGCAAGGATCGACGTAGTGACCCCTGGCAGGAGGAAAGTGACCCTACGATTCCGTCGGCTTGCGCTGGCCCCGTTAACCGTGGTGCTGGCAATGCTGCTCGCGCCGTCCGCTTCGGCCGACACCTACACAGATCAGCTGGTGGACAAGTTCAACGCGCAGACGCACGTGCTGGCCGACCCGGCGGCGAATCCACCGCTGCCGGATCCGGACAGGCTCAACGACCAGATCCTGAGCAGCCGTTGGACGTGGAGTTCCACGCCGCCCATCTGGGTGGCGGCGGTCGCCCGCGGTCAGACCGGCGTGACCACGCCGGATGCCATTCACAACGTCATCCTCGGTCGCAATCCCGCATTCAGCGGGATCATTCTGGTCATCGACGCCAGGGGCTATCACGTGCGCGCCTACAACGTGCCCAAGGAGATCGCGGACAGCGTCGATCCGTTCATGAGCCAGTCGGCCAAAGCCCACCGAAACGACCCGCAAGGCGCGACCAGTGAATTCGTCACCAGACTGACCAAGGTGGACGTGACCTCTGGGGGGCCGGCTTCCACCACCTCCCCCGTCGTGCACAAGAACCCCGACCGCTGGGCATGGCTGTGGACCTTGCTGGTCTTTATCGCCGTCGCGTTGAGCGTGGTCAGCTTGATCTGGTTCGCTGTCGGCCGAAATCGTAAGCGCCGCAAGGACGCAGAGGCGCGCGAGCAGATCAAGCAGCAGTTGATCACCGCCGAATCGGAGATCGGTGACCTCGACAACGCGGTGCTCACCAACACTGAGACGGACGTCAGCGCGGAGTCGACGAAGGCCAACGCCAGCCTGTACGACGCCAGAAAGGCCTACGAGACAGGCGACTACGGCGCCGCGCGGGCGCACCTCAGGGTGGTGGAGTCGACGGTGGCCAAGGCCAACCAGAAGCTCTATCCCGGTCGCCCCGCACCCAACGTCGCCGCCGTCGACTCGGTGCCCGAGGACGACCGCAAGCAGGCCTCGGTGCGGACGAAGAATCCCGACACCGGTGAGTACGTCACGATCAACAACAACAACTACAGCACCACCCCACAGCCCGGTTATCCGCACTACTACGGGGGTGGCTATTACAACGGGATGTTCTTCTACCCGGGCTACTACCCATTCGCGTTCTGGGGTCCGGGCTGGGGCTGGGCGCTCACCGACGTCCTGCTGATGGATGCGCTGCTGGACGACCATTGGGGCGGCGGCGGGTTCGAGCGCGGCTTTGAGGCCGGCCGGGACTCGGCGTATGCGGATGCCGGCTCTGACAGCTCCGACAGCGGCCAGAGCGCCGGCTACGACAGCCAGCAAGCCGATGTCGGATTCGGCGGCGGTTATGACTCCGGCGGCGACACCAGCTTCGCAGGCGACAGCGGCTCGTACTCCGGCGGTGGCGACGTCGACTTCGGTGGCGGCTGGGACTCCGGCGGTTGGGATTCCGGCGGCGGATCCGACTTCGGCGGGTCGGATTTCGGCGGCGGCGGGTCGGACTCCGGCGGCGGCGACTTCGGGTTCTGAATGCCCGGAAGTAAGGTTTTCCGGGTGAGCCCCGGCAGGAACCCCGGCATCCTGCTCGCCATGGCGGCAATCGGGGCGATCGCGTGTACGGGTTGCGAACATCCGCGATGAGGTGAATAACCGGAAGCGGTGACGCAGAGGGAGGGCGATTGTGACAGAGGGATTGTTCGGACTGCTGACCGTTGTCGCCTTGGGGCTGGCGTTGACGCTTGCCGCCGTTGCCGCCGTATACGTCAGACGGCTGGAGCGGCGGACGACCAGCCCGATAAGCGAGGAAATCGGCAGCGCCAAGGAGGTCGTGCGCAAGCTGCGGAAACGCGAACCGATGTCCCCGGACGAACTGGATTACGCCCGGCAAGTCGTCGCCGACCGCGGCTCCTTCATGGCGCTGTGCATCCCCGGCGCCTTGTTCATGCTGGGCTGCTTCTACGTGTTCGGCAGTCTTTACCACTTGCATGGAGCAACGCCCTCCGAGCGCACGTTCCTCGGGGTGATACCCATGTTGACATCGACGAACCTCGCCCTACGGCTGCGTAGTAGCGCGCGGCTGAAGAGGCGTCTGGACAGCGCGCCCATCGCGTCATGAAAGGGCCGCGACCGAGGTTCGGCACACCCGGATCGCGCCGGCGGCCCGGCTGCAGTAATCTCTTTACCGACATATGTCAACCTTGTTGATATACGACGGGCTGCGGGCCGTCCTGAGGTGGAGCGGAGATGAGGCGGGAACGGTTTAGGACTGGGGCGCGAAAGGTGATGGAGTGAGCCGTCGTTCAGTCGGCAGAACTGCCTTGGAGCGAGGCTGGATGCCGCTGGTCGCCGTCGTTGCGGTCGGCGTGGGCCTGTTGTGCATGTACAAGGTGCACCAGTTCTCCGAGCCGGAGCCGGTCATCACCGTCAATGGTCCGCAGGCGCCCGAGCAGTTCAATCTGAAACGCATCACCTATGAGGTGTTCGGCTCCGCCGGCAAGGGCGGGAAGCTCGTCTATATCGACATCGACGGTCATCCGCATCAGGTCGATTTCACGGCCCTGCCGTGGTCCCACACGGAGACCACGACGCTCTCGGTGGCGTCCGGCAGCATTTCGGTTCACGTTCGTAGCGGTCAGGTGGGTTGCCGGATGCTGGTGGACGGCGTGGTTCGCGACGAGCAGTCGGACGACCATCCGGACGCCGACGTCGAGTGCCGGGTGAAGTCGGCATGACCGAGCATCGCCTAGACGAACCGCGGGCCAAACGCCCGTTCATCCCCCGGATGGTGCGGGCTTTCGCGATCCCGATCATCTTCTTCTGGGGGCTTCTCGCGGTCGCCACGAACACGTTTATGCCCCAGGTCGAGCGGGTCGCTGAGGAGCTCGCCGGACCGATGGTGCCGCACTACGCGCCCTCACAGCGGGCTCTGCTGCACATCGGCGAGAAGTTCCACGAATCGAACTCGACGAACTTGACCATGGTGGTGTTCGAGGCGAACCGTCCGTTGGGAGATGCCGACCACCGGTATTACGACGATCTGATGCGCCGCCTCGAGCACGATACGCAGCACGTGCAGTACGTGATGGACCTGTGGGGCAAGCCGTTCACCGCGGCCGGAGCCCAGAGCGTGGACGGTAAGTGCACTTATGTGCTGTTGCGTCTCGCCGGCGACATCGGCCAGATCCAAGCCAACCAGTCGGTGGACGCCGTCCGCGACATCATCAAGAAGGACCCCCCACCGCCCGGGCTCAAGGTCTATGTCAGCGGCGCGGCTCCGCTGGCCTCGGACACGCTGGCGATTGCGAACGCGAGCCTGAACAACGTCACGATCGTCACGATCATCCTCATCGTCGTGATGCTGCTGCTGGTCTACCGCGCCCCTTCCACGCTTTTGGTGCCCCTGCTCGGCGTGCTCATCGAGATGCTCGTCGCGAAGGGGGTTGTCTCGACGCTCGGGCACCTCGGGTATATCGAACTCTCGTCGTTCGCGGTGAACATCGTGATCGCGTTAACTCTGGGCGCGGGAACGGATTACGGCATTTTCCTGATGGGCCGCTATCACGAGGCCCGACAGGCCGGCGAAAGCCGGGAGGACAGCTTCTACATCGCGTACAAGGGTGTCGCACCCATCATCATCGGCTCCGGGCTGACCATTGCCGGCGCGTGTTACTGCTTGACGTTCGCGCGCCTGAATTATTTCCACACCATGGGGCCGGCTGTAGCGATCACCATGTTGTTCACCATCGCCGCGGCGATGACACTGGGCCCGGCGGCGTTGACCGTCGGCAGCCTGTTCGGGATGTTCGACCCGAGGACCAACGCCAAGGGCTACCTGTATCGGCGCATCGGGGCGAGCGTGGTGCGGTGGCCGGTCCCGATCCTGGTGGCCAGTTCCGCCGTGGTCATGCTCGGGGCGATCTTCGTTCCCACCTACCGGCAGAACTACGACGACCGGCAGTACCAGCCGGCCGGTGCGCCCGCCAACCTGGGTTTCCAGGCGGCCGACCGGCACTTTCCCAAGAGCAAGCTCTTCTCCGAGATGCTCATGGTCGAAACCGATCACGACATGCGTAACTCGGCCGACTTCATCTCGCTGGACCGGGTCGCCAAGGCCCTGATTCGCCTGCACGGTGTGGCGATGGTGCAGGGCATGACCAGGCCATTGGGCCGCGCGCTCGAGCATGCCAGCATTCCCTACCTGTTCACCACGCAGGGCAGCGGCAACGGTCAACAACTCCCGTTCAGCAAGGAGCAGAACTCCAACACCGACGCGCAGGCCGACATCCAGGCGCACTCGGTCGAGGTCCTGCGCAAAGAGATCGGCTTTTTTCAGAAGGTGTCCGATGAGCTGCACCAGACGGTTCTCACCGTCGAGGACCTGCAGCGGGTCGCCGACGACATCAGAGACGAGGTCTCGAACGTCGACGATTTCTTCCGTCCGATCAAGAGCTACTTCTATTGGGAGAGGCACTGTTTCGACATCCCCATCTGCTGGACGTTTCGTTCGCTGTTCGAGACGATCGATCAAATCGACAAGTTGGCCGACGACATCGCGGACGCGAAGGTGTCTCTCGAGGAGGTGGACAAGGCCTTCCCGCAGATCATCGCCCAACTCAAGGCCACCGCCGACGACACCGAGGCGCTGCAGTCGAAGTTGGTCAACAGTTACGGATCCGCCGACCTGCAGACCACCCAGACCGCGCAGACGTTCGACGATCTGATCAACGTCGGGAACGACTTCGACAAGTCCCGCAGCGATGACTTCTTCTACATCCCGCACGAAGGTTTCGACAACGACGACGTCAAGACGGGCATGAAGCTGATGATGTCGCCGGACGGCAAGGCGGCCCGCTTCATCGTCACCCACGAGGGCGACGCCATGGGACCCGAAGGCGTGGAACACGTCGAGCAGTTCCCCGACGCGATCAAGACGATCCTGAAAGAGACCTCGCTGGCCGGCGCACGGATCTACATCGGCGGTTCGGGGTCCAACGACAAGGACATCAAGGAATACGCGATGTCCGACCTGATGATCGCGGCGATCGCGGCCTTCGTGCTGATCTTCTTGATCATGATGTTCATCACGCGAAGTCTGGTGGCGGCCTTGGTGATTCCCGGGACGGTGGCGTTCTCCTACGCCGGTGCGTTCGGGCTGTCCATCCTCGTTTGGCAGCACCTCGTCGGCCTGCACCTGCACTGGCTGGTCCTGCCGCTGACGTTCATCATCCTGGTGGCGGTGGGTTCGGACTACAACCTGTTGCTGATCAACCGCGTCAAAGAGGAGCTGCACGGCGGTATCCACACCGGTCTCATCCGGGCGCTGGGCAGCACCGGCGGTGTGGTGACGTCGGCCGGTCTGGTCTTCGCCTTCACCATGCTGGCCATGCTCACCAGCGATCTGCGGACCATCGGTCAGGTGGGTTCGACGGTGTGCATCGGCCTGCTGCTCGACACGTTGATCGTGCGTTCGTTCGTGGTGCCGTGCATCCTGCGGATCCTCGGACCGTGGTTCTGGTGGCCGACTCTGGTGCGCGCCCGTCCGCTGCGGCAGGCGGCCGCCCCGAGCTAGCCGGCGCCCTTGCCGTTGTCGACGCGATAGACGGCGCCGTGCACGGCGGCCGCGGCATCGCTGGCGAGGAAGGCGATCACGTTCGCCACGTCAAGGGGCTGCATCATGCCGCGCGGCGAGGCCGTGCGCATGATCAGGTCGTAGTTGGGGTTGTCCGGCGCGCTGAAGTGTTCGAGCTGCGGGGTGAGCATGCCGCCCGGGCATACCGCGTTGACGCGCAAGCGATCCGCGGTGTATTCCACCGCCAGAGCCCGGGTCAGCCCGACCAGGCCGTGCTTGGCGGCGCAGTAGCCGGCCGAGTATGCCTGGCCCTCGACGCCGGCGATGGAGCCGACGTTGACGATGTTGCCGCCGCGCTCCAGCAGGTGCGGCAGCGCTGCCCGGCACAGGAAGAACGGCCCGTTCAGGTTGACCGCGAGGTCGTGCGCCCAGTCCTCGTCGGTCATCGACTCCGTCCGGCGCATCTGGTGTTGTCCGGCGACGTTGACCAAGACGTCCAGCCCGCCGAACTCGCGCACGCACTGCTCGACCGCCTCGCGGCAGGCCTGCGCAGAGGCAACGTCCACCGATGCGTAGGAACCGTTTGGCACGTCGGCGAACACCTCGGCCAGGCGGGCCGTATCCCGGGCGAGGCCGAAAACCGTTGCGCCCTGGCGGGAGAACAATCGAGCCGTCTCAGCGCCGAGACCCGACGACGCCCCGGTCACCAACGCGACCTTGCCCTGCAGTGCTGACACAACCGTCCTCGTCAGTAGGAACGCATCCGCGCAACGCTACCGCGCAGCAGCCCAAGGGGAGCAACGCATCTCGGCCCCCACAGGGTCATCGCACGGCGCGCGGTCAGCAACACGAGCAGGCTGATCGCCATCCTCCCGAGGGCGACCCGACTGGTTCGCCTCTTCCAGGTCGGCGTCACCGAACCCGCGCGCCGGCCGAAGTAGTAGCCGACGCATGTCGCCAGTGCGAGGGCCACGATTCCGGCAACCACCGTCATGGTGATGAGCGTGTCGCCTCAGCGTCGCGGCGAGGTCACGCACGAGACACACCTTGGCCAATACGGCCGCCGACGGGTGGTCCGCTAACCGATCTCGCTCACGACATGAACGGCGACATAGCCGATGGGGATGCCGGTCCAGGTGGCGACGCACTTGCGCGCCGCGAGCTCCACCGCGCCCCGGTGAATGGTGCGGGCTACTCTGCCGATCTCGGGAATCCGGATCATAAACCCGTCGGCGTCGCGAGTGACTTCGATATCGAAGCACTGGCCGACCATCGGGCACTTCACACGAGGAACCACCCGCGACGCGCGGGAACTGCGCAGCGATTGGCGGCGCAGCAGGCTGGGCTGAGTGGGCATGGCTGCTTTCGGAGAGTCGCGATCGAACCGCGGGCAAGATTAATGCGCATCGGGGCGAAAACCTAATCGGCAACCAGGCCGGCTCACGGTTGAGGCACAGTCTCCACCAAGTCGTTGCCTGGACTTAACGTTTGAGTCCCAATGCGATCGAGCGAACAACTATGCGACTGGCCTTGGCCGGGTGGTGAGCTCGATGTCAGCGCTGATCGTCGGGTGCCTTGCGTGCCCTCCGGCGCATGCGGACGGTGGCTACGGGCCTGGCTCCTACGCGGTGCCCGCCCAGCTCCCCTACGGCACCTACGTCGCCCATGCCGAACCCGGCGACTATTCCGCGGCCTGCTGCACCTACACCACGTGGACGAGCGACGGGAAATTGATCGTTTCCGACAGCGGGAATACCGTCGCGGCAACGGTCACGGCCCCCGCGGTGGCGAAGTTCATCATCCACGGCTGCACGGCATGGAGAAAGGCGGGATGAAACTGGTGGAGCTAAGGGGACTCGAACCCCTGACCCCCACACTGCCAGTGTGGTGCGCTACCAGCTGCGCCATAGCCCCAAGTCGTGCCCATCGAAGCTACACCACCGGCAACCGTCCTTCAAAGTTGCTGCTCAGGCTGCCTCACCGTCCGCCGGGGCCTCGGCCAAACCGTGCTCCGGATGGATCAGTGTCCGAGTCTCCGCGGCGGGCACCCAACCGACCGCGGCGATCAGCAAGACGATGCCGCTGATGGTGAATCCCCACCCGAAGCTCAGCTTCTCCGCGACCCAACCGACCGTCATGGAGCCGACGATGGCACCCAGGTCCGACAGCATCTGCACCGCCGCCACCGGAAGACCCGCGCGCGCCTCGCTGCCGAGGATGTCCGCCACCGCGGCCTGCATCGGTGACATGAAGATGCCCGTCGTCGCACCGGATACGGCCGCCGCGACCATGAACGCCGGCAACGACGACACGACTCCCAACGCGGCGGTCGCCACGCCGGACGTCGCCAGGCCGATGATCAACAACGTGCGTCGCCCCATCCGGTCGGACAGGTAGCCGCTGGGGATGACCGCCAGGGCGTTACCGGCCGCGAACGCCGCAAGGGCGACCCCGATGACGCCGACGCTGTCGCCCATGACGTCGGACAGGAACAGCGGCACCAGCGCGACGCGTAGGCCGAACGCTGCCCAGCCGGTCGCGAAATTGGACAGCAGCACCGCCCAGTACGCGCGGACACGCAGCGCTTGGCGCATCGTCACCGTTGATCGGGTCGGGGTCGGGGGCGCGGCCAGCTCCGAATGCCGCAGGCCGTAGAACAGCGCCACCGCCACGCCCAGCATTGCGATGCCGTACACGATGAACGGCGCGGTCAGCCCCCATCCCGCTGTCAGGCCGCCGATCGCCGGCCCGCCCACCGCGCCGACCATGAACGAGGTCGTGAACACCCCCGCGATCCGGCCGCGGGCGTCGGGCGGGCTGATATGGATCATCAGCCCCAACGCCGAGACGTAGAACATCGTCGAACCGATGCCGCTGATGGCGCGGAATGTCAGCAATTGCCAGTACGCCTGCGAATAAGCACATGCGATCGTGGACAACGCGACGATCAGCAAACCACCGATGTAAATCCGCCGCTCCCCCAACCGCTGCACCAGCACACCACTGACCGGAGCGAAACACAGCCGGCTCAACGAAAAGACGGTGACCAAGAAAGTCACCGCCTTGATGCTGACCCCGAACGTATGGGCAAAAGCGGGCATCGCCGGTGAAATGACGCCGTACCCAAGCGCGACCATGACATTCGCCCAGCTCAAGATCCAGACTTCGCGCGGCAGCCGCGGGGAACGGGAACCACGTTCTCCCGAACGGGTAAGCCTGAGGGAAAGGGTCACCCAATGACTTTATTAACCACCTCGCGGGCGGCTTCCTGCACCTCCGCCAAATGCTCTGGGCCATTGAAGGACTCAGCGTAGATTTTGTACACGTCCTCGGTGCCCGAGGGGCGCGCGGCAAACCATGCGTTCGCCGTCGTCACCTTCAATCCGCCCAGCGCCGCGCCGTTGCCGGGCGCGGCGGTGAGTTTCGCGGTGATCGGCTCGCCGGCCAGCTCCGTGGCCGTGACCTGCTCGGCCGACAGCTTGGCCAGCCGGGCCTTTTGCTCGCGGTCGGCGGGCGCGTCGACGCGAGCGTAGAACGGCGTGCCGTATTCGGCGGTCAGCTCCCGGTAACGCTGGGATGGGCTCAAACCCGTGACGGCCAGGATCTCCGAGGCCAGCAGCGCCAGGATGATGCCGTCCTTGTCCGTCGTCCACACCGAGCCGTCGCGCCGCAGGAACGACGCCCCCGCCGACTCCTCGCCGCCGAAGCCGATGGTGCCGCCGATCAGGCCGTCGACGAACCACTTGAACCCGACCGGCACCTCGACGAGCTTGCGGCCGAGGCCGGCGACCACGCGGTCGATGATCGACGAACTCACCGCGGTCTTGCCGACGGCGATGCCGTCCGGCCAGGACGGCCGGTGCGTGTAGAGGTAGTCGATGGCCACCGCCAGATAGTGGTTGGGGTTGAGCAGGCCCCCGTCTGGCGTCACGATGCCGTGGCGATCGGAGTCCGCGTCGTTGCCGGTGGCGATCTGGTAGCGGTCGCAGGTGGCGATCAGCGAAATGAGCCCAGCCATCGCATCGGGCGAGCTGCAGTCCATCCGGATCTTGCCGTCGTGGTCGAGCGTCATGAACCGCCAGGTCGCGTCGACCAGCGGGTTGACCACGGTCAGGTCGAGACGGTGCCGCTGGGCGATCTCGCCCCAGTAGTCCACGCTCGCGCCGCCCAGCGGGTCGGCGCCGATGCGCACCCCGGCCGCGCGGATCGCGTCGATGTCGACCACGTTGGGCAGGTCGTCGACGTAGTTGGTCAGGTAGTCGTGGCGCTGGACGGTCTGCAGCGCCCGGGCCAGCGGCACCCGCTTCACGCCGGTGCCGTCGCGCAGAATCTCGTTGGCGCGCTTGGCGATTGCATTGGTCGCGTCGGTGTCCGCCGGCCCACCGTTGGGCGGGTTGTACTTGAAGCCGCCGTCGGGTGGCGGGTTGTGCGACGGCGTGACCACGATCCCGTCGGCCGGCGCCTCGGTACGGCCGCGGTTGTAGCCGAGGATGGCGTGGCTGACCGCCGGTGTCGGGGTGTAGCGGTCGCGGGAGTCGACGACGACCTCCACATTATTGGCGGCCAGCACCTCCAGCGCCGACACCCACGCCGGCTCGGAAAGGCCGTGCGTGTCACGGCCGATGAACAACGGCCCGGTGGTGCCCTGGGCCGCGCGGTATTCGACGATGGCCTGGGTGATGGCCAGGATGTGGGCCTCGTTGAACGCCCCGCTCAGCGCCGACCCGCGATGGCCCGACGTGCCGAACACCACCTGCTGGGCGACGTCGTCGGGATCGGGCTGAACCGAGTAGTAGGCCGTCACCAGGTGCGGCAGGTCGACAAGGTCTTGAGGCTGTGCCGGCTGACCGGCGCGAGGGTGGGCCATGGTTATCAATTCTGCCCGGAGACAACCGTTCCGACCCCCCAGGTACGTTCCCGACTTCTCAGCTACTTCCCCGGTTCACCCACTGGTCAGTCTCCCCCTAGGCTGCTAGCGACCGGGCGCACACCGAAGGGATCACGCGTGGCACACGACTATCGGGAGCTGGGGGCGATCTTTGTGGGCGGGGCGCTCGGAGCACTGAGCCGCGCGGCGCTGGACACCGCTATTGTGCGCGACCCGCATCACTGGCCCTGGCCGACGTTCATCGTCAACGTCGTCGGCGCTTTCCTGGTGGGTTATTTCACCACCCGGCTGTTGGAGCGCCTGCCGCTGTCGAGTTACCGGCGCCCTCTGCTGGGCACCGGATTGTGTGGTGGATTGACCACCTTCTCGACGATGCAGGTCGAGACGCTGAAGATGATCGAGCATGGCCATTGGGTCATGGCTACGAGCTACACCGTCGTCAGCATTGTGGTCGGCCTGCTGGCGGTGCACCTGTCCACCAAGATGGTCCGCCGGGTCAGGGTGCGCGGATGACGGCTTCCATCGTCACCACGGCCCTTGTCTGGGGCGGCGTCGGGATCCTCGGCGGCCTCGGGTCGGTGCTGCGCTTCGTGGTCGACCGCGCGGTGGCCCGCCGGGCCGCCCGGTCGTTTCCGCTCGGCACGTTGGTCGTGAACGTCAGCGGCGCCGCGCTGCTGGGCTTCCTGGGGGGCCTGGTGCTGAGCAAGGAGGCGGCCCTCTTGGCCGGCACCGCGTTCGTCGGCGCCTACACCACGTTCTCCACCTGGATGCTGGAAACTCAGCGGCTCGGCGAGGAGCGACAGGTGCGCGCGGCGTTCGCCAACATCGTCGTCAGCGTCGCACTGGGTGAAGCGGCGGCGTTCCTCGCGCAGCGGTTCGCCGAGCGGCTCTGAGTCAACCGCGGGGAATGTCGTCGGGCGTGCGGGGCAGCGCATACAACGCCATCCGCCGGTTCGACATGTCGTGCTCGCCGAGGAAGGCGCAGCCGCCGCGCTCGCAGAACGTGCGCGCCAAGACGTTGCGGTGGTCGGGATCGAACATGATGCGCCGACACAGCGGATCGAGGCCCAGGATGCTGCCAACCAGATACGGCAGCAGGTAACTAACGTGTCCCCGCTTGATGTAGTCCAGATCGGCGACCGCGACGTGCAGACCAAGGTCGTGGGGATGGTAGTCATAGCGGTGCGCGATGGAATCCTTTGCCGCCCTGTATAATTCGATGTACGCGCGGTTTGTTCCATAGAGCGTTGCGATGAATGGCCTCGAGAAGCCGCCTTCGAGTTGCGCCCTCAGGTACCGGCGCCAGCGCCCCACCGGCCAGGCGGACTCCCACGCTTCCACCAAGTGCGGGCGCCTCATCCACTCGGCGATCATGTCCGCGTCGGCGTCCGGGTCGGCGAGACGCAGCCCGTACGGCTCGGGCAGCGCGGGTATGGGCGGCGGCGGGACAGCGCGGACGTCCTCGGGGATGTCGGTCAACTCCCGCGGCAGTATGGGCTGGGCCTCACCCACTGTGCGCAGCCGCCATCCACCGCTCGGCCAGCGCCGAGACCCAGTCTGCCGCCGCCCCGGGTTCGGCAGGGGGCGCCTCGACGAGAACCAATTCGTCGAGGCCCAGCTCCGTGAGGGCGCCGACGTCGGCGACGCCCGGCTCGCGCAGCGCGGCCGACAGCCGCAACTGCGCGCGATCACGCCCCGAGTCGGCGCATAGCCGCTCCAGCGTGGTGACGCGGTCGCGCACGGCCTCGGCGCCGTCGAGGTTGAACCCGTACCAGCCGTCGCCCCACGCCGCCACCCGGCGCAGCGCCGAATCACTATTGCCCCCAAGCACGATGGGGATACGACGATCGCGCACCGGCTTGGGATTGACCCGAATCGAGTCGAAGCGGACGAAGTCGCCGTCGAACGAGGCGACGTCGTCACGCCACAACGTGCGCATCGCGTGCGCGTATTCGGCGGTGCGCGCACCGCGACGGGCGAAGGGCACTGACAGCGCGGCGAATTCCTCCCTGGACCACCCGATGCCCACCCCCAGGGTCAGCCGTCCACCGCTGAGGCGGTCCAGGCTGGCGGCCTGCTTGGCCACCACCACCGGATTGTGTTCGGGCAGCAGGAGCACGCCCGTCGCCAGCCCGATCCGCGATGATGCGGCGGCGGCGAAGCTCAAGGCGATCAGCGGATCAAGCCAATCAGCTTGTGCTGCAACGGCAATGACACCGTCGTCGGAGTAGGGATAGCGCGAAGCGGGCCGGTCGACCATCACCACATGTTCGCCCACCCACAGCGTGGCGAAGCCGGACTCGTCAGCGGTTGACGCGACGGCGTCGATCACCGCACGATCGGCGCCGGCACCGATGCCCAGCGCATGCAATCCCAGCCGCATCGCACGATCGTCTCACGCGTTCAGCGGCTTTTCAGCAGCTCCGCGAGGACGGCCGCCTGGCTGATGTCCAGGTCGCGAGTCGCGGTGACCAGGGTGACGACACCGCGCCCCGCCAGTTCGCGCAACTCGTCCAGGGCCGCGCTGTGGCGCAGCTCGGCCTCATAGCGCCTGGCGAATTCGTCGAACCGCTCGGACCGGTGCTGATACCACTCCCGAAGTTCCTTCGACGGTGCGACCTCCTTGCACCAGGTGCCCACCCGCGGGTCGTCCTTGCGGATTCCCCGCGGCCAGACGCGGTCCACCAGCACACGCCGGCCCTCGTCCGGGGTGACGTCGTCGTACACCCGCGCCACCCGGATCCGGCTCTTGGCGCTCACAGCCGCCAGCGTAGGCCCCTGTCGGTGGCCGCCGTTATCATCGAATACATGTTCGAAGAGTTGGCCGAGATCGGCCCGGATGCCGATGAATCGGCGCTGATCGAGCGCATCGCCGAGCTGGAGACGGCCAAATCCGCGGCCGCGGCCGGGCAGGCTCGCGCCGCTGCCGCACTGGACGCTTCGCGCCGAGCCAAAGAAGCCGCCGCCGGGGTGCCCGTCGCGCGGCGGGGACGGGGCGTAGCCAACGAGGTCGCCCTGGCCCGGCGCGACGCACCCGCCCGGGGCGGGCGGCACCTGGGCTTCGCGAAGGCGTTGGTACACGAGATGCCGCACACGCTGGCGGCACTGACGTGCGGGGTGCTGTCGGAGTGGCGGGCGACGCTGATCGTGCGTGAGAGCGCCTGCCTGGACGTCGAGGACCGACGCGCGCTGGACGCGGAGCTGTGCGCAGAGCGGGCCGGCCTGAACGGCGTTGGCGACGCGCGAATCGCGGCCGCCGCCAGAGCGATCGCCTACCGACTGGATCCGCATGCCGTCGTAGAGCGGGCGGCCAAGGCCGAGAATGACCGCACGGTGACCATTCGGCCGGCACCCGACACCATGACTTACCTCACCGCGTTATTGCCGGTGGCGCAAGGTGTTTCGGTGTATGCGGCGTTGCGCCGTGAAGCGGACACCCGCGGAGACGGTCGCTCACGCGGGCAGGTGATGGCCGACACCCTGGTCGAAAGGGTCAGCGGTCGCAGCGCCACGGTACCCACTCCGGTCGCGGTCAACCTGGTGCTGTCCGACGAGACGCTGCTGGGCGGTGGCGACGCGCCGGCCGACGTCGGCGGCTATGGTCCCATCCCCGCCGCGGTCGCGCGCGCGATGGTCAGCGGCGCGGTCACCGACCGACGTTCACGCGCGACCCTGCGCAGGCTTTATACCCACCCCCGGTCGGGGGCGCTGGTGGCCACGGAGTCGCGGTCACGCATCTTCCCACGCGGCCTGGCCGCATTCATCGGGCTCCGCGATCAGCGCTGCCGCACTCCCTACTGCGACGCACCGGTCCGGCACCGCGACCACGCGCGACCGTGGGCCGCCGGTGGCGCGACCACCGCGGACAACGGCTTGGGGCTGTGCGAGAGCTGCAACTACGTCAAGGAGAACGCGGGCTGGCGGGTAACCACGGCCGTCGACGAAAACCACACCCATACAGCGCTATTCACAACACCCACGGGCAAGAGCTACCGCTCGATGGCACCACCGCGCGCGCCGGCGATCACGGTCAGCGAGCTGGAGTCCCGGGTCGGGGTCTGGATCGCGCGACACGCGGCCTAGGTTCCCTGACCGGTGAGGCGCTCGACGTCGATGACTTCACCGCGATTGATGCTGACCCAATCGCGCCCGTCCAGGTAGGGACGCAGGCTTCGGCCGATGAGCTCGACATCGGCCGGGGATTTGGGCCGCTGCAGCTCGTACACGTGGGGCAATTCGGCCATGCCGGTGACGACGTTCCACAGCGTCAGGGCCTCGGGGCCGGTCGGCGGGTCCACGAGGACGGGCCCAAACAGGCACTGCCCCAACAGAAACAGGGTCGGCACCCCGTAGCCGCCGGCATCGACGACCCGCTGATGGTCGCGGAGTATCTCGTCGTGGGTGGTCGGGTCGCCCAGGGCCGCGTCGAAGACCGACGCCTCGACGCCGATGTCGCTCAGCAAGCGCCGGGCGACGGCGGGGTCGTGGGGTTTGCCGCCCAGCGTGTGCAGTTCGCGCCCGACGGCGGCGTACCACCGGTCCAGAAGCGACATGTCCGTTCGGCGCAGGAGCGCCCCGATCCGCATCAACGACCAGCCATAGGACCACTCCCGTTCCCACGGGTGCTTCTGGCCCTCCGACCGGTTGATCTCTTCGAGGCTGAAGAACCGCCAGTCGACGGTGATGCCGAGCTGCTCGCGAACGTCGCGAATCCACAACGAGGTCTGATAGGCGAACGGGCACATCGGGTCGAAATGAAACTCCACTGCCATGCCCATGGTGGACCCGTTCTGTCGCTCAGTAGTGATAGGTGTCCGACGGCGCGGGCGAATGGTCCCGTTCTTCGTCGTCGAAGTCCGACGATTCGATGCCGTACGCGCGGGCCAGCTCGAGGATCTTGGTGGCCCGGGCGATGCGCGGCAGGTCCGAACCGTTGCGAATCTCTCCCCCGTCGCGCTCGAACTCGGCGAAAAATTCCTTCGCCCAAGATATTTCGTCCTGCGATGGCGAGAGGCCCTCGTTCACCACGGCGCACTGGTCCGGCGCCAGGCAGATCTTGCCCGTCATCCCGAATTCCACGGAGACGGCCGTCGCCTCGATCAGTTTCAGGGCGTTCGAACCGATCGTCGGCCCGTCGATCGCGCTGGGCAGGCTGGCCGCCTTCGCGGCGATCGTGAAGCGCGACCGGGCGTAGGCCAGCGTGCTCGGGTCGTCTCCGAAACCGGTGTCGCGGCGGAAGTCGCCGATGCCGAACGCCAGCCGGAACGTGCCCTTCGCCGCGGCGATTTCGGTGATGCGCTCCAGGCCGCGGGCCGTTTCCACCAGCGCCACGATCGGCACGTTGGGCAGCCGTTGGGCGGTCTCGGTGACATGGTCCACCGATTCGACCATCGCTAGCATCACCCCGCCGACCGGTGTTCCCGCCAGGGCGGCGAGGTCGTCCGCCCACCACGGGGTGCCAAAGCCGTTGATGCGGACCCAGTCGGTGTTGCCGGAGCCCAGCCAACTCACCACGTTGTCCCGGGCGGTGTGCTTGTCTTTGGGGGCCACGGCATCTTCGATGTCGAGCACGACGATGTCGGCGCGGGAGTGCACCGCGGCCTGGAATCGGTCGCCGTGGGCGCCGTTGACCAATAGCCAGCTCCGGGCCAAGACGGGATCGATGCGATACCCGATGTCGTCGGGATCCGTCGCGCTGCTGTTGACCTGGTCGTACATTCGTCTCACATGGTTGTCGATGGCGGGCTGGTGCCTTAACCGTAGCGAAATGCCCAAACGACCGGTTGGGCGTGTCCCCTGACGAACAATCGGCTCGGCCGCCCGGCCGAGAACGGAAACCTCGCCCGGGCGGCCTCGCTCGTGAATCCGCTGTTAGTTGATGCCGACGACCTCCTGCGCGATGGCGGCGACGCGCGTCTGGGCGGCCGACACGACCCGCTGGCGGTTCTTGTTGGCCTCCTCGTAGGCGATGATCGCCCGGACGTCGCTCGGGTTGGCGAGGTCCTTCACCTCGGCCACGGCCTCGGTGACGTTGAGCTCGTCGTAATTGGCGATCGGCAGCTCGTCGGCGTCGAGGACCCCCACGGCGGCGCGTGCCGCGTGCAGGGCGTCGGCGGTCTGCCGCGCCCCCTCGTTGCGGGTGACCTTTTCGGCCGCCTCCAGAGCGGCGTTTCGCGAAGCGGCGAGCGCCCGCGTCGCCACGTCGCCCGCGTGCGCGCTCCGGCTCACCAATTCGTTGAACGTCGGGCGCGCGGAGCGCAGCGCGTCCGCGGCCCTGTCGACCCCTCGGACCGACCACTCAACCGGCAGGTTCACCAGTTTCACCGCGGTACCGGCGGCCGCCTGCAGTGGCGTGCGACGCAGCGCGGCCGGGCCCCCGAGCGCATCCTCGGCGAGCACCGTGGTCAGCCAGTCGACGGTCGCCGAGTGCGCGGTGATCAGCCGCGTCGCCAGGCTCTCGATGTCGGGAAGTTCGGCCGCCACGGCCAGTGCCTTGAGGTAGCGGGCACGGTCCAGGAGCTGGTCCTCCAGGGCGAGGTCGCCCAGCAGCGCCTCGTCGAACGGTTGAGCCTGTTCGGTCAGCGCCTTGACGGCCGCGGCGGCACGGCCCAGGAAGGGGCCGAGGATGTCGGGGACGCCGCCGAGCTCGCGGATCGCCTTCTCGATGGCCTCGGACCGCTCACGCGCGTTCGACGCGTTCTGCGTCAGCTCGCGCTCGACGGCCTCGGTGCGCGCCTGTGCGATACGGGTCTCGGCGACCTGGATCTCGGTGTTGGTCAGCTGGTGCAACGCGCGCAGCTGCGCCAATACCGTCGTCTTGTCCGATGAAGTCATTGAAGAACTCGCCTCCTGCGTTGATTGTTTGGATCGGCACGAGAGCGCCTTCCGGTCGGCTACCCATTCGATGGCCGACAGATAACATCGGGTTCGGCCGTGTGATCCAGATCGCTTTGCGGTGTGGCCCTTCCGCCCGTTGAACAGCACGGAAACTGTTGTCCGCCAAAGTCTTCGGACCGGGCCGACTCCGTCCGTCGTGGCGGCGACCCGCGCCGTCGTTTAGGGGCTGGTACAGCGGGTATGCCCCGACCAAACCGCGCTCAGCCCATAGTGCGAATTATCAACTTTCCCGAACACTGGAGGTATCGGCGATGGCCGACATGATTGTCCAATCGCCCGACGAGGTCGTCGCGTTCCTGAAAGCCCAGCACAACCTCATCGAGGACATGTTCGACGAGGTCCTGCACGCTTCCGACCCGCAAGCGCGGGAGAAGCCGTTCGTCGAGCTGCGCCAATTGCTGGCCGTCCACGAGACGGCCGAGGAAATGGTGGTGCACCCGCGGGTGCGTCGCGAGACCGATGACGGGGACGCCATCGTCGACGCCCGGCTCGCAGAAGAGCACGAGGCCAAGGTGCTGCTGTCGCAGATCGAGGGTCTCGACATCGCCTCGCAGCAGTTCATCGACGAGCTCACCAAGCTGCGCGACGCCGTGCTGGAGCACGCCCGGCACGAGGAGGAAGACGAGTTTCCCGTGCTGCAGCGGGAAGTCGGCCAGGACGACCTCAAGCGGATGGGCGCCGCCGTGCGCGCGGCCGAGGCCATCGCGCCGACCCGCCCGCACCCGGGCGTGGAATCGGCCAAACTGAACTTCGCCCTGGGACCGTTCGCGTCGATGCTCGACCGCGCCCGCGACGTGATCAAGCAAGCCATCGGCGTCGGCTAGGCCGGCGAGGCGGACTTTTCCGTAGGCTCGACGAGGTGAGTGTCGCCCCGGATATGACCGTCGCCCTGCAGGACCGGTTCTTCCGTGAGTTGCCGGAGATGGCCGTCCGCTGGCAGGCAGAGTCCCCGGCCGAGCCCCGGCTACTCGCCCTCAACGAGCGGCTTGCCCCCGAGTTGGGGCTGGACGCCGACTGGCTGCGAACTACCGACGGTCTGCGCTTCCTGGTGGGCGACTTGGTCCCCAGCGCCGCCGTTCCGGTGGCCCAGGCCTACGCCGGGCATCAATTTGGCGGCTTCGTTCCCCGGCTGGGCGATGGGCGCGCGCTGCTGCTCGGCGAGCTCGTCGACGGTGACGGGCGGCTGCGCGACATCCACCTGAAGGGCTCCGGGCCCACACCGTTCGCGCGCGGCGGCGACGGGCTGGCGGCGGTGGGCCCCATGTTGCGCGAGTACATCGTCAGCGAGGCGATGCACGCGCTGGGGGTGCCGACGACGCGGTCGTTGGCCGTCGTGGGCACCGGGCGTCCGGTGCTGCGAGAGGCGGAACTGCCCGGAGCGGTGCTGGCCCGCGTGGCCAGCAGCCACCTGCGGGTGGGCAGCTTCCAGTTCGCCGCCTCGACCGGCGACGCCGACCTGCTGCGACGCCTGGCCGACCACGCCATCGCCCGCCACCACCCCAGCGCCGCCGAGGCCGAACGCCCCTACCTCGCGTTGTTCGAAGGCGTGGTCGCCGTGCAGGCGGCGCTCATCGCGCGGTGGATGCTGATCGGGTTCGTCCACGGGGTGATGAACACCGACAACATGACGATTTCCGGCGAGACGATCGACTACGGGCCGTGCGCCTTCATGGAGGCTTACGACCCCGAGACGGTCTTCAGTTCGATCGACTTCTGGGGTCGCTACGCCTACGGGAACCAGCCCCTCGTCGCGGGCTGGAATCTCGCCCGGTTCGCGGAGACGCTGCTTCCGCTGCTCTCCGACGATGTCGAGGAGGCCGTCGCGCTCGTAGAGGAATCGTTCGGCGTCTTCCAGCGCGAGTACGACGCCGTGTGGCAGTCCGGAATGCGCGCCAAACTCGGCTTGCCCGCCGACGTCGAAGCGCGAGAATGCACGGCGCTGGCCGACGAGTTGCTCGCCCTGCTGAGGGACAGCCACGTCGACTACACCTCGTTCTTTCGCCACCTCGGCCGGGCCGCGCGCGGCGATGCCGAACCCGCCCGCGGTTTGTTCGTCAACCTCGCCGGGTTCGACGCGTGGCTGTCGCGCTGGCAAGCCCTACGCCCCGACGCCGACGTCATGGACCGGGCCAACCCGCTCTACATTCCGCGCAACCACCTGGTCGAGGAGGCCCTGGCGGCCGCGACGGAGGGTGATCTGGGTCCGCTGCGACAGCTCCTCGCCGCGGTGAGCGCGCCCTTTGACGCGCGGCCGGGCCTGGACCGGTACGCGAGCCCGGCCCCGGAGGACTTCGGCAAATACCAAACGTTCTGCGGCACTTAGCCTTGCGTTAGCTTCGCGGCCTGGGACCGCAGTTCATCGAGACGGCGCAGGGTCTCGTCGCGAGGCTCGGTGGGCAACTCCACCAGCAGGTGCTCCACCCCGAGCGCGAGGTAGCCCTCGAGTTCGTCGGCCGTCGGGGCTCCGCCGTGGAAACTGATCACCGGTACGTCCCGCCCCGCGACGCCGCGCAGTTGCTCCAGCTGAGGCGCCAGCACCTCCGCCGACGGTGTCATCGACAACCAACCGGCGCGCAGCCGGGCGATGCGTTTGAAGCCCGCAGGCCCGCCGCCGAAATATAGCGGTGGATAGGGCTTCTGCACCGGCTTGGGCCAACTGTAGATGGGGTCGAAGTTCACGAATTCGCCGTGAAATCCGGCGGTTTCGTGCGTCCAGATCTCGATCATCGCGTCGATCCGCTCGTCCACCACTCGCCCGCGCACCCCCGGATCGACGCCATGGTTGGCGATCTCTTCGCGCAGCCAGCCCACGCCCACCCCGAACCGAAACCGTCCCTGCGACAACAGGTCCAGTGACGCCACCTCTTTGGCCGTGTGGATTGGATCGCGCTGGGGAACCAGGGCGATCCCGGTGCCCAGAACGAGCCGTTCGGTGACGACCGCCGCCGCTGTCAGCGCCACAAACGGATCCAGGGTGCGGTAATACTTCGGCGGGATCGGACCACCCGCCGGATAGGGGGTGACGTCGCCGGCCGGAATGTGGGTGTGCTCAGCGAGAAACAGCGACTCGAACCCGCGCTGCTCGAGCGCCCGCCCCAGCTCCACCGGACCGATGCCCTCATCGGTTACGAATGTCAGCACGCCTAAGCCCATGGTGCTCAGTCAACCCCATTGAGCTCGTCGCCGCGACCGGCTCCCCGGGTGGTTGTTCGGCGCGCCGCGCCCCAGAGCCCGACGCCGATGCCGATGACGGCGCCGCCCAGGCCGACGATCCGCTGCGAGGGCTTCAGCTGGTCGTGGACGCTGAGGCCGCCGAGCAGGTCGGCGGCGTCGGCGCCGCCGGACGCCAGGAACCAGCCGCGGGTGTTCTTGCCGCGCAGTGCCGCCGCGGCGAGCATCGCACCGATCAGCGCGTCGCGATAACCCATGGACCGCAACAACAGTCGCGCCGTCGGCGGCGGCTCGCCCGGATCCCCCCAGAACCTGTTCGCGCTCAGGGGGTCGACGAGGAACCAGACGCCGGAACTGAGTCGGATGCTGCCCGCCAAGAGCGCGGCTCGGTCGATTGACATGCTCGGCAGCCTAAGAGCAAAGGGCGCCCTCGCGCACCGGTTCACCCCAAGAGCCGGTCATGGCAGTGGGCACGCGTGGGCGATTTGTATGGATGCCGGCCACAATGCGGTGGTCAGCCCGAAGGCCACCGCGTCGGCGCCCGCGGGCAGCACCGCTTCCACCCGCTCCTGGATTCGTCGAGTGTCGTCACCGTGAAACACGGTCCACACGAATCCGATGCACAGATAGGGAATCGCCAGCCACAGTGCCAGTTCGATCATCGCGCCGACCCGGACCCGGTATCGCAGGGTGCGGCGCAGTAGATCCACCACCGCAGATTCGCACATGGCCGTCGCCGACGCAAAGGTGGCGCAAGGTCATTCCAGCGCGGGATCGGGCAGCCCGCACAGCTTGCACAGAATGGCGAGGCCGTCGGGTGTGCCGGGCCAGTGCTCGGCGAGCGCGCCGGGCCCCGCTGTGCGGCTGACCCAGCGCAGCGCCAGCCCAACGATGATCACGTCGTCGGCGAATCCGATGACCGGGATGGCGTCGGGTATCAGGTCGATGGGTGACACGACGAAGGCGATCAACGCGAGCAATGCAATCCGGATCCGCCGCGGCAGTTCGGGGTCGGCGGCGAGGCGTTTCAGCAGCCGGAGCACATCGGGCAGGAGACGCACCAGGTCCTGCATGGTGGCCTTGGGCCGCATCAGCCAGAAGGCGACCGCGAGAATCAGCCAGATCACCGCGAAAGCACTCAGGACGCCTATCGCGATCGTCCACCAGTCAGACCGCATCGTTCGATCTTCCTGGACGAATCTCGCACCCTACGCGGCGCCCGGCGTCGGCCACGGAAACATGGGCCACATGCCCGTCGGCGGCAGGGTGGGACCTGGCGGCGGCTCGGCGGTCGGTTCCCCGAGGTGCTGGGGACAATAGGCGGCCACCGCGCTGACCGTGAATTTGGTTGCATCGTCCACGGAAAATCCCGGATTGCTGGCCGACATGCTTTGGATGACGTCGGCCTGCGAGTGGCCCTGGTCCATCAGCTGGCAGGCCTTTTTCGCGACCCCGATGGCGACGGGTCCGCTTTTGACGGGCACCCCCGCCTGATCGAGCGCCGCCAGGAAACTCGCATCGCCCGGCCCGTTGTTGCCAGCCGGATCGGCCTGTGCCGGTGCGGCAGCGTCGATGACAGCCGCGAAGCTCACCACTACGAGAAGCATCCGCACCGCTTCATCCTTGTACAGAAAGCGGGCGTTGTCCCGTCGGCCCGGGTACGCCGTGATTCGGTGTGAGTTAGCGCGAAGTCGGCTTACTGTGGGTGCGGGACGAAGGGCAAGTGTCAATGAACATCGACGACGACTCCGTCACGACGCTGGAAGACCTCAGGGGCGATCTGGCGCAGCGGTACAAGCGGACACCCAGCGGTGGCAGCTCGGTCGACAGCGCCGTCGTCGATGCCGACATGGCGGCCCTCGACCGCGACGGGTACGTCATCTGGGAGAACCTGCTCACCGCCGAGCAATGCCGGCAGATCCGTGAGGTGGTGCGCCCCTGGCTGGCGCACACGGGACGCAACTCCTTCGAGGGCCGGCGTACCCAGCGCATCTACAGCCTGCTGAGCCGGACACGCGTCTGCGACGGGATCGTCGACCATCCCCGGGTGCTTGCGGTGCTCGATCGGCTGCTGATGCCCAACTACCTGCTTTCGGCGTTGCAGGCCATCAACATTCAGCCCGGCGAGTCGGCGCAGCTGGCCCACCACGACGACGGGTTCTATCCGGTTCCGCGTCCACGAGATCCGTTGGCGGCGGCCACGATCTGGGCCATCGACGACTTCACCGGCGACAACGGCGCCACCGTCCTCTACCCCGGCAGCCACCGTTGGGGCAAGCGCCGGCCCGGCCCCGACGACACGGCCCTGCCCGTCGTGATGCCCGCCGGCTCGTGTGTCTTCTTCGTGGGCACCCTCTGGCATGGCGGCGGCGCCAACAACACCGACCGCGACCGTCTCGCCGTCACCGCCCAGTACTGCCAGCCGTGGCTGCGGCCGATGGAGGCTTTCACATTGTCGATATCGCGCGACATCGCGCGTGCCGTCTCCGATGACATTCGCCGGATGCTGGGCTACAGCATCCACCCGCCGTTCGTCGGCGCGGTCGACGGCCTGCATCCGCTGCGGCTGCTGGACACCGTGCAGGACTCATAGCTTCGCGTTCCTTCTCCCGCTAACACCCGCCAGCCTCGCTGCGCCGCGCGGGTCGGGTGGTGTGTGACTCACGGCACACTTATGCTGAGGGTGTATCCCAGGTCACAACTGGCAGGAGCCTTCATGGCCGCAACCCACGGCTCAAGCAAGCACGTCGTTGTCGCCCCGCGTACCAGCGGCGCGATCCATTCGCATCGGATACTGCTGGCCGTGATCGTGGTCATGGCCTTCGCCGCGGCGGTCACCGGCGTTGTCGTCGCCGCATCGACGGGCCACACGACCGCCGCACTGGTCATCGCCCTCGTGGCCGGCGGATGGTTTTCTGCCGCGCTGTGCTAGCGGCGCGAGCGAGGGGCGGCGACGCGGATCAGCTGGCGATGGCGCCGGGGCAATACTTGATCCGGCCCAGGTCGACCCACATGTTGGCACGTTTGGCAGCCTGAACCGGGGTCAACCCGGTGATGGCCTGATTGTTCGCCTGTTGCATCGCGCCGACTATCTGGGCGCGTGACCAGCCCTGTGCCATGGCGTTGCACATGGTCTGTTCGGTTTGCATTTCGTAGTTGGGCCAGTCGGGCGGGAAGCCGATCGGGTCAGCGTGGGCGGCGGCGAGCGTGGCCGGCAGCAAAGCCGACGCGACGAACGCGATCACGAACGACAGGACAAGAAGCAGCCTTCTCGTGACGGACAGGGGTGTAAGCGACTGTTGCACGGACACTTCTCCTCGATTCGACGCCTCGTTGACCTGGGGTTGACAAGCTATGGCCCCTGCTCACCAATGTTAGGTCCTTATTGTGTTGGCCGGGTCGAGAGCCCGAGAGGAGTCAACGTGCAACCTCAGCTGGAAGGGTCTATAACCGGCTCCGTGACCATTGATGTCCTTCTTGCCGGCGCGCGCGGTGCGGGTCACCAGCCTCACCCCCGCAGCCGTTACGGCATTGCCGCCCTTGGTCTTCGGCGCATCTCGGGGGCCAGGCTGACCCGCACGTCACCGCGAGTGGGGGTGCGACGATGAGATTCGTGCTGGCGACCCTGGGTACCCGGGGGGATATCGAGCCGTGCGCCGCCATCGGTCGGGAACTGCAGCGCAGGGGTCACGACGTGTTGATGGCGGTCCCGCCCAACTACGTGGGCTTCATCGAGTCGGCGGGCCTGAACGCGGTCTCCCACGGCCCGGACCAGGTGCGGCAAAACGCAGAAATCGCTCGCAAATACGGCGCGACGCCGAACCCCGCCGCCATGGCGTGGGAAATCTTCCGGGACATCACGCAAACGTGGCCGGAGCTGGGTAGGGCGCTCACGGGGCTGGCCGACGGGGCCGACCTGCTGTTGACAGACGCAAGCGAGCAAGGGCTGGCCGCCAATGTTGCGGAATACTATGACATTCCACAGGCCGCGATTCACATCTATCCCATCGCTCCGAGCGAAACGCTTTCGCCCGTAACCAAAGACGCCGAGAACGAGCTACGCCGGGCGCTGGGGCTGGCAGCAGAAAAGGGCGCTTCCGCGCCGCAGCCGCTGGAGATCCAGGCCTACGACGACTTCTTCTTTCCGGGACTGGCAGCCGAATGGGCGGAACACGGAGTCCGGCGACCATTCGTCGGGGGGCTGACGCTGGAGTTGCCGACCGAGGACGACGACGAGGTCTCGTCGTGGCTCGCCGCGGGACCACCGCCAATCTATTTCGGTTTCGGCAGCAGCGCGCGAGTCGCATCTTCCGTCGACATCATCACGATGACCACAGCCTGCGCCCAGCTGGGCGAACGGGCGTTGGTTTGCAGCGGAGTCAGTGACCTCGCCGACCTCCCGCATTTCGAGCACGTGAAGCTGGTGAGCTCGGTGAACCACGCGACCGTTTTCCCCGCCTGCCGCGCGGTCGTCCACCATGGGGGCCCGGGCACCACGTTCGCCGGCATACGCGCGGGAGTCCCCACGTTGGCGCTTGCCGTCTCGGTCGATCAGCCGCTGTGGGCAGCCGCGGTCAACCACCTGGGAGTCGGCATTGGACGGCGCTTCGTCGAGGCCACCCCGGATTCGCTGATCGCGGATCTGCGGTCCATCCTCACGCCGCAGTGCGTGGCTCGTACCCGTGAGGTCGCCGCCCAGATGGCCACACCCGCGGAAAGCGCCGCCACGGCCGCCGACCTCTTGGAGGAGGAAGTTCGTCTCCGCCGCTCGACTGAAGGGCAAACGCCGCGGATCGCGGAATGATCCGGGCAGTCAGTGCGCGGCAGTCGAATGCTGAATCTGCGCGGCCGAGACGCTGCGATATGACGGCAACCCGAAGTCGGGGAAGGCACAGATGTCAGCACAATCCCGGACCCGCTCCAGCCAGTAACTCTGATCGGCGGCCGACGTGCAGGCGTAGAGCTTCATGTACGTCGCCGCAAAGGGGAACAAGAAGCCGTTGCCGACAGCCTGCCAGACGGCCGCTGCCACGCCCGGGGTCTCGACGCCCCGATAATCGTCCATCACGATCACGCCTCGTTCGCCCGTGTGCGTCACGGCGAGGTTGATGTCTTGCGCGACGCATTGATAGCTGTGACACCCGTCGATGTGGGCGAAACGGAGTACCCGATCGCCGAGATCGAGCGCCGATGATTCGCAGACCTCCAGTGTGGGCCGGCGAGTATGGAAACGATCCCAGTTGGCCAGGAACTGCTGCTGGTCCAGGCCCGAGTACTGCTGCCGTGGGGTCGGCGAAATGTCGGCGTGATCCACCACGGCGTCGAACAAATCGCAGATCACCAGGTCTTCATCGTCGCGGAGGCCGTAACCCATCAGGATGGCCGACTTGCCCTGATATGTGCCGATCTCCAGCATGTCGCCGGTGATGCGCTCGGCGGTCTGGCAAGCGAGCAGCTTGCTGAAAAGCGCGACATCGGCCTCGAAGAACCAGCCCTCGACGGCATCCATCTGCTCGGCGTACAGGGTCCAGCCGACATCGGTCATGACGCGCTCCTGCGCATGGACTCCTCCAGGGAGGTCGGTAGTGCCGACGTCTGGCGCCGTGTGTCGAAGGCTATCAATCCTTCGTGGCGTCGAGTCGGCCAGCGTGCGGCATGCGCCGCACGCGGTGCCATTGGTCCTTCGGTTTGCATCGTTTCGGCCCTGACAGTCACGGCCGCCCCGGGTGATCCTGCCGGTGGGTACATCACCGATCAGGAAGAACTTCAGATGTGGCAACCACCACGTGGCGCGATCTTGGTAGCGGTTGATGGCTCGGCAGCGGCACTGGGTGCGGTCCGGTGGGCAGCCCGCGACGCGGCGCTGCGGAATGCGCCGCTGGCTCTGGTCCACGTCGTCGACGCCCTGTTACCGGAGTGGTTCGAGGCCGCCGCGCTGGCCGACCTGCGGCAGCGGCAGGACCAGCGGGCACGCGATTTCGTCTCCTCGGCGATCAAGGTCGCCGAGGAGCACACGGGTGAGCGGGACCCGGTGCGGATCGACAGCAAGGTGTTGCGTTCGGCCACCGTCCCGACGCTCGTCGGCCTCTCCAGCGGGGTGGAGATGGTCGTGGTCGGCTACCGGGGGCATGGCGGGGTGATGGCCGGCGGCTTCCTGGGCTCGGTCAGTTCGGCATTGGTTTACCACGCGCAGTGCCCGGTCGCCGTAGTCCACGACAAACCCACGATCGGCGACGACGAGCCGGCGCCGGTGCTGGTGGGCATCGACGGCTCGCCAGCGTCGGAAGCGGCGACCGCTATCGCATTCGAAGAAGCCTCCCGGCGCGGTGTCGGCCTGATGGCTCTGCACGCCTGGGCTGATCCCCGAGCCTCCGGCTCCAGGACGTTGTACCAAGACTCGAAATGGGACGCTCAGCTATCCGAGGAGGAGGAGACGCTGGCTGAACGGCTGGCCGGTTGGCACGAACGCTATCCCGAGGTGGGGATCGATCGCAGGATCGAAATCGGTGATCCGGCACGTTGGCTGATCAAGGCGTCCGAACGGGCGCAATTGATCGTGGTCGGCAGCCACGGCTGCAGCCGGTTCAGGGGCAGGTTGCTGGGATCGGTCGGGGCGGCGGTGGTCGCCAGGGCCAAGGCCCCGGTGATCGTGGCGCGTCCGTCCTGACGTCGGCCGTGGTCGCATGTGCCGCAGGCGATCCCGCGCATCGGCAGCCGCTCATTTCTTCGGCCGGACCGGCACGAGGTCTTCTGTGAGGGCCTCGTCAGCCAGGTCTTCGAGTTCCTTCCCTTTGGTCTCCGGTCCAATCGAGTAGCCGACCAGCGTCAGCGCCCACAGGCCGGCGAGCGCCAGATACGGCGTCTCGAGCCCGTAATGCGTGATGCCCCAACCGACCACGGCCGGGGCCGCGATGGAGGCGACGCGGCCGCCGCCAACGGCGATGCCGAAACCGGTGCCGCGCAACACGGTTGGGAAGAGCTCTGAAACGTAGGTGTCACCGACGCCCCAAAGCCAACCGAGCGTGGCGATGGCGATCGCACCGAAGATCAGATATCTGTCCAACGAGTGGGAGGTGGCGGCCAGGATCGTTGAGATCAACTCGATCACTCCGGCGAGGATCGCCGAGGGGCGCCTGCCCACCCAATCGGCGAGCGCGGTTCCCATGTAGACGAAGACGACCTGCAGCAGGAAGAACACCAGCGCGTAGCGGATCGCGTCGATCGAGGAGGCGTGGAACCTCTTGACGATGTACGTCGTCAGGAAGACGGTCACGCCCCAGTAGCCAACCGCGTTGGCGGTGTAGATGAGCCAGCCGGAGATGAGTCGCCTACGCACGCCGGGAAGTTGCCAAAGTCGTGGCTTGGTAGCCCCGTTGTCGACCCTGGTCTGCACATCGGTGTACCGGTGCGACTCGGCGATACCCCGCCTGACGAGGAATAGGACGACGGCCGGGACGATCGCCACGACGAACGCGGATTGCCAACCGAAGCGCGGGACCAGGGCCAGCGCGACGGCCGCCGCGAGGACATAGCCGAGCGAGAAGAAGGAGAAGATTACCCCGCCGACTCCGAGGGCGCGCGTCTTCGCCGGCCAGACTTCGGCGGTGTAGGGCGCACCGACGGCGAGTTCGCCGGCACCGCCCACACCGGTGAGGAAGCGAAGCCCGGTGAAGGCGGCCACATTCGCCGTGAGCCCGGCCAACGAAGTGGTGATGCCGTAGAGCAGGATCGACGCTCCGAGCGTGGTTTTGCGCCCCCACCGGTCGGCAGCGTATCCGAAGCCGATGGTGCCGATTGTGTAGCCCAGCAAGAAGATCGAACCGATGTACCCGGCCTCAGCGTCGGTGATGTGCAACGTCTTCTTGATGTCCGGCAGCACCAAACCGTAGATGTTCACCGCGTACGAGTCGAAGCCGTAGCCGAGTCCCGCTGTCACTGCGACGAAGAGCGCCTGCTTGAGCGTCGTGGGTATGGCTCTAGGTACCTGGGTCGGGAGTCTGCCCACATTCGATGTCACCCCGGGAAGGTATGCGGCGGGGCCACTTGCGCAAAAGGATCACAATCCGCCTGATCAGAACAGGCATCGCACGAACCCGGGTAGCGTGGCACCGGGCTGTCGGGCCGAACCGCTTATCGCGGCGGCCTTGCGCGGATGGAAGAAGCAAGCGGTGAGGACTCATCCCCGTTGACGCCCGTCGAGCGGCGGGGTACCGCGGTGACGGGAATGCTCGCAGCATGTCTGGTGCTGGTGCAGTGCACCGCTGCGCAGCCACCTCCTGCGGCGACACCGGCGCGGTCCGCCACAGCGTCAGCGCCGACCGCCGCCTCGTCGGCCAGTGTGCCGCCGGCACCCACCGGTGGCACCGTGTCGCCCGTCACCGCGGCCGAACTCGGCGAGAGCTGGCGGCCGGGGTGCCCGGTCGAGGCGGAGCGGCTGCGACGGGTCGACGTCGACCACATCGGTTTCGACGGCCAGACGCATCGCGGTGCACTGATCGTGCATGAAGACCTGGCGCCGGAGGTCATCGCCATCTTCGAGCAGCTTTACCGACTGCGCTATCCCGTCGAGAAGATCGGCACGGTCGACCACTACCCGGGCGCCGATGACGAGTTATCCATGGAGGACAACAACACTTCGGCGTTCAACTGCCGGCACATCCCGGGAACCAACGACTGGTCTCCGCACGCTTACGGCCGGGCGATCGATCTCAACCCGCGTGTCAACCCGTGTCTCTACGCCAGCGGCTATTTCGAACCGGAGAACGCGGCGGCCTACCTGGACCGCAACCGCACCGACCCGGGGCTCTTACACGTCGGCGACCCGGCGGTGCGCGTGTTCACGGATCGTGGCTGGCGCTGGGGTGGCGAGTGGACGGCTCCCCTCGACTACCAGCACTTCGAGCGGCCCTAGAGGCCCAGGGCCTGTGCGGTCGCCGTCGCGACCTCGCCACGCAGATCCGACATCGGTGGACTGCCGCGCGTGTGGATCGAGTTCGCGAGCACGACGATGTAGGTATCGGAGCGGGGGTCCATCCACACCGAGGTTCCGGTGAAGCCGGTGTGCCCGAAGCTACCGATCGGGAAGACCGCGCCGCGCGCCGTGGACTGGCCCGTGTCGATATCCCAGCCGAAGCCGCGCAGGTTCTGACCGGCGATCGCCGGATAGCGCGGCGCGAGCAGCGGATCGGCTTTGTTCGGTCTCTTCGCGACGGCCGCGCGGGTGGCATCGTTGGCCGCCTGGAGTTGGCCGGGCGTATGTCCGGGCTGCTGCGGAGTCGTCATCAACTCGAGAGTTGGTTGTGCCAAAGGGAATTCGCTCGGTCTGCCCGCGAGCCGGTCAAGCAGTGCCTGCGCGAAGATGCCGACATCGTGGGCCGTCGAGAACACGCCGGCATGCCCGGCCACCCCACCCATGCGCCGCGCCGTCGTGTCCTGCACGGTGCCCCGGAGCAGGTGATCAAGATCGGGATTCTTGCCCGGATCGGCCCTGCCCTCTTCGTCACGCGCCGTCGGCGCGATGCGCGGCAAGAGACCGGTGCTCCATGTACCCGCGGGGCAGGCGTCCGCCGGCCCGTCTTGCTGCGCGGGAGCCCAGGCGACCGCGGCTCCGATCGTCGAGTGCGGACCACACGCTTTGGCGGGGGGAAGGTAGCGGGTGTCGGCCATGCCGAGCGGCTCGAACACGCGCCGCCGAACGTAGACGTCCAACTCCTCACCGGTGAGCTTTTCGACCAGCGCGCCGAGCAGGATGAAGTTGATGTCGGAGTAGCGGAAACCACCACCGGGCGTCGACTCCAGCGGCGTGGTGAGGGCGCGATGAATGCCCTCCCCTTTGTCGGCTTTGTCCAGTCCCCACGGGTCCCCCAGATTGACGTCGCCCGTTTCACCGGACGTGTGGGTGAGGAGCATGCGAACGGACACCTGCGCGCGGTGCGGATCGTTCGTGGTGTTGAAGTCGGGCAAGTACCGCTGCACGGGATCGTCGAATCCGACCTTTCCTTGCTCGTAGAGCTGCATGACGGCAGTCGCCGTCGCGAGGCTCTTCGTCAACGACGCCAAATCGAACAGCGTGTCCTCGGTCATCGGCTCCGCGGGCGTGGGCGACCCGTCCAGCCCGGGTTCGCCCGCAAGCTTGCGGGAGCCGTAGGCCCGGTGGAAGACAGCCTTGCCGCCGTGACCGACCTCAACCACGGCGCCGGGCAGCTTGTTTGCCGCAATCGCTTGGTTGATCAGCTTGGAGACGGGCGCGAAATCGAAGGCGGGAGCCGGGTCGGGCGGTGTGACGACTGTCGCGACGTCCGGTCTGGGAGCCTGCGTGCTTGCGCCCGACGCCGGTGGTCCGGTGTCGCCACGCGAGCAAGCCGCGGTCATTGCAAGGAAGGCAGTCCCGGCGGCGAGCGCGGTTCGCACGGCATCGCGGAAACCTGTGGCGGCCGGTCGATTCATCTGAAGCTCATCTCGTTGACTGCGATTTTGTGTTCGGATCTGGGCGGCGTCAAGACAACGAAACGCATCCCTCGCTGCCCGATCACGCCCGTATCGTGAGGACGGTGTGCGAGCCCGCGCCCGGCCGGACCCATGAACCGCCGGCCGTTGTCAGTCGCCGCCGGCTGTTGGGGGTGGCCGGCGGCATGGGCGTGGCGTCCATGATCGGCGGTTGCTCGACGTCTCCTGCCGCGACGTCGACGACGAGCGTCGGCCTGACGGCAACCGCTTCGGCGTTGTTGCTATGTCGAGATGCGTGGGGCGCGCGGCCGGCCCGCTCTGGCGGGAAGCGCCACACCATCACCCGGATGACGCTCCACCACGAGGCTGTCGTCCTCGGTGACAACCGATATGCCCCGGGCCGCCTCCGGCAGGATCAGCGGTACCACCAGGATCAGCACGGGTGGGTCGACATCGCCTATCACGTCGGCGTCGACCGCAATGGCAACATCTACGAACTCCGGAGCACCGAAATCGCGGGCGACACCGCGACCGACTACGACACGACGGGTCATTTCCTGGTCCTCTGCGAGGGCGACTTCGACCAGGAGGCCGTGTCGGAGGCCCAGCTTCAGGGGGCCGCGCGGGCGTTTGCGTGGGCCGCCCAGAACTTTCGGGTCGCGACCGCCACACTGGCGGGCCATCGGGACCTCGCGTCGACCTCTTGTCCTGGTGCCAACCTGTATGCGCACCTGTCCTCGGGCGACCTGAAACGCCGCATCGACGACTTGCTGGCCGCGGGCGGGGTGGACCTCCAGCGCTTCTGCGGATCCGACGCGGCCGCCCGCGTCGCGGCAATCGAGGCAGGCAACTGAGAACCCGCCCGGGCAGCGGCTTGAGGGAGGCGCCGTGTCCCGGCGCCGAAGGGTCGCTCGACCCATCTCATGCGCCTAGATTCCCAAGTGGGCCTCCGCTACGCGGGTCCACGTCCAGCTATGCCGCGGGAGGTGCGCCGTGGGTGACCGCATCGACCCTTCCGCCCTGGTTGTCGGCCATGACGACGAGGTGCGCCGCAGGCTCGAGCTGTGCGTTGTCGCGATGCAGCGCATGGTCGACGGCGGCTGGTTCGACGGTCATGAGGACACCATCGGTATGGAGGTCGAGCTCGATCTCGTAGATCCGTTAGGCCGGCCACGGCTGATCAATGACGCCGTCCTTGCCCGGCTGGGCCGAGCGGACATGCAACACGAGCTCGGCCAGTTCAACGTCGAGCTGAACCTCGCTCCACGCCTGCTGCACGGCGGGGTACTGCGTGACAGCGAGCGCGAGCTCGCCGAAGTGCTCGATGCGTGCCGGGCACGGATCGAGCGGCTCGGTGTGCGACTGGTCGCCGTCGGCATGCTGCCCACCCTGAGCGCCGATGAGTTGACCGTCGAGCGGATCTCCCACAATCCGCGCTACGCGCTGCTGTCCGGCCGCATGAGGGCCGCCCGCCGCAGGCCGTTCCTGGTGCGCGTGATTGATGGATGTGAGCCGGTGGAGTTCAAAACCGACTCGGTTGCTCCCGACGCGGCCACGACGAGCCTGCAGCTGCACCTGCGGGTGCCGCCAGACCGGTTCGCCGCGTACTACAACGCCGCGCAGATGATCGCCGGGGCTCAGGTCGCGGTGGCCGCGAATTCGCCGTACCTGCTGGGCCGCCAGGTATGGCAAGAAACCCGCATCACCCTGTTGGAGCAGCTGCTCGACACCCGCCGCCGCGGGGAGGTCCGCGCCGCTGCGCCGGCGCGGGTCCGGCTCGGTGACCGGTGGGTCAGCGGGCCCGTCGAGCTCTTCGACGACCTCGTGCGGCTGTATCGGCCGCTGTTTCCGACGCTGGAAGCCGAGGATCCCGGCGCCGCCCTGGGGGCCGGACGCGCTCCGGCCCTGCGTGAGCTGCGGCTACACAACGGAACGGTGTGGCGCTGGAACCGTCCGGTCTATGACGTCCAGGCGGGGCGTCCGCAGCTGCGCATTGAAAACCGGGTGTTGCCAAGCGGGCCAACTCCCGTCGACATGGTCGCCAACGCCGCGTTCTACTACGGCCTGGTCCGCGCGCTGGCCGACAGCGACCCACCCCCGTGGACTCAGACGTCCTTCGCGGCGGCCGAGCAGAACCTGCACCGCGCGGCACGAGACGGGCTGGCGGCGCGGCTGTCCTGGCACGGCGCCGACCGCCCCGCCGATCAGCTCATCCGTGACGTCCTGCTGCCGGCCGCTGCGGCGGGGCTCGACGCGTGGGGTGTGGACGCAAGCGACCGAGACCGGTACCTGGGAGTTATCGAAGCGCGTGCTCGATGCGGCCGCACCGGCGCTGTCTGGCAGACCCAGACGGTGCGCTACCTCGAGGAGCACGGGCTGCAACGCATCGGTGCGCTGCGCGAGATGACCCGGCGGTATGCGGAGCACGCGCGCAGCGGTGCCCCAGTACACGAATGGCCAGTGCCATGACACCCGCGCAATGCGGGAAAAGCTCTCGCCCGTGCGGCGTGGCGTGCGCGGGCAAGGTCGTCGCCCGTGATTACTCTGTGGGCGACAACTGCCGGGGGGCACCGCGACCACGAAAGGACGCACAACGTGAACCCCTGCAGCCCGACGAAAAACCAGGTCCTCTCGGCGCTGGGCGTGGCCGTGTCCGCCGTCTTGTGCTTCGGTGCGGGAACCGCCCGGGCCGACACCGCCGGTGTCCAGTTCCAACCGGCAACGCTGAACAACCTTCCGAGTCTGCAGGTCACTGTCACAGACACCAGCGGCAACGGGAGCCCCGGCACGTACGGCTCCTGCATTTTCAACGCCACCCCGACTTTTGGGACCATGGACGTACTCCAGGGCGTCGGCACGCCAATGGCCCCGCTCAACCAGACATTTCAGCTGAACCAAGGGGGCCAGCAACAGTTGAACTTCGCGCCCGAGCTCCCGACGGGCACGCTCTGGAACGTCACCATCACCTGCACCGACCCCGTCCAGAACCAGACCGGGACCATCTACAACCAGCCGATGCCGTTCTGAACACTCCGCCATCGTCGACAACTGGCCCGGGCCGACGGGAAAAGCCGGCCGGGACTCATGGCCCCGTCACCCGCGGTTTCGCCTTCGGATCTTGACGGCGTCAACGCTCACGATCCATTGTCCGGGCTCGCAGGACTCGTCGGACTGGTCGGCGGCGGACTCGTCGGAGTCGTCGGGCTCACGGCAGTCGTCGGTGTCGTGGGAGTCGTGAGAGTCGTCGGTGTCGTGGGAGTCGTGGATGTCGTGGGAGTCGTCGGTGTCGTGGGCGTCGTCTTCACAGGACTCGTCGGGCTCGCGGGACTTGTCGGGGTCGTAGGACTCGCCGGTGTGGGAGTCGCAAGGCCCGGGCCTTCGCCACACCAGTCCGCCACGTCTTTCGGGTACTGCTCGAGCGGTGGAGGACAACGCTGCCCCGGCGGGAAATTGGCGCCGGCGTTGAGCAGATCGCAGGGCACATAGACCTGCTTGCCTTTGGGGGTGTTGGTCAAACACTTGGTCGGCGGATCGGCATGGCCCTCGGCAGGGACGATGATTGCCACCGCCAAAGCGGCGAGCACCCCGATGGCAAGGCGATAGATCATGAGCACTCCTTGATACAGGGCCCCCGTCGCTCCACTTTTCGTAGCGGAACGGCCGTCGGGCTCAGCATGAAGATAGTCAGCACATCTCGACGAAAAGAAAACCGGCCAGAGCCTGTTGGCCCTGACCAGCAATTCTTGGTGGAGCTGCCGGGAATCGAACCCGGGTCCTACGGCATTCCCTCAAGGCTTCTCCGTGCGCAGTTCGCTATGCCTCTGCTCGGATCTCCCGGTCACGCGAACCAGCCAGGATGACGATCCCAGTCGCTGTTGGTGTCCCGATGAGTCCCGCGACCGAACTCATCGGTGGATCCCTCTAGCTGACGCCAGGCTCCGGGTCGAGGGAGTTCCCGGTCTGACGGACTAGCTGTCGCTTAGGCAGCGAGAGCGTAGTCGCGCTGATGTGAATCGGCGCTTATCTGGTTGCAACGACGCTTACGGTGGTCTCTTGCCTGCACCGGCACGCTTCCCTTGATTCGATGCGCGAAGTCGAAACCGTTCAGCCCCTCGCATCCCCGCCGATTTTCGGCAGGACAATCCATGGTACGCCGCTATCAACGCGCGGCAACGGACTTATCTTCCGGACCGCCGCTGCGATCAGATCACGAAATTGAGGTGCTCGACGACCCGGGCGGCCACGTCCTTGTCGCCGCCGAGGTCAACGTGCCGGGGCCGGCCGGGGCACATCGGCCGCCCGCCGGCAAGCCGGGTGAACTGCAGCCCGTCCAGCCGGATCGTCACGGTCGGCTCCTGGCCACCGAAGTCGTCGACCACCCGGGCCCGGCCATCGACGCTGACGCGGATGTCACGGGAAAGCGGTCCGGTCAGCTCGAACAGGACACGCGACCCCTCGGGCGCTTTGCCCCGTTTGCCCACCACGTAGCCCATCGTCCCGGTGATCTCGTCGAGAGACAGTTCCGAAGCGGGCCCGACAAGCTGGTCATCCGACGCCGGCCGCCCTAGCGCGTCGCGAATGTCCTGCTCGTGCATCCAGCAGTCGAACACCCGGACCCGCATGAACCGCCCGTAGCTTTCCGGACCGACGGGCGTCAGCGTCACGGCGTCCCACTCTTCGGCGGGCATGGCCGCCAGCGCCTTGCGCCGCTGATCGGTGATGTCCCTGAACCGGTTGAGCACGTCTTCACCGGGTTCCCCGCTGAGGTGACGCACCCAGCACTCGTTCATCACGCCGATGTCGTTGCGGACGTGCTCGAGCGTCGAGACGTCGATGTCGGGCTGGGGCGCGGACACACCGGCGAGGAAGGATTCGGTGCCGATCATGTGCGCTACCAGCGCCTTGACGTCCCAGCCCGGCAGCGGGCTGGCCGCCCGCCAATCCGCTTCGGCCAGCCCGCCCAGCAGCACGGTGATGTCGTCCCACACCGCGAACAGACCAGCGAGCACATCGGACTTGTCGAGCTTTGTGACGGGGCGATCGGCCATTCTCGGATAGTAGGCCGGTCGGCTACCGCACGGGCGCGGCCGTCAGCTTGCGGCGATCATGGCCACGGACCCCATGGCCATCACCATGCCGAACCCCTGCCAGCGCGTCAGTCGCTCGCGCAAGACGACCATCGCCAGCACGACCGTTGCCGCCGGGTAGAGCGAGATCAGGATGCTCGCCAGCGAAAGCAACCAGGTGTGCAGCGCCAGCAGCATGGTGACGTTGGCGCAGATGTCCAAGAATGCCACCGCCCAGGCCAGCTTCATCGGCTTTCCGCGCGGAGCGCGCAGGTTGTCGCTGGCCGCCGCCATCACGAAGATCACCACCGTGGCCGAGAGCCGGGCGAACACCAGCGGCCACAGTTTGCATGCGTGCGGCGCCTGGTGGAGAAACACCAGGTTCAGCCCCATCGCCGAGCCGGCCAGGAGCGTGAGCCACGCCACCTTCGGGGTGAATCGATACGGCGTGACGCCCTGGGCGGTGGCCTCCCGGCTCACCAGCATGACCGCGACGAGGGCCAGCACCACCCCCACCGACGCCCCTGGCCCCGGCCGCTCCCCCAGCGCCACCCCGACCGCCACCGGCACGGCGGCGTTGAGGACGGCCGCCAACGGTGAGACGACGGAGATCGGCCCGGCACCCAGCGCCGCGAAGAACGCCCACATGCCGACCGCCATGCCGACGCCATAGAGGCAGCCCCAGAAGATGGCGCCGCGCGAAATCGGCCCGCCCACGGCCACGGCCAATGCGCCCAGCAGAAACGTCTCGATCGGGTAGACCACCAGCATCACGCGCAGCGCGGCCACCCGTCGAGCGGCTACACCGCCCACGAAATCGCTGACGCCGTACGTAACGGCGGACAGCTGGGCGTAAGCGGCCCCGATCAGTTCATGCCCTTGGCTCGGCGACCCAACTCACGGACCACTTCGCGCTGGGCATCGCGGCGGGCCATGTCCTGACGTTTGTCGTGCGCTCGCTTGCCGCGCGCCAACGCGAGCTCGACCTTGACCTTTCCTTCGGAGAAATACAGAGACATCGGCACGAGGGCGAGGTTACCATCTCGTATCTTTCCGACCAGACGGTCGATTTGTTGCCTATGTAACAACAACTTTCGATTGCGACGGGGCTCATGGTTGGTCCAGCTACCGTGCTGGTATTCCGGAATGTACAAGTTACGCAACCACACTTCGCCGTCGTCGACGGTTGCGAACGCGTCGGCCAGCGATGCGTGGCCCTGGCGCAGGCTTTTCACTTCAGTCCCTTGTAAAGCCACTCCGGCCTCGAACTCTTCGAGTATCGAATAGTTGTGCCGCGCTTTGCGATTGGTGGCCACAATCTGTTTGCTGCCACGCTTGCCGCCCGCCCCCTTGGCCCGGCCGGGATCCTTGGCCATAGCTACCGCCGGATGTAGAGGCGCAACGTCGCGTACGCGGTCAGGCCTGCCATCGACACGCCGAGCAGGAACAACCACGGCGAGATGTAGAGGATGTCGGCATAGTCGACCTTCGCGATCAAATGGGCTTGGTAGAACTGGCTGAGCGCGTTGTCGAGGAACCAGGCCCGCACCAGAACCAGGCCGGCGATCGCGATGGCCACACCGATGGACGCGGCCAGCATCGCCTCCACCAGGAAGGGCAACTGGGTATACCAGCGGCTGGCGCCGACCGAACGCATGATCCCGATTTCGGTGCGCCGCGTGTACGCCGCGACTTGGACCATGTTGGCAATCAGCAAGATCGCCCCCACGGCCTGCACCAGGGCGACGGCGAACGCGGCGTCGCGCAAACCGTCCAGAACCGCGAACAGCCGGTCGATCAAATCCTTTTCGTTGAGGATGCTGCGCACCCCGGGCTGCCCCTGCATCGCGGCATCGAACTCCGCGTGCTGTTCGGGGTTGTTCAACTTGACGATGAACGACGCGGGAAATGATTCCTTGCCGGCGACGTCCTTGAACTCCGGGAACTTCTTGATCGCGTCGTTGTAGGCGTCCTGCCGGTTGACGAAGCGCACCGATTTGACGTCCTGTCGCGCATCGATCTTGTCCCGCAGCGCTTTACATGGACCGGACGCGCATGTCGCGTCGTTGGCGGAGATGTCATCGGTGAGGAACACCTGCGTCTCGACGCGGTCGAGATAGATCTCCCGCGAGTTGTCCGCCAGCCGGACCACGAGCAGGCCGCCACCGAACAGGCCGATGGAGATGGCCGTGGTGAGGATCATCGCGGCCGTCATCGTGACGTTGCGGCGAAGACCGGTCAGGACCTCGTTGAACAGGAAGCCAAAGCGCACTTAGCGGTCCATCCCGTAGATGCCGCGCTGCTCGTCGCGAACCAGCCGGCCCAGAGACAACTCCACGACGCGCTGACGCATCGAGTCGACGATGTGGTGGTCGTGCGTCGCCATCACCACCGTCGTCCCGGTGCGGTTGATCCGCTCCAACAAATCCATGATGTCCTTACTGGTGTCGGGGTCGAGATTGCCAGTCGGCTCGTCGGCCAGCAGAACCAGGGGCCGGTTGACGTACGCGCGCGCGATCGCCACGCGTTGCTGCTCACCACCGGACAACTCGTTGGGCAACCGGTTCGCTTTGCCCGACAGGCCGACGGTTTCCAGCACCTCGGGCACCACCCGATTGATCGCGTCGGTCCGTTTGCCGATCACTTCCAGCGCGAAGGCGACGTTCTCGTACACCGTCTTTTGCTGCAGCAGGCGGAAGTCCTGGAAGACGGTGCCGATCACCTGACGCAGCTTCGGTATGTGGCGGCCGCGCAACTTGTTGACATGGAACTTCGACACCCGGATGTCGCCGGACGTCGGGTTCTCCTCACCGAGCAGCAGCCGCATGAACGTCGACTTGCCCGAGCCCGACGGGCCGATCAGGAAGACGAATTCACCCTTGTCGATTTTGACGTTGACGTCCTCCAACGCCGGACGGGCCGACGCTTTGTACTTCTTGCTGACATGGTCCAGGGTGATCATCACGGCACGCCAGTGTAGCCGTGCATTTCGCTGGCAAGCCAAGTCAACTGGCTGGCGGCGGTGAACTGGGCGCCGGACCGGGCCCCGGCTGCGGTAGCTGGGGCGGCGGTGCGGTCGGGCTCGTACTTGGCGGGCAGAACGGCGGCGGCAGCAGGCAAGGCAGCTGCGGCAGCTGCACCGGCGGGGTGGTGGTCGTCGTCACCGGTGGTGGTGGCGGTGGCGGCGGCGTGCTCGTCGGGGTCGGCGTGTAGGTGGGGGTGGCCGGCGGCTGCTGCACGCGGCTGCGGGGCACCCAGGTGTAGTTCGGGTCGGGAACGAAACCCGGCGGCACCACCTGCTGCGCCGGTGGCTTGGCCGGTTCCGGGCGGTAGGTGTCGTAGACCCACCACACGGCGAAGAAGGCGATGATCAACACAATGGTCGACGTGCGGGCTCGCCCGCCGAACATGTAATGCGGCCAGCGACGATTCGCATCGGAGTCCTCGCTGCGCTTCTCGAAGATGCTCAGGGTGAACTTCAACGCTTCTGCACCGCACCTTGCACGTCATCGTCGATTCGCTGCTCGGCGGCCTGGGCGGCCGGGACCGACGGGTCGTCCACCAGGCCCACCGTCGCGTCCGCGGCGGTCATGATGCCGACGCGCGCCAGCGCCCGAATGACCAGGACACGCAGTTGCCGGCCGGCCTCGAACTGCTTGCCGGGCAGGGTCCGGGCCACCAGCCGCAGGGTGACGGTGTCGACTTCGATGCTCTCCACGCCCATCACCGTGGGGGCGTCCAACAGCAATTCGCCCAACACCGGGTTGTCCATGGCGCGGTCGCACTCCTGGTGCAAGACCTCGTTGACCCGGTTCAGGTCGGCGTTCGTGGACACCGGAATGTCCACCACCGCGCGCGCCCAGTCCTTGGACAGGTTCACGACCTTCACGATCTGCCCGTTGGGAATGGTCAAGACCTCGCCGTCGGGCGAGCGCAGCCGGGTCACCCGCAACGTCACGTTCTCGACGGTGCCGCTGGCCTCCGTCGCTGAAACGACGGTGAGGGTGACCAGATCTCCGAAGCCGTACTGGCGCTCCGCCAGGATGAAGAACCCGGACAGCAGGTCCCTGACCAGCTGCTGCGCGCCGAAACCCAGCGCGGCACCGACCACGGTCGCCGGCGCGACCAGTCCCCCGACCGAAAACTGCAGCACGTCGGCGATCTGCATGATCACCCAGATGGCGATGAGGACCACCGACACCCAGGAGATCACCGACGCCATGGCCTGGCGGTGCTTGGACGCTTCCGAGCGCACCAGCGCGTCGCTTTCGGCGAAGCCCAAGTTGAGCTGACGGGTCACCTGCTGGGCCACCCAGTTGACGAACCGGGCCGCGAGCACCGCCACGATCAACACCATCACGATCCGCAGACCGCGGGTGATGATCCATTGCCCGACGTCACCGCGCCAAAAGTCGTGCCAGCCCAGCGCCTTTGCCAAGGCGATCGAGGCGGAAAAAGTTGTGTTAGTCGTCATCTTTTCGATTGCGCCACCGGATTCCCGCTTCCAGGAACCCGTCGATGTCTCCATCCAGGACGGCCGCCGGGTTGCCGACCTCGTACTCGGTCCGCAGGTCCTTGACCATCTGATACGGGTGCAGAACGTAGGAGCGCATCTGATTGCCCCACGAACTGCCGCCTTCGCCTTTCAACGCGTCCAGCTCGGCGCGTTCTTCGGAACGCTTGCGCTCCAACAATTTTGCCTGAAGCACCCGCATTGCCGAAATCTTGTTCTGCAGTTGCGATTTTTCGTTCTGGCAAGTCACGACGATACCCGTTGGGATGTGGGTTAAACGAACCGCCGAGTCGGTGGTGTTCACCGATTGGCCGCCGGGACCGCTGGAGCGGTAAACATCAACGCGCACATCGCCTTCCGGGATGTCGATGTGATCGGTGGTATCCACCACCGGAAGGACCTCGACTTCGGCGAACGATGTCTGGCGCCGACTTTGGTTGTCAAACGGGCTGATTCTCACCAATCGATGGGTGCCCTGCTCCACGGACAACGTGCCGTAGGCGAACGGGGCGTGCACCGCGAACGTCGCGCTCTTGATGCCCGCCTCCTCGGCATAGGAGGTGTCGAACACTTCGACCGGGTACTTGTGCTGTTCGGCCCACCGCATGTACATCCGCATCAGCATCTCGGCCCAGTCGGCGGCGTCCACCCCGCCGGCGCCGGACCGGATGGTGACCAGGGCCTCGCGTTCGTCGTACTCACCGGAGAGCAGGGTGCGCACCTCGGTGGCTTCGATATCGGCGCGCAGCGCCTTCAGCTCGGCATCCGCCTCGGCGAACGCTTCGACTTTGCTGGCCTCGCCTTCGGCCTCTTCGGCCGCCAGTTCGTAGAGCACCGGCAGGTCGTCGAGGCGCCTGCGCAAGTCCTCGATCCGGCGCAACTCCCCCTGAGCGTGCGACAGCTCGCTGGTCACCCGCTGCGCGCGGGTCTGGTCGTCCCACAACTGGGGATCGGACGCCTCCTGCTCGAGCTTCTCGATGCGGCTGCGCAGACCGTCCACATCCAGCACCCGCTCCACCGTGGTCAGGGTGGAGTCAAGGGCGGCGATGTCGGCTTGACGGTCGGGTTCCACAGCCGACCACGTTACCGGGACCCGCCGGACGCCCCGGCTCCCGGCGAGTGCTCGGGCCACGACCAGCGGTCATGCGTTTAGCATCGAGTCACGATCATGTGCGCCCCGCGCAGCGCGCCGACTGCCCCCGCGCGCTGACCGGGCACGAATAGAAGGTCGAGTATGCGCCCATACCACGTTGCAATCGTCGGCTCCGGACCGTCGGGGTTCTTCGCCGCGTCGTCGCTGCTCAAGGCGGCCGACGCGGCCGAGGACATCGATGTCGCGGTCGACATGCTGGAGATGCTGCCCACGCCGTGGGGGCTGGTGCGCTCCGGCGTCGCGCCCGACCACCCGAAGATCAAGTCGATCAGCAAGCAGTTCGAGAAGACCGCCGAGGACCCGCGCTTCCGCTTCTTCGGCAACGTGGTCGTCGGTGAGCACGTGCAGTCCAGCGAGCTGGCCGAGCGCTACGACGCCGTCGTCTACGCCGTCGGGGCACAGTCCGACCGCGCGCTCAACATCCCCGGGGAGGACCTGCCGGGCAGCGTCGCCGCCGTCGACTTCGTCGGCTGGTACAACGCGCACCCCAATTTCGAGCAGGCCACGCCCGACCTCTCGGGTGCCCGCGCCGTGGTCGTCGGCAACGGCAACGTGGCACTCGACGTGGCGCGCATCCTGGTCACCGATCCCGACATGCTGGGGGTCACCGACATCGCCGATCACGCGCTCGACTCGCTGCGACCATGCGGCGTCGAGGAGGTGGTGATCCTCGGCCGGCGCGGGCCCCTGCAGACCGCGTTCACCACCCTCGAGCTGCGTGAGCTGGGAGACCTCGAGGGGGTCGACGTGATCGTCGACCCGGCGCAGCTGGAGGGCATCACCGATGAGGATGAGGCCGCGGCGGACAAGACGACGAAGCTGAACATCAAGGTGTTGCGCGATTACGCGGCGCGGGCGCCGCGGCCCGGCCATCGCCGGATCGTCTTCCGGTTCATGACTTCGCCGATCGAGATCAAGGGCGAGGGCAGGGTGGAGCGGATCGTGCTGGGCCGCAACCAGCTGGTCACCGACGAGAACGGGCGGGTATCCGCCAAGGACACCGGCGAGCGCGAGGAGCTGCCCGTTCAGCTGGTGGTGCGGTCGGTCGGCTACCGGGGGGTGCCCACCCCGGGCCTGCCGTTCGACGACAAGTCCGCCACGATCCCCAACACCGCCGGCCGGGTCGAGGGCAGCCGCAACGAATACGTCGTCGGTTGGATCAAGCGCGGACCGACCGGTGTCATCGGTACCAATAAGAAGGACTCGCAGGAGACCGTCGACACCCTGCTGGCAGATCTGGACAGCGCCAAAGGCGGCGGCCTGGCCGAGTTTGCCGACGACCACGCCGACAAGCTGGCCGACTGGCTCGCCTCACGCCAGCCGAAGCTGGTCACCTCCGCGCACTGGGAGATCATCGACCGTCACGAGCGTGCCGCCGGCGAGCCGCACGGGCGCCCCCGCGTCAAGCTGCCCAACCTGGACGAGCTGCTGCGGATCAGCCACGGCTGATCACGAGGCGACGGTGGCGAGCAGTTCGGGCGCATCGAGTCCGGTCAGCCGGCGGTGCATGGCCCACGCGATCCTGGCGGCCTGAATCTTTGCCCGGTCAGCCGCTGCCCCGCAATACATTTCGTCGACGGTGTCGTGCCAGATGGTGAGCCAGCGCAGAAAGTGCCGGTTGGACAGTGGTGTCCGGCGGTGGATGTCGCGGTGCGCCTGCAGCGCGCTACCGCGGTAGCGTCCCGCGCGAAAGAGCACCGTCTCCCAGAAGTCGCACATCGTCGGAATGTGTGAGTCCAAACCGACGGCCCGCAGCTCGGAGAACGGCTCGGCCAGCACCTCGTCGGCCAGCGCCCGCCCGTAGAAGCGGCGCAGGAGCGCCTCCACGTCGGCACGGTCGACCAGATCGGCGCTCGCTTCAGCCATGGTCACGTCCCGGGTTCGTCACCAATTCCACAGCGCGCCGGCACTGCCCTCGCATTCCCGCGGTCATAGGTTGCTATTGCTCATCGCGGTCTCCTCTGCTGAGCTGTAGGCAGGGAATTTTCATCTGGCTGAGCCATGACGCTATGGCGGGGAAACGACTCTCTCCCAGGGGCATTGGTCCCGAAACAGATGCCATTGGCCCCGAGGGATGCGCGACGGCGGAGGTTGCCGTTCGCACCCGACGACAACGGAATACAAGCTGTTTGCGCAGATGGACAGCGGGCACGACCACCCATCATCGGAGACCGGAGACTCGCATATGGCCGCTCAACAGTCCGCTCAACCGACTTCCTCGCAGCCCCTGGTGGGCAAAGGCTGGATCCAGGGCGTCGCCCTGGTCATGATCTTCGGCTTCCTGGTCATGGGCATCCTGGCCTACCGCACCTACTCGGCATCGATGCCGATGCCGGACAAGGTGGTCAACGAATCCGGCCAGCTGCTTTTCACCGGCGACGACATCACCCGGGGGCAGGAGCTCTACCAGGCCCGGGGCCTCATGGAATACGGCTCGGTGCTGGGGCACGGCGCATACCTGGGACCGGACTACACCGCCGAATACCTGCGGATGGCCACCCAGGATGACGCCGATCAGCTGAGGGCGCAGGGGGTGGCCGATCCGCGTGAGCGAGTGGTCACCGAGTTCCGCACCAACCGGTACAACCCCGGCACCAAGACGTTGGTGTTCACCGACCGCCAAGCCGCGGCGTTCGACCACATCCAGAGTCACTACGCCGCCTACTTCGGCGAAAACTCGACCAAATATGGGCTGCTGCCCCGGATGATCACCGACAAGGCGCAGATCCACGACCTCACCGCATTCTTCGCGTGGACGGCCTGGGCCGGTGCGGCCGAACGCCCCGGCCACAAGTACAGCTACACGAACAACTGGCCGGCCGAGCCGCGGGTCGACAACGGCCCGACCGCTCCGGTGATCGTGTGGTCGGCGCTGTCATTGATCGCGTTGCTCGGTGGCATCGGCATCATGTTCGCGGTCTACGGGCGGTGGAGCCAGAAGGTCGGCTGGCACGGCGCCGAGTCGTCCACGCTGTCGTTCCGCCAACCGGGCGAGGTGAGCCTGACGCCGGCGCAGCGGGCCACGATCTGGTTCTTCGCGATCGTGTCAGTGTTGTTCCTGGCGCAGACGCTGCTGGGAGCGGCGGCCGAGCATTACCGGGCCGACTTGTCGAACTTCTTCGGTCTGGACCTGGCCCGGGTCCTGCCCTACAACCTGGCCCGCACCTGGCATGTGCAACTTTCGCTGTTCTGGACCGCGGCGGCCTTCCTGGCCGGTGGCATCTTCCTGGTGCCGTTCATCGCCCGCCGCGAGCCGCGCCGTCAGGGCTTGCTGGCCTACGTGTTGCTGGGCGCGGTCGCGGTGGTGGTGTTCGGCTCGCTGATCTGCGAGGCGCTCTCCATCTACGGCGTGATCCCGCAGGGGCTGCTGTCCCAGCAGTGGGAGTATCTCGACCTGCCGCGGCTGTTTCAGGTGCTGCTGATCATCGGCATGTTCGTCTGGATCGCGATCATCTTCCGGGGCATGCGGGCCCGGCTCAGGGGCGAGTCGAAGATGAACATGCCGTGGTTGTTCTTCTTCTCCGGACTGGCGATCCCGGCGTTCTACACCGTCGGGCTGTTGGCCAGCAGCGGCACGCATTACACCGTCGCCGAATTCTGGCGGTTCTGGGTGGTGCACCTGTGGGTCGAGGACTTCCTCGAGCTGTTCACCACCGTGATGGTGGCCTACATGTTCGTATTGCTGGGCGTGGTGCGCGAGCGGATCGCGCTCGGCGTGATCTTCCTCGACGTCATCCTGTACTCCGCCGGCGGTGTCATCGGGACGATGCACCACCTGTACTTCTCGGGCACCCCGGTGGAACACATGGCGCTGGGCGCCTTCTTCTCGGCGGCCGAGGTCATTCCGTTGACCTTCCTCACCGTCGAGGCGTGGGCGTTCCTGCAGCTGGGTTCGCGGCAACAGTCCGGCGACACCAACCCCTTCCCGCACCGGTGGGCGGTCATGTTCCTGGTCGCGGTCGGCTTCTGGAACTTCTTGGGGGCCGGGATCTTTGGCTTCCTGATCAACCTGCCGATCGTGTCCTACTACCAGATCGGCACCGCGCTGACCGCCAATCACGCGCACGGCGCGATGATGGGGGTCTACGGCATGCTCGCCGTCGGCTTGGCCATGTTCGCCTTCCGCTACGTGATCCCGGCGGACAAATGGCCGGAGAAGTTGGCGCGAACCTCGTTCTGGTGCATGAACATCGGTCTCGCGTGGATGGTGTTCGTCACGCTCTTGCCGCTGGGCGTGCTCCAGCTCTACCACTCGGTCAACGACGGCTATTTCGAGGCGCGCTCGCTGGGCTACATCACCAGGCCCGGCAACGCCGTGCTGGAATGGCTCCGGCTCCCCGGTGACGTCATCCTGATCGTCGGCGGCGTGCTGCCGTTCGTTTGGATCGCCTGGACCGCGTTGCGGCATTTCCGCACGGGTACAACGGTTCAGGAGTTGCCCGACCACCCGCTGTACGTCGAGGTCCCCACCGAGCCGGAGACCGGTGCCACGGTGTCGGCGAAGGACTGACCGGTGACCCAACCGGCCGCCACCGTATGGCTGATCGCCGGGTACTCCCTTGCCCTGCTCGCCATCGGCTGGAGTTTCGACTCGATGGCCCGACGGGCGTCGGCGCGCGCCGCGCGTTGGCGCACGGGGCAATTCACCTACCGGCCGGATCACGACGCCTGGGTGTGTCCGCGCGATCACTGGCTGTGGCCCACTTCGTTCGATCCGCGGCACCGGGTCATGCGCTACCGCGCCCTACCGGTCGTGTGCAACAGTTGTCCCATCAAGGCCAGCTGCACGACATCCGACCACGGCCGGGAGATCAGCCGCGAGGTGGACCCGTGGCCGCATTCGGACGCGGGGCGATTCCACCGCGGGATCGCCTGTTGCGTGGCGGGGTTCGGAATCGTGCTGCCGCTGGCGACGTTGGCCGCCAACCACTCGGGCGCTGACGTGCTGGTCTTGACGGGAACCGTCGGAGTCGTCGCGCTGCTGGGCCTGCCGCTGGTCCGCCACCTGTGGAACACCCCGTCCAACGCGCCCGAACACCTTCCCCACCGCACCGCGCTCGAGGACCGGGCGGCCGCGGCGATAGACAGGTATTCCACTCGGTGGGGTAGCTGGGAGAGCAAGGAGGGCAACCCAACGTGACTGCCGTCGTGGTCGTCGTCGTCATCGCCGGGATCGTGGGGCTTGCCGTGCTCGCGACATGGTCGCTGGCCGTGCTGCGCGAGTACGAACGCGGAGTCGTCTTCCGAATGGGGCATGTGCGCCCGCTGTACGGTCCCGGGCTTCGTGTGCTGATCCCCTTCCTGGACAAGATGATCCGCGTCGACCAGCGGTTGGTGACGCTGACGATTCCACCGCAGGAGGTGATCACCCGCGACAACGTGCCGGCCAGGGTCAACGCCGTGGTGATGTTCCAGGTGATGGAGCCGCTGAAAGCGATTCTGGCGGTGGAGAATTACGCGGTGGCCACCTCGCAGATCGCCCAGACGACGCTGCGTTCGCTGCTGGGCCGGGCCGACCTGGACACGCTGCTGGCCCACCGCGAGGACCTCAACAGCGATCTGCGCACCATCATCGAAAAGCAGACCGAACCGTGGGGCGTGCAGGTGCGCGTCGTGGAGATCAAAGACGTCGAGATCCCCGAGTCGATGCAGCGGGCGATGGCCCGCGAAGCCGAGGCCGAACGCGAACGCCGGGCGAAGGTCATCAACGCCCGCGGGGAACTGCAGGCCTCCGAGGAGCTGCGCCAAGCGGCCGAGACCCTTTCCAAGAGCCCCGCCTCGCTGCAATTGCGTTATCTGCAGACGCTGTTGGAATTGGGGGCGGACCAGAATTCGACCGTCGTCTTCCCGTTGCCGGTGGACATCATCACACCGTTCCTGCGGCATCCGGAGGTACTACAGGGCGTCGTCGATAACTTCACCAATCGGCGATGAAGACGGGCCAAGCAATTCGCGCTACACCGGGGGCGGCTCGGGCGGGGCCAACCTCCAGTTGTCCGGATTCTTCGGCGAATACACCACCGGAAACAACTGGCCCATCGTCGGCCAGTGCTCGACATCGACCGCCATGCGCTGGTACACGGCGTGCTCGCTGACGGTGGGCCCGTTGATCACGCCGGCGATGGTGACGAACTGTTCACCGGTGGCGTCCGGCCGTGGGCTCACCCCGGTCACCAGCAGCGTGCCGTTCAGCAGCTCGCCGCGGGGGCCACGCGGGAGGAACCGCTGGGCAAGGGCGACCGCCAAGACCGCCACCAGCAGGATGAGCACTCCGAATTCCCACACGCATCCAGGTTAGCGAGTGACCATACCCCCGACGAATGGCACTACGCGAACGAGGACATCATGCGTTCGGGATGAAGTCGCCCCAGGCGTAGCCGACGCCGGTGGGTACCGCACTGCCTTTGACATGGGCAAAGCCGTTCTTGCGGTCCAAGACCTGAACCTGGCTGCCCTTGCGCAAGATTCCGAGGTTCTTGCCGTGGTCGCCGTCTGGGATGTTGTACACGTCGACATCACCGGTCACGGTGACCGTCGGCTGCTGCTGAGGTGGCGCTTGCGCCGGTGGAGTCGGCCGCGGTGGTGTGGGGTTGTCAGGCTCGAGGACGGGGCCGTTGTTGGGTCCAGGCCGGGGCCCGGCCGGCGCGGGTGGTGGGGGCTGACCAACCAAAATGGCGACGGCGCTCTGCTGTTTGCTTTCCAGCCGAACCATGCCCACGCCGAAATCGGTATAGCCGCATTTGTTGACGTAATTCGAAACGGCGTTCAGTGCGGTGTTCGTGGCCGCGTCGGTGGGATCATCCTGGGACTCATAACCATTCACCTTGCCCGAGTAACCGGCAACGTTGGCGCCAGGAGGCGGCCCGCCTCTCACCCAGGCTTGTGCTGCGGCCTCCAGCGGGCCCGAATACGCCAACGGGGGGCAGCCGGATTGGGCCCGCATCGCGTTGACCTTGCCCCGGATGTTGTCCAAGGGGTCGGCGTGCGCGATCGGCATCGCCACTGTGGCCGAAGCGAATCCGAGGACGCAGGCCGCCAGCCCGCAGCCCGCACGCCGCATCCTCTGAACCGCCCCGGTTGTCGTGGTCGACGAAGACTTGGTCATGTGATCCCTCCGCGGCTGGCGAGGTTCCTGCGGCACTGGTGACGCGTCGCCGTCAATGTCAGCCCTGCTGCGATGTGATGCTATGGCGTTGCGGGCGACGCGGAAATAAGGGTTTTCCCCAATCTTTCTGCTTTGCGGTGCCGTTACCAGCGCACGCGCGTTCGCTTGGCATCCGTTCCCCGAATTACGGCCATACCGTTGATCCGAAGCGAATCGGGCACACTTGTACGACTCGATTCAGGTTCCGGGCAAGCCATGGTAGGACTGCGTCATGAGTCGGGACGATCTGACGCTGGCGCTGAGGCTGGCCGACCGCGCGGACGCGCTGACCTCCGCCCGGTTCGGCGCGCTCGACCTGCGCGTTGACACCAAACCCGACCTGACCCCGGTCACCGACGCCGATCGCGCGGTGGAGACGGAGCTACGGGAGACGCTGGGACGCGAGCGTCCGCACGACAGCATCGTCGGCGAGGAGTTCGGCGGAACCACCACGTTCACCGGACGCCAGTGGATCATCGACCCTATCGACGGCACCAAGAACTTCGTGCGCGGCGTGCCCGTGTGGGCCAGTCTGATCGCACTGCTCGAAGACGGTGTGCCCACGGTCGGCGTCGTCAGCGCGCCCGCACTGCAGCGTCGCTGGTGGGCCGCGCGCGGCGAGGGCGCCTTCGTCACGGTCGACGACGCACCGGCGCGCCGGCTGTCGGTTTCTTCTGTGGCGCAACTGGATTCGGCCAGCCTCTCGTTCTCCAGCCTGTCCGGCTGGGCGCAGCGCGGACTGCGCGAGCGCTTCATCGCGCTGACCGACGCAGTGTGGCGGGTGCGCGCGTTCGGCGACTTCCTCTCCTATTGCCTGCTGGCGGAAGGGGCCGTCGACATCGCCGCCGAACCCGAGGTGTCGGTATGGGATCTCGCTGCGCTCGACATCCTGGTGCGCGAGGCCGGCGGGAACCTGACCGGCCTGGACGGCGGCGCCGGACCGCACCGCGGCAGCGCCGTGGCGACCAACGGGCCGCTGCACGAAGTCGTGCTCCGCTCGCTGGCGCTGTGAATTAGTTAACAAGTGTTCTCTGTTATCTTACTCCGGAGTAAGATAGGCTTATCCGCATCGCCCCCACGACAGAGGCTGCCGACATGACCGACACTCGTTCCGGTTCACCGAAGACTTCAGAAGCCGCCCGCTCCCGCCGCAAGAGGAAAGATCGGCAGAGCGGAATCGGCCTGCAACCGCACAAGCGCACCGGCATCGACATCGCCATCGCGCTGCTCACCCCGCTCATGGGCCAGGAGTTCCTGGACCGCTACCACCTGCGCGATCCGGTCAACCGCGGCCTGCAATACGGCACCAAGACCATCTTCTCCACGTCGGCTGCCGCCTCCCGTCAGTTCAAGCGGCTGCAGAACCTGCGCAGCGGACCGACCCGGCTCAAGTCGAGCGGCAAGGACTACTTCGACCTGACGCCCGACGACGACCAGAAGATGATTGTCGAGACCCTCACCGAATTCGCCGAGGAGGTGCTGCGGCCCGCGGCTCACGACGCCGACGAGGCGGCGGCCTACCCGCCCGACCTGATCGCCAGGGCCGCGGAGTTGGGCATCACGGCGATCAACATCCCCGAGGATTTCGACGGCATCGCCGCGCACCGCTCCAGCGTGACCAACGTGCTGGCGGCCGAGGCGCTGGCCTACGGCGACATGGGTCTCGCCCTGCCGATCCTGGCCCCCGGGGGTGTGGCCGCCGCGCTGACCCACTGGGGCAGCGCGGACCAGCAGGCCACCTATTTGCACGAGTTCGCCGGCGAGAACGTGCCGCAAGCCTGCGTCGCGATCTCCGAGCCGCAGCCGCTGTTCGACCCCACCCGCCTGACGACCACCGCGGTGCGCACCCCGAGCGGCTACCGCCTCGAGGGCGTGAAGTCGTTGGTGCCGGCGGCGGCCGATGCCGAGCTGTTCGTCGTCGGCGCGCAGCTGGACGGCAAGCCCGCCCTGTTCATCGTCGAGTCGTCGACGAAAGGCCTTACCGTCAAGGCGGATCCGAGCATGGGCCTACGCGCGGCGGCGCTGGGCCACGTGGAGCTCTCCGGGGTCTCGGTCCCGCTGAGCGCGCGGCTCGGTGAGGACGAGGCGACCGATGACGACTACTCCGAGGCCATCGCGCTGGCCCGGCTGGGCTGGGCGGCGCTGGCGGTGGGCACCTCGCATGCGGTGCTCGACTACGTCGTCCCCTACGTCAAGGAGCGCGAAGCCTTCGGCGAGCCGATCGCGCATCGTCAGGCCGTCGCGTTCATGTGCGCCAACATCGCCATCGAGCTGGACGGGCTGCGGTTGATCACCTGGCGCGGCGCGGCCCGCGCCGAGCAGGGCCTCCCCTTCGTCCGCGAGGCGGCGTTGGCCAAGCGGCTCGGCGCCGACAAGGGCATGCAGATCGGCCTGGACGGCGTGCAGCTGCTCGGCGGCCACGGCTTCACCAAGGAACACCCGGTCGAGCGGTGGTATCGCGACCTGCGGGCCATCGGCGTGGCCGAGGGCGTCGTCGTCATCTAGGCCGTCACCCGATCCGGACTACCGAAAGACCAACCATGGCAATCAATCTGGAACTGCCCCGCAAGCTGCAAGCGGTCGTCGTCAAGACCCATCAGGGCGCCGCCGAGCTGATGCGGCCGATCGCCCGCAAGTACGACCTCAAGGAACACGCGTACCCGGTCGAACTCGACACGCTGTACAACCTGTTCGCGGGGGCATCGGAATCGATCGAATTCGCCGGGGCCGACAACCTGGGCGACGAGAACCAGGACAGGGACCAAAACCACAACGGCGCCAACATGGCTGCGCTGCTGCAGACTTTGGAGGCCTGCTGGGGCGACGTCGCGATGATGCTCTCGGTCCCCTATCAGGGCTTGGGCAACGCGGCCATCTCCGCCGTCGCTACCCCGGAACAGCTGGAGCGCCTGGGCAAGGTGTGGGCGGCGATGGCCATCACCGAGCCGGGCTTCGGCTCCGATTCTGCGGCGGTGTCGACCACCGCCAAGCTGGACGGCGACGAGTACGTGATCAACGGCGAGAAGATCTTCGTCACCGCCGGCTCGCGGGCCACCCACATCGTGGTGTGGGCCACGCTGGACAAGTCGCAGGGCCGCGCGGCGATCAAGTCGTTCATCGTTCCGCGCGAGCACCCCGGCGTCACCGTCGAGCGGCTCGAGCACAAGCTCGGCATCAAGGGCTCCGACACCGCGGCGATCCGGTTCGACAACGTCCGCATCCCCAAGGAAAACCTGCTGGGCAACCCGGAAATCGAAGTCGGCAAGGGCTTTTCCGGCGTGATGGAGACCTTCGACAACACCCGGCCCATCGTGGCCGCCATGGCCATCGGGGTCGGCCGCGCCGCCCTGGAGGAAATTCGCAAGATCCTCACCGAGGCCGGCGTCGAGATCTCCTACGACAAACCGTCGCACGCCCAGAGCGCCCCGGCCGCGGAGTTCCTTCGCATGGAGGCCGACTGGGAGGCGGCCTACCTGCTCGCGCTGCGCGCCGCGTGGCAGGCCGACAACAAGATCCCCAACTCCAAAGAGGCCTCGATGAGCAAGGCCAAGGCCGGCCGCATGGCCAGCGACGTGACGCTCAAGTCCGTCGAATTGGCCGGCACCACCGGCTATTCCGAGCAATCGATGCTGGAGAAGTGGGCGCGCGACTCCAAGATCCTGGACATCTTCGAGGGCACCCAGCAGATTCAGCAGCTCGTGGTCGCCCGCCGCTTGCTCGGCCTGTCGTCGGCCGAGCTCAAATAGCGACCGCGTCCAGCTGCTCGCGGGCGTCGTCGTCCAGCTCGATGGACGCGACGTCGAGGTTCTCCTCCAGGTGGCGCACCGACGAGGTGCCTGGGATCAGCAGCACGTTGGGCGCCACGCTCAGCGTCCACGCCAGCGCGACCTGCGCGGGCGTCCGCCCGAGGCGATCGGCGACGTCGACCACCAGTTCGTGGGTGAGCAGGGGGTTCGGCTGCACGAAGGCGGCCCCCAGCGGGAAGAACGGGACGAACGCGATACCCCGCGCCGTGCACTCGTCGAGAACGGGCTGCGACGTCCGGTCGATGAGGTTGAACGCGTTTTGCACACAGGCGATCTCGGTGCGTTCCAGCGCGTGCAGCAGGTGTTCGCGGCTGACGTTGCTCAGCCCGATGCCGCCGATCAGCCCATCGTCGCGGGCTTCGATCATGACCGACAGCTGGTCGTCGAAGAGCTGGTCCGGCCTTCCGCTTTCGAAGACGCGCAGGTTGACCGCGGCCAGTTGGTCGACGCCGAGGGTGCGCAGGTTGGTCTCGATGTCGCGGCGCAGGTCGGCCGGCGCGTCGACCGGTAGCCAGCCGCCGGTGTCATCGCGCCGACCGCCGACCTTGCTCACCAGCGCGAGGTTCTCCGGATAGGGATGCAGCGCCTCGCGGATGAGCTCGTTGGCGACGTCGGGACCGTAGAACTGGGCGGTGTCGATGTGGTCGACGCCGAGTTCGACGGCCCGACGCAGCACGGCCAGCGCCTCATCGCGGTCCCGCGGCGGGCCGAAGACATTGGGACCCGGCAACTGCATCGCGCCGAAGCCCACCCGGGAGACCGAAAAGCGACCGAGTGGAAAGGAATCCATACGGTGAGGTTAGCGTCGAGGAATGGACACGTTTCAGGCGCTCGTCGCTCGCGAAGATGGTGACCGGATAACCGCCTCGGTCGAGACATTGAGCGACTCGGACCTGCCGCCCGGTGAGGTGACGATCCGGGTGCTCTATTCGAGCGTCAACTACAAGGATGCGTTGGCGCTGACCCCGCGCGGCGGGGTGGTGCGCAGCTACCCGGTGGTGCCGGGTATCGACCTGACCGGCGAGGTCGTCGAGTCCGGGTCGCCGGACTTCGCCGTCGGCGACAAGGTGGTGGCCCACGGGTATCAGATCGGCACCGGCCACCACGGCGGCTATGCCGAATACGCGCGGCTGCCGGCCGACCAGGTCGTCGCGCTCGGCGCGTTGAGCCCGCGCGAGGGCGCCGCGATCGGGACCGCCGGCTTCACCGCGGCGATGAGCGTGCAGGCGCTGATCGACTGGGGCGTGGGGCCCGGCGCCGGGTCGGTGGTCGTCACCGGCGCCTCCGGCGGCGTGGGCTCCGTCAGCGTCGACCTGCTGGCCGCCGCGGGTTATCGGGTGGTCGCCTCGACCGGCAAGGAGTCGGCGGCCGGGCTGCTGAAAGAGCTTGGCGCCGCTGAGGTTATCGGCCGGCTGCCGGAGGACCCCGACGCCAAACCGCGGCCGCTGGCCAAGGCGCGCTGGTCGGCCGCGGTGGATTGCGTGGGCGGCGCGACGCTGGCCGACGTGCTCAGTGCCGTCGACTACGGCGGGGCGGTGGCCTGTAGCGGCCTGACGGGTGGTCCCGCGTTGCACACCACGGTGATGCCGTTCATCTTGCGCGGCATCGCGCTGTTGGGGATGGACTCGGTGCAGATGCCGATCGACCGGCGCCGCAAACTGTGGGCGCTGCTGGGTGATTCGTTGCGTCCGCGTCATCTGGACGCACTCATCAGCGAGGTCGACGTCAAGGACGTGGTCGACGTGCTGGACCAGGTGCGCGCCGGCAAGTTCACCGGGCGGGCGGTGGTGCGGGTCGCCGACGGATTTTGAGCCGGCAGTAGGCTGTCCGACCATGCGAGCTGCACGGGTGACCCGGCTGGACGGTCCGGACGCGATCGAGGTGGCGGAGGTCGACGAACCGTCGGGTGACGGCGTGGTCGTCGAGGTGCACGCCGCCGGTGCCGCCTTCCCCGACGCCCTGCTGACCCGGGGCCTCTATCAGTACCGCCCCGAGCCGCCGTTCGTGCTGGGGGCCGAGATCGCCGGCGTGGTGCGGTCGGCGCCGGGCGACGCACACGTGCGGGCCGGCGACCGGGTCGTCGGACTGACCATGCTCAGCGGCGGCATGGCCGAGGTCGCCATCCTGCAGCCCGACCGGGTGTTCAAGCTGCCCGACAACGTGAGTTTCGAGGCGGGCGCCGGACTGCTGTTCAACGACCTGACGGTGTACTTCGCCCTGACGGTGCGCGGCCGGCTGGCCCGGGGCGAGACGGTGCTGGTGCAGGGCGCCGCCGGCGGCATCGGGACGTCGACGCTGCGGCTGGCGCCGCTGCTCGGGGCGTCGCGCACCATCGCCGTGGTCAGCACCGAAGAGAAGGCGGACGTCGCGACGGCCGCAGGAGCCACCGACGTGGTGCTGGCCGACGGGTTCAAGGACGCGGTCAAGGAGCTGACCGGCGGGCGCGGCGTCGACGTCGTGCTCGACCCGGTCGGCGGTGACCGGTTCACCGATTCGCTACGCTCCCTCGCCCCCGGGGGACGGCTGCTGGTCGTCGGCTTCACCGGCGGAGACATCCCGACGGTGAAGGTGAACCGGTTGCTGCTCAACAACATTGACGTGGTGGGCGTGGGCTGGGGGGCGTGGACCGCGACGCACCCGAACGCGCTGGCCGAGCAGTGGGCCGGGCTCGAGAAGCTGCTCAGCTCGGGCCGGCTGGCCGCACCCACCCCGGAGGTCTATCCCCTGGACGAGGCCGCCGCCGCGGTGGCGTCCCTGGAGAACCGCACCGCCAAAGGGAAGGTCGTGGTGCGCGTCCGCGATTGACGCCCGGCCGAATCCGCCGCGCCTGGTCGGGTGGCCTTCGCAGGATCTGCCGGCGCGGGCGATATCGGATCGCGGCAGCCGTGCACGGTCAGCGGATCCACCCACCCTTGTGCGCGCCCGAAACGAAAAGTAATGTCACTTTCAGTTTTCTAGTCGCCCGAATTGGGGGTCCACCGATGGAATCCTTCGTCCACATGCGAAAAGGCAGGACGCCACGACGCCTGCACGCCGATCTCGACGGCCTCAAGGACGACGAGCTGGGCCGGGGCGGATTCACCGGCCGCACCGCGAACCTCTACCGCCGCCACGACCCCACCGCCTACCGGTCGGTCGGCCCGCTGCGCCCCGTCGACGTGCTGGCCGGCGAGCTCAAGCCCAGCGACGCCACCGGCGCCGACGGCGGTCCCCTGCTGATGTTCAGCAACGCCGACTGCCGAATCCTGTTGAGCCGCCGCCACGAGCCGATGCCGTTCTACGTACGCCATGTCGACGGCGACCTGCTGTGCTTCGTCCACCGGGGCGCCGGTCTGCTCGAAACCGAGTTCGGCCCGCTGCGCTACTCCGAAGGCGACTGGGTCTACCTGCCCAAGGCGTGCACCTGGCGCCAGGTGCCGGATGGCGAGACGACGCTGCTCATGGTCGAGGCGACCGACGAATTCCGGGTGCCCCCGCCCGGGCCGCTCGGCCGGCACTTCCCGTTCGACCCGTCGCAGGCCATCATCCCCGACCCGGCACCCATCGACGACGACGGACGGGACGAGTACGAGGTCCGGCTGATCCACGAGGGCGGCCCGACAACGCTGTTCTACCAACACAATCCGCTCGACGTCGAGGGCTGGCGCGGTGACAACTTCGCGTTCACCTTCAACATCGCGGACTACAACGTGGTGACCTCCGACAGCGTGCACCTACCGCCGACGGTGCACCTGTTCATGCAGGCCACCGGCGTCTACGTGATGAATTTTCTGCCGAAGCCGGCCGAAGGGGTTCCGGGGACCGAGCGCACGCCGTGGTATCACCGCAACGTCGACTATGACGAGATCGCCTTCTTCCACGGCGGCTCGCTCTACGGCATCCCGATGCCGCCCGGCCTGATTTCCCATGCGCCGCAAGGCGTTCACCACGGCGCACCGGAGAAGGCGCGGGAACGGGCGCGCCGCAAGTTCGACGACTACTCCCGCGTCGATTGGCAAGTGATCGCCGTCGACACCCGCAGGCGCCTGACTCCCTCGGCCGAGGTGCTGGCGCACGACCTAGGACAACACTGACCATGACGACCCGCCACGAATACGAGCGATTCCCCTATCTCGTTGCCTTCCAGAACAATTCCGGCGTCCGCGACGTCTACGGCGGCCTGGCCGAGATCACCGTGCTGGAGAGCTACCTGCTCAAGCCGAAGGACAAGCCGTCTGACACCGTGCTGGTGTTCATGCACCCCATCGGCGGCGGCGCCTACCTGCCGATGATCAATGCGCTGGCCCGGGCCGGCCACCACGTCATCTACTGCAACAGCCGGTTCCGCGGCACCGACTCGGCGCTGCTGATGGAGAAGGTCGTCGAGGACCTCGGCGAGTGCATCAAAGACGCCAAGAAGCGGCTGGGCTATCAGAAGGTGGTGCTGGCGGGGTGGAGTGGCGGCGGCTCGCTGTCGGTGTTCTACCAGCAGCAGGCCCAACACCCCACCATCACGTCGAGCCCGTCGGGCGACGGCCCGGACCTGACCGCCCTGGACCTGATCCCCGCCGACGGCATCATGCTGCTGGCGGCGCACATCAGCCGGCACGGCACGCTGACCGAATGGCTCGACGCGTCGATCCTCGACGAATCCGACCCCACCAAGCGCGATCCCGAGCTGGACCTGTACAACCCGGACAACCCGAACCAGCCGCCCTACAGCCAGGAATTCCTGGCCCGGTATCGCGGGGCGCAGGTCGAACGCAACCGCCGCATCACCGCGTGGGTCAAGGAGAAGTTGGCCGAACTGAGGGCCGCCGGACGTCCGGACGAGGAGTTCTGCTTCGTGGTGCACGGCACCATGGCCGACCCGCGCTGGCTGGACCCGACCGTCGATCCCAACGAACGCACCCCGGGAACCTGCTACCTGGGGGATCCTCAAGTGGTGAACATGAGCCCCGTCGGGCTGGCCCGCTTCTCCACGCTGCGGGGCTGGCTCTCGCAATGGAGTTACGACGACGCCCGGGGCGACGGGGTGGCCTGCGGCGCCGACATCGCGATCCCGGCGCTGGTGATCGGTAACCTGGCCGACGACGCCTGCACGCCCAGCCACACCCGACGGCTCTTCGACGCGATCGGGTATCACGACAAGGAGATGCACGAAATCCCCGGCGCCACCCACTATTACGCGGGGGCCGACCAGCGCGACAAGCTGCGCGCGGCCGTCGACATCGTCACCGACTGGCTGGTCCGCCACGACTTCGCGGGCAGGCAATGACGACCGCCAGCGACGATGCAGAGCGCAGCGATGAGGAGGAGCGGCGCATGGCACCGGCCGGCCCGCTGGACGGCATCCGGGTGCTCGAGCTCGGCACGTTGATCGCGGGCCCCTTCGCCGGCCGGTTGCTGGGCGACATGGGCGCCGACGTCATCAAGGTGGAACCGCCCGGTGCCCCCGACCCGTTGCGCACCTGGGGTCAGGCCGAGCTCGACGGTGAGCACGTCTTCTGGACCGTGCACGCGCGCAACAAGAGAGCGATCACCCTGGACCTGCGCCTCCCCCGCGGCCGTGAACTGTTCTGCGACCTCGTCGAGAAGTCCGACATCATCGTGGAGAACTTCCGCCCGGGGACGCTGGAGAAATGGGACCTGGGCTACGACGTGCTCAGCGCCCGCAACCCGGGCATCATCCTGGTCCGGGTGTCCGGTTACGGGCAGACCGGGCCCGACGCCCGCAAGGCCGGCTATGCCTCGGTGGCCGAGGCGGCCAGCGGGCTGCGGTACCTCAACGGGTTCCCCGGCGGCCCGCCGCCCCGGCTCGCGCTCTCCCTCGGCGACAGTCTGGCCGGGATGTTCGGCGCCCAGGGCGCGCTGGCGGCGCTGTACCGCCGCGGCGTCACCGGGCGCGGCCAGGTGGTCGACGTTGCGCTGACCGAATCCTGTTTGGCCGTCCAGGAATCGACCATCCCCGACTACGACGTCGGCGGCGTGGTGCGCGGACCGTCGGGCACCCGGCTCGACGGCATCGCGCCGTCCAACATCTACCGCAGCGCCGACGGCTCGTGGGTGGTGATCGCCGCCAACCAGGACACCGTCTTCGCCCGGCTCTGCAAGGCGATGGGCAGCCCGGAGCTGGCCGTCGACGACCGGTTCGCCACGCACGTCGCGCGCGGCCGCAACCAGGACGCACTCGACGAGATCATCGGCGCGTGGGCCGCGGAACGTGAGCCCGGTGAGATCATCGAAACCCTCAGCGCCGCGGGGGTGATCGCCGGTCCGATCAACACCGTCGCGGAGGTGGTCAACGACCCGCAGCTGCGGACCCGCGGCATGCTCGTCGAGCACTACGACGAGCGGGTGCAGCGCAACGTCCTGGGCCCGGGCGTCGTCCCGGTGCTCTCGGAGTCCCCTGGGCGGGTCCGCACCGCCGGGCCCGCCCGGCCCGGCCAGCACAACGACGACGTCTACATCGGGCTGCTGGGCAAGACCGCCCAGGAGCTCGAGGAGCTGCGGGCGGAGGTGGTGATATGAGCCGGCACGTGACCATCCGCGAGGTCGCGCTGCGCGACGGCCTGCAGATCGAGACGCCGATCCCGTTGGCGGCCAAGCTCGAACTGCTGGCCGCGATCGCCGCGACCGGGGTCCGCGAGGTGGAGGCCACCGCCTTCGTCTCGCCGTCGAAGGTGCCGTCGATGGCCGACGCCGCCGAGCTCGCCGCGCACCTGCGCGACTACCCCGACATCGAGTTCTCCGCCCTGGTGGCCAGCCCGAACGGCGCCAGGCGGGCCGTCGCGGCGGGGCTGCGCTCGATCGAGTACGTGGTGGCCGCCGACGACGCGTTCAGCATGGCCAACGTCGGGCGGACCAGCGCCGAGGCCACCGAGGCGATCGACGAGATCGTCGCCATCGCGCACGACGGCGGCGTCACCGTCGAGGTGGTGATCGCCACCGCGTGGGACTCACCGTTCGAAGGCCCCACCCCGCCCCAGCGGGTGCTCGACATCGCCGCGGCCGCCCGCGACCGCGGCGCCGACCGCCTGTCGATCGCCGACACGATCGGCACCACCACCCCGGGGCGGGTGAGTTCCCTGATCGCACAACTGCTTCCGGTGATCGGCGACCTGCCGCTTGGCGGTCATTTTCACAACACCCGCGGCTGCGGGCTGGCCAGCGCCTACGCCGCGGTCAGCTCCGGGGTGACCCGGCTGGACGCCTCGGTCGGCGGCCTGGGCGGCTGCCCGTTCGCACCCGGGGCCACCGGCAACATCGCCACCGAGGACTTGGTGTACCTGCTGCGCGACAGCGGCATCGAGGTCGACGTCGACCTGCAGGCCGCCATCGCCGCGGCCGGCGTGGCGAAGTCCGTTGTCGGCCATGACCTGCCGAGCGCGCTGCTGCGCGCCGGCGACCGGATGTGCAGCTGATGCCCGCCCAGGATGCGCTGACCGCCAAGGGCCGCCAGACCAGGCAGGCCATCGAGCAGGCCGCACGAAAGCTTTTCGCGGAGCGTGGTTTTCACGGCACCACGCTGGCCGACATCACCTCGGCGGCGGGCAAGTCGCCCGCGGTGTTCTACCGGTATTTCGCCGACAAGGAGGACCTGCTCGCCGCCCTGGCCGAATCGTTCCTGCACGATGTCGTGACGCCGTCCGGGCTGAGCCTCGAGCTACCGGAATCACCGGACGACGACGCCTTTTTCACCTCGGTGGTCACCGGGTACTGGAACATGTTCAAGCAGAACATCGGCATCATGATCGCGGTGGCCCAGCTGGCCGCCACCCAGCGTCGCTTCGCGGCCGTGCAGAACGAATTCCGCCGCTTCGGCATGGACATCGTCGCCGCCTCGGTCCGCCGCGCCCAGGAGCAGGGCTACGGAACCGAGCTGGACCCGCAACACACCGCGGCGGCCATCGCCCTGCTGTTCGAGAACTTCACCACCGTATTCGTCGGCCCCTCCAACCTGGGCATCAAGATCAGCGACGCCGACGCCATCGCCACCCTGTCGACGATCTGGAAGAAAACCCTCTACGGCGCTTGAGCCTTTCCCAAAGGAGACACCAGTGGATTTCACACTGCCCGAACACCTTCCGGGCCTGCTCGCGGAGATGGACGAGTTCATCGAGTCCGAGATCAAACCCCTGGAGCGCGAACACATCCAGTATTTCGACAAGCGCCGCGAACACGCCCGCACCGACTGGGACAACGACGGCATCCCCACCCGCGAGTGGGAGGACCTGCTGGCCGAGATGCGCAGGCGCGCCGACAAGGCGGGCTGGCTGCGGTACGGGCTACCGGCCGCGCTGGGCGGCCGGGACGGCACCAACGTCGACATGGCGGTCATCCGGGAGCACCTCGCGCACAAGGGTCTTGGCCTGCACAACGACCTGCAGAACGAGTCCTCGATCGTCGGGAACTTCCCCCAGGTGATCATGATGGAGCGCTTCGGCACCGAGGAGCAGCGACGGCTGTGGTCCGAAGCGCTGATCACCGGCGAGCGGTCCATGGCGTTCGGCCTGACCGAGCCGCAGCACGGCTCGGACGCCACCTGGCTGGAGACCCGCGGGCAAGCCGACGGCGACGGCTGGGTGATCAACGGGTCCAAGCGGTTCAACACCGGGGTCCACCGCGCGACCCACGACCTGGTCTTCGCCCGCACGTCCGGTGAGCCGGGCCAGCCGCGGGGCATCACGGCGTTTCTGGTACCGACCGATGCGCCCGGCTTCGAAATCCCCTACTACTGGTGGACGTTCAACATGCCGACCGACCACGGCGAAGTACGGTTGACCGACGTCCGGGTGCCCGCCGACGCGGTGCTCGGCGAGGTGGACCGCGGCCTGGAGGTCGCGCAGACGTTCCTGCACGAGAACAGGATTCGGCAGGCGGCCAGCAGCCTGGGCGCGGCCCAGTACTGCATCGACCGCGCCGCCGAATACGCCGGCCAACGGTCCGTCTTCGGCAAACCGCTGTCGGTCAACCAGGCCGTGCAATGGCCGCTGGCCGAATTGCAGACCGAAGCCCAGATGGTGCGACTGCTGGTGGCCTACGCCGCCTGGCACCTCGACCGGGACCACCACATGGAGGTCTCGGACAAGGTGTCGATGGCCAACTATCGGGCCAACCGCCTCGTCTGCGACGCCGCCGACCGGGCCATGCAGATCTTCGGCGGCCTGGGCTACAGCCGGCACGAACCGTTCGAGCACATCTATCGGCACCACCGCCGCTACCGGATCACCGAGGGAGCCGAGGAGATCCAGATTCGCCGGGTGGCGCAGCGGCTGTTTAAGTTTGGCAAGTGACGACGACCGAGGAGCTGGCCTCTCGACTCGCCGCGAAACTGGCGCCGGTGCTGGGCGCCGATGTCACGGTGGAGAACCTGCGCGCCCTGACCGGCGGCGCGAGCCGCTCCACCTGGGCGTTCGACGCCGTCACCGGCGACCGGCGCCAGGCACTGATCCTGCGCACCGGCGCGCCCGACGACATGCACGCCGGCATGGAGCTGGAGGCGCGCGCGCAGGCCGCGGCGGCGGCCGCCGGCGCCCCGGTCCCCCACGTCCTCGTCGCCGACGATTCGCCTGCCGCGCTGGGCAATCCGTTTCTGATCTGCGAAGAGATCGCGGGCGAGACCATCGTCAGGCGCATCCAGCGTCAGCTCGACGCCGCGGGTGGGCAAGCGGCCCGGGCGGGACTGCTGCGGCAATGCGCGCAGGCCCTGGCGGCCATCCACCGCGCCGACCCGCGCATCCCCGGCCTGGCGGATGAGGACCCGCTCATGCAGTGGCGCGAACGGCTCGACGCCATGGGTGACACCACGGCCACCTTCGAATGGGCGTTTCGCTGGCTCGAGCTCAACCGGCCTCGAAAGGCCAAGCCGTCGGCGGACGTCCTGGTGCACGGCGACTACCGGATGGGCAACCTCATCGTCGACGGCTCGCGGCTGGCCGCCGTCCTCGACTGGGAGCTGGTGCACCGCGGCGACCCGTACGACGACCTCGCCTGGTTCTGCATCCGGGCCTGGCGCTTCGGCGCGCCCGCCAGCCTCGGCGCCGGCGGCCTCGGCAGCATCGAGAGCTTCCTTCGCGCCTACGAACAGGCCGGCGGGACCAGCGTCGACCGGGTGGCGTTTCACTGGTGGCTGGTGCTGGCCACGCTGCGCTGGGGCGTCATCTGCCGCTACCAGGCGGAGCGGCACTTGAGCGGTCAGTTCCGCTCGGTGGAGCTGGCCGCGATCGGTCGCCGCGTGTGCGAGACCGAGTGGGACCTGCTCGACCTGCTCGAAGAGGTCCCGGAATGATCGGGCCGTACGGCCGTCCGCTCGCGGCCGAGTTGGTGGCCGCGGTGGCCGAATTCCTGGAGACCGACGTGCGGGCGGCGACCAGCGGGCAGGTCAACTTCCACGCGAGGGTGGCCGCCAACGCCTTGCGCATCGTCGAGCGCGAACTGCTCGACGAGAGCGAGGCCGAGTCCCGCGCCGCGCTGGCCGACCTGGGCTTCGCCGACGAGGAAGAGCTGGCCGCCGCGATCCGGGCGGGCGAGCTGGACGGACGGGCCCGGGAGGTCACCGCCTGCCTGCGCACCCTGGTGCGGCGCCGGGTGGCGGCCGCCCACCCCGGATACGACAGCGCCGACAACGACGACAGCGAATAGGAGCGACATCATGCCCGCTGCGAGTACGGAAATCGTCGCCGACGCGGCCGACCGCCTGTTCACCGCGATCGAAAAGGGCGACGTCGCCGCGGTTGAGCGGATGTGGAGCGACGACATCGCGGTTTGGCGGGCCGGCGCGCGGCGCGACCCCTCCAAGCCGGACGGCAAGGCCCGCGCGCTGCGGGTCATCGACTGGTTCGTCGGCGCGACCACCGAACGCCACTACGAAATCCTGGACCGGCAATTCTTCGAGGGCGGCTTCGTCCAGCAGCACGTCCTGCACGCCACCGGCCATGCGGGCCAATCGATCTCGATGCGCGTCTGCATCGTGATCAGGGTGGGCCCCGGCGGCCGGCTCGACCGGATCGACGAGTACTTCGACCCGGCCGAGATCGCGCCACTGATGGGCTAGCCGTTAGATTCGCCACGAGAGATGGGGGTGACGATGACGACTCTGGAAACACTGCTGAACGATCCCGACCTGGCCGGGGTGTGGAACCTCGTCCCGGACCGCTCGGCGATCACCTTCAAGATCGCCAACATGTGGGGCCTGCTGCGCGTCAAGGGCCGGTTCACCGAGTTCAGCGGCGACGGCCAACTGACGGGCAAGGGCGCGGTTTTCGGCCGCCTCGACATCCGCGCCGCGTCCCTGGACACCGGGATCGGCCGCCGCGACAAGCACCTGCGCTCGGCAGACTTCTTCGACGTCGAGCGCTTCGGCGAGATCAGCGTCGTCGTCACCGGCGTGCAGCCGACCAAAGGCAAGGCCGCCGAGCTGCGGGCCGCCTGCACCATCAAAGGCATCACCGCGCCGCTGCCCCTGCCCGCCACGATCACCGAGCTCGACGACGGGTCGATCCGGATCGCGGCGGAGGCCAAGATCGACCGCACCCAGTTCGACCTGGGCTGGAACCGCCTCGGCATGATCGGATCGACGGCCACCGCGGCGGCCGAAGCCGTCTTCGCGCGGGCTGCCCAGTAAAGCCGGTGCGACACCAGTAGCATCTGCACCGTGTCGGACTCCAGCCCCGAATCCAGCGTCGCCCTGCGGATCCTGGTCTACAGCGATAACGCCAGAACCCGCGAACAAGTGATCCGGGCACTGGGCAAGCATCTGCACCCGGACCTGCCCGAGCTGACCTACCTCGAGGTGGCGACCGCCCCGATGGTGGTGCGGCAGATGGACGAGGGCGGCATCGACTTGGCCATCCTGGACGGGGAGGCCACGCCCACCGGCGGCATGGGAATCGCCAAACAACTCAAGGACGAACTCGCGACCTGCCCGCCGATCGTGGTGCTCACCGGACGCCCGGACGATGCCTGGCTGGCGAACTGGTCGCGGGCCGAGGCCGCCGTGCCGCATCCCATCGATCCCATCGTGCTGGGCCGCACGGTGCTCGGACTGCTCCGCACCCCCACCCGCTAGCGCTTTCACCTGCGTCGATACCGCGCCCACCGGGTTACCGGCGGGCGCGGATTGCGCGTTGATCCCGAGCGGGCCGCCCGATGCGACGGGCCGCCCGGTTGCGGCGACACAAAAACGAAACGAATACCCCCACCCCGACAAAACACACCCGCCTTCACGACGCTATGTTGTGGAGGTCACTGTGATTGCCCGCGGCCCGGGTGCGTCACAGCAGCCCGGCCCCCCGCCCGGCCGCCGCACCGGCGGCCCGTACGAGGAGATCTTGGAGCGAGTTGAACGTCTACATACCCATCCTGGTACTCGGAGCGATCGCCGCGGCCTTCGCCGTCGGATCGGTGGTGATCGCGAGCCTGGCCGGCCCGTCGCGCTACAACAAGTCGAAGATGGCCCCCTACGAGTGCGGCATCGAGCCCACCGCAACGTCGGTGAGTGGCCCGCACGCGACGCCCGGCCAGCGGTTCCCGGTGAAGTATTACCTGACCGCAATGCTGTTTATCGTCTTCGACATCGAAATCGTGTTCTTGTATCCCTGGGCGGTCAGTTATGACGCGCTGGGAACGTTCGCGTTGGTCGAGATGGTGGTGTTCATGCTCACGGTTTTCGTGGCGTACGCCTATGTGTGGCGCCGCGGCGGCCTGACGTGGGATTGAGGTAGACGTGGGTCTCGAAGAACAGCTGCCCGGTGGGATTCTGCTGTCGACGGTCGAGAAGGTGGCCGGCTATGTCCGCAAGAACTCCCTGTGGCCGGCGACGTTCGGGTTGGCCTGCTGCGCCATCGAGATGATGGCAACGGCCGGGCCGAGATTCGACATCGCGCGGTTCGGCATGGAGCGGTTCTCGGCGACGCCGCGGCAGGCGGACCTGATGATCGTGGCCGGGCGGGTGAGCCAGAAGATGGCACCGGTGCTGCGCCAGATCTACGACCAGATGGGCGAGCCGAAGTGGGTGCTGGCCATGGGCGTGTGCGCGTCGTCCGGCGGGATGTTCAACAACTACGCGATCGTGCAGGGCGTGGACCACATCGTCCCGGTGGACATCTACCTGCCCGGCTGCCCGCCGCGCCCGGAGATGCTGCTGCACGCAATCCTCAAGCTGCACGAGAAGATTCAACAGATGCCGCTGGGCGTCAACCGCGAAGAAGCGATCGCCGAGGCCGAGCAGGCGGCGCTGTCGGCCCGGCCCACGATCGAGATGCGCGGGCTGCTGCGATGAGCTCGCCGGATCACGACCCTCAGGAAGCGGCGACCGAAGGCGGCGGGCCGCCCCGCGCCGACGGCGAGGTGATCGGGGTGCGCCGCGGCATGTTCGGCATCTCCGATTCCGGCGACACCACCGGCTACGGACGGCTGGTGCGGCAGATCACCCTCCCGGGCAGCAGCCCGCGGCCCTACGGCGGCTACTTCGACGACGTGGTGGACCGGCTCGCCGAGGCGTTGAGCGGCAGCGGTGTCGAATTCGAAGAAGCGGTAGAGAAAGTCGTGGTGTACCGCGACGAGCTGACGCTGCACGTCCGCCGCGACAAGCTGGTGGCCCTCGCCCAGCGCCTGCGCGACGAGCCGCAGCTGCGGTTCGAGATGTGCCTGGGTGTCAGCGGGGTGCACTACCCGCACGAGACGGGCCGCGAACTACACGCGGTGTACCCGTTGCAGTCGATCACGCACAATCGCCGCGTCCGCCTGGAAGTGGCTGTGCCCGACGAGGATCCGCACATCCCGTCCCTGTACGGGGTCTATCCGACCAGCGACTGGCACGAGCGCGAAACATACGACTTCTTCGGCATCATCTTCGACGGACACCCGTCGCTGACGCGCATCGAGATGCCCGACGACTGGCATGGCCACCCGCAACGCAAGGACTATCCCCTCGGCGGCATCCCGGTGGAGTACAAGGGAGCCCAGATACCCCCGCCCGACGAGCGGAGAGCGTACAACTGATGAGCACAATCACTGACTCGACCAACGGTGGAGGCGGCGCCGAAAGCCCGGAGACCGTGTTGGTCGCCGGTGGCCAGGACTGGGAACAGATCGTCGACGCCGCCCGCAAGGCGGATCCCGGCGAGCGGATCGTCGTCAACATGGGTCCCCAGCACCCGTCCACCCACGGGGTGCTGCGCCTGATCCTGGAGATCGAAGGGGAAACGGTCACCGAGGTCCGCTGCGGAATCGGCTACCTGCACACCGGGATCGAGAAGAACCTCGAATATCGGTACTGGACCCAGGGCGTCACCTTCGTGACCCGAATGGATTACCTGTCACCGTTTTTCAACGAGACCGCGTACTGCCTGGGCGTGGAGAAACTGCTCGGCATCACCGACCAGATCCCGGAGCGGGTCAACGTCATCCGGGTGATGATGATGGAGCTCAACCGGATCTCCTCGCATCTGGTCGCACTCGCCACCGGCGGCATGGAGCTGGGTGCCATGACGCCGATGTTCGTCGGTTTCCGCGGCCGCGAGATCGTCCTGACCCTGTTCGAGAAGATCTCGGGTTTGCGGATGAACAGCGCCTACATCCGGCCCGGGGGCGTCGCGCAGGACCTGCCGCCGGGTGCCGAGACCGACATCGCCGAAGCCCTCAAGCCGCTGCGCCAGGTGCTGCGCGAGATGGGCGATCTGCTCAACGAGAACGCCATCTGGAAGGCCCGCACCCAGGACATCGGCTACCTCGACCTGACCGGCTGCATGGCGCTGGGCATCACCGGGCCCATCCTGCGCGCCACCGGGTTGCCCCACGATCTGCGCAAGAGCGAACCGTACTGCGGATATGAAAACTACGAATTCGACGTGATGACCGCCGACACGTGTGATGCTTACGGGCGCTACATGATTCGCGTCAACGAGATGTGGGAGTCGATCAAGATCGTCGAGCAGTGTCTGGACAAGTTGAAGCCGGGCCCGACCATGATCTCCGACCGCAAGATCGCCTGGCCGGCCGACCTGAAGGTGGGCCCGGACGGCATGGGCAACTCACCGGAGCACATCGCCAAGATCATGGGCGGCTCGATGGAGGCGTTGATCCACCACTTCAAGCTGGTCACCGAAGGCATCAGGGTTCCAGCGGGCCAGGTCTACACCGCCGTGGAGTCGCCGCGCGGGGAGCTGGGCGTGCACATGGTGAGCGACGGCGGCACCCGGCCCTACCGGGTGCACTACCGCGACCCGTCGTTCACCAACCTGCAGTCGGTCGCCGCGATGTGCGAGGGCGGCATGGTGGCCGACCTGATCACCGCGGTCGCCAGCATCGACCCGGTGATGGGCGGGGTGGACCGGTGACCGGCCCGCAAGGACAGCCGGTGTTCATCCGGCTCGGACCCCCGCCGGAGGAACCCAACGCGTTCGTCACCGAGGGTGCGCCGCAAACGTATTCACCGGAAGTCCGGGCGCGGCTCGAGGTCGACGCCAAGGAGATCATCGGCCGCTACCCCAACAAGCGCTCCGCGCTGCTGCCGCTGCTGCACCTGGTCCAGGCCGAGGACTCCTACCTGACCCCGGCCGGTTTGGAGTTCTGCGGCGAGCAGCTGGGGCTGACCGGCGCCGAGGTGTCGGCGGTGGCGAGCTTCTACACGATGTACCGTCGCGGACCCACCGGGGACTACCTCGTCGGCGTCTGCACCAACACGCTGTGCGCGGTCATGGGCGGCGACGCCGTATTCGACGCCCTGAAAGAGCATTTGGGTATCGGCAACGACGAGACCACCCCCGACGGCTCGGTCACCCTGCAACACATCGAATGCAACGCCGCCTGCGATTACGCGCCGGTGGTGATGGTCAACTGGGAGTTCTACGACAACCAGACGCCGGAGTCGGCGCGCGAACTCGTCGACTCCCTGCGCTCCGGAGAGCCCAAACCGCCCACCCGCGGCGCCCCGCTGTGCGCCTTCCGCGAGACGTCGCGCATCCTGGCCGGCCTGCCCGACCCGCGCGCCGACGAAGGCCAGGGCGGCGCGGGCGAGGCCACCCTGGCCGGACTGAAGGTGGCCAAGGAACTCGGCATGGCCGCCCCCACTCCCCCGGCGGGCCAGTCATGACGAACTCACAGGCCACGCCCCTGACCCCGGTCATCAGCCGGTTCTGGGACGACCCGCAGTCGTGGACCCTGGAGACCTACCGGCGTCACGACGGCTACGAGGCGATGAAGAAGGCGCTGGCCATGGCGCCCGACGACGTGATCGCCACCGTCAAGGACTCCGGGCTGCGCGGGCGCGGCGGCGCCGGCTTCTCGACCGGGACGAAGTGGTCGTTCATCCCGCAGGGCGACACCGGCGCGGCCGCCAAGCCGCACTACCTGGTGGTCAACGCCGACGAGTCGGAACCCGGTACGTGCAAAGACATTCCGCTGATGCTGGCGACGCCGCACGTCCTCGTCGAGGGCGTCATCATCGCCGCCTACGCGATCCGGGCCAGCCACGCGTTCATCTACGTGCGCGGGGAAGTGCTGCCCGTGCTGCGCCGCCTGCAGAACGCGGTGGCCGAGGCCTACGCCGCCGGATACCTGGGCCGCGACATCAACGGCTCGGGCTTCGACCTGGAGCTGGTGGTGCACGCCGGTGCCGGCGCGTATATCTGCGGCGAGGAAACGGCGCTGCTCGATTCGCTGGAAGGCCGGCGCGGCCAGCCACGGCTGCGGCCGCCGTTCCCCGCGGTGGCGGGGCTCTACGGCTGCCCGACGGTGATCAACAACGTCGAGACGATTGCCAGCGTGCCGTCCATCATCCTCAACGGGGTCGAATGGTTCCGGTCGATGGGCAGCGAGAAATCCCCTGGCTTCACGCTGTATTCGCTGTCGGGGCACGTCGCCAAACCCGGCCAGTACGAGGCCCCGCTGGGTATCACGCTGCGCGAGTTGCTCGCCTACGCCGGCGGGATGCGGGCCGGGCACCGGCTCAAATTCTGGACGCCCGGCGGGTCGTCCACCCCGCTGCTCACCGACGAGCACCTCGACGTGCCGTTGGACTACGAGGGTGTGGGCGGGGTCGGCTCGATGCTGGGCACCAAGGCGCTGGAGATCTTCGACGAGACCACCTGCGTGGTGCGCGCGGTGCAGCGTTGGACCTACTTCTACAAGCACGAGTCGTGCGGCAAGTGCACGCCATGCCGGGAGGGGACCTTCTGGCTGGACAAGATCTACGAGCGGCTGGAAACCGGCAAGGGCACTCCCGAGGACATCGACAAGCTGCTGGACATCTCGGATTCGATCTTGGGAAAGGCGTTCTGCGCGTTGGGCGACGGCGCCGCCAGCCCGGTGATGTCGTCGATCGAGCACTTCCGTGACGAATACGTGGCTCACGTCGAAGGCGGTGGATGCCCGTTCGACCCCCGAGACTCCATGCTGACGCCGAACGGGAAGGGCTCATGACTCAGGCCGCCAAGACGAACACCGGCGACGAGGTGCGTCCGCCTGACATGGTGACGCTGACCATCGACGACAACGAAATCAGCGTGCCCAAGGGCACATTGGTGATCCGCGCGGCCGAGTTGATGGGCATTCAGATCCCCCGGTTCTGCGACCACCCGCTGCTCGAGCCGGTCGGCGCGTGCCGGCAGTGCCTGGTCGAGGTCGAGGGGCAACGCAAACCGATGGCGTCGTGCACCACCGTCGCCACCGACGACATGGTCGTGCGCACGCAGCTCACGTCGGAGGCCGCCGACAAGGCCCAGCACGGCGTGATGGAGCTGCTGCTGATCAACCATCCGCTGGACTGCCCGATGTGCGACAAGGGCGGCGAGTGCCCGCTGCAGAACCAGGCGATGTCCAACGGCCGCACCGATTCTCGCTTCACCGACGTCAAACGCACGTTCGCCAAGCCGATCAACATCTCCGCCCAGGTGCTGCTGGACCGTGAGCGCTGCATCCTGTGCGCGCGCTGCACGCGGTTCTCCGAGCAGATCGCCGGCGACCCCTTCATCGACATGCAGGAGCGCGGTGCCCTGCAGCAGGTCGGCATCTACGCCAATGAGCCGTTCGACTCGTACTTCTCGGGCAACACGGTGCAGATCTGCCCGGTGGGCGCGCTGACCGGAACCGCCTACCGTTTCCGGGCCCGCCCCTTCGACCTGGTGTCCAGCCCCAGCGTCTGCGAACACTGCGCGTCCGGGTGCGCACAGCGAACCGACCACCGCCGCGGCAAGGTGCTGCGGCGGCTGGCCGGCGACGACCCCGAGGTCAACGAGGAGTGGAACTGCGACAAGGGCCGGTGGGCGTTCAGCTATGCGACGCAGCCCGACCTGATCACCACCCCCCTGATCCGCGACGCGGACGGATCGTTGGTGCCCGCGTCGTGGTCGCACGCGATGGCGACGGCGATCCGTGGCCTCGATGCGGCCCGCGGGCGCACCGGCGTCCTGGTCGGCGGCCGGGCCACCTTGGAGGACGCCTACGCGTATTCCAAGTTCACCCGAATCGTGTTGGACAGCAACGACATCGACTTCCGCGCCCGCCCAAGCTCGGCCGAGGAGGCCGACTTCCTGGCGTCGCGCATCGCCGGACGGCGCGACGTCAGCTATGCGGATCTGGAATCGGCGCCGGTGGTGCTGCTGGTCGGCTTCGAGCCGGAGGACGAGTCGCCCATCGTGTTCCTGCGGCTGCGCAAGGCCGCCCGCAAGCACCGGCTACCGGTGTACGCGGTGGCGCCGTTCGCCACCCGGGCGCTGGTGAAGATGTCCGGACGACTGATCAAGACCGCTCCCGGGGCCGAGGCGGCGGCGCTGGACGGGCTGGCCACCGGCGAGGTGGGCGACCTGCTGTCCACCGCGGGCGCGGTGATCCTGGTCGGGGAACGCCTGGCCACGGTGCCCGGCGGACTGTCCGCCGCCGCCCGGCTCGCCGACGCCACCGGGGCGCGGCTGGCATGGGTGCCGCGGCGGGCCGGCGAGCGGGGCGCGCTGGAGGCCGGCGCGCTGCCCGCCCTGCTGCCGGGTGGCCGCCCACTCGGCGACGAGACCGCCCGCGCGCAGATCGCCGCGGCGTGGCACGTCTCCGAATTGCCTTCCGCCGCCGGGCGTGACGCGGACGGCATCCTGGCCGCCGCGGCCGACGGGACGCTGGGCGCGCTGCTGGTCGGCGGCGTCGAACCCGACGACTTCGCCGACCCGGAAGCGGTGCTGGCCGCGCTGGACGCGGCGGGCTTCGTGGTCAGCCTGGAACTGCGACACAGCGCCGTGACCGAGCGCGCCGACGTGGTGTTCCCGGTCGCGCCGACGGCGCAGAAGGCCGGGGCCTTCATCAACTGGGAGGGCCGCTACCGCCCGTTCGGCCCGGCACTGCACGGCACCACCCAGCAGGCCGGCCAGTCCGACCATCAGGTGCTCGACGCGCTGGCCGACGAGATGGGCGTCTACCTCGGGCTCTCGACCGCCGAAGCGGCCCGCGCGGAACTGTCCGGGCTGGGCACCTGGGAGGGCGGCTGGGCCGCCGGCCCGGCCGTCGCGGCCCCGGAGCCGGCCCAGGCCCGGCCAGGGCCTGAAAAAGGACAAGCGGTGTTGACCGGCTGGCGGATGCTGCTGGACAACGGCCGCATGCAGGACGGCGAGCCGCACCTGGCCGGGACGGCGCGCCAACCCGTGGTGCGGCTCTCGGCCGACACGGCTGCCGAGATCGGCGCCGCCGACGGAGACGCGGTCACCGTCAGCACGCCGCGCGGCTCGATCAGCCTCCCGCTGGTCATCACCGACATGCCCGACCGGGTGGTGTGGCTCCCGCTGAACTCGCCGGGCTCGGCCGTGCACCGGAAATTGGGCGTGACGCTGGGCAGCACAGTGAAAATCGGAGTGGGCTCATGACGAACTCCCTGACCGCCTTCGGACACGACCCCTGGTGGCTGGTGCTGGGCAAGGCGCTGGCCATCTTCGTGTTCCTCATGCTCAACGTGTTGGTCGCGATCCTGCTCGAACGCAAGATTCTCGGGTGGATGCAGCTGCGGCCCGGGCCCAACCGCGCGGGCCCGTGGGGCGCGCTGCAGAGCCTGGCCGACGGAATCAAGTTGGCGCTCAAGGAAACCATCACCCCGGGGGGCGTCGACAAGTTCGTCTACTTCGCGGCGCCGGTCATCTCCACCATCCCCGCGTTCACCGCCTTCGCCTTCATCCCGTTCGGCCCGGTGGTGTCGGTGTTCGGCCACCGCACGCCGCTGCAGCTCACCGACCTCCCGGTCGCGGTGCTGTTCATCCTCGGCCTGTCGGCGATCGGCGTGTACGGCATCGTGCTGGGCGGCTGGGCGTCGGGATCCACCTACCCGCTGCTGGGCGGCGTCCGCTCCACCGCCCAGGTCATCTCCTACGAGGTGGCGATGGGGCTGTCGTTCGCGGCGGTGTTCCTCTATGCCGGCTCCATGTCGACGTCGCAGATCGTCGCCGCGCAGGACCGGGTCTGGTACGTGTTCCTGCTGCTGCCGTCGTTCGTGATCTACCTGATCTCCATGGTCGGCGAAACCAACCGTGCGCCATTCGATTTGCCCGAGGCCGAGGGCGAGCTGGTCGCGGGATTCCACACCGAGTACTCGTCGCTGAAGTTCGCGATGTTCATGCTGGCCGAGTACGTCAACATGATGACGGTGTCGTCACTGGCCACCGCGTTGTTCTTCGGCGGCTGGCATGCGCCCTGGCCGATCAACATGTGGGCGGGGGCCAACACCGGGTGGTGGCCGGTGCTCTGGTTCACCGCCAAGATGTGGACCTTCCTGTTCATCTACTTCTGGCTGCGGGCCTCGCTGCCCCGGCTGCGCTACGACCAGTTCATGGGGCTGGGCTGGAAGCTGCTGATCCCGGCCTCGCTGGTCTGGGTGTTGATCGCGGCGGTGATCCGCACGCTGCAGAACCAGGGGTATGCGCATTGGACCCCGTTGCTGGTGGCCAGCAGCATCGTGTTCGCCACGGCGCTGGTGCTGTTGCTGCGAAAACCGTTCGCCACACCCGGGATTCGCGCGCTGGAGCGCCAGCTCCGCCGCCAGGCCAAACAACTCCCGGCCGGACAGACGCCCGCACCGGTATTCCCGACACCGCCGCTGCCGATGAAGTCCCTGGCGGCCGCGAGCAAGGAGAAAGCACGTGGCTAAGTTCCTGGACGCCGTGGCCGGATTCGGCGTCACGTTCGGATCGATGTTCAAAAAGCACGTCACCGAGGAATATCCGGAGAAGCCCGGCCCCGTCGCGCCGCGCTACCACGGCCGCCACCAGCTCAACCGCTACCCGGACGGCCTGGAGAAGTGCATCGGCTGCGAGCTGTGCGCCTGGGCCTGCCCGGCCGACGCGATCTACGTCGAGGGCGCGGACAACACCGAAGAGCTGCGGTACTCGCCCGGCGAACGCTACGGCCGGGTCTATCAGATCAACTATCTGCGCTGCATCGGCTGCGGGTTGTGCATCGAGGCGTGCCCGACCCGGGCTCTGACGATGACCAACGACTACGAGTTGGCCGACGACAACCGCGCCGACCTGATCTACGAGAAGGACCGGCTGCTGGCCCCCCTGCTCCCCGACATGACCGCGCCGCCGCACCCCCGGGCGCCCGGCGCCACCGACAAGGACTACTACCAGGGCAACGTCACGGCCGACGGCCTGCGCGAGATCCAAAAAACCGGAGACTCCCGGTGACTGCGATTACGGCCCAACTGCTGGCTTCCGACACCATCGTCCGCACCTCCACCGGCGAAGCGGTGACGTTCTGGGTGCTGGGCGCGCTGGCGCTGATCGGCGCGATCGGGGTGGTACTGGCGGTCAACGCGGTGTACTCGGCGATGTTCCTGGCGATGACGATGATCATCCTCGCGGTGTTCTACATGATCCAGGACGCGCTGTTCCTGGGCGTCGTCCAAGTCGTGGTCTACACCGGCGCGGTGATGATGCTGTTCCTGTTCGTGCTGATGCTGATCGGCGTGGACTCCGCGGAGTCGCTGAAGGAGACGCTGCACGGACAGCGCGTCGCCGCGGCGCTGGCCGGGGTCGGGTTCGGCGTGCTGCTGATCGCCGCCATCGGCGCCGGCGCGACCGGGGGCTTCGCGGGACTGACCACCGCCAACGCCAACGGCAACGTGGAAGGGCTTGCGGCGCTGATCTTCTCCCGGTACGTGTGGGCGTTCGAACTCACCAGCGCGCTGCTCATCACCGCGGCCATCGGGGCGATGGTGCTGGCGCACCGCGAGCGTTTCGAGCGCCGCAAGACGCAACGGGAGCTTTCCCAGGAGCGATTCCGGCCCGGGGGGCACCCGACCCCGATGCCCAGCCCCGGCGTGTACGCGCGCCACAACGCGGTCGACGTGGCCGCGCTGCTGCCGGACGGGTCGTACTCGGAGCTGTCGGTGTCGCCGATGCTGCGCAGCCGCGGCGCCGACGGCGAACAGACCCCCTCGCGTCAGGCGAGCCCGAGTCTGTCACAAGGCGGTGCGTCGTGAATCCGGCCAATTACCTGTATCTTTCGGCCCTGCTGTTCACCATCGGGGCCTCGGGCGTGCTGCTGCGGCGCAACGCCATCGTGATGTTCATGTGCGTCGAGCTGATGTTGAACGCGGTCAACCTGGCATTCGTCACGTTCGCGCGGATGCACGGGCACCTGGACGGACAGATGATCGCGTTCTTCACGATGGTGGTGGCCGCGTGCGAGGTCGTCGTCGGCCTGGCGATCATCATGACGATTTTCCGTGCTCGCAAATCGGCGTCGGTGGACGACGCGAACCTACTCAAAGGCTGACGACGCCAACATGACTCACTACACCTGGCTGCTGGTGGCGCTGCCGCTGGCGGGCGCCGCGATCCTGCTGTTCGGCGGGCGACGCACCGATCCGTGGGGGCACTGGCTGGGTTGCGCCACCGCGCTCGCGGCGTTCGGCGTGGGCCTGAGCCTGCTGAACGAGCTGCTCGGCCGCGGCGCGGAAGACCGCGTCATCCACCAGAGGTTGTTCACCTGGATCCCGGTGGGCCAGCTGCAGGTGGACCTCGGCCTGCAGATCGACCAGCTCTCCGTGTGTTTCGTGCTGCTGATCTCCGGGGTCGGGTCCCTCATCCACATCTATTCGGTCGCCTACATGGCCGAAGACCCGGACCGCCGGCGGTTTTTCGGCTACCTCAACCTGTTTTTGGCCTCGATGCTGCTCCTGGTGGTCGCCGACAACTACGTGGTGCTCTACGTCGGCTGGGAAGGCGTCGGCCTGGCGTCCTACCTGCTGATCGGATTCTGGTATCACAAGCCGACGGCGGCCACGGCGGCGAAGAAGGCGTTCGTGATGAACCGCGTCGGGGACGCGGGGCTCGCCCTGGGAATGTTCTTGATGTTCAGCACCTTCGGCACGCTGTCCTACGCGGGAGTGTTCGCCGGCGCACCCGGCGCCGGCCGCGGCGCGCTGACGGCCATGGGGCTGCTGCTGCTGTTGGGCGCCTGCGCCAAGTCCGCTCAGGTCCCGCTGCAGGCCTGGCTGGGTGACGCCATGGAGGGCCCCACCCCGGTGTCCGCCCTGATCCACGCCGCCACCATGGTGACCGCCGGCGTGTACCTGATCGTGCGGTCCAACCCGCTCTACAACCTGGCGCCGGACGCGCAAACCGCCGTGGTCGTCGTCGGCGCCGTCACGCTGCTGCTCGGGGCGTTCATCGGCTGCGCCAAGGACGACATCAAGCGCGCGCTGGCCGCGTCGACGATGAGCCAGATCGGCTACATGGTGCTGGCCGCCGGCCTCGGCCCGGCCGGCTACGCGTTCGCGATCATGCATCTGCTCACCCACGGCTTCTTCAAGGCCGGATTGTTCCTCGGCTCCGGGGCGGTGATCCACGCGATGCACGAGGAACAGGACATGCGCCGCTACGGCGGCCTGCGCGCCGCGCTGCCGATCACCTTCGCCACCTTCGGCCTCGGATACCTGGCGATCATCGGCGTGCCGCCGTTCGCGGGCTTCTTCTCCAAGGACGCCATCATCGAGGCCGCCCTGGGCGCGGGTGACATCCGCGGCTACGTGCTGGGCGGAGCCGCGCTGCTGGGCGCGGGCGTCACCGCGTTCTACATGACGCGCGTGATGCTGATGACCTTCTTCGGTCAAAAGCGTTGGGCGCCGGGCACCCATCCCCACGAGGCGCCCGGCCTGATGACGTGGCCGATGATCCTGCTCGCCTTGGGCTCGGTGTTGTCCGGCGGGCTGCTGGCATGGCGGGGCACCCTGCAGAGCTGGCTCGAGCCGGTCGTCGGGAAGCACGAGGAGGTGACCCACGCGTTCCCCGCGTGGGTGACCACCGCCCTGGCGCTGGGCGTCGTCGCCATCGGGATCGCGGTGGCCTACCGGTTGTACGCCACCGCGGAGATCCCCAGGGTGGCCCCGCTTTCGGTGTCGCCGGTCACGGCCGCCGCCCGCATGGACTTCTACGGCGACGCCTTCAACGAAGAGGTGTTCATGCGTCCCGGTGCCGAACTGACCCAAGCGCTTGTCGACGTGGACAACGCGGGGGTGGACGGCTCGGTCAACGCGCTGGCCGCGCTGGTGGGCCGGACCTCGAATCGCCTGCGGGGGCTGCAAACCGGCTTCGCCCGCAACTACGCATTGTCGATGTTGACGGGCGCGGTCCTGGTGGTCGCGCTGATCCTGGCGGTGAAACAGTGGTGAACGCGGGTGGCATGAATACGGTTCCCTGGCTGAGCGTCCTGTGGCTGGTGCCGCTGGCCGGCTCGGTGCTCGTCATCCTGCTGCCGCCGGGGCTGCGCCGGGTCGCCAAGTGGACCGGCCTGGTCTTCGGGGTCGTGACGCTGGCGGTCGCGATCGTCGTCACCCTCGGCTTCAAGACCGGCGGCAGCACTTATCAATTCGTCGAAAGCCGTTCCTGGATACCGGCGTTTGGCGCCACCTACTCCCTGGGCGTGGACGGCATCGCCGTGGTGCTGGTGCTGCTGACCGCGGTGCTCATCCCGGTGCTGCAGGTTGCCGGCTGGAACGACGGGGATGGCGAGGACCGGCCGTCACGAAGCGGCGAACGCAACCCCCGCGGCGTGCACGCCTACATCGCCCTGACGCTGGCCATCGAGTCGATGGTACTGATCTCCGTGGTCGCCCTCGACGTCTTGCTGTTCTACGTGTTCTTCGAGGCCATGCTCATCCCGATGTACTTCCTGATCGGCGGCTTCGGCGGTGGCGCGGGCAGGTCCCGCGCGGCGGTGAAGTTCTTGCTGTACAACCTGTTCGGCGGGCTGATCATGCTGGCCGCGGTGATCGGGCTGTACGTGGTGACCGCCGAGCACGGTTCGGGCACCTTCGACTTCCGCGAGATCGTGGCCGGTGTCGCCTCCGGCCGCTACGGCGCCGACTCCGCGGTGTTCAAGGCGCTGTTCCTGGGCTTCATGTTCGCTTTCGCCATCAAAGCGCCGCTGTGGCCGTTCCACCGTTGGCTGCCCGACGCCGCGGTGGAGGCCACCCCGGCGACCGCGGTGCTGATGATGGCGGTGATGGACAAGGTCGGCACCTTCGGCATGCTGCGCTACTGCCTGCAGCTGTTCCCGGGCGCCTCAACGTATTTCCGCCCGCTGATCGTCGTGCTGGCCGTCATCGGCGTCATCTACGGCGCGGTCGTGGCCATCGGGCAGACCGACATCATGCGCCTGATCGCCTACACGTCCATCTCGCACTTCGGTTTCATCATCCTGGGCATCTTCGTGATGACCAGCCAGGGGCAGAGCGGGTCGACGCTGTACATGCTCAACCACGGCCTGTCCACGGCCGCGGTGTTCCTGATCGCGGGATTCCTGATATCCCGGCACGGCAGCCGGGCGATCGCCGACTACGGCGGGGTGCAGAAGGTGGCGCCCATCCTGGCGGGGACCTTCCTAGTCTCGGCCATGGCCACCCTGTCGCTGCCCGGCCTGGCGCCGTTCATCAGCGAATTCCTGGTCCTGCTGGGCACTTTCAACCGATACTGGCTGGCCGCCGCGTTCGGTGTCACCGCACTGGTGCTGTCGGCCATCTACATGCTGTGGCTCTACCAGCGGATGATGACCGGTCCGGTGGCCACCGGCAACGAGAAGATCGGTGACCTGCGGGCCCGCGAATTGCTGGTCGTCGCACCGTTGATCGCGCTGTTGCTCGTTCTCGGCGTCTACCCGAAGCCGGTGCTCGACATCATCAACCCCGCCGTCGAGAACACCATGACCACCATCGGTCAGCACGATCCCGCGCCGAGCGTGCCGGCAGTCAACCGCGTACCCCGGACAGCCGAAGGACCGCGCCAATGACCCTCCCCACCCCCAGCATCGAGTACTTTCTGCTGTGCCCGACGCTCATCGTGTTCGGCGTCGCCGTGGTGGGCGTCCTCGCGGAGGCGTTCCTGCCCAGGCGGGTTCGCTACGGCGCCCAGGTGACGATCGCTCTCGCCGGCCTCATCGCGGCATTCGTCGCGGTGATCGCGGTGAGCCGGTCGCTTCCGGCCGCCGGCCGCGCGACCGTGCTGGGCGCGATGGCCATCGACCGGCCGACCCTGTACCTGCAGGGCACCGTGCTGCTGGTGGCGGTGCTGGCCGTGATCTTCATGGCCGAACGCACGCAGACCAAGGCGGAGACCAAGGTCGCCGCCGGGGTGGCAGCGGCCGGATCCGCCGGCCTGGATTCCTTCACGCCGCAGGCTTCGGCGGTCCCCGGCAGCGATGCCGAGCGTGACGCCGAGCGGGCCGGGGCCGCGCAGACGGAGCTGTTCCCCCTGGCGATGCTCTCGGTCGGCGGCATGATGGTCTTCCCCGCCTCCAACGACCTGCTGACGATGTTCGTTGCGCTCGAGGTTCTTTCGCTGCCGCTGTACCTGATGTGCGGCCTGGCCCGGCACCGGCGCCTGCTGTCGCAGGAAGCGGCGATGAAGTACTTCCTGCTGGGCGCGTTCTCGTCGGCGTTCTTCCTGTACGGCGTGGCGCTGCTGTACGGCGCGACCGGCACGCTGCTGCTGACGGGCATCCGCGACGCGCTGGCGGCGCACGGGGACACCTCGATGGCCCTGGTGGGCGTCGCGCTGCTGTCGGTCGGCCTGCTGTTCAAAGTGGGTGCGGTTCCGTTCCATTCGTGGATTCCGGACGTCTACCAAGGTGCGCCGACCCCCATCACCGGGTTCATGGCGGCCGCCACCAAGGTCGCCGCCTTCGGCGCGCTGCTGCGGGTGGTCTACGTCGCGCTGCCGCCCCTGCACGATCAGTGGCGGCCCGTACTGTGGACCATCTCGATTCTCACCATGGCGGTGGGCACCATCACCGCGGTCAACCAGACCGACGTCAAGCGCATGCTGGCCTACTCGTCGGTCGCCCACGTCGGGTTCATCCTCACCGGCGTCATCGCCGACAACCAGGCGGGCCTCTCGTCCACGCTGTTCTACCTGCTGGCCTACAGCTTCAGCACCGTGGGCGCGTTCGCCATCGTGGGCCTGATCCGCGATGCCGACGGCGTCGAGGACGCCACCCTGTCCCACTGGGCCGGGCTCGGGCAGCGCTCACCCATTGTGGGCGTGATGTTTTCGATGTTCCTGCTGGCCTTCGCCGGTATCCCGCTGACCAGTGGTTTCGTCAGCAAGCTCGCCGTGTTCAAGGCCGCCGCCCAGGGCGGTGCCGCGCCCCTGGTGATCGTCGGTGTGGTCGCCAGTGGAATCGCCGCGTACTTCTACGTGCGGGTGATCGTGTCGATGTTCTTCACCGAGGCGACCGACGACACCCCCCACGTGGTCGCGCCGGGCATTCTGAGCAAGGCCGCGATCGCGGTGTGCGCCGTGATCACCGTGGTGTTGGGCATCTTCCCGCAGCCGCTGCTCGACCTGGCCGACCACGCCGCCCAGCTGCTGCACTGAGTTCAGCCCAGAAACGGGCGCACGGCCAGCACGTAGACGGCCAGCGCCGCCAGCGGCGCGGCCAACGGCAACCACGGCAGCTGCAGCGGGAACGACGCCGCCACCCACCCCGCGAACGTAAAGCCCACGGCGCCAACGGCTGTCGGAACACTCCCCATCACCGCACCGACCGGCGCGCCGACCGCGTGACGGCAGACCAGGTACGCGGCGGCGCACAGCCCGGACAGGGCCACGAACACCAGCGGCGGGTCGGACAGCGCGATGGTGACCACCGACAGCAACACGGCAAGCGTTGCCCCAGGCCGGAATACCGTTCCCCCGACCACCGCGATCAGAGCCGCCACCCAGGCCGCCACCGCCAGTCCGTGCGAGCCGTCGGCGGCCAAACCCACCATCAGCAGACCGAATGCCACCGACGACGCCGGAGCCCACAGCCTCGGCACTCCCGCGGTGTTGCCGCTAGCCACGCAGCCGCCCCCGCACCCGCCGGCGGCGATCCGGCAGCACACCCATGGACTGCTCCAGTCCGCTGTCCCCCTGCCACGAAACGATGTCGACGCCGACGGTCGCCATGTCGCGATACATGGCGGAACGCTGCAGCGACCACATCCGGTCCACCAGGGGATCCTGCTGGTCCTCGAACGGCGAGCGGTCGAGGACGTCGACGGCGATGACGACGTGGCCGCGCCTGCGCAGATCGATCAACGCGAGCGCGAACTCGGTGTCGAGCAGCGTGGAGAACGCGATGACGATCGCGCCGGCGGGCATCGCCGCCCGCGGCGCGAGCGTTCCCGTCGTGCCTTCGAACCGATCGCCGGCGCCGAGCACGGTGTCGAGCACCCGATAGAACTGGCGCTGCCCGATGTCGGCGCCCAGCCAGCGCGGGTGGTTGCCGCCCAGGGCGACGATCCCGGCGCGGTCTCCGTGCCGCAGCGCGGTCTGCACGACTTGGGCCGCGCCGCGGACGACGCGCTCGGTGGCCACGGTCGCCGGGCCCGCGGGCTGCCGGTATGTGTCGATCAGCACCACCACGTCGGCGGCGCGGTCGGTGAGGCGCTGCGTGACGTGCAACTGGCGGCGGCGCGCGCTCACCGGCCAATTCACCGCCCGCAGTTGGTCTCCCGGCACATAGGCGCGAATGTCGGCGTATTCGACACCCGGGCCGATATGCCGCGTGAGGTGGGCGCCCAGGCGGTCGAGGAGTTCGGTCTGCGGGATGGGCGTCGACTGCGGGGGGGTCAGGGGGAACACGATGACCTCGGCGCCGTCCACCGTGGCCGTCCCCGACAGCAGCCCACCGCGCGCGACCGCGTCGACCCGGGCCCGGATGAAGTACCGGCCCCACCGTTGCGCGGTAGCCGCAATCGTCTTGGCGTGGCGGGAATCCCCGTCCAGCGTCTCGAGCTGCATCCCCTCGACGGGCGGAACCGTGACCTCGACGGTCGAAAATCCCGTCGCCTCACCCTCTTCCGTCGCCCAGACGCGCAACCGCGAGCGGTCGTTCTCGAAGCACCGCTGCGAATCGGGATCGCCGTGTATGCGGATTGTCGGCACGGGTCGTTGCCAGCTGATCGAGCACAGCACGCCGAGCAGCGGCGCCGCGAAGGCGATCAACTGCCACCGTGCACCGATGACGGCGGCCGCCAGCGCCAACCCCGCGCAGGTCGCGACGGCGCGTGTCAAGTGCGATGCGCGCCAACGGAACTCGACCTTTCGCCCGGTCACGCCGCACTCATCCGCTGCCCCCGTGCCCCTCGCCGGTTCGGGGCACCGGTAGGCGGCGCAGCAGCTCCCCGACGACGTCGGCACCCTGAATCTTGCGCACCCACATCTCGGGTCGCAGGGTGATCCGGTGCGCGACCGCCGGGACGGCGAGCGCCTTGACGTCCTCGGGGATCACATAGTCGCGGCCCAGCAGCAGCGCACGCGCGCGGGCGAGTTGAACCAGGTCGAGTTCGGCCCGCGGGCTGGCGCCCACGGCCACCTGCGGATGGTGCCGCGTCGCGTTGGCCAGCGACACCACGTAGTGCAAAACGTCTTCGTGCACGGTGACCTGCTCGACGGATTCGCGCATCGCGAGCAGGTCGTGCGCATCCACGACTTGGTTGACGGTCGGCTCGACCGAGCCGCGGTCGAGGCGCCGGCGCAGCATCGCGGTCTCGTCGCGCTCCGAGAGGTAGCGCAGCTCCAGGCGGATCGCGAACCGGTCGAGCTGGGCCTCCGGCAGCGGGTAGGTGCCCTCGTACTCGATCGGGTTGTCGGTCGCCAGGACGATGAAAGGATTTGGCAGCTGGTGGGTTTCGCCGTCGATGCTCACCTGGCCCTCGGCCATCGCCTCGAGCAGCGCCGCCTGGGTCTTGGGCGGCGTGCGGTTGATCTCGTCGGCGAGCAGCAGGTTGGTGAAGATGGGTCCGGGCCGGAAGGCGAAACGACCCGATTGCATGTCGTAGATCGTCGAGCCGAGCAGGTCCGCGGGCAGCAGGTCCGGGGTGAACTGCACGCGGGTGAACTGCAGCCCCAGCGCGGCGGCGAACGACCTGGCGATGAGCGTCTTGCCGAGGCCGGGCAGGTCCTCGATCAGGACGTGGCCGCGCGCGAGCACCGCGATGAGGATGAGGGTGAGCGCGGAGCGCTTGCCCACCACCACGCGCTCGATCTCGTCGAGCACCGCCTCGCAGCGCGCTGTGGTTGTTGCCGCCGGCAGCGTCATACCTGTTCCAACTTTCGCAGGATCTCTTCCAGCGCCGCACGGCCGGGACCGGGCCGCCGGTCACCGGTGCGCGCGACATTGTTCGGATTAACCCATTCCCACAGATCGGTCCCGAAGAGCATCTGACCGCTCGCCTGATACGCCACGGGGTCTTTGGATCGTCGCTGGCCCGTCGCCATCTCGTATCGGCGCGCGAGCATCGGGCGCAGGTGGCGGTCCCAGTCGACCCGGGTGGATTCCGACCACCGGATCGTCGTCGCGGTGGTGGACAGCCAGCGCCGCAACGAATCCCCCAGGTCGTCGGAATCCGCGTCGGTCTCCGGTTGGGCGCCACGCCCGAGCACACGGCGGAGGGTGAGCAGGACGAGGCCGAGGGCACCGCCCGAGGCGGCCAACACGAACCGGCGATCGGGCTGCAGCAGCGCGAGCAGCTCGATCCCGGCGATAAGGCAGATGCCAAGGGCCAGCGTTTTTCTCATGCGGCACTCCGTGAGCCCAGTTCGTCGAGGACCAACTGCAGAACGCGCACCGCCACGTCGCGGTGGCCCTCGTTCATCACGTGCGGGCTGAACCGCGCCTCGGCGAACAGGTTCACCAATTGCACGGCGTTGTCGGCGTGCAGCGCATGGTGTTCGACCGCCCGGGCCAGAACCTCGGTCGGGGTGTCGAAGTCCTGCGGGACGGCGCCGGGCACGTTGGCGAGCTCGCGTTCCATGGCCGCGTAGCAGGCGATGATCGCCTCGCGGGGTTCCCGGCTGGGGTCGGTCATCTCGGCCAGCCCCCGTTCGGCCGCCCGTGCCAATGATTCCGAACGCGTTGGCGCGACAGCGGTTTCGGCGGGATCATCGGCGACGGTGGCCGCCGCCCCGCGCCGCCGGCGCCGGGACATGACGAGCGTCCCGGTGACGATGATCAACAGTGTCGGAACGCTGGCGGCGAGCAGGATGCCGAACATGTCCCCGGTCTGCCGGTGGGGCCGCTGCGGCGCGGGGGCGTTCACATTCTGCGGCGACGCGGCGCCGGTCGCGGGCGGGGGCGGCGCCTGACCGACACCGTGGGTCGACAACAGATGCGACACCAACAACACGAGCAGCAGCCACGCCATGATGACCGCCGCCCCGATCAGCACCACCCGCCAGCTCGGCCGGCCCTTCCCGTTGCCGAGCATCTCGGACAGCTGGCCGGCCTGCGGCGCCGCCGCGCGCGGGTCCCGCAGCCGGGCGACGACCGCGATCGCCACCAGCGCCAGAGTGATGCCCAGGGCCGCCACCACGATGATCAGCGCCGCCTGGCTGCTGCCCTGCTCGCCGTGTGCCCGCTGGTGGGGGGCCGGCAGGTAACCACGCAGGGCGGCGGAGACGACGAGCAGCAGCGCGATCAGGGCGACGACCCGCCCCGTCGGCTTGTCCATACCGGGCATTGGCATACCACTCGACCGGTTGTTGCGGCACTGGCTTGCCTCATCCTGGCACGTCAAGCCGCGCGTTATCCACAGTTGGCGGTTCATCCACAAACCGCGTTCTCGGCCTCCGTTTCGCACATTTGTTCGATAGCGTGGGGGCGTGGTTTCCCGGATGAGCGCCGAACAGGCACGAGGGCGGGTCGGCGCTGCTCTTGACGCGATCGACGCCGCCCACGACGTGCTGCGGGAGACCTCGTCGGATGTGGTCGGCAACGACTTCCGGGTCGAGGTCGCCGAACGGCTGGAATACCAGGACCGCACCAACCGCGGGCTGATGTACCGGTTCTTTGCCGAAATCGCCGACCCGCCCGACGGAAGCGGCTGCGTGCCGTCGGTGCGCGACAAGCTGTGGGCGCGACTGCGCATCACCCCCAACGAGATCACCCGCCGCTTCCGGCTCGCGGCCCGGATCCGCCCGCGGCGCTCCCTGACGGGGCCGCCCGTGCCACCGGAGCTACCGGCACTCGCGGCCGCGGTGGCCGACGGCGCGGTCGGCGAGGACCACATCCGGGCGGTATGCGCCGCGGTCGATGTGCTGCCCTCCCGCGTAGCGCCGTCGGATGCGGCGGACGCGGAGCTCGCTCTGGTGGGGCACGCGACCAAGCTCGACGCCGGCGTCGTCGCCAAGCTGGGCCGGCGGATCGCCGATCACCTCAATCCCGACGGCCTCTTCAACGACGTCGACCGGGCCCGCCGCCGCCGGCTGCACCTGGGCCCGCAGGGACCCGACGGCATGTCGCCACTGTCCGGACTGCTCGACCCCGAGGCCCGCGCCTACTTCGAAGCCGTCGCGGCGGCCGTGCGGCCCGGCCGGCATCGACCCGGTGGGCAGGGCGAAGACCCCGAAGCGCGCGATCGGCGCACACCGGCCCAACGCTGCCACGACGCGTTCAAGCTCGGCCTCGAAGCCGCCGTCGCCTCGGGCCGGCTCGGGACGCACCGCGGCCATCCCGTCACCGTGGTCGTCACCACCACGTTGGGCGAGCTCGACCGGGCCGCACACGCGGTCGTCGACCCGTCGGTGCCCATGCCGGCGCCCGCCACGACCGGCGGCGGTTCCAGGCTGCCGATGCCGGATCTGATTCGCATGGCGGCCAATGGGATTCACTACTTGGCGGTGTTCGACGACCATACCGGCCGGCCGCTGTATCTGGGCCGGCAGAAACGCATCGCCACCGCCGACCAGAGACTGATCTGCCATGCCCGCGACCGCGGCTGCACCCGGCCCAACTGCCTCGAGCCGGGTTATCACTGCGAGGTTCACCATTGCCCGGACTGGGCCGCCGGTGGCCGATCCGACGCGGACAAACTGTTTTTCGCGTGCGGATGTGACCACGCCGCGGCCAGCCGTGGTGAATGGCACACGGAGGTCGACGGTGACGGGCGGCTCGGCTGGACGGATGGCAGCGGGCCACCCGAGACCAATCACGCTCACCACCCCGACGAACTGCTGCGCGGCGATCCCGACCCGCCCGATACGGACGAGGGCTGACTATGTGGCGCCTATTCCGGCTCGAAGGGCCGGAAGCTGCCGTCGAGCACCTGCAGATGACCGATCGTGCGACCGGTGACTTTGTCGGGATCGACGAGTGTCAATTCGACCGCGGCCCGGGCGAATTCGTCCGCCGCGGCGGTATCGTCGAACTCTCGCGCATAGTAGGCCAGCCCCGGGGTGAGGATCGGTTTCGACGGCGACAGGGCATTCACCGCGATGTGGTGATCGGCGAGATCGAACGCCGCGCACTGGGTCAGATGCTCGAGCGCCGCCTTGGATCCGCCATACCCGGGCAGCACGCCGCCGCTGCGGTCCGGGTACGGCCCATTGCCCGGGATCCGCGACGCGACCGAGGTGACGTTGATGATCGACCCCCGACCCGCTTCGATCATGTCGGGGCACACCAGCTGCATCAGCTCGTAGGCGGCGAAGACGGCGATGTCGAAATGCCGGCGATACGCGGACAGCGGGATGCTGACGAATCCCGGCCACCCGGGTTTGCCGGCGCCGCTCGCGGGCTTGGCGGACTTGGCGCGCGGCTCGGAGCCGGGCGCCGGCGGGCGGCCGGGCGCGGTGAAGGCCGCATTGTTCACCAGAATCGTGATGGGCCCCAAAGCATCTCGCGCCGTGCCCACCAACCGGGCGATGTCCTCGCGGTCGGTCAGGTCGGCCCGGATCGCCACCGCGCGCCCGCCCGCCGCCTCGATGTCGGCCACCGTCTCGCCGATGGTTCCCGGCAACCGCTCGTCCCAGACCTGCTCGGTGCGACCCGCCACCGCGACGGCGGCGCCCTCGGCCGCGAGGGCCAGCGCGATCGCCCGGCCCAGTCCGCGGCTGGCACCGGTGACGATCGCGGCCCGCCCGGCCAGGCGCCCCGTCATCGCGTCACCCCGTGCACCAGGATGGCGGTGGTCTGCTCCACCCACTCATCGTCGAGTTCGTCCTCCGGGCGCAGCAGCATGCGCAGCATCGTGGCGCCGCCGATCAACTCGATCAACCGGTCCGGATCCACGTCGGGATGCGCGTCGCCCCGCTCGACGGCATCACCCAGCCGCGTCCGCACCGTCGCGAACAGGTCGGCGAACCGCGACATCACCCGGGCGTTCAGGGCGGGGTCGGCCGTCATGTCGGCCACCAGGCCCGGCAGGGCGGCGCGGACGACCGGGGTGGTGAAGACGTCGCGGGTGGCCTCGATCATCATCCGGATGTCGGTGGCGAAGTCCCCGGCCGGTGCCTCCAGCGCGGTGGGTGCCACCGGGAAGGCCGCCTCGTGCACCAATTCGGCCTTGCTCGACCAGCGGCGGTACAGCGCCGATTTCGTGGTTCCCGCGCGCTCGGCGACCGCGGCCAGGCTCAGGCTGGAATAGCCCATTTGGACAAGCAGTTCCGCGGTGGCCGATAGGATGGCCGAGTCGATTCGCGGGTCCCGCGGGCGGCCGGCGCCGGGGGCCTTGTCAATGTCGGACGGGTCTGCTTTCATAACGCTACCTACCGTATCGTAATTGCCGCGAAGAAGTCTCAAAGAATGGAGGCACCCGTGGCCAACGAACCCGTGCTCGACAAGGTCGACCGGCTTCAGCGCTCCAGCAGAGACGTCACGACGCTACCCGGCGTGATGTCGAAATGGCTGTCGACCGTGCTGCCCGCCGGGTCGGCGCCGGAGGTCACCGTCGAAAGCGGCGTCGACTCGACGGGGATGTCTTCGGAAACCATCATCCTGACGGCCCGCTGGCAGCAGGACGGCAATCCCGTCGAGCAGAAACTCGTGACCAGGGTGGCGCCCGCCCCCGAAGACGTGCAGGTGTTCCCGACCTACCGGCTCGACCACCAATTCGAAGTCATCCGGAAAGTCGGCGAGCTCACCGACGTCCCCGTTCCGCCGGTGCGCTGGCTCGAGCCCACCGGCGAGGTGCTCGGCACCCCCTTCTTCGTGATGGACTACGTCGACGGTGTGGTGCCGCCCGACGTCATGCCTTACACGTTCGGCAACAACTGGTTCGCCGACGCCCCGGCCGAGCGGCAGCGCGAACTGCAGGACGCGACCGTCGGGGTGCTGGCCAAGTTGCATTCAATCCCCAACGCGGAGAGCACTTTCGGCTTCCTAGCGGCTGGGCAGGATGGCGACACCGCGCTGCGCAACCACTTCAATTGGGTGCGGTCCTGGTATGACTTCGCGGTGCCCGACATCGGCCGCTCGCCGCTGCTGGAGCGGACCTTCACCTGGCTGGAGGACAATTGGCCGGCCGAACCGGCCGCGCGTGAACCCGTGCTGCTCTGGGGCGACGCCCGGGTGGGCAACGTGTTGTACCGCGACTTCCAGCCGGTGGCGGTGCTGGACTGGGAGATGGTCACCCTCGGCCCGCGTGAGCTCGACGTCGCGTGGATGATCTACGCGCACATGGTCTTTCAAGAGCTGACCGGCCTGGCCGGGCTGCCGGGCCTGCCCGAGGTGATGCGCGAGGACGACGTGCGCGCGACCTATCGGCGACTGACCGGCGTGGAAGTCGGTGACTTGCGCTGGTTCTACGTGTACTCCGGCGTCATGTGGGCCTGCGTGTTCATGCGCACCGGCGCGCGCCGGGTGCACTTCGGCGAAACCGAGAAACCCGACGACGTGGAGTCGCTGTTCTACCACGCCGGGCTGATGCGGCGCCTGATCGGAGAGGACAACTAATGCTCGGACCGCTCGACGAGTTCCCGGTACACCAGATCCCCCAGCCGATCGCGTGGCCGGGCTCCTCGGACCGCAACTTCTACGATCGCTCGTACTTCAACGCGCACGACCGCACCGGAAACATCTTCGTCATCAGCGGTATCGGCTACTACCCCAACCTGGGCGTCAAGGACGCGTTCTTCCTCGTCAGGCGCGGGGACACCCAGACCGCGGTGCACCTGTGTGACGCCATCGACCAAGACCGGCTCAACCAGCACGTCAACGGTTACCGGATCGAGGTCGTCGAGCCGCTGCGCAAACTGCGGTTGGTGCTCGACGAAACCGAAGGCATCGCAGCCGATCTGACCTGGGAGGGGCTCTTCGACGTCGTGCAGGAACAGCCGCACCTGATGCGGTCCGGCAACCGGGTGACGCTGGACGCGCAGCGGTTCGCCCAGCTCGGCAGCTGGAGCGGCCGCATCGCTATCGACGGCGAGGAGATCGCCGTCGACCCCGGCACCTGGCTCGGCAGCCGCGACCGGTCGTGGGGCATCCGCCCAATCGGCGAGCCGGAGCCCGCGGGACGGCCGGCCGACCCGCCGTTCGAGGGTATGTGGTGGCTGTACGTGCCGATGGCGTTCGACGACTTCGCGATCGTGCTGATCATCCAGGAAGCGCCCGACGGCTTCCGCTCGCTCAACGACTGCACCCGGGTCTGGCGCGACGGACGCGTCGAGCAGCTGGGCTGGCCGCGGGTCAAGATCCACTACCGCTCCGGCACCCGGATCCCGACCGGGGCCACGATCGATGCCACCGCCCCCGACGGCACGCCGGTCCACTTCGACATCGAGTCCAAGCTGCCGGTGCCCATCCATGTCGGCGGCGGCTACGGCGGCGACTCGGACTGGCTGCACGGCATGTGGAAGGGCGAGAAGTTCGTCGAGCGCCTCACCTACGACATGACCGACCCGGCGATCGTCGCGCGGTCCGGTTTCGGGGTGATCGACCACGTCGGCCGGGCGGTGTGCCGCGACGGCGACGGCGAGCCGGTGGAGGGCTGGGGCCTGTACGAGCACGGCGCGCTGGGCCGCCACGACCCGTCGGGGTTCGCCGACTGGCTGACCGTCGCCCCCTAGGCAGCCCGCGAACGCCGAAAAAGCCGGCCGCATTTGCCGCACGAAACCGCGGAAATTGGGGTTGACTGGTGCGCGTGCCAAACCCGCCGTGGATCGTCGACGTCGTCGTGGTCGGCGCAGGCTTCGCGGGGCTTGCCGCGGCGCGTGAGCTGGCCCGCCAGGGCCAGGACGTGGTGGTCTTCGAGGGCCGCGACCGCGTCGGCGGCCGGTCCTTCACCGGCAGCGTGGCGGGGTTACCCGCCGATCTGGGGGGCACCTTCGTCGGCCCGACCCAGGACGCCGTCTTGGCGCTGGCCGCCGAACTCGGCGTCCCGACCATCCCGACCCACCACGACGGCAAGAACGTCATCCATTGGCGCGGCTGGACGCACTCCTACCGCGGCACCATTCCCAAGCTTTCGTTGACCGGGCTGATCGACATCGGGCGGCTGCGTTGGCAATTCAACCGGATCGCCCGCAGCGTCCCGGTGTCCGCCCCGTGGGACGCGCGACGCGCGCGCGAGCTCGACGACGTCTCGCTCGGTGGCTGGCTGCGGTCCGTGCGCGCCACCGCATCCTCGCGCGACCTGCTGGCGATCGTGTCCCGGGTGACCTGGGGGTGTGAACCCGACGACGTGTCGATGCTGCACGCGGCCCGCTATACGCACGCCGCCGGTGGCCTGGATCGCCTGCTCGACGTCGAAAACGGTGCCCAGCAGGACCGTTTCCCGGGCGGTACCCAGCAGATCGCCGAGGCCGCGGCCGCCGAACTGGGCACCCGCGTCGTGCTCAACGCCCCGGTCCGCCGCATCGACCGGCACGGCGCCGGGGTGACGGTCACCACCGACGTCGGCCAGGCGGAGGCCGGGTTCGTCGTGGTCGCGGTCCCGCCCGCCCACCGCGCATCGATTGAGTTCGCTCCCCCGCTGCCGGCCGAGTACCACCAACTCGCCCGGCATTGGCCCCAGGGTCGGCTCAGCAAGGCCTACGCGGCCTATTCCACGCCGTTTTGGCGGGCCGACGGCTTCTCCGGCCAGGCGCTGTCGGACACGGGACCGGTTTTCATCACCTTCGACGTCAGTCCCCACGCCGACGGGCCGGGCGTCCTGATGGGATTCGTCGACGCGCGCGCGTTCGACTCGCTTTCCCCCGAGCAACGCCGCGACGACACGCTGCGCTGCTTTGCGACGTTGTTCGGCGACGACGCGCTCAAACCGCTCGACTATGTCGACCACCGTTGGGGCGCCGAACAATTCGCGCCCGGCGGCCCCACCGCGGCGGTCCCACCGGGATCGTGGACACGGTTCGGGCCGTGGTTGCGGGAACCGGTCGGCCCCATTCATTGGGCCGGCACCGAGACCGCGGACGAATGGACCGGGTTTCTCGACGGCGCCGTCCGGTCCGGCCAGCGGGCGGCCGCCGAGATCAGCGCCTTGCTATGAACTGATCCGCACGTCCTGGGTCACCGACTCGGCGAGTGCCCGCAGGTGGCGGTTCACCTCGCGCGGGTGTTCCAGCATCGAGCAGTGGCCGCCGGGAAGCTCGACCAGGCCCACGACGTTGGGCGCGGTGCCCGCGATCCTGCGGGCCTGACTGATCGGGGTCAGCCGGTCGCGTTCGCTGCCGATGACCAGAGTCGGCACCGTCAAACCGTCCAGCTCCAGATATCGCGACCCCAACGCGGTGACCAGCATCCTGGCGCAACCGGCGCGCCCGGCGGGCGAGGTCTGCTCGAAGAACCGGTGGACGATCCTGGCGATGCTGGGGTCCGCGTCCCTGCCCACCGCCAGCATCGCCACCAGGTAGCGGCTCGGGATGCGGGCGGCGCTCGGGATCGGAAACCCGCCGAACGCGTGGATGAGCACGCGTCCGGCGGCCACCCGGGCCGGCGACAACCCGTGCGGCACCGACAGCAGCTGCACCCTGCGGACCAGATCCCCGGTCGTGGTGTTGATCAGCGCGACCGCGTCGGCGCGCCGGCGGACCATATGCCGATACCGCGCCGACCACGCGGCGATCGTGATGCCGCCCATCGAATGTCCGGCCAGCACGGCGCGCTCGTGCGGCGCCAACGTCGCATCCAGCACCGAATTCAGGTCGGAGGCAAGGTGTTTCAGGCTGTATCCGTCGCGCCGAGGCATTCCGCTGCGCCCATGGCCGCGATGGTCGAAGGCAATCACCCGGTAGTCGTGCGCCAGGTCAGCGATCTGGTAGGCCCAGGCCCGGATGGTGCAGGTGATGCCGTGCGTCAGTACGATCGGGTAGCCGTCGGGCGGCCCGAACACCTCGGCGTGCAATCGGGTGCCGTCGGTCGCCCGGACACTGACCGTTTCGCTGGGTGGTAACACATCGGGGTAGGGGTCGACGGCGCGAGCCGATCGTCGAGCACTCATCGCCGCTCCCCCCTCCAACGCGGCGTCGTCGCCGCAGTTAAGGACTGCCGCAAGTTTATCCCTAAGGTCCGTTCGGATTCGGTAAATCCGGCAAACGGTTCTTATGTGAGACGCTAACACCCGTGTACCCGATGTCCCGTCGGGAATTCATCGCGGCAACCACGGGCGTGGTCGGCGGCGGGCTGATGGCCGCCTGCGCCACGCGGCGCCCGCTGACCGCGGGCCGACCGCGCCCGGACCTCCGGTCGGTGCTCGTCGTCGGCGCCGGCATGGCCGGCCTGTCCGCCGCCCGCAGCCTCGCCGATGCCGGATGGCCGGTACGGGTGATCGAAGCCCGCGACCGCATCGGCGGCCGAGTACACACCGACCGCTCCTGGGGTGCACCGCTGGAAATGGGCGCGTCGTGGATCCACGGCACGGTGGACAACCCGCTGATGAAGCTGGCGCGGCAAGCGCAGGCGCAGCTGGTCGCGACCGACTATTACAGCTGGGCCAAGCTCGTTGTCGATCCCACACTTTCACCGCTCGACTACGACCCGACATTATGGCGGGCGTTTGTGGAACGAGCACGGTTCCAAGTCGACGGCGGCAGCCTGGCCGCCGCCGTCGACGCCGCGGTCGGCGGCAAAGCAATGTCCACCTCCGACCGCGCCCAATTGGCGTTCTACCTCACCACCGAAATCGAGAACGAGTTCGCCGCCGACGCTAATCAACTGTCAGCCATCACCTTTGACGAGGGCGACTACACCGGCGGCGATCAGGTTGTCATCACGAACGGGTACGACGCCCTGCCGAGGCTGCTCGCCGACGGGCTGCAGATCGAATTGAACACCCCGGTCACCGCGATCGCGCAGCGCGACGGCGCCGTCGTCGTACGATCGAAAGATCGCTCGTTCCAAGGACGCGCGGCCATCGTCACCGTTCCCCTCGGTGTGCTCAAAGCCGGTGCGATCACTTTCGATCCGCCACTGCCCGACCGCCACCGCCACGCGGTCGACGCCCTGGGCTTCGGGGTGCTGTCCAAGAGCTTCTTCCGGTTCAACCGGCGCGGTTGGACGACGGACAATGCCTTCTACCAATATCTCGCCGCCGATCCCGGCCGATGGGCCCAGTGGTTCACCATGCCGGCGGCGGCGGGTCCAATCGTGTTGGCCCTCAACGCCGGTGACCGCGGTCGCGCCGTGGAGTCCTCCTCACCGCAGGATCTGATGGCGACCGCGCTGCCGGTCGCGCGCCGGCTGTTCGGCGACGCCTCGCCGGTGGAGGTCAAGACGTCGACCTGGAGCTCCGACCCGTACGCGCGCGGCGCCTACTCCTTTCACGCTCCCGGCTCCGGCCTCGACGACCGGCGCCGACTACAGGAACCGATCGGCGACCGGCTCTACCTGGCGGGCGAAGCGGTCGGCGTCGACAATCCGGGCACGGTGCACGGCGCCGCGGCCAGCGGCCGGTACGCCGCCGAGCAGTTGCTGCGCCGGTTGAGTCGTTAGGAAGCCAGCCCGCGGACTCGCCCCGACACGTCGCGCTGCGGCTCGTGCTGCCGCGCCGGGCCCGAAACCAACCGGCGGCGCGCCGTTGTGGCGCACTCGATGTGCGCAAGCGCCGCAGCGACTGATTCGGCGAGGGGCAGGCCGTGGTCGGGCACGACCCGAGTGAGCCGACGCAACGCCGCGCCGCTGACCACGCTGCATCGCAGCTGGGCCCGTTGCTGTTCCTCGTTGAGGACCAGCAACGCGCGCAGGCCCGAGCCGGCAAGGAAGTCCAGGCAACCGAGGTCGAGGACCAGCGGGGCCCTCAACCGCGCAAACCGGCGAACGGCCTCGGCGATCAGGTCCGCGTTGGAGGCGTCCACCTCACCCTCGATGCGCAAAACGGTGGCTGTGCTGCGGGCGTGAACGTGGATTGTTGCTCCGGCGCAATCGATTTGGTAGCGGCTACGCGGCTGGCCGAGCAGCTCGGGAGTAGCTGGATCGTGGGTAGGTGGATCGTAGGTATGTCGATCGTGGGTATGCAGATCGGGAAAAGCGGTCATGGGTTGTGCGCCCTTCAGGCTTGATATTGAGCAGGGCGAGCGACGACGGTGTCCGGGTGGCGCCCGTTGAAAACGGCAGCTGGGGACTCAACCTGCCCAGAGTCTACCGGGTATCGCGGCCCCCGGCGCACATAAGCGACGTAGCCAATCCACCGCTTGACCCCGAATAGACGGTCAACCAGGCGATTTCACCCACGACTCGCGGTGCGCAAGATCACTTTCGGCGTGTTCGCGTCGCGGCGTGGCACCAACGTGACGTCCGGTGGCGTACGCGGTGAACGCGGCCCGGCTGACCTGCGGCTCGGCGGCGTGTCCGTCCTCACGACCCCGCGGTCATGTGCCGCAGCGTAGTGTGCGGACTCTGGCCGTATTTCTGGCGGTAGAGCACCGCGAACCGGCCGGTGTGCGCGAAACCCCAACGCTGTGCGATTTGGGTGACCGTGACGTTGGGCGGCGACCCCGCCAGCAGTTCTCGGTGGGCGCGCTCCAGCCGGACCCGGCGGATGTATTCGGTTGGCGTGGTGCCGAGTTGACGACGGAAGAGGTACTGCACCGCCCTGGGTGTCAGATGCACGGCGGCGGAGACGGCGTTGATGCTGACGTCCTCGGCGGCGTGACGATGGATGAAAGACATGGCGTCCCTGAGTGTTTCCGGCAACGCGGGCTCGTTGACCGGATCCTGCTCGGTGATGTCCGATGGGTAACACTCCAGCAGTGCGCCGCCCAGCAGCGGTGCCAGCCCCGCCGCAATCAATGGCTGGTGGGCAATGTCCGGGGACGCCAACGTCATGGAAGGGCCGAGATCGGCTTGCCACGCGCCGGGCGGTCGGTCCTCCGCGCCGACGCTCGCATCGGCGCCGGCCCTATCGGTGGTGCTCGACATGGCGGTCATGGTTGGTGCTCGACGGCGTGGCCTCGCGCGAGGTCACCGTTGCGTCGCCGGACGCCCGAAAGCTGCAACCTCGACGGCGTCCAACCTGGAGCCCCCCTCGGTAAATGTTCAGTGCGTCAAGGGCAATGCGGTCCCAGGCATACCGTGACAGGGCGCGGCTGCGGCCCGCCGCGCCCATGCTCTCGCATTGAAAACTCTGCGCGAGAAGGCTTCTCAACGCAGCCGATAAGACGCCCGGGCTTCCGGGCGGAAGCACCAGCCCGGTGACGTTGTCCACCACGACGTCGTTGAGCACCCCGACACCGAAGGCCACCACCGCCACACCACAGGCCATCGCCTGTAGCGGCGTTGTCGCGCGCGGTGGCTCTCGGGGCGTGCACGCGACCACGTCGGCGGACCGCACCACCATCGGCAGTTCGTCGGCGGCGACCGTGCCCGCGAACCGGACCCGGTCGGCCACCCCCAAGCCGGTGGCGAGATGTCGCAGCCGGGCCCGTGCCTCGTCATGCTCCCGGTTGGCGACTTCGGTCTCGGCGACCACCACCTCCGCGCCCGGAACCCGGGGCAGGGCGCCGATGACGACATCGAGGCCGTTGCAGGGCAATGGGTTCGGCGCGATGCAGAGCACGCGGCGCAGGTCGGCCCGGGCCAGCGCCGGGCCCCTCGAGTCGTATCGCTCGACGTCGACACCGCTCGTCAAAGCGGACACGCGGGCGCGGCTGCGGCGCAGCCGGCTCAGCGCCTCGACGTCGTCGGCGCTCTCACCCGTGACCCACGTCGCGCCGCGCGCCAGTAGCGGTTCGATCCGCGTCCGTTCGCTGTCCCGTGGCGCCTTCCCGCCGGCACCGGGCCCACGGGTGGTGGCCAGGCCCAGGAAACTCTGCACGGTGGGCACGCCTCGCCGCGGGGCGGCCAATTGGGCGGCCAGACCGCCCAGCCAGCCGTACGCATGCACGATGTCCGGCGTCTGCGCTGCCCACGCGCGTTCCAGCGCACCCGCCCATTCGCCCACGTATGGCAACACCTCGGCGTCCGACTTCGCCGCCCTTGGGCCCACGGGCACCGACAAGGTGCGGTGACGGTCGGCGCGGGTCTGCGCTGCTCGGTGATCTCCGCGGCGAACGAAATGAGTGACGTCATGTCCGCGTGCGGCGAGCGCCATACACAGCTGCCGGGGGTCGTCCCCGTGGATGTCGTCGCCGCTCACGATCGCGATCTTCAAGACGCCCCTGTCGATCCGGTGGCACATACCCCCGTCCCCCACCGCACCGTGCGTAGTCCTCACCCATCCAGATTTACCCAGACCGGCATCCGGAAAACGCACGCCCCGGCACTTCGTGCGCCCCTTCCGTCAATTCGTTTTTTCGGATAGTCGGGGCGAAACGCGAACGGGGGGCATCGTTAGCGGGACGGCGGCGCGGCCGTCGAGTGGGGAGACTGGGTGGGTGGGCGAGCGACGCGCGGCGGCCCGTCGCGCTGGTAGTTCTGGTGGCCTCGGCGGGTGGTCTGGACGCTTTGTCGACCGTCGTGGGCGACCTGTCGGCCGAGTTTCCGGCCGCAATCGTGGTGCACACGGTGCAACAACACCGCAGATGGCGCAACAGGGCCTCGAAAGCCTCGTCGGTCGTACCGTCCGTCAAATTCCCGTGAGCTCCACGGTTGCTCGAAGACTGGAACAGTACTCGCCAGCTCACATGTGGTCCTCCCGACCGAGCAAGGCCCAGACCGTCTTCCCCGACGGGGTCGGCGTACTGCCCCACACGCGACACAATGCGGAGACGATGGCCAGTCCGGACACGATTTCGGCGCCGCGCTCATCTTCGTGCCGGCTCGGCAGGCGGGCGTTGCAGTCCTCGACCGCGACGGTGACGCCGTCGCGATAGCTTTCCACGAGTACCACCGGCGAACTCTCGGTGTGCTCGAGAACATTTTCGACGAAGACCGTCGCGACCGTGGCCGCCGCCGAAATGAGGTCTGGGCGGTCCCATTCTTTGAGCCAATCGGTGACGACGGCACGGGCGAAGCCGGGGCTGCCGGTGGAGCGCGGGAGCTCCGTGCGTGCCCGGCGCCGGACGTGTAACGACGAGCCGGCGACTGCGTGCAGCGCCAGCTCGCGGGTGGCGTGCACCGCCACGTATCCGGCCACGCCGTTGGCGGCGATCGCCCGCCGGGCGTGCGGTTCCGAGCACACCAGCATGATGGGCACGTCGGGCCAGATGCTGACATGCCAGCGGGCGCTGGTGAACACGATCCAGGCGGAGGCCGCCGGCGCGGAAAGCCGATCGACGTCGACGATCACCGCACGGGGCTCGTCCAGGGCGGCCTTGATCACCGCGTCGCGCACGCTTCGGTACGTGGAGCTGTCCAGGATCCCGGCAACCAGCAGGATCGGGACCGCTTGCTCGGTGTGGACGTGGATGCGGATGGCCGACGCGCCCTCAGTCATCGGCACCGCCGGCGGCTTGACGGCTGTTGGACAACCTCGCGCTGAGCACGGTCAAAGCCCGTTCGGTTTCTTCGGTGAGGCCCTCGTAACGCCGTTTGAGCGGGCCGGGACCCACCCGCTGGTCGCCTCGATCACCACTTCCGACTACCCGCCTCAGTGGTAGGTAACCCACTCGACGATGGATAGTCGATGACGGATAGTCAGGTGTCGCGGATGTCCGCCCATGCGCGCCGTGGCGAAGCCGCGGCAGAGATGGTGCGCGATCACGGGATTCGACCCAAGAAACCGCCCGCGAGGAATCGGTTTGACCCGTCTTGAAAGTTTTCCCCACGCGCCCGGCGGGCATTCTCCCGGGGACGTCTGGGATGGCGCATCGTAGAGAGGATGGATCATGCCGAATTCGTCGATCAAGAACGAGAAGCTGTACAAAGATTTGCGTAAGCAAGGCGACTCCAAGGAAAAGGCGGCCCGCATTTCCAATGCGGCCGCCGCGCGCGGTAAATCCTCCGTGGGGCGTAAGGGGGGCAAGTCCGGGTCCTATACGGACTGGACCGTTCCGCAGTTGAGGAAGCGCGCGAAAGAGCTTGGCATGTCCGGGTATTCGAGCCTGACCAAGGACAAATTGGTGGCCAAGCTGCGCAATCACTGACTCCCGCCGGCGTCGGCGAGCCCCAGCCGCTCGACCAACACCAGGAAGGCGACGGCGTAGTCGTTGCCGGCGGTCAGTGCCCTCACCTGCTCCCAGTCGAGTTGTTCGCGAACGGCGCGCACCGCCGGCAGCAGCTTCGCGAAGTCGCAGTAGTGCTCGCCCAGTGCGCGTAGTTGCTGGACGAGGACCACGGTGGGCGGCAGCACAGGCATCCTGATGGCCAGCACGTCGTGCTGCTCGGCGCAGTCGAGCGTCGACGGCTCCACCCGCACGCCGTTGAGGCGGTGCAACACATCGACCACCGTGTCGCCGGTGCGCGCCTTGAACAGCCAATCCTCCGGCGGACGTTCGACGGCGAAACCGGCATCGGTGAGGGTGGCCACGGCGTCGTCCACATCGGACTCGGCGACCACGAGGTCCACGTCGTGCGTGGGTTCGGGTGCGCCGTAGGCCCACAACGCGTAGCTCCCGGCCAGCGCGAAGCGAGGCCCATTCTCCTTGAGCGCCGAGGCCGCGCCGCGCAGCGCCTCCCGCAATTGCGGGCTCGAACCCGGCACGTCGGCGTGGGTCTTGATGGGTGCCATGGTGCCTACGAGATACCCCGCTTACCAGCGTCGCAACCTGGCCGGATGGCCGGGCGCGACGTCAAGGCCGTTTAACGTGCGGTTAATTGGGCAAATCTTCGGGTTATGTCAGCCGCTTGGCGCCGCGCCTATGACGCCGCCGCCATCGTGATCCCCGCCCGCAACGAGCGGGCGAAGCTGCCGGTCTGCCTGCGGGCTGTGCTCACCGCAGCCCTGTGCGCGCCGATCCCGGTCACCACCGTGGTGGTTCTTGACGACTGCGACGACGGCAGCGCCGAGCTGGCCGGTGAGTACGGGCCCGACGTGCATTTCATCAGCGTCGACGCGCACAGCGTCGGCGCTGCGCGGGCGGTCGGCTTCGGCTACGCGCGGTCGCTGTTCGGCGACGACACCAGGTGCTGGTATGCCACCACCGACGCCGATAGCCGGGTCGACCCCGGCTGGCTCGTTCATCAGCTGGCAGCCGAAGCGGACATGGTCCTTGGCGTCGTGCGGGTTGCCGATTGGCACCGCCACGGGGCGAGCGTCGTCGATCGCTATCTGCAGTCCTACCAAGGGAATCCGCCAGGTAACGAAGGCGAGCACAATCACATCCATGGCGCCAACATGGGTTTCAGCGCGCAGGCTTACTGGCAGGTCGGCGGCTTCCGGACACTGGCCTCCGGCGAGGATGTCGACTTGGTCGAGCGACTCGAGGCCGCCGGCTACCGCATCCACCGCGACACCGAATTATCGGTCATCACCTCGGCGCGAACCCAGGCTCGGGCGCCACACGGGTTCGCTCACCACCTCAGGCAACTGGGGAGATCGGCGGCGGGTGATTGCGCGTGACGGCGGGATTGGTCAGGCACTGGCTGGAGTCCGGGCGACTCGAGTTGCCCCTGCCCGCCTCCGGGCGCACCGCCGAACGCTGGCAACGCCTGGCATCACTGGCCGAGGAGAACATCGTGGCGGCCAGGGTCGCCGAGGCGCATGTCGACGCAGTCGCGATCCTTCACGAACTGGGCGGTAAGCCCCCGGAATCGGGCCAGCTGTGGGGCGTTTGGGCGGCGGAATCCCCCGACGCGGTGCTCACGGCAACCGACGCCAACGGCGCGTTCACGCTGACGGGCACGAAGGTGTGGTGTTCGGGCGCCGGGTTTTGCACGCACGCGCTGGTGACCGCCCGCCTGGCAGACGCGACACGGGGCCTCTTCGCCGTCCAGCTGACGGATCCCGCGGTCAAACCGTTGCCCAGCACTTGGTGGAACGCCGGGATGGCCGGCAGCGACACCCGGCCGGTCCAGTTCACCAATGCCCACGCCGTCGCCGTGGGCGACCCCGGCGACTATCTGAATCGGCCCGGGTTCTGGCACGGCGCAATTGGCGTCGCCGCCTGCTGGCTCGGCGGCGCCCGCAGGGTCGCCGATCCGCTGTATCGTTGCGCCGCAAGCGAATCCGCCGACGCTTACTCGCTGGCACACCTGGGCGCGGTGGACGCCGCGCTCGCGGCCGGCGACGCCATCCTGGCCGCGGCGGCAATACAGGTCGACACCGATCCGTTCGACCGCGCCGGCACCGCCCAGCTGCTGGCCCGTCGCGTGCGCACCGTCGTGGAGCACGCGGTCGACGAAGCCATCACCCGCACCGGCCGCGCACTGGGGCCGGGCCCGCTCTGCCAGGACGGACGGCACGCCCAGCGGGTCGCCGACCTGAGCATCTACATCCGCCAGAGCCACGCCGAGCGGGACCTCGCCGAACTCGGGCGGCTCGCCGGCAGCCGGCTTTGAGGGCGCCATGAGAACCGCGCCGATCAGCAACTGCACCCGGTTCGCGGCCAAACCATTGACCCACGGCGGCACCCCGGCGCCGTTGTGGCTGGCCGCTTTCGAGCGCGGCCCCCTGCCGGCACTGGATCTCACGGGTTGCCGACGCCTTGTCGTCGTGGCGGCGCACCCGGACGACGAGACCCTGGGCCTGGGTGCGATGATCGCACAGCTGGTCGCGACGGGCGTCGACGTCCGCGTGGTGTCGGTCAGCGACGGCGGCGCCGCTCAGCCCGGGGCGACGCTGTCCGGCCGGATTCGCCTGGCGACCACTCGCCGATACGAATTACGCAGGGCCGCAGCCACTTTAGGTCTCGCTCCGCCCATGCGACTGGGCCTGCCCGACGGTGAGCTGGCCAACCACGAGGATCGGCTTACCGAGTCGCTCGTGGGAATCCTGCGGACCGCGGGTCCCGACACCTGGTGCGCCGCCACCTGGCGGGGCGACGGGCATCCCGACCACGAAGCCGTGGGACGGGCCGCCGCGGCGGCATGCGCGCGCACCGGCGTCGCGCTCATGGAATATCCGGTCTGGATGTGGCACTGGGCCAGCCCGGCCGACCCCGCCGTGCCGTGGGTCCGCGCCCGCTCGGTCCCCGCCACGGATTGGGCCGTGAACCGTAAACGCCAAGCCGTGCAATGCTATCGGAGCCAATTGCGGCCCGGGCGCGGTGAGACGCCGCCAGTACTGCCGCCGTTCGTCCTGCAGCGCTTGCTCGCCGTGGGCGAGGTTGTCTTCCGGTGAGCCCGCGGCTGCCCGACGCCTACTTCGACCAGATGTACGTCGGCACCGACGACCCCTGGCAGCTCTCGACGCGGTGGTACGAACAGCGTAAGTACGCCATCACACTCGCCATGTTGCCCGCCCGCCGCTACCGTCACGCCTTCGAACCGGGCTGCTCGATCGGCACGCTGACCGCGGAGCTGGCGCGCCGCTGTGACCACGTGACGGCGGTCGACGTGGCCGACGCGGCGCTGCGCGGCGCCGACGCCCGGCTGCGCGCGGCCGGTTGCCGGGACCGGGTCACGCTGATCCGTTCGTCGCTGGACGCCGCGTGGCCGGCCGGGCCCTTCGACCTGCTGGTGCTCAGTGAGGTCGCCTACTACCTCACGGCCGAGACGCTGGCCGCCGCGCTGCGCCGCGAATGCCCCCGGCTGTTGCCGGGGGCGACGATCGTTGCTGCGCATTGGCGCCACGAGGTGGCCGATTACCCGCTCCCCGGCGACGCGGCCCACGACATCATCGCGCGTACGCCCGGACTGACGTCCCTGGGCCGTTATCGGGACCCGGACGTCGTCGTCGAGGTGTTCGACACCGGCGACGGACGGTCGGTGGCGGCGCGCGAGGGGGTGCCCGGGGCGAGCTGACGCGGCGCGGCCCCAGGACTGCGTGAGCGGGAAAGTGGGTAGGAAAACCCTATGCGCGTGGCGACCTTCAACATCCTGCACGGCCGCACCGTCGGCGACGGGGTCGAAGTCGAGCGGCTGCGGGACTGCGTGCGCCGCCTCGATCCCGACGTTCTCAGCTTGCAAGAGGTCGACTGCGACCAGCCACGGTCGGAACGGGCCGACCTCACCGCGGTGGCCGCCGAGGCCATGGGCGCCGTCGAGCACCGGTTCGTGGCCGCCATCTCCGGCACCCCTGGCGCGACGTGGATGGCCGCCACGGGCCGCGAACAACCCGGGACCGCGGCCTACGGAATCGCGCTGCTGTCCCGATTCCCGGTGGCCAGCTGGCAGGTCGTGCGCCTGCCCCGCATTCCGATGCGCTTTCCCATGTACCTGCCGGGTCCCAACCGGGTGATGGTCGTCGACGAAGAACCACGGGCGGCGGTGATCGCGCGGCTGCGCACCCCGATGGGCGCGCTGACTGTCGCGAACACGCACCTGTCCTTCGTGCCCGGCTGGAACCGGCGCCAGCTGCGCCGGTTGGTTCACGACCTGCACGGCCTCCCCGGTCCGCGGCTGCTGACCGGGGACCTCAACATGACGCCCAAGACCGCGCGCCGCTGGTCGGGCATGCGGGCCCTGGCCGCCGCCGCGACGTTTCCCGCGGACGCCCCCGACCGCCAGCTGGATCACATCCTGACCGACGACCGCCGTCTACGCGGCAGCGCCGTGGCGGCCGAGCCCATGGGGATCTCCGACCATCGGCCGCTGGTCGTCGACCTCGAACACGCGTGAACCGCGCTCACCCGTGCTGCTGGCCGGCCCATCCCGTCGCGCTCAACCGGCGCCGCACACGCTCGATCTCCCCCACCGAGGGCAGCTCGTCGGTGAGCCGGGTGATTTCCACCCCGACGTCGACCTTGTCGGCCGAACGACGCCTGGGCGCAAGCAGTTTCGTCGCGATGGTGGTGACTTCGTCGTCGGACACCCGTCGCGGCAGCAACGCCAGGATCGGCGCGTAGCCGAGGGCGGGCGCGCCGCTCGGGTAGCCCGCGCGCAGAAACGCGACAATGCGCACGACCCGGTCGCTCAGGCTCATCTTCCACCTCGTTCATCCGCCGCGATTCGCACCGGCCCAGCGGCCCTAGCCAGGAATAACCGGGCGCGGCGGTTTGAAACCCTGCCATTCGGGCGGACCTGAAAAGGGGCCCGGCCCGCAGCGGGACCGGACCCCTTCACCGATGACCTACTGATGTTCCTTCTGGCGCTGTTCGGCGGCCTCCGCGCCGGCGCGCGCGGACTCGGCTTCGGCCTCCTTCTTGCCGGCGTCACGCTGGGCGTCGGCCTTGTCCTGCTGGGCCCGACCCTCCTCGACCACGTCGTCGCGGCCGAGGACCGTCCCGCCGACCTCCTTGACCTTGCCCTTCACGCCCTCGACGGCGCCCTGGACGGCTTCCTGTGGTCCGCTCTTCTGATCCCCCATGGATCGACCTCCCTTCCGTTGCTGACATCTCGCCCCTACGGCTTTCCCGTCGGACGACCCGTCAAACGCCCCGGCCGGGTGCGCGCGATCACGGGAAAGCGCTGCGCCAAATCGGGGGAATCGGGCCGTTTGAACCGCAATCCAGTGGGTAGTACCCAGCGACCAACGAAAGCGGGGTGAGGCGTCTGAGGACCATCGCAGTGATCGGAGCGACCGGGACCGCGGGATCGCGCGTCGTCGCGCGGCTCAAGGCCCGTGACGTCGCGGTCGTCGAGGTTTCCCGCGCACATGGCGTCGACCTGCTGGACGGGGCGGCCCTGTACCGGGCGCTCAAGGGAGTCGACGTGGCCATCGACGTGTCCAACCCGGCGCCGAACGACGGGCAGCAGGACGTCGCCCACACCTTGACCACCGCCTCCCGCAACCTCATGGGGGTGTGCGCCGCGCGCGACGTGCAGCGTGTGGTGGTGTCGACGATGGCCTGCATCGAAGATCCGGTGTTCGACGGGGTGGCCTACTTCGAGGCCAAACGGGAGGCGAAAGAGATCCTGCTCGACGGAGCGGTCCCGACCGCGGTCGTGAAGTCCACGCCATGGTACGAATCCGCCGCCGGCCCCGCGGGGCCGGTGAATTGTGACGGGGACGAGGTGACCGTCGAGGACTGGTTGATCCAGCCCATCGCCGCCGACACCGTCGCCGACGTGCTCGTCGAGGCGGCCCTGGGACAGACGCATGCACCGCGCACCATCACGGGCCCGGAGGCCATCCGGCTACCGGAGTTGACCTCCAAAATATTTGCGCGTCAAGGTGATAGCCGCCGGGTGCGTGCGGTGAAGCCCGCCGTTCCCGCGCTCGCCGCGGGAGCGCTGCTGGCCCCCGAAGGAGCGGTGGTCGTCGGTCCCGACGTCGACACCTGGCTACGGTCGCTGCCACCGGCGAGCACCAACGGCCACGCGAAGGACGGCAGCGGAAACGTGAGCGCGTCGCTGCACCGGCCCGATTTCTCCCGGACCTGAGCGGCGCGTCGCGGCGTGCCCCGGTTCGATCCCGTTGCCGAGGCGCCCTGATCCGGCGACCCGATAAAGGCCGCGATGGCACCGATTTCGGGTCACGATTCCGTCACGATCTCGATCACGGTTCCCTAAGAATCCCCTGTTCTTGTTGAGAATTCTCAAGATTGACCACGTCGTTTGATCCTCCGCTCAGTGAACGCCTTTGTTCCGTGGCCGTATCTATGGGTTTAGGTCATTCCCTTCGTCTCGCGCGCAGACGGCCACTTTTCACTTCCGCTACTTTGGATTTCGAGGATCGGGAGCCTCTGTCGAAGAACAAATTCGCAATTCGAAGGACACATTGATCATGAAAATCAGCAGTATTGTCGCGCGCCGGCGACTGGCCGGCATCAGCGCAGGCTGCCTGCTCGGGGGAATCACCGTGGGTCTCGTCGGCGCGCCGTCGGCGGCGGCGGCGCCCGACTGCAGCCCGGGCGGAGTGAACGCCACCGTTTCGTCCGTGCGGGGCTCGGCCGAGCAGTACCTGGCGGCGCATCCGGGCGCCGGCCAGGTGGTCACGGCCGCCTATGGCCAGCCGCGTCCGGAGGCCGCGTCGAACCTGCGGACCTACTTCACGGCGCATCCGCAGGAGTACTACGACTTGCGGGGCATCCTGGCGCCGATCGGCGACACCGAAAAGCAGTGCAACGTCCAGGCCCTGCCGCCGACCCTGGAATCCGCCTATCAGGAGTTCATGGCCGGCTGATTTCGCCGCGAGAGAGAAACGACCCGCCACGGCGCCGTGGCGGGTCGTTTCTTTGCAACGTGTGAACCGCGCCCCCGGCGGGTAATTGTCCGGTCAGCGAACGTGACTGGAGGGAAATGATGCGGCTGCGTCGCAGCGTTCTCAGCAAGCCGGGCATCGCGCGCAAGCGCCGCGGGAAGAGCTTCGCATATTACGGGCCCGACGGCGAGCGACTGTCCGACCCCGAAATCCTGCAGCGGATCAAGGATCTGGTCATCCCACCGGCCTGGAAGAACGTGTGGATCTCGCCGCATCCCAATGGCCACATTCAGGCCGTCGGCGTGGATGCCGCCGGCCGCCGCCAGTACCTCTATCACACCGCATGGCAACAGGAACGCGCCGAGGAGAAGTTCGACCGCGTCCTGGAACTGTCCACCCGGTTGCCGCAGTGGCGCGCCGCCATCGCGAAAGACCTGACGCGCAGCGGGTTAACCCGCAAGCGGGTGCTGGCGCTGGCGTTACGCCTGCTGGATCGCGGTTACTTCCGCGCCGGCGGAGAGCAGTACGCGGAGGAGAACGAGTCGTACGGACTGGCGACCCTGCTGTGCGAGCACGTGGTGGTCCGGCGCGACGCGGTCGAATTCGACTTTCCCGCCAAGAGCGGCGTGCGGCGTACCGTGGAGATCGAGGACCCGGAAGTGGTCCGGGCGGTGCGCGCGCTCATGCGCCGCCCAGAGCGCACCGAGCGACTACTGGTGTGCCGCAACGCATCCGGCTGGATGGATGTGCGATCCGATGACCTCAACGCCCGGTTCAAGGAGCTCGTCGGCGACGAATACACCGTCAAGGACCTGCGGACCTGGCACGGGACGGTATTGGCGGCCACCGCTTTCGCCGACGCGGACCCGGCCGTCTCCCGGCGGGTCGCCAAACGCGTCGAGTCCGCCGTGATGAAGGAGGTCGCCGAGGAGCTGGGCAACACCCCGGCGGTGGCCCGCGGCTCCTACGTCGATCCACGCGTCGTCACCGGGTACGAGCAGGGGCTGACCATCGCCGCGGCGACGCGGCGCGCCGAACGCGCCCGGGACCCCGACTCGGCCCAGGAGATCCTGGATAGGGCAACTCGCATGCTGATCAGGCGAGTGGCCAAGGGCCACAGCGCATCCGGATCATCTGCCCTGCCCAAGAGCGCATGAATCGAATCATCGGCCCACCCGGCGACCCCCACCATTGGGCCCCGACTCTCGATTCCGTGACGCGAGCGGGTTGTCTGACAATCCGCTGAGAATCGCCGGGCCACCGCGGCGGACGGAATAACGCCGGCGAATCTGGGTATGCCCCGACCTGTGGGCAGTGCCCCGGGCACCCATTCACGCCAGGCTGCGGTCGAAACAGACGGCCGCGGGCCATCGCAGCAAACCACGCATCACCGTGGCGGGCGGCGCCGGCCGGCGAACGTAGCGACATCACCGAACCGTCTGTCGAGGAGGAACATCAATGGCCAAGCAAGAGGTCTCGGACTACCTGTTGGAGCGATTGCGGGCATGGGGCGTCGAGCACGTGTTCGCCTATCCCGGCGACGGCATCAACGGGCTGCTGGCCGCGTGGGGCCGCGCGGGCAACAAGCCGAAATTCATCCAATCGCGCCATGAGGAGATGAGCGCCTTCGAGGCCGTCGGCTACGCGAAATTCACCGGCCGGGTCGGGGTCTGCGCGGCCACATCGGGGCCGGGGGCGATCCATCTGCTCAACGGCCTCTACGACGCGAAACTCGACCACGTTCCGGTGGTGGCCATCGTCGGGCAGACCAACCGCACCGCCATGGGCGGCAACTACCAGCAGGAGGTCGACCTGCTGAACCTGTTCAAGGATGTCGCCAGCGACTACGTTCAAATGGTCACCGTCCCAGAACAATTGCCCAACGTGTTAGACCGTGCGATCCGTATCGCGATGACCCAGCGGGCGCCGACGGCGCTGATCATCCCCAGCGACGTACAGGAGCTGCCGTACTCGCCGCCCGGGCACGCGTTCAAGATGGTGCCCTCCAGCCTGGGCATCGAGTACCCGGAGATTGCCCCCGACGACGCGGCCATCACCCGTGCGGCCGAGGTCCTCAACGCGGGCAAGAAGGTCGCCATCTTGGCGGGCACCGGCGCCCGCGGGGCCCACGCAGAACTGGCCGAGGTCGCCGACCTGCTGGGCGCCGGCGCGGCCAAGGCACTGCTGGGCAAGGACGTCCTCTCGGACGAATTGCCCTGGGTCACCGGCTCCATCGGGCTGCTGGGGACGCGACCGAGTTACGAGCTGATGCGCGATTGCGACACGCTGCTCACGGTCGGATCCAGCTTCCCCTACACGCAGTTCCTGCCCGAATTCGGGCAGGCCCGCGCGGTGCAGATCGACATCGACGGCCGGCTCATCGGCATGCGCTACCCGTACGAGGTGAATCTGGTCGCCGACGCGAAGTCCGCGCTGCGGGCCCTGATTCCGCACCTGCGCCGCAAAGAGGACCGGTCGTGGCGGGAGACCATCGAGAAGAACGTGGCCCGCTGGTGGGAGACGATGGACATGGAAGCCAACGTCAGCGCCGACCCGATCAACCCGATGCGGCTGTACTCCGAGCTTTCCCCTCAACTGCCCGACGACGCCATCGTGACGGCCGACTCCGGGTCCGCAGCCAACTGGTACGCGCGCAATCTGCGATTCCGCGGCAACATGCGGGGCTCGCTGTCGGGCACGCTGGCCACGATGGGACCCGGTGTGCCCTACGCGATCGGCGCCAAATTCGGTCAGCCCGACGGGCCCGTCATCGCGTTCGTCGGCGACGGCGCCATGCAGATGAACGGCATGGCCGAACTCATCACGATCAAGCGGTACTGGCAGGAGTGGAAAGACCCGCGATTGATCATCGCGATCCTGCACAACAACGACCTCAATCAGGTCACCTGGGAGATGCGCGCCATGGCGGGCGCACCGAAATTCCATGAATCGCAAGCACTTCCCGACGTCGACTTCGCCGCGTTCGCGGCCAGCCTGGGCCTGAACGCGATGGCGATCAAGGACCCCGACGAACTCGAGGGCGCGTGGCGTAACGCCTTGGCGGCCGACCGTCCCACGGTGCTCGACGTCTTCACCGACCCCGACATGCCGCCGATCCCACCGCACGCCACCTGGGACCAGTTCAAGTCGGCCGCCACAGCGGTCCTCTCCGGCGACGAGGACCGCACGGGTTTCGTCAAGGTCGGCCTGAAAACCAAGGCGCAGGAATTCATGCCGCACAAGAAGGGATGAGGCTCACAGCCCGGCGCCGGCGCTGCGCAGGTCGTCGACGAAAAGCCGGTAGGCCTCGTCGTGTCGATCGCTGCGGTCACGCAACACCGCCGACGGATGAACCGTCGCCACCACGATCGGCTCCGGCTCCACGTCGAGGACCGACGAGGGCGGCCGCACTTGCCGGCCGCGCTGGACGGAGACCCGAAAGTCGGCTCCCAGCAAGGATTGTGCCGCGGTCGCACCGAGGCACACGATGACCTGTGGCCGCACCGCCTCGATCTCGGCGATGAGCCAGGGCCGGCAGGCGACCACCTCGGTGCGCCCCGGCTTCTGGTGGATCCGGCGCTTGCCGCCCTTGCGGGTGAACTTGAAGTGCTTGACCGCGTTCGTCTCATATGTCGACGCCGGATCGATGCCGGCGTCTTCGAGGGCCCGGGCGAGCAGCCGCCCGGCCGGCCCGACGAACGGCTCGCCCGCGCGGTCCTCCTGGTCGCCGGGCTGCTCGCCCACCAGCATGATGGGGGCACCCGGGTCGCCGCGACCGAACACCGTCTGGGTGGCATCGGCGAAAAGTGAGCAGCCGCAGCAACATTCGGCCGCCGCCCGCAGTGAATCCAGCGCCCGCTCCTCGGGCAGGTAGCGGGCGGCGCCCGGGGCTTCGGTCGCGGTCATGGTGATCCCCTGAGCCGGGGCGGGGTGCCCCGCTCCCTTGAGTGGGGCACCCCGTGGGGGGTCCTAGCCTTTGCCGACGATCGCGTCGCGGGCCCGGTCCAGCATCGCCGCGAACGGTCCGGCGGCCAGGTTGGCCGCCTGCGACTCGACGCCGGCGTGCGGGCGGGTCGGCGCGATCGCCTCGGCGAGCTTGGCCGCGCGGCCCATCCGTTGGAGCTCCTCGTCGCTCAATTCCTGCCCGAGCTTGGAGAATTCGTCGTGCTCCTCGTGCTCGGCATGCTCGACGACCGCGTCACGCAGTTCCGTCAGCAGGCGGGTGAACTCCTCGCTGTCGACGTCGAGCTTCTCCAGCTTCTGCAGGACCGTCTTGGCCTCGTGCTCTTCGTGCAGGCGCTCGTCGACCACCGCGGCCCCGCCGGAGAGCTTCCGCTTGGCCCGTGGGTGCACGATCTCCTCTTCGGCCGTTTCGTGGACGGCCAGCAGTCGCCGGAGTTCGACGAACGCCTTCTCGCGCTCTTTCCCCGACGCCGCCAGGGTTTCGGCGAACAACGAGTTGATCTGCTGGTGTTGACTGACGAGAAAGTCGACCACATCGGTGGGCGACTTGATGGCGCTCTGAGCCATGGTGTCCTTCCGATTTCTGGTTGGCGCGCGGGCTGTTGCGCGCTTTCTTTCGGCTACCCGGCGAATTCCGCCACCAAACGGGTACGCCCGCCCACCAGTGGGTAGTTCTGCACCAGGTCGCGAGAAGGAGGACGCGCATGGCCACCGGTGTCCGCACCAAGGCGGCGATCCTCGGCGCGCTCGCCGTGACGGCCGGTTGCGCCGCGCCGGGCGCGTCGCTGGAAAGCTCACCAGACGTCTTGCTGTGGTCGGTCGCCGCACCCTTGCGCGCGCCGGTGTGGTCGTATCACTCCCACACCCTCGTCGCGCTGACCGGGGATCACCGCCTGGCCGAGGTGGCCGGCGGCGACCGCCCGGGCGAGGCCACGACGCGGTTGTCGGCGCCCATGGCGGTCGGACGCAATCTGCAGATCAGCCAGACGGACGATCGCGTGGTGTTCGTGCCCCAGCCCGACCGTGGCCGCGTCGCCGAGGTCGACCTCGAAAGTCTGCGCCAGGTCGGCGATTTCGACGCCGGACCCGCCCCCGCGTATCTGGCCGAGGACGCCGGATTGCGGACGCTGCTGGCGTTGTCGTCGGATGGAACGTCCGTGACGCCGGTGGACCAGTACGGCTTCCGCAGACTGCCCACCGCGCCGATCGCCGGTGATCCCGCCGACACCATCGACGGCGCGAACCGGGGCCGCGAGATCGAATACCACGTCTACGCGCCGTCCGGAATCCGCCACTACCAAGGGTCTTCGTCCCCCGCGGCAGAGCGCGGCTCGCTGAACATGAACGTGGCGGTCGCTGCGGGCGACGGCGCCGCGGTGACGCGCAGCTACGTGGCCGGCCACGACGACGGCACGCTGTACGCCGTGGACTCGCGCCGCGGCGATGACGGCCTGACGGTGCTGGCCAGCACCCGGCTGCCGTCGCCGATCCGCGAACTGGGCACTGACGACACCAGGATCTATGCCGCCACGGACCACGAGGTGGTGGTGCTCGAGACGGCGAGCTTCACCGGCTTCCCGACGCGGACGATCCCCGTGATCCGCGTCAGCGGCTACCGGGCGGGATTGCCGCCGGCGGCCCGATCGGCGGCCTTGTCCGGCATGGCGATTGGGCCACATCGGGTGTACCTGACCCTGGCGGACACCCCCTATGTGGTCAGCATCGCCAAACCGCGCCTGTGACGCATCGCCGGATCGTCGGCTACATTGCGGGCAGGTGCGGCCGGTAAGGAGGCGCTGGCGTGACCGACCCGCAGGACTCGTATTGGCAGAACCCGTACACGTACGACCCGCTGGGCCGGCTCCCACCCGCCCCGCCGCCGGAACCGCCGGTGTTCGCGCCGCCACCCGCACCGCCCCACCGACCGCCCGTCAACGTGTTGGCGACGCTGTCGCTGGTGTTCGCGTTCGTGTTCGCGCCGGTCGGGGCGATCCTGGGGCACGCCGGGCTGGCGCAGATCCGTCGCACCGGCGAGCTCGGCCGGGACCGTGCCCGCGCGGGCTTGGCGTTGTCGTATGCGTTCATCGCGGTCGCCGTCGTCGCCCTGGTCGCGTGGGCGACCCTGGGCGCCGCCCCGTCCACCACCCAGACCGCCGAGCCCACGACGACCTCCGCGAGCGCGCCGTCCCCGGCGGCCCCGGGCCCCGTCGCGCCGGGCGCCCTGGCGGCGTTGCTGCCCGGCGCCGACGCCCTGAAGAACATCACCACCGACCAAAATCTCGAGGCCGGCCAGACGTGGGACAACCCGGGCCGCTCCAGCGCGGAAGGGGCCATCGACCGCCCCGAATGCTGGGGCAGCGTCGCCCCCGGGACGCCGGACGCCTACACCGGCGACGGGCTGGCCGGATACCACGCGGCGGAGTTCCGCGACTCGCGCAGCTTCCTCAAGTCGACGCAGGTCATCCAGGCGGTGGTGGCCTTCCGCGACCCGGCGGCGGCCCAGTCACAGCTGGCGGCGCTGCTGGCGGGGTGGCGCCAATGCGGCGGGTCGACCGTAACCCTGACACCGCCCCACGGGGAGGGGCTGCAGTTTGCGGTGGGCGCGCCCGCCGATGCGGGCAACGGCATCACCACGCTGGACCTGACGCCCAAGGGGCTCCAGATCCGCTCGGCCCGGGCCATCGCGACCAAGGCCAACGTCATCGTCGACCTGATGGTCTCCTGCAGCGGCACGACGGACAGCGGCCAGCCGCGGCTGGCCGGGGTGGGCATCGCCACCTACGTGCTGGGCAAGATCCCTGGCTAGGGTGGGGCGCATGAAGTATCTCGCCGTGGACGGAGTGGGACGGGTCAGCCGGATCGGCTTGGGGACCTGGCAGTTCGGCTCACGGGAATGGGGCTACGGGGAGGGCTACGCGTCGGGCGCCGCGCGCGACATCGTGCGCCGCGCCCTCGCCCTGGGGGTGACGCTGTTCGACACCGCCGAGGTGTACGGGCTGGGCAAGAGCGAGCGGATCCTCGGCGAGGCGCTCGGCGACGAGCGCGCCGACGTCGCGGTGGCCAGCAAGATCATGCCGGTCGCGCCGTTCCCCGCAGTGGTCAAGCAGCGCGAGCGCGCCAGCGCGCGGCGGCTGGGCCTCGATCGCATCCCGCTCTACCAGATTCACCAGTCCAACCCGCTGGTGCCCGACACGGTGATCATGCCGGGCATGCGCGACCTGCTCGACAGCGGCAAGATCGGCGCGGTCGGCGTCTCCAACTACTCGCTCGCGCGGTGGCAGAAGGCCGACGCCGCGCTAGGCCGGCCGGTCGTCAGCAATCAGGTCCACTTCTCGCTGGCCCACGCCGGGCCGCTGGAGGACCTGGTGCCTTTCGCCGAGCGGGAGAACCGCGTCGTGATCGCCTACAGCCCGCTCGAGCAGGGGCTACTCGGCGGCAAATACGGCCTGGACAACCGCCCCGGCGGGGTGCGGGCGCTGAACTCGCTGTTCGGCACCGAGAACCTGCGCCGGGTCGAGCCGCTGTTGCAGACGCTGCGCGACGTGGCGACGACGGTCGGCGCCAAGCCGGCTCAGGTGGCGCTGGCCTGGCTGATCAGTTATCCGGGTGTCGTCGCCATCCCGGGGGCGTCCAGCGTGGAGCAGCTCGAGTTCAACGTCGCCGCCGCCGACCTCGAACTGCCCCCGGACGCCCGCGAGGCGCTCACCGGGGCGGCCCGCGCCTTCCGGCCGGTCTCGGCCGGGCGTTTCCTGACCGACCTGGTCCGCGAGAAGCTGGGCCGCTGAGCCTGATGGCGGCGACCCGCCGCGCCCGGCTACGCCGCGCTTGCGATCGCCGCTAGGACTGGGCGGAATCCGCGAACGCGGCGGGGCTGGCGGGCGCTCCCCTGGCCACCACGACCGGCATCGAGGTCGCGGCGTTGGTTCGCAGGATGGTGTGCACCACGTCGATGAGGTCCTCGACCGGCATCAGCTTGCCGGGCATGCACCCGCGGGACGCCCACAGCGGGACGGCCTTCATGGCGAGGTCCATGTCCCAGCCGATGTTCATTCCCGTCGCCGCGTCCCCCTCGCCACCCGGGCATTCGCCGACGATGAGGGTGGTGAACCCGATGTCGGGGTGTTCGGCCCGCCACGCGTCGACCATCCGCTCCAGGGCCGCCTTGCTGACGCCGTACGCGCCCAGGCCCGGCCACGGCGGCCCGAACGTGCCCGCGTCGGAGGACAGGTAGACCGCCTTGCCCGCGGACACCGTCAGGTGCGGCACCGCGGCGGCGGTCACCAGCGCCGCGCCGACGACGTTGGTGTCGAAGATGCGCCGCCAGGTGGCGGCATCGGTGTCGACCATGCGGACCAGTGGCCCGACGGCGGGGGTGTAGACGATGTTGTCGATACCGCCCAGGGCGTCGGCGGCGGCGGCGATCGCCGACCGGCACGACGCCTCATCGGTGACGTCGCATTCGATGGCGATCGCGCCCGGGCCGGCTTCCTTGGCCGCCGCCTCGATGCGTTCGCGGCGCCGGGCCAGCAGCGCGACCTGGTCGCCCCGCTGGGCGAGACCGACCCCGATGCAGCGACCGAGTCCGCTCGAGGCGCCCACCACCACTGTCCTTGACATATTTGCCCTCTCTTGTAACGAGCTGCCGTCGGCAAGAACCTACCGGATCTCGTGCATCGCGGGACGAAAGGTGGGCCGCTCAGTTCCGGACGACGGTGTTCCGGTCCCCGAACTTGGCCTGGTACATGGCCGCGTCCGCCCTGGCCGTGACCGTGTCGACGGAGTCACCGGGAAGGGCGAGGGTGGCGCCGATGCTCAGCGTCGCGGAGAACGTCTTGCCGGAGACATGGATGGGTTCGGCGGCCCGGCAGCGAATCTTCTCGGCGATCTGGGTGAGCTCGTCGATGCTGCGCACGCCGGGCAGCAAGACCAGCATTTCGTCGCCCCCCGTCCGGCCTACGGTGTCCCCGCGGCGCACGCTTCCCCGGATCCGCGCGGCCAGTGTGGCAAGCACGAAGTCGCCGATGCCGTGACCCCACGTGTCGTTGATTTCCTTGAAATGGTCGACGTCGCAGAACAAGACGCCGACATACGTTCCGGCGGCTAGTGGCTGCTCCAGCGCGGAGGCGAGCCGGCCGATCGCCTCGGCCCGGTTCACCAAGCCGGTCAAGGTGTCGAACCGGGCCAGCCGTTCGAGTCGTTGCTCGGCCTCCACCTGATCGTCGACGATGCGCAGCGCGGCGATGAGGCCATCGGTCCCGCCGTCGGCGCCGACATAGGGCTTCCCGTGGCCGTCGACCCAGCGGAAGCTGCCGTCGGCGGAGCGGATCCGGAACCGTTGCAGGACCGATTCACCGCCGGCGATCCGCTGCAGGGCCGCCATGACCGCGTCGCGGTCGTCGTGGTGGATCTGGCGAGTGAATTGTGCGCCGGTCCAGCGTTCGGGTGGTCCGCCGAACGCGGCCTGCACCGACGGTGAGATCCACGCGACGTCCGCCCCGCGGAGGTGGACGATGACGTCCACCGCGTTGTCGGCGAGGATGCGGTACCGCGCCTCGGCGTCCGCGCGTTGCTTGCTGACCAGCTCCTTCTCGATCAGCAGTCGCTGCTCGTTCTGGATGAACGCAAACGTGATCATCCCGACGAGCAGGGTGCCCAGCAGGATCGAGAAGGTCCAGTCGGCGTGTTCGCCCAGCCCGAGCCGCTTGAACATCGGCCGTGACACCGCGACGACGACCGGAAGCGCGGCGAGCAGGGCCGCCAACCGCAGCAGCGACGCCTTGTCGGGCCGGGCGAGCAGCCAGGCGACCGGAAACCGGTCGGGGCGTGCCAGCGTCGTCGCGGCGGCCAGCAGCAACAGGGCCAGCGCCGTCATGAGCGCCTGACCGGTCCCGGGCGAGTAGCCCACCAGCGCCAGGGCGTTGAACAGGTAGGCCCCGACCGTGACGAACGGGATGGCCCCGCCGGCCGCCATGCACGTGGGCCAGACCACGCGGGTCCACCGATCCACCCGTATCAGGCCGACGGCTGCCGCCACGAACACGACCGACACCGCCGTCTGCGGGCTCGGACGTCCCGGCCACGCCTGTTGTGACGTGCGCACCGCGTCGCCGAACCACATCAGGTCCAGGCCGGGCAGACCGCGGGTCGCGTACTCCAGGAGGGCGATAGCGGCGAGGGCACCCACCACCACGGCCAGGCCGCGCCCGGCCCACACGCGCCACCGCGGGGGGTGACCCGACTGCGCCACGACCGCCGCACCGAGCGCCACCAACCACAAAACGGTCCACGGCATCATCTGCGGCCAGGTCGGATAGACCCGGGTCAGCGTGTCGGTCCGGGTCGCCCAGCCCACCCAGACCATGGCGGCAATGGCGAACACCACCAGCAGGGCGATCCGCCTGCACCAGGCCACGTCTTTCAGGCATGCGTCGGGGCCGGCCCTGTCCATCGGCTGCCCCTTCCTCCCCCCGGCGGCGCAACCGACAGTGTGCGCGGACGGGCGACCGATGCCTGAGGGCACAAGGTAACCAATCTGTGGGCGAAAGGTCACCGGTGGCGCACGATCGCCGCGCCGCAGCGAGGGTGAGGGTCAGCCGCCGTCGGGGGCTTGCAACACCACGGCGGTGTGGGCGTCCACGGTCAGAATGCCTCCCCCGGGCACCTCCTCCGCGGGCGTCTCCTCTTCGGGTCCGGTGAACACCACGAGTTGCCAAGCGGCACCGAATTCCTTTGGTGGCAAGGTGAATTCGATCGGCTCGTAGTGAGCGTTGAAGCACAGCAGGAACGAGTCGTCGAGCACCCGCTGCCCGCGGGCGTCGCGGTCGGGAATGCCGTGCCCGTTGAGGAACACCGCGACGGACTTCGCGAACCCCGCGCCCCAGTCCTCCTCGGTCATCTCGGTGCCCTCCGGGGTGAACCAGGCGATGTCGGGCAGCCCGTCCTGGCCGCGGCGGCCCAGTGGCTTGCCGGAAAAGAATCGGCGCCTGCGGAAGACCGGATGGTTGGCGCGCAGCGCCGACACCATCCGGGTGAACTCCAGCAGGCCGTGATCCGCACCCGCCCAGTCGATCCAGGTGAGCTCGTTGTCCTGGCAATAGCCGTTGTTGTTGCCGTTCTGCGTGCGGCCCAGCTCGTCGCCGTGGCAGATCATCGGCACACCCTGCGACAGCAGCAACGTGGTCAGGAAATTGCGCTGCTGGCGGGCACGCAACGAGTTGACGTCCGGGTCATCGGTCGGCCCCTCCGCACCGCAGTTCCACGACCGGTTGTGGCTCTCGCCGTCGTTGTTGTCCTCGCCGTTGGCCTCGTTGTGTTTCTCGTTGTAGGACACCAGGTCACGCAGCGTGAACCCGTCGTGGGCGATGACGAAGTTGATCGAGGCCACCGGCCGGCGCGCGGTGTGCTCGTAGAGGTCGGCGGACCCGGTCAACCGGTAGGCGAACTCGTCGAGTGTCGACGGCTCGCCGCGCCAGAAGTCGCGGACGGCATCGCGGTACTTGCCGTTCCATTCCGTCCATTGCGGCGGGAAGTTGCCGACCTGGTAGCCACCCGGCCCGACGTCCCACGGTTCGGCGATCAGCTTGACCTGGCTCACCGTCGGATCCTGTTGCACGAGTTCGAAAAACGCCGCCAGGCGGTCCACGTCGTAGAACTCGCGGGCCAGCGTCGCGGCCAGGTCGAACCGGAAGCCGTCGACGTGCATCTCGGTCACCCAGTAGCGCAGCGAGTCCATGATCAGCTGCAACGCGTGCGGATGCCCGACGTTGAGGCTGTTGCCCGTGCCGGTGTAGTCCATGTAGTAGCGCTTGTCGTCGTCGACCAGCCGGTAGTAGGCGGCGTTGTCGATACCCCGCATCGACAGCGTCGGGCCCATGTGATTGCCCTCGGCCGTGTGGTTGTAGACGACGTCGAGGATGACCTCGATGCCGGCTTCATGCAGTGCCCGCACCATCGCCTTGAACTCCTGCACCTGCCCGCCCGGGGACGTGGCGCTGGAGTACTTGAAGTCGGGCGCGAAGAAGCCGATCGTGTTGTAACCCCAGTAATTCGAGAGGCCCTTGTCCACCAGGGTGGAGTCATTGGCGAAGTGGTGCACCGGCATCAGCTCGACGGCGGTGACGCCCAGGCTCTTGAGGTGGTCGATGATCACCGGGTGCGCCACGGCGGCATACGTGCCGCGCAGCTGTTCGGGGATGTCCGGGTGGGTCTGCGTCAGCCCCTTGACGTGCGTCTCGTAGATGACCGTGTCGGCGTACTGATGGTCCGGCGGCCGATCATTGCCCCAGTCGAAGTACGGGTTGATCACCACCGACTTGGGCATGAAGGCGGCGGAATCGTCGTCGTTGCGGCTGTCGGGGTCGCCGAAGTTGTAGCTGAACAGGGCCTGGTCCCACTCGAAGGAGCCGTCGATGGCCTTCGAATAGGGGTCGACCAGCAGCTTGTTCGGGTTGCACCGCAGACCGTTCTGCGGGTCGTACGGGCCGTGGACCCGGTAGCCGTAGCGTTGGCCGGGTTCGATGTTCGGGATGTAGGCATGCCAGACGAACCCGTCGACCTCCGGCAGGGTGACCCGGCTCTCGGTGCCGTCGGCGTCGAACAGGCACAGCTCCACCCGCTCGGCCACCTCGCTGAACACGGCGAAGTTGGTGCCCGCGCCGTCGTAGGTCGCGCCCAGGGGGTAGGCGCGGCCGGGCCACACTTCTCCGGTGGGTGTGGGGGCGGGCGTCTCTGCGGAGGTCATGGCGCAATCAATACCCTGCCGGGACCACCCCCAAACGGCCGCACGGAAGGCCTTGCGTCACAGCGGGTTACGGCTTGAGGATTACCTTCACCGCTCCGTCCTGCTTTTTCTGAAAGATCTCGTAGGCGTGCGGCGCCCGGTCGAGGCGGAGCTCGTGTGAGGCGAAGGTGTCGACGCCCAGGGGGTCGTCGTCGGTGAGCAGCGGCATGATGTCGTCCACCCACCTCTTCACGTTCGCCTGGCCCATCCGCAGCGTCACCTGCTTGTCGAACAGGGTGAGCATCGGCAGCGGGTCCGCCATCCCGCCGTACACGCCGATCAGGGAGATCGTTCCGCCGCGCCGCACGATGTCGATGGCGGAGTACAAGGCGCTGAGCCGGTCCACGCCGGCCGTCTGCATGAGCCGCTTGGCAACGAAGTCCGGCAGCAATCCGGTGGCCTGCTGCATCAGCTGGGCGGCCGGGGAACCGTGGGCCTCCATGCCGACCGCGTCGATCACCGAGTCGGCGCCGCGCCCGTCGGTGAGGTCGCGGATCGCATCCCCGAGCGGGGAGTCGAGGTGCGCCAGGTCGACGGTGTGGATGCCGCGTTGCGCGACGCGCGCCAGGCGCTCCGGCACCAGGTCGACGGCGATCACCCGGTAGCCGAGGTGATCGGCGATGCGTGCGGCCATGTCCCCGATGGGACCCAGGCCGAGCACCGCCACCGTGCCGCCGTCGGGTATGTCGGCGTACGCGACCGCCTGCCAGGCCGTCGGCAACACATCGGAAAGATAGACGAACCGCGAATCAGGCGGTCCCACAGGGACTTTGATGTGGGTGAACTGCGCCTGAGGCACGCGCAACAGTTCGGCTTGGCCGCCGGGGATTTCGCCGTAGAGCTCCGAGTAGCCGAAGAGCGCGGCTCCCATGCCCTGCTGGCGCACCTGGGTGGTCTCGCACTGGGTGTAGAGCCGCTGGTCGCACATATAGCAACTGCCACAAGAGATTTGGAAGGGGATGACGACCCGGTCCCCGACCCGCAGGTCGCCCGTTTCGCCGCCGACTTCACGCACGATCCCCATCGGCTCGTGCCCCAGGATGTCCCCGGGCTTCATGAACGCCCCGAGAATCTCGTAGAGATGCAGATCGGATCCGCAGATGTTGGTCGACGTGACTTCGACGATGGCGTCGGTGGCCTTCTCGATCTTCGGGTCGGGCACCGACTCCACTCGGACGTCGCGCTTGCCGTGCCAGGTGACAGCCTTCATGTGCACAGCACATACCCGCCTGGCGCCCGCCGAAACTCCCGCCTGGCCGGCGCCGTCAACCGTGTCGGCACTTGAGCGGATGCTCGCTGTCGATCAGTGATTTCGCGACGTCGATGAGCCTGGAGGGCATCCCGATGCCGAAGACCGGATGAGCGCTCGTCAGCCTTCGGCCGACCGCTGGGCCATCGCGTAGCCGAGCTGCAGGAAGTCGGCACCGGCCAGCACGGTGAACACACCGGCGATCAGGCGGGTGAATCGCGGCGCGAACACCAGACCGATGGCGAAGCCGGTCGCCACCCACATGTCCAGGCAGAACGGACAGGTCAACAGCTCCCCCAGGCTGTGCCGCAGTTGGCTGTCGTTGCGGACTTCCTCTTTGACCTCCGCCGGGCCGCCGGTGCCCGCATAGCGCGTGAACGGCGCGCGCAGCGGGCTCGTCACCGCGTCCTTGGCCAGCGTCCGCGACAGCTTGTGGGTGCCCAGGGTGACCGTGATCAGGTCCTGGATTCGCCACCGCTCCGGGAGTGTGCGCCCGCTGAGCAGCGCGACCACGGTCGCGACAACCACCACGACGGAGTAGATGACCAGCACCGCCACGTAGCCGCCCAGCGGCCGGGGCGCCTCACCGCGGTAGGCGTCCGCCTCGCGCCGTGCGCCGTCGAGCACCTGGGCCTTGGCTTCCGCCACCTCTGCCATCGCATCTCCTCCAATCAAGGGCACAGCACGCTGGGTACCCGATGTCGGTGAGCGCAATCGGCGAGCGCAGGTGGCGGTCAGGCCTCTTGGTCGCCGGGCCGGGTGGCGGCGGTGAACTTCGCGGATCTCGCGGCCTTCCGCAGAGAATGGTTGGTGGACCGTAGGTCGGTGTTGGCCGCCGAGAGCGACGCGTTGTGATCCTCGAGGTCGAGGATGCGGGCGACGCCGGCGAGGTTGACGCCGGCGTCGACGAGCTCGCTGATGCGCCTGAGCCGGGCCAGGTCGTGGGCGCTGTATCGCCTCGTGCCGCCATCGCTGCGCGCCGGCGTGACCAGGCCATGGCGTTCGTAAAGGCGCAACGATTGCACGGCGATGCCCGAAAGCTCGGCGGCCACCGAGATGCCGTACACGCCGTGATCGGGCGCCGGGGCACCCGAATCGCCGGTTTGGTCGGTCATCACGCGTCTCCTCGAAGCTGACGGCTCAGAAAATCTATTTATCACAGTTGCGCCATTGTGTCGACAGTGCTATACAAAATCTATGTCATTAGACATAGGTAATTACCAGACCACAGCCTAGATTGGAGTGAGAGGTGACCACCATGCTGATGCGGAGCGACCCCTTCCGTGACCTCGACCGCTTTGCCCACCAGGTGTTCGGCACGGCCGCCCGCCCGGCGGTGATGCCGATGGACGCCTGGCGCGAGGGCGAAGTTTTCTTCGTCGAGTTCGATCTGCCGGGCATCGACGTCAACTCGCTCGACATCGACATCGAGCGAAACGTGGTGACCGTGCGCGCCGAGCGGCCCGGGCTCGACCCCAACCGCGAGATGCTGGCCACCGAACGGCCACGCGGGGTGTTCAGCCGGCAATTGGTGCTCGGCGACAACCTCGACACCGACAAGATCGAGGCGTCCTACCGCGAAGGCGTTCTGCGACTGCGTATTCCGGTGGCCGAAAAGGCCAAGCCGCGCAAGATCACCATCGAGCGCGGTGACGCGCAGACCGTCATCGACCAGAACGCCTCGCAGCGCGAGGTCATCAACGCCTGATCGCCGGCCGGGCAGGGCGGCGGCGCGGGCCCGTGCCAACCACACGGTGCCGCCGCCCGGCTCCCGGGCAGCAGGTTCGACGGGGTGCGAGATGAAGTGGGAACTCGACGGGCAGACGGCTGACGTCGAACGGGCGTTGGCCGGCGGCGCCGCGCAGCCGGCCGGCTGGTTTCGCTTCTACTTCACCGACCAGCGCTGGGAGTGGTCGGAGCAGGTGCAACGGATGCACGGGTATGAGCCCGGCAGCGTCACGCCGACCACCGAGCTGGTGCTCTCGCACAAGCATCCCGACGACCGCGGGCTGGTCGCCGCCACCATCGATCAGATCGTGAACACCCGACAGGCGTTCAGCACTCGCCATCGGATCGTCGACACCGCCGGGAACGTGCGCCACGTCGTCGTGGTGAGCGACCGGCTCTTCGACGACGACGGCGACGTGGTCGGAACGCATGGGTTCTATATCGACGTCACCCGAGCCCCGGGGCAGGCGAACGAGGAGATCGTCAGCGCCAAGCTGGCCGAGATCAGCGAGAACCGGGCGGGCATCGAACAGGCCAAGGGCATGCTGATGCTGGTCTACGGCATCAGCGCCGGCGCGGCCTTCGAGTTACTCAAATGGCTTTCCCAGGAAGCGAATATCAAACTACGACCGCTCGCCGAGCAGATCGCCGAGGATTTCCGCGGTGCCCGTTTGCATCTGGGCGCACGACCGGAGTTCGATCATTTACTGCTGACCGCCCATCAGCGCGTCGCCCAAGCCGACATGTCATGACGACTTGCGGCGCCGGGCGCGGGCGGCCGCCACGAGCTGCGCGATGCCGTCCCCGATACCGGAGGCGAGCGTGTCGATGTCGGGCGCGGTGTCGTAGTCGGCGGTGATGCCGAAGACGAAGGTGTCGGCGTAGCTGAGCATCGCGACGCCGGTGCGCACCTGAAGGGCGATCGGCGGGATCGGCAGCAGCTCCAGCACCCGGCGGCCCATCAGCCGCTGCCGGCTGCGTGGGCCGGGGACGTTGGTCGCCAAGGCCACCACCGCGCGCTGGGGCAACCGGGAGAGCAAGCGAATCGCCCACGCGGACAGCGCGAACGGGGTGCGCTGGGCCGCCACGACCATGGCGCTGCCGCCCTCGCTCTGGCTGCTCGCCTTGGCGTGGGCGAGCCGGTCGTGCACGCGCTTCAGCTGCTCCACGGGGTCCGCCTCCTCGACCGGCAGCAACGGCAGCATCGCCGAGACCCGGTTGCCGGCGACGTTGAAGTGGTCGACCGCGCGGACCGAGACGGGTACCAGCGTGCGCAGTGAATCCGGGCCGGGCTGTTCCCCGCGCGCCAGCAAGACCTCGCGATAGCTGTGGGTAATCGCAGCCAGCGCAACGTCGTTCAGCGTGACACCGAACGTCCGGGCGACTTTGTGCATGTCGGCCAACCGGGCCCGGGCCGCGCTGTACCGCCGCATCGTGGTGACCGGCCCGTTCAGCGACGATTCGGGGGCGGGGTGCAGCAGGCCGGCGGCCAGCTCGGCCGCGCCGATCGCCGCGCGTTCGGCGGCGGCCACGGCGCCGAGCGCGCTTCGACCGATTCCGCTCACCCAGCTCAACGGGTTGAGGTTGATCTTGGGCAGACCCGCGCCCGCGGGTTTCTTGGCGGCGCCGACGTCGGCGGCGAAGGTGTCGCCGTCACCGTCGTCGCTGAACTTCGCCAAGAGCTGGGTCGTCGCGATGCCGTCGGCGATGCAGTGGTGGATCTTGGTCAGCACCGCCCACCGGTCTTTGCTGAGGCCCTCGATGATCCAGCATTCCCACAGCGGGCGCTCCCGGTCCAGCCGGTGCTCCATCAGCGCGGCGATCATCTCGAACAGCTCCGCGTCGCCGCCGGGGTGCGGCAGCGCCACGCGGTGCAGGTGGCGTCCGACGTCGAAGTGCGGGTCGTCCACCCATTCCGGCGGCCGCAGGTCGAGCGGATGTGTCCGCAGGACCTGCTTGCAGCGCGGGATCGTCTCAACCCGTTCGGCGAACGAAGCGGCGAACTCCTCGTATGTCGGGGCCGGCCCCTCGAGGATCGACACACCGCCGACCGCGAGGCTCACGTGCGGGTCGGAGTCCTCCACCTCCAGGAAGCCGGCATCGAGCGCGGTCAATTGCTCCATGGTGCTACTTTCCGCGCCGCTATGCCCTGTTGGCAGGGCCGTAAGTCCTCAGGTACTGAGGCCAAACGGCGGCTGTGGCGGCGCGCCCCCGGCCATATCGTGAGGGGGGTGACGGGAGAGCAATTCACCGGCGAGGCAGATGCTTTCGCCGCCGGGCCCCGCACCGACCTGACCGCACTGCCCGACCTCCTGCACGGGCGGTCGCGCACCGGACCGGCCCGCGAACGCCGGCCGATTTACGTCGACCTGCTGCCGCCGTGCAACGCCGGATGCCCCGCCGGCGAGAACATCCAGGCGTGGCTCGCTCACGCCCGGGCCGGCCGCATCGAAGCGGCCTGGCGGCAGTTGACCGCCGACAACCCCTTCGCCGCGATCCACGGCCGCGTCTGCTACCACCCCTGCGAATCCGTCTGCAACCGGGCGCACCTGGACTCCTCGGTGTCGATCCACGCGGTGGAGCGGTTCCTCGGCGACACCGCCCGGGCGCAAGGATGGCTGTTCGACCCGCCCCCGCAGCCGACCGGCAAGCGGGTGCTGGTGGTCGGCGCCGGCCCCAGCGGGCTGTCGGCCGCCTATCACCTCACGCGGCTCGGCCACCGGGTGGAGGTCCGTGACACCGCCGCGCAGCCGGGCGGAATGATGCGCTACGGCATCCCGAAATACCGGCTGCCCCGCGACGTGCTGGACGCCGAGATCGACCGCATCGCCGCGCTGGGCGTGGAGTTCACGTGCGGGCACCGGGTCGAGGACCTGGCCGCCGAACGCGAATCCGGGGGCTTCGACGCGGTGTTCGTCGCCGTCGGCGCCCACCTCGCCAAACGCGTGGACATCCCGGCCGCCGACGCCGGGGCGATGCTGGACGCGGTCTCGTTCCTGCGCGCCGTCGCCGCCGGCGAAACACCCGAACTCGGCCGCCGCGTCGCCGTCTACGGCGGCGGCGACACCGCGGTGGACGCCGCGCGCGTGGCGCGCCGGCTGGGCGCCGAGGACGCCGTCATCATCTACCGCCGCACGGCGGCCCAGATGCCCGCGCACTCCCACGAGGTGGCCGAGGCCGAGCGCGAGGGCGTGCGGATCCACTGGCTGCGCACGATCACCGCCTTCGACGGCCCCGAGCTTCAGGTGGAGCTCATGCGGCTCGACGATTCCGGGCGCCCGGTGCCTACCGGGCAGTTCGAGACGCTCGCGGCCGACACCGTGATCATGGCGCTGGGGCAGGAAACCGAGTCGGCGTTCATGCGCAGCCTGCCCGGCGTGGAGTTCGACGACGACGGCTCGGTGCGGGTGTCGTCGTCGCTGATGACCGGATGCCCGGGGGTGTTCGCCGGCGGCGACATGGTGCCCTGCGAGCGCACCGTGACGGTCGCCGTCGGGCACGGCAAGAAGGCGGCCCGCCACATCGACGCGTGGCTGCGCGGCGCCGACGGGGAACGCGCGCCCAAGCATCCGACCGCGGAGTTCGACCGGCTGCACCTGTGGTACTTCGGCGACGCCTCCCGGCGCGCCGAGCCCGAACTTCCTGCCGCGCAACGCATCAGCGGATTCGACGAGGTCGTCGGCGGCCTGTCGGCGCAGGCCGCGACGTTCGAGGCCGGCCGGTGCCTGTCGTGCGGCAACTGCTTCGAGTGCGACGGCTGCCTGGGCGCCTGCCCGGAGGACGCGGTGATCAAGCTGGGGCCCGGTCACCGCTACCGCTTCGACTACGACCGCTGCACCGGTTGCGCCACCTGCTACGAGCAGTGCCCGGTGCACGCCATCGAAATGGTCCCGGAGCCGCGATGACGCGCGCCACGATCGACGGCAACGAGGCGGCGGCGTCGGTGGCCTACCGCCTCAACGAGGTGTGCTGCATCTACCCGATCACCCCGTCCTCGCCAATGGCGGAGCTGGCCGACGACTGGTCAAGCCGGCGCCGGCCCAACGTCTGGGGCACGGTGCCCACGGTGGTGGAGATGCAGAGCGAGGGCGGGGCCGCCGGAGCGCTGCACGGCGCCCTGCAGGGCGGCGCGCTGGCCACGACGTTCACCTCGTCGCAGGGCCTGTTGCTGATGATCCCGAACATGTACAAGATCGCCGGCGAGCTGACCTCGGCGGTGATCCACGTCGCGGCTAGATCGATTGCCGCACAGGGACTTTCGATTTTCGGTGACCACCAGGACGTGATGGCCGTGCGCCAGACGGGGTTCGCGCTGCTCTCGTCGGCCTCGGTGCAGGAGGCCCACGACCTGGCCCTGGTCGCGCAGGCGGCCGCGCTGCGCACCCGAATCCCGTTCTTGCACTTCTTCGATGGCTTCCGCACCTCGCACGAGCTGAACACCATCGAGCTGCTCGACGACGACGACCTGCGGGCCCTGGTTCCCGAGGAGCTGGTGCTGGCCCACCGCGGGCGCGCCCTGTCCCCGGAGCGGCCGTTCATCCGCGGGACCGCCCAGAACCCCGACACGTATTTCCAGGCCCGCGAGACCGTCAACCCGTTCTACGCGCGGGTGCCCGAGGTGGTCGAGGACCTGATGGCCGAGCTGGGCCGCCGCACCGGGCGGCCGATGCACATCGTCGAGTACACCGGTCACCCGCAGGCCGACCGGGTGGTCGTGCTGATGGGATCGGGCGCCGAGACCGCCGCCGCGACGGTGGCGGCCCTGGTCGCGCGCGGCGAGCGGGTCGGGGTGCTGCGGCTGCGGCTGTACCGGCCGTTCCCGGTGCGGGCGCTGCTGGCCGCCCTGCCCCCGACCGTGCGCGCGGTCGGCGTGCTCGACCGCACCAAGGAACCCGGGTCGCACGGCGAGCCGCTGTATCTCGACGTCGTCGCCGCCCTCGCCGAGGCGTACTCGAGCGGCGAACGGTCGGCGCTGCCGACGGTGTGCGGCGGGCGCTACGGGCTGTCGTCGAAGGAATTCACCCCGGCCATGGTCGCCGGCGTGTTCGACGAACTGGCCCGCGACCGGCCCCGGGCCCGCTTCACCGTGGGCATCGACGACGACGTCAGTCAGACGAGCATCGACTACGACCCGGCCTTCGACATCGAGCCGACCGACACGGTGCGCGCGGTGTTCTTCGGCATCGGCTCGGACGGCACCGTCGGCGCCAACAAGAACACGATCAAGATCCTCGGCGGCGAGGAGGACCTCTACGCCCAGGGCTACTTCGTCTACGACTCGAAAAAATCCGGCTCGCAGACCGTTTCGCACCTGCGGTTCGGGCCCGAACCGATCCGCGCGCCCTACCTGGTGCAGCGGGCCTCCTTCGTCGGCTGCCACCACGAACGGTTCCTGCACACGCTCGACGTGCTGGGCCGCGCCGCCGAGGGCGCCGCGCTGTTGCTCAACACCAGGCGCCCGCCCGAGAAGGTGTGGGACACCCTGCCGGGCAGCGTGCAGCGCCAGATCCTCGACAGGCGCATCCGGCTCTACGTCGTCGACGCCAGCGGCATCGCCCGCGAGGTGGGGCTCGCCGGGCGGATCAACATCGTCCTGCAAACCTGTTTCTTCGCCATCTCCGGTGTGCTGCCCCTCGAACAGGCGCTCGCCCGGATCAAGGAGCGCGCGGCCAAGACGTACGCCGGGCAGGGCGCCGACGTGGTGGCCCGCGAGGCCGAGGCCGTCGACCGCGCCCTGCAACGGCTGCACCAGGTCGACGTCCCGGACACCGCGACGTCCGCCGTCGCGCTCGAACCGCCGGTCGGACCCGACGCCCCCGAATTCGTGCGGGCGGTGACCGGCGAGATGATCGCCGGCCGCGGCGATGCGCTGCCCGTCAGCGCCCTGCCGATCGACGGCACCTACCCCAGCGGCACCGCCGCCTACGAGAAGCGCAACATCTCCGACCTCGTCGCCGTCTGGGACCCCGACACCTGCATCCAGTGCGGCAACTGCTCGTTCGTGTGCCCGCACAGCGTCATTCGCACCAAGTTCTACGACCAGGAACACCTCGGCGACGCCCCCGCGACGTTCCCCTCGGCGCCGCTCGACGCGGTCGGCCTACCCGACACCCGCTACACCCTGCAGGTCTACGTCGAGGACTGCACCGGATGCGACCTGTGCGTCCAGGCCTGCCCGGCCGTGGTGCCCGGCACGCCGGTGACCAAGGCGATCAACCTGGCGCCGCGCGAACCGCTGGTCGCCCACGAACGCGAGAACATCGCGTTCTTCGAGACACTGCCGGTGGCCGACCGCTCGAGGGTCGACTTCGGGACCGTCCGCGGCACGCAGTTCCTGCAGCCCTTGTTCGAATTCCCCGGCGCGTGCGCCGGTTGCGGGGAAACGCCTTACCTCAAACTGCTCTCGCAGCTCTTCGGCGACCGGTTGGTGATCGCCAACGCCACCGGCTGCTCGTCGATCTACGGCGGCAACCTGCCGACCACGCCCTGGACGGCCAACGCCGAGGGCCGCGGGCCCGCCTGGTCGAACTCGTTGTTCGAAGACAACGCCGAATTCGGGCTCGGGCTGCGACTGGCCGCCGATACCCATCTCCGCCAGGCCCGCCAGCGGCTGACCGAACTGCGCGACGCGCTGGGCTCGGACCTTGTCGACGCCGCCCTGGCCGCCCCGCAGCGCCGCGAATCCGAGCTGGACGAGCAGCGCCGCCGCGTCGCCGAGCTGCGCGGCCGGCTCGACCGGCTGAACCCGGCGGTCGGCGACGAAATGCGAAGCATCATCGAGCATTTGGTGCGCCGCAGCGTGTGGATCGTAGGCGGCGACGGCTGGGCCTACGACATAGACTCCGGCGGCCTGGACCACGTGCTGGCCAGCGGCCACAACGTCAACGTGCTGGTGCTCGACACCGAGGTGTACTCCAACACCGGCGGGCAGATGTCGAAGAGCACGCCGCTGGGCGCAGTGGCCAAGTTCGCCGCCGGCGGCAAGACGGTGCCACGCAAAGACCTTGCGTTGCAGGCGATGTCGTACGGCAACGTCTATGTGGCGCGGGTCGCCTTCGGCGCCGACCCGCAGCAGACCTTGCTGGCGTTCCGCGAGGCGGAAGCCTACGACGGGCCGTCGCTGATCATCGCCTACAGCCACTGCATCGCGCACGGCTTCGACATGCGCAACGGCCTGGATCAGCAACACCGCGCCGTCGCCAGCGGGCACTGGCCGCTGATCCGCTACGACCCGGTGCTGCGCGCCACCGGAAACCCGCCGTTCCTGCTGGACTCGCACCGGCCCCGCCTGGCCCTGGCCGACTACCGCAACCGCGAGCTGCGCTACCGGAGCCTGTTCAACACCGACCCCGATGAGGCCGAACGCCTCGCGGCGCTGGCGCAGGAGTCGATCGACCAGCGCTGGAACGTCTACGAGGAGATGGCCTCCCGCGCCCCGCACCACTTCCCGTCCGACCCCCGGAGGGAGGGCTGATGGACCTGACCACCCACTACCTGGGCCTGAGGCTGCGCAACCCCCTGCTGGCATCGGCATCCCCGCTGAGCAGCACGGTCGACGGGGTGCGCCGGCTCGCCGACGCGGGCGTCGGGGCGGTGGTGCTGTACTCCCTGTTCGAGGAGCAACTGCGCCGGGAGGCGGCGCACAACGAGGCAATGGCGTTGCAGGGCAGCGAAAGCTACGCCGAGTCGCTCAGCTACTTTCCCGCCACCGTCCAGGCATCGGATAACGGCAGCGGCGCCCAGCGCTACCTGCGCCTGCTCGAGCGCGCGGTCGCCGCGGTCGACGTCCCCGTGATCGGCAGCCTCAACGCGGCCACGCCCGGCAACTGGGCGCACTACGCCCGCAGCATGCAGGACGCCGGCGCGGCGGCGATCGAGCTGAACATCTACTACCTGCCCGGCGACGCCGGCGTGGACGGCCGCGCGGTGGAGCAGCGCCACCTCGACGTGCTGGCCGAGGTCAAGGGCGCGGCCTACATCCCGGTCGCCGTCAAACTCAGCCCCTACTTCAGCGCGACCGCCGACATGGCGCACCGGCTGGACACGGCGGGCGCCGACGGCCTGGTCCTGTTCAACCGATTCCTGCAGCCCGACATCGATCCCGAGACGCTCGGCGCCGTGCGCACCGTCTCGCTGTCCGGCCCGGCGGACACCCGCCTACCGCTGACGTGGATAACGTTGCTCCACAGGCAGATACAGGCCTGCCTGGCCGCCAGCACCGGAGTCGAGACGGCCCGCGACGTGGCCAAGTACCTGCTGGCCGGGGCCGACGTCGTCCAGTCGGCGTCGGCGCTGCTGCGCCACGGTCCCGAGTACGCGGCCGTGCTGCTGCGGGACCTGGCCGACTGGATGGACCGCAAGGGTTTCCAGCGCCTCGACGAGGTGCGGGGGCTCCTGGCGGCGCCCGGCGGCGAGGAGCCTGGATCGTTGGCCGCCCGGGAACGCGCGGACTACGTCTGGGCCATGCGAAAAGCGAACAGCGGTATCTACGAAGCGTATTGATCCAACCCACCGGAGGAAGAACATCATGAGCGATTTCACCTACATCCGCTTCTTCGAGGAGATCGGCATCTCCGACGTCCCGCTGGTCGGCGGGAAGAACGCCTCGCTGGGCGAGATGTTCCAGAAGCTGACCGGGCAGGGCGTGCGCGTCCCGCACGGGTTCGCGATCACCGCCGAGGCCTACCGGCACGTGCTGGACAGCGCGGGCGCCTGGGACGCGCTGCACGCCGCGCTCGACGACCTCGACCCCGACGACGTCACCGCGCTGGCGCGCAGGGGCAAGCAGGCCCGCGAAATCGTCTACGGCGCAGGGCTTCCCCCGGAGCTCGCCGCCGAGATCACGGCTGCCTACCGCCAGCTGCAGGAGGAATACGGGGAAGACGTCAGCCTGGCCGTGCGCAGCTCGGCGACCGCCGAGGACCTGCCGACGGCCAGCTTCGCCGGCCAGCAGGAGACCTTCCTCAACATCAAGGGCACGGAGAGCCTGCTGGACGCCTGCCGCCGGTGTTTCGCCAGCCTGTTCACCGACCGCGCCATCCACTACCGGGTCGACCAGGGCTTCGACCACTTCAAGGTGTCGCTGTCGATCGGCATCATGAAGATGGTGCGCTCCGACCTCGCCTCGTCAGGGGTGATGTTCACCCTGGACACCGAATCCGGCTTCCACGACGTCGTATTCATCACCGGCGCCTACGGGCTCGGCGAGAACGTGGTCCAGGGAGCCGTCGACCCCGACGAGTTCTACGTCCACAAGCCGACCTATCAGGCCGGCCACCGGGCGGTGCTGCGCCGGCTGATCGGCGACAAGGCGGTCAAGATGATCTTCGTCGAGGGCGAGACGAAGAACACCGTCCGCAACATCCCCACCCCGAAGGCCGACCGGGCCCGGTTCTGCGTCACCGACGACGACGTCCTCGAGCTGGCCGGCTACGCCTGCGCCATCGAGGGCCACTACGGGCGGCCGATGGACATCGAATGGGCCAAGGACGGTCTCGACGGACGGCTCTACATCGTCCAGGCGCGCCCCGAGACCGCGGCCTCCCAGCGCAGCCTGACGGTCGTCGAAAGCTACGTGCTCGAGGGCAAGGGCGCCGAAGGCAAGGAGGTGCTCGCCGAGGGCCGCTCGGTCGGCGAGAAGGTCGCCACGGGCATCGCCAGGCGGATGGACAACCTCGGGAAGCTGTCGGAGTTCCGGCCCGGCGACGTACTGGTCGCCGACATCACCACGCCCGACTGGGAACCCGTCATGAAGATCGCGGCGGCCATCGTCACCAACCGCGGCGGGCGCACCTGCCACGCGGCGATCATCGCCCGCGAGCTCGGTATCCCCGCAGTCGTCGGCGCGGGTGACGCCACCACGAGCGTGCCCGACGGCGAGGTCGTCACGGTGTCGTGCGTGGAGGGCGACACGGGGCGGGTGTACCGCGGCGAGTTGGGCTTTCGCGTCGATCGCACCGAGGTGTCCGACCAGGAGCGCCCGCACACCGAGATCATGGTCAACCTCGGCAACCCGGATCTGGCGTTCAAGACGTCGTTCCTGCCGAACGACGGCGTGGGGCTGGCCAGGATGGAGTTCATCATCAACGAGTACATCCGGGTGCACCCGCTGGCCCTGCTCCACCCCGACCGGGTGGAGGACCCCGAGGCCCGGCGGACCATCGAAACGCTGACGTACGCCTATTCCGACGGCGCCGAATTCTTCGTGGAGCGCCTGTCGGAAGGGATCGGCACCATCGCCGCCGCCTTCTGGCCCAAGCCCGTCGTCGTGCGGATGTCGGACTTCAAGACCAACGAGTACGCCAGCCTGGTCGGCGGCAGCGGCTTCGAGGCGACGGAGAGCAACCCGATGATCGGCTTCCGCGGCGCCTCGCGCTACGCGCACCCGGCCTACGCCGAGGGATTCGCGCTGGAGTGCCGGGCGATGAAGCGGGTGCGCGAACAGATGGGGCTGACCAACGTCGTGCTGATGCTGCCGTTCGTGCGCCGGGTGGCCGAGGCGGACCTGGTCCTGGCGGAGATGGCCAAACACGGTCTGCGCCGCGGGGAGAACGGGCTCAAGGTGTACGCGATGTGCGAGATCCCCAACAACGTCATCCTCATCGACGAGTTCGCCAAGCGCTTCGACGGCTTCTCCATCGGGTCCAACGACCTGACCCAGCTGACCCTGGGCGTCGACCGGGACAGCGAGATCGTGGCCTTCGACTACGACGAACGCGACGACGGCGTCAAGGAGATGATCCGCCTGGCCGTGGAGGGCTGCCGCCGCAACGGGATTCACTCCGGGTTGTGCGGTCAGGCGCCGTCGGACTACCCCGACATGGCCGAGTTCCTGGTCCGCTGCGGCATCGACTCGATCAGCCTGAACCCCGACGTGGTGGTCAAGACCACCCGGCAGATCCTGGACCTCGAACAAGCGGCGCAACTGCGGTGATCGAGGGGCTGAGCGCAACCTCGCGTGGTTGAGCGCGGGGCAATCTTGCTGAAGTGAAGCGCTTCACGGCTGGTGAAGCGCTTCACCAGTAACGGGTTTTCCTCGTTACGGCCCCGTGGCCCCGGGTGGCTGGCGATAGAGGGCGGCGCCGGCGACGACGTCGGCCCCGGCCGCGACGAACAGGACCCGCGCGCCCGCCGGCAACCGCTCGGCCCGCTGCCCGAACGCGGCGGCCAGGGCGGCGGTGTGCATGCGTTCGTCGTCGGCGACGCTGATCGCCTCGACCGGCACGCCCAGCCGGGCGCCGAGCGCGGTGCGGTATCCGGGCCGGGCGGGGGCGGCGATGATCGCGTCGATGTCGGACAGCCGCACCGACTGCTCTTCCAGGCACGCCGACACCGCCCGCCCGGCCGCCGCGGCGAACCGCTCGTCCATCGCCGCCGACTCGGAGAAGCGCAGGATGTTGCGGGAATCAGCGAAACCCACCGTAGCGCTGAAGGTTTCGTCGCCGGCTTCACTCGGGTCGTTCACCCAGGAGACCCGGCTGAGGCCGTAGTCTTCGTCGGACCAGCCGCACAGCATCGCCGCGCCGACGGCCGAGAACGGGAAGTGCTCGCTCATCCCGTGGCCGGGGTCGGCGTCGCTGGCGACCACCAGCGCGCGCCGGATGGCGCGGCTGCGCATGAACCCGTCGACGATCTGCAGTGCGGTCAGCAGCCCGCAGGTGCCGTTGGCGATGTCGAAGGAGAAGGTGCCGTGGGCGCCCGCGTGCGGGTCCTCCGGGTTGGCGCCGATGTCGTCCTGGATCAGCGCGGCGAGCGCCGGCTCACCGAGGTTGCGGTCGCGGTAAATGCCGGCGTTGACGACGAGGTCGAGGTCCGAGGCATCGCATCCGGCGCGCTTCAGGCAGTCCTTGGCGGCGACGACGGCCAGGTGCAGCGCGCTGTGGCGCCCCCGTAGCCGCGGATGCGAGAGGTCGATCCGATCAATCACCGTGCCCATAGCGGCTCACCACATCCTCGTCCAGGGTCAACAAGACCACACCGATCTCCAGCCCGGAGGCCAACGCCAGCAACGCGATCCGCTCTCCGGGCTTGATCCGCCCGGCCTCGAGTTCCTCGACGAGCGCGACCGTGTGGGTCGTGGAGGCCGTGTTTCCGTAGCGGTCGACGGTGATCACCGCGTCGTGGCGGGGGCTGTCGCCGAACACCTCCGACATCCGGGCCATGCCCTTGCGGATGGCGCGCGCGGACGTCTGGTGGGTAATGACGTGGTCGATGTCGTGGATCGAAAGACCAACGGTGTCAAGCACTTCGCTCAACAGCAGCGGGGTGTCGGCGATCGCGGCCTTCTGGATGGCGCGGGAGTTGGTGAACATCCTCGCGCCCGGGTCGTCCCCCTGCGGATACGCCAGGCAGAGCCGGCTGTAGTCGGCGACCGTGGTGAAGCCCGCCAGGGCGATGCCCGCCGAACCGGCCGGGGCCCGCTCGAGCAGGAGCGCCGCGCCGGCATCGCCGAGGGTCAGGCAGGCCAGCTCCTTGCTCATGATGTTGCGGATGTGCCTGGCGGCGTTGTTGGAAAGCTGCGAGATGTACTCGCCGCTGACGACGAGCCCGCGCTCGACGACGCCCTGGCGGATCCAGTTGTTCAAAATCGTTACGCCCGTGAGCATTCCGGCGCACGCGTTGGACACGTCGAACGTCATCGCGTTCACCGCCCCGATCCCGCGCGCCACGGCGCTGCTCATGGTCGGCTCGAGCCACTGGGTCAGCCCGTCGCGGAACTTCGTGATGCTGCAGCTGATCACCACGTCCAGCGCCGCCGGATCCTGCTGCGCGGTGGCCAGGCAGTTCAGCGCCGCCGAGCTGGCCAGGGTGTAGGAATCCTCATCGCCCACCGACACCCGGCGTTCGCGGATCCCGGTCAGCCGTTCGAGGTCGATGTGGGTGCGGTGGCGGGTGGACGCCATGAGCTCGTCGGTCGTCAGGTGGGTGCCGGGCAGATGCCGGCCCGCGGCCGCCACCCGCGCGACGAAGGGGGCCTCACCGCCGTCCCCGGTTGTTTCCATCACCAGCCAGTGCCGGGTCATCGATGGCACCTCCTCGGCATCGTCTTTGGTGTAGTCCTTGGCATGTCGGTCACCCACCCATCTCGAGGACCTCGGTCACCGGACGCCGGGCGGTGGGTGTCGCGTGTGGGTCCTTGGCCGGTGACCGGCCGACCCGGATCAGCAGCTGCGGCTGGCCGGAGCCGCCGGTGACCTGCCTGATGATGTCGCGGCTCAGCGACATCTCCGTCATGTGGGTCAGCGTGCAGGTGGCCATGCCGGCCACAGTGCACTCGAGCAGAACCGCCGACAGCGCCTCGCCGCAGCGCAGCACTTCGGCCGGCGCGTCGTCGTGATGGGTGGACAGGACCACGATCTTGGAGTGGTCCGCCTCGATCGCGGCGCGGCGGCGGCCCCCGCCCGCCGGCGGGAACGCGCGGGCGATGTCGACGCGCGCGGCCTCGGAACTGGACAGCAGGGCGCTTTCGGGCACGTGGTCGCCGTTCGCCTCGAATGGCGATGTCCACCAACGTAATTCGGTCAGGTAGGAGGTATCGCTTCGGCGCAACTGCTCGGTGAGCCGCGACGCCTCGGCCAGCCTCGGCCGCTCGTCGTCGTCGACCACGTCCAGCGAGACGTCGTACGGGGTCACCGCGCGGCACAGGGCCGAATGCAGCGTCGGCCACGCGGTCGGCGCGCCCAGAGGCAACCGGTCGGTGCGGCGGCTACGGATCGCGTCGGCCCGCAGCCGGCACTGTGCCGTCACGTTCTCCACGGGCAAGAAGCCCACACTCGCCAGGTGATCCGGTCTGCCCTCGGTGGGAAAGCGTTCGGTGACGCTTTCCCAGCCCGCGGCGGCCATGGCGACCCGCAGGTGGTCGAGGACGGCGCCGCAGCTCAGGATCAACTCCCGGCCGGTGTGGTCGGTCGCGTGCATCGCGTGGCGCGGATCGGCCCACAGGTGCAGCCTCGTGCCGTCGGACACCCAGCGCCAGGGCTGGCTGTTGTGCAGCGAAGGCGCGCGACACGCGAGCGTCACCGCCTCCCGGATGACCTCCTCGGTCGGCACTTCGGCGTCCATCTCCACCATTTCGTCGATTCAGGTGAGCCAAACTGTATGCCCCGTGCGGCGGGTGCGGGCAGGGCCGTTGGTCCCCGACGGCCGGGACGTTGGAACCTCCTGACGGCCGTCAGGTCGCGCGCTGCCAGAGGACGTGCGCCTCGCGAGCGACGAGGTCCGGGCTGCGCGAGGTGTCGATCCGGTGCGCGCCGTCCCAGTCGGCGTGCCCGGCGGCCAGGGCGGCGGCGATCTCCGGGGTCACCTCCGAATTGCCCGCGGGCCTGGTCTTGATCCGGTCGGCCGCCACGTCGGCCGTCGCCGCGCACACGAATTCGACGAGCGCCGAGTGCGTCTCGGTGGCCAGCCGGTGAGCCTGGTCGCGCGTCTGCGGATCGCGCCAGGTCCCGTCGAGGATCACCGAGTGCCCCTCGCCCAGCAACTGCCGCGCGCGGCGCAGGGTGGTCTCGTAGACCACCGCGACCTGGTCGGGGCTGTAGAGCCCGGCGTTCAGCACGCCGGGCGCACCGGCGATGGCACCCGAGTCCCTAAGCTCCCGGCGCACGCCGTCGGTGGAAATAAGCTGCGCCCCAAACGATTCTGCCAGCCCGCGGGCCACGGTGGACTTCCCGGTGCCCGGGTTGCCGCCGACGAGCGCCAGCCGGACGGTGCCGCCCCGCAGGTGCCGGGTGGCGATGGCCAGGTGGCGGGCGGCGTCGTCGGACGCGCCCGGGCTGCCCTGCGAGACCCGGACGCAGTCCACCTTCGCCCGCACCGCGGCCCGGTAGGCGATGTAGAAGTCACGCAACGAAGACGGGGCCGCGTCGCCCGAGTGTGCGGCGTAGCGCTGCAGGAAATAGTCGCCGAAGTCCTTGCGGCCCAGGAACTCCAGGTCCATCGCGAGGAACGCGGCGTCGTCGATGCAGTCGACGTGGCGCAGCCGGTCGTCGAACTCCAGGCAGTCCAGCAGCGCCGGGGCGCCGCCGACCCAGAAGATGTCGTCGGCGAGCAGGTCGCCGTGCCCGTCGACGATGCGCCCCTCGCGGATGCGCCGCGCGAACAGCGGCGCGCGCCCGGCGACGAACTGGGCCACCAGGCGCCGCATCTGAGCTACCTCGCTCTCGGCTATGCCCGGAATCGATTGGGCCGCATACCGTTCCAATTCGGACAGGTTCTCCCGCCAGCGTCCCTCGATCGCGGCGGCCTCACCCTGGGCGTCGATCCGCTCGCCACGTTCGGCGCGTTCGTGGAAGCGGGCCAACACCGCCGCCACCGCGTCCAGCACGTGACGTACGGACTCGTCGGTGTCGTGGGCCACCAGGTGCGCCAAGCGGTCGTCGTCGCGGTAGCGCCGCATGACCACGACGGGCTCGGCCGGCCCGCCGAGCGGATCGGTGAGGTGGGCGACGCCGAGGTAGCTCTCGGGCGAGAGCCGGCTGTTGAGCTCGACCTCCCGGCGGCAGGCGTGCTCGCGCTGCTGCGGCGCGCGGAAGTCGAGAAAGTCGGTCAGCACCGGCTTCTTGGCTTTGTATGCGCGGTCGCCGGCGAGAATGACGACGCCCGTGTGGGTTTCGTGCAGATCGAGGTACGGCACGGCGGCGGCGCGCGCCTAGGACGGCCGCGCGACGATCACCGGCATCCGGGTGGCGTGGACCACGGCGTTGCTGACCGAACCCAGCAACATGCCGGACAGGCCGCCGCGGCCATGGCTGCCCACGACGACCAGTTGCGCGGATTCCGATTGTTCGATGAGCTGACGGGCCGGCCGGTCCGCGACGACGATCCGGCGCACGGTGACGTCGGGATAGCGTTCCTGCCAGCCCGCCAGTTGCTCGGAAAGGCTGCGCTCGGCTTCCGACTTCACCGCCGACCAATCCACCCCGGGGAGCTCGAAAACGTCGACGTCACTCCACGCGTGCAGCGCGGTCAGCTCGACACCGCGGCGCGACGCTTCGTCGAAGGCAACGGCCACCGCGGCCTCTGAGGCGGGCGAGCCGTCGATGCCAACCAGCACCGGGGCCTGCTGGGGATGCTCCATGAGCGGATCTTCGTCGCGGATGACCGCGACCGGGCAGCGCGCGCTGTGTACCACGCTGCTGCTCACCGAGCCCAGGAGCAGCCTTTCCAGCGCACCGCGCCCATTGCTGCCGACGACGACCATCTCGGCCTCTTTGGACATCTCGACCAGGGTGGGCACCGGGGGCGCGCACCTGAGCTCGCTTCGGACGTCGACCTTGCGGTCCGTGGTCACGGCGTCCTCGGCGATCTTGACCGCGTCTTCGAGGACCTGCCGCCCTTGCTCTTCCTGCCACACCGCGACACCGGTCGACAGCGGCAGGGCCGGATACATCGGCACGGTGGCGTTCACCATGTGGACCACGGTCAGCGGGACGTGCCGCAAGGCCGCGTCACGGGCCGCCCAACACACGGCGGCGTTCGATGCCGGCGATCCGTCGATTCCGACGACGATGCCGTGGCGGTTTGCGAGTGCGGACATGATGTTCTCCCTCTCCTCGCCCAAAACGCTATGGCGGCTGCGACCGTCGATCATGAGGCTTTAGTCACCAACCGCATGGCCATGAGGCCTCCACAGCGCCGACGACCCTTGACGGACGCCGGCGCTGTGGCATCGTCGCAAAGGTGACCGAATGGGCAGTCATTGTCGATAGGCGTTACCACGATGCGGTGATTCTCGGGATCGACTGTGTGGTCGCACAGACGGCACCGGGTACGGTCGAGGCCCGCGATTCAACCGCGGCATTCCTGCAGCGGCTGCGCGACGCCGGAGTCGCCACCGCCGTTTATTCGTCCACCCGTGACTGCGCGGCCCTGTTGCGCGCCGCGGGGATCGGGGAACTCGTCGGCGTGGCGGTCGGCGCAGCCGATACCGCCGAGCAGGTCGATGCGGCCCTGATGATGACGGTGACGCGCCTTGGGGTACGCCCGGTGCGTTGTGTCCTGATCGACTGTGGCGAAGCGGGGGTGGCCGCCGGCCGAGACGGTGGCGTGGGCCTCGTCCTCGGCCTCGAGCGCAACGGGGGGGCCGACGAATTGTTGTCCCGCGGGGCGGACACCGTCGTCGCCGACCTCGCGGAGATCTCGGTGCGGCACGGCGGCGTCCCCATCTCGACCATCGCCGACGCGATGGGTGTCTACAGCCAGTTGAAAGAGCTGGTGGCGAGCCGGCGACCGGCCGTGTTCCTCGACTTCGACGGCACGCTGTCCGAGATCGTCGGTCGGCCGGAATCCGCCACGCTGGTCGAGGGCGGCCTCGAAGCGCTGCGCGCGCTGGCCGCAGAGTGCCCCGTCGCGGTGATAAGCGGCCGCGATCTCGGCGATCTTCGCGAACGCGTTCAGGTCGACGGGTTGTGGTACGCGGGCAGTCACGGCTTCGAACTCGTCGCACCGGACGGGACCCAAGAGGAGAACGCCGCCGCGCTCGATGCCATGGGCGCTCTGACGCGTGCGGCCGACCGGGCGGCGGAGCTGCTCAACGACATCGCCGGGATCTGGGTGGAGCGCAAGCGGTTTGCGGTCGCGGTTCACTATCGCAACGTGGACCCGGCAGAGGTCGACCGCATCATCGCGACGACACGCAAACTCGCGCGATCCCAGGGCCTGCGGGTCACGATGGGCCGCAGAGTCATCGAGCTGCGCCCCAGCCTCGATTGGGACAAGGGAAAAACGCTGCACTGGATCCTCGAACGCATCGAGGGAGCGAGTTCCGGCGCCATGCTGCCGATCTACGTCGGCGACGATATCACCGACGAGGACGCTTTCGACGCCGTCCAATTCGACGGCGTGGGAATCGCGGTGCGGCACAACGAGGACGGGGATCGCCCGTCCGCCGCGCTGTTCAGCCTGGCCGATCCCCCGGCGGTGTGCGAATTCGTCCGACGGCTGGCCGGCGATCTGCACGAGGCGACGGCCGCTCCCGACGATCCATGGGAACTGGTCTATGAGGGTTACGACCCGAGTTACGAGCGGCTGCGCGAAACCCTGTGCACCGTCGGTAACGGCTACGTCGCCACCCGGGGCTGCGCCCCGGAGGCAACGGCGGCCGACGCACACTACCCGGGGACATACGCGGCCGGCGTCTACAACACGCTGGCCGATCGCATCGCGGGCCGAACCGTCGAGAACGAGAGCCTGGTCAACCTACCCAACTGGTTGTCGCTGACATTCCGGATCAACGACGGGCCGTGGTTTCACGTCGACGACACCGAGTTGTTGTTCTACCGACAGACTTTCGACCTGCGGCACGCGACGTTGATCCGCACGATGCGATTCCGCGACGGTGCGGGCCAGATCACCACGATGACCCAAGAGCGGTTCGCATCCATGGACCAGCCACACGTGCTCGCCATGCGGACGACGATCACCGCGGAGAACTGGTCGGGCACCGTCGAGTTCCGGTCGCTGCTGGACGGCAGCGTGCGCAATACCATGGTCGAGCGCTACCGCTCGTTGTCGAGCACGCACCTCGTGTCGCCGGTGATCGACGAAACCGCGACCGACTCGGTGATATTGCGCACCGAAACGTCGCAGTCGCGCATCGCCATCGCGGTGGCCGCGCGCAACACCGTATGGAGCGGCGACACACCCGCCGATGCGCGGTACAAATTCGTGCGGGAAGCCGACCGTGGCGGTCACGACATCGCGGTGGAGCTGGCCGCCGGGCAATCGGTCACCTGCGAGAAGATCGCGACGATCTTCACGGGCAGGGACGGCGCGATCTCGGAGCCGGCGAGCACCGCCCAGCTGCACCTCGACGCCGCCGACCGGTACGCCGAACTGCATCGTCAGCACGCCCGGGCCTGGGATTTGTTGTGGGAGCAATGCAGCATCGGCCTGACCGGCGGCGCCGACGCGCTGCGCGTCCTCCGGCTGCACTTGGTGCACCTGCTGCAGACGATCTCACCGCACACCGCCGAGCTCGACGCCGGAGTCCCCGCGCGCGGGCTGCACGGCGAGGCATACCGCGGACACGTCTTTTGGGACTCGCTTTTCGTCTCCCCTGTGCTCAGCGTGCGCATGCCCAACGTGGCCCGGTCGCTTCTGCTCTACCGTTATCGGCGGCTCCCCGAGGCCCGCCGGGCGGCGCGCCGAGCCGGCTACCTGGGCGCGATGTATCCCTGGCAATCGGGGAGCGACGGGCGCGAGGTGAGCCAGGAACTGCACCTCAATCCGCAGTCCGGGCGGTGGAATCCGGATGCCAGCGCCCGCGCACACCATGTCGGTCTCGCCATCGCCTACAACACCTGGCAGCACTACCAGGTGACCGGGGACCGCCAGTTTCTTGTCGACTACGGCGCCGAGATGCTGGTCGAGATCGCGCGTTTCTGGGTCGGGCTTGCCGGCTTCGACGAGAGTCGCGGCCGCTACACGATCAACGGAATCATCGGCCCCGACGAATTCCATTCCGGCTACCCCGGCAAGGAGTACGACGGGATAGACAACAACGCGTACACCAATGTCATGGCGGTCTGGGTGATCCTGCGGGCGATGGACGCCCTGGACTTGCTTCCGCTGCGGGATCGTCTCGACCTCGTCCGGAAGATCGATCTCACCAGCGACCAGCTGCGCCGGTGGGATCACGTGACGCGGCGCATGTTCGTCCCCTTCCACGACAACGTGATCAGCCAGTTCGAAGGCTATTCCCAACTGGCCGAGCTGGATTGGGAGCAATACCGGCAGCGCTACGGGAACATCCAGCGGCTCGACCGCATCCTGGAGGCCGAGAACGACAGCGTGAACAACTACAAGGCGTCGAAGCAGGCCGACGTGCTGATGCTGTTCTACCTGCTCTCGTCGGATGAGTTGCTCGCCATGTTCGGCCGGCTCGGCTACCGCTTTGCGCCCGAGCGCATTCCGGAAACCGTGGACTATTACCTCGCCCGCACCTCGGAAGGATCGACGCTCAGCGCGCTCGTCCATTCGTGGGTTCTCACCCGCGCCAACCGGCATCACGCCATGAAGTACTTCGTGCAGGTACTGGCCTCCGACATCGTCGACATCCAGGGCGGCACCACATCGGAGGGGATACACCTGGCCGCGATGACCGGCAGCATCGACCTGCTGCAACGTTGCTTCACCGGACTGGAAACCCGCAACGACCGGCTGATCCTGAGCCCGCAGTGGCCGAAAGCGCTGGATCCCATCGAGTTCCCGTTCGTATACCGGGGCCAGCGGCTGCACCTCCGGGTCAGCGGCCGGGCGGCCGACCTGACCTCCGAGGCGGGCAACAGCGCGTCGATCGCGGTGGAATGCCGCGGCCGTATGCAACACCTGTTGCCCGGGCACACCGTCCAGGTCGCCTGACCCCAGGTGACCAATGCCCCGGAACCGGGGTCGAACGGCCCTGCTGGACCGAGCCCGTCTTTTCATAACGTGGCCAGTGACGGGCCCAGGCGCCCGATGGCCAGTCATACAGGAGGACTCGATGAGCAATCCGCAGTCGTCGCGGCGGATCGTGGTGGGTATCGACGGCTCGGACGCCGCCATCAACGCGGCCAAATGGGCCGTCGACGAGGCCGTCAGCCGCAACGTCCCGCTGCGGCTCATCCACGCCGTCCCCGAGCGGCCCGCGGACACGGCGGGCGACGACAGTCTGGACATCCAGTACGCGCAGGCGTCGTTGCGCGCCGCCGATGCGGCGATTCAGGCCACGGGTAAGCCGGTCAAAATCGAATGCGACGTGGTGCGCGGTTCCCCGGAGAGTGCCTTGGTCGACGAATCACGCAACGCCGCAATGGTTTGCGTGGGGTCGGTGGGGACGGGCTGGATGGCCCGCAAGGTCCTCGGCTCGACCGCGGACACCGTGGCGCAGAAGGCGAACTGCCCGGTGGCCATCATCCGCACCAACCATGACGCGACGCAGCCCGATGGCGGATATGTCGCCGTTGCGGTCGACGAATCGGCCACCAACGACGCGGTGCTCGAGCACGCCTTCCACCAGGCGCGCCTTCGGGAAGCACCCATCCTGGCGATGGGGGTCTGGCGGTGGGGCCTCGGCGAGATTCCCTACGAGCAGCTGAATCATCGGCTCGGGCCGTGGGTGTCGAAGCATCGCGAGGTGCACGTCCAGCCCGCCGCGGCACGGCGCGGACCCGCCGAATTCCTCACGCACACATCCGAGCCCGTTCAACTCGCGGTGGTGGGCAGCGACGAGGCCGACAAGGTCGCGCGGATCGTCGGGCCGGTCACCGCGCGTCCGAACGGCCACTCGGGCTGTTCGGTGCTCGTCGTACGCGACTGAGTCGGACGCGACCGAGCGGGCGGGTTACCCGGCCGCCCATTGTTTGGCGCGCTCGAGTTCGTCGAGGCCGAACACAGCGATCTCGCCGGGGACCATCCACGCCAGGGCGTGCAGGACGGGGGCCACCCAGTCCTTGTCGGAGACCACCGCGATCCGTTTGAACGCCGAATGGTGCGGCAGCACGGTGCCGAAGCCGAGCTTGAGATCCTCGAGGAATCCGCCGCGCCCGAATCCCTCGTAATCGGATTCGATCACCTCGACGATCCTGACCTCGCCCGTCTGTAGCACCCGGTCGATCTCGGGCCTGAAGTCACGCAGCTCGTCACCGCGCAGCCGGCCCGACACGCGGATGCCGATCACTTTCTCCGGCATGTCTTCCAGCAGTTCGATCATCGCAAGCCTCCTTCAACGCCGTCGATTCTCTTCGTCAACGGACGACCAGCACCGGTATGCGGGCCGACTGCGCCACCGCGGAGCTCACCGAGCCGAGCAGCATGCCGGGGAATCCGCCCCGCCCGCGGCTACCGACCACCAGCAGTTGAGCGCGTTCGGACTCCTGCAGCAGCCACTCGGATGGCTTGTCGCAGAACAGCTTCCGCTCGACGTGCACATCGGGATAGCGTTCCTGCCAGCCGGCCAGGCGTTCGCCGAGGATCTCCTGCCCCTCCTTCTCCCGGTCATGCCAGTCCATGCCGAGGATGGGGAACACCCCCACGTCGCTCCACACGTGCAGCGCCACCAGCCCGACTCCCCGGCGTGACGCTTCGTCGAAGGCCAGGGCGGTCGCCGCTTCCGACGCCGGCGACCCGTCGATGCCCAGCACCACCGGGGCGGTCGAGTCCGGGACCGCCCCCTCCTCGGAGTGGATGACCGCGACCGGGCAGTGCGCGTAGTGCAGGAGCCCAGCGGTCACCGAACCGAGCAGCAGGCGCCCGAGCGCACCGAGGCCCTGGCTTCCCGCGACGAGCATCCAGGCATCCTTGGAGGCCTCGATCAACGCCGGGACGATGGCCGAATACACCGTCTCCGTGCGTACTTCGGGTGGTTCGGAATCGCCCAGGGTGGCGCGGAGCACCTTGCGGGCCTGGTCGATGACGTGTTGAGCGCTGTCTTGCTGCCATTCGGGCATGTCCGCGTACAACTGGCCCACCGGCCAGCCCACCACGACGGGCGGGACGGCGTGCATCAGCGTGATGGGCAATCCGCGCATGACGGCCTCACGGGTGCCCCAGGCGACGGCGGCGTCGGAGGCCGCCGACCCGTCGACGCACACCAGCACTCCGTGTTTCTTGGCATCTTGTGTCATCGTCCACTCCTCTATGCCGGCACCTCGTCCAGTTCGGGTAGGTCGATCTCGAGATGGCGAATCGAACCGTAATCGATTGGCCGGCAAGGCCAGCCGAGATCGAAGAAAACCGTGAGCATGAGGTGGTTCTCGCCGAGGACGTCCGCGATGAACCGCGCGATTCCGTGCGCCCGGGCGACGGGAGCCAGATGCTTGAGCAGCGCCGTGCCCACGCCCACCGAATGGTCTTGGTGGGCGACCACGATCGCGACCTCGGCGACCTTCGGGTCCTCGACCACGATGCAATGGGCCACCCCGATGAGCCGATCGGCGTCGAAGGCGCCCAGCGCGTACAGCCCGTCCGCGGGCTCGGTCAGCTTGCCGACGAGCTCGTGCAGCGGCGACAGCTGCAGCGTGAAGAAGCGGAAGTACCGGTCATGGTCGGACAGGTGTTCGTGGAGCGCCAAGACGGCGTCGGCGTCGGCGACGGTGAGGGGACGCAGCGAAATCAGGCGCCCGTCGAGCAGCCGCGCCGTGGCGGCGACCTCCACCGGGCGATCACTCACCTGCCCGAGGTTAATCGCGGGCCGACGGGATTGGGCAGGGCCGTTAGACCCCTCGACCGTCCGCATTGGTCCCGCCGCGGACGCTCGCTACTGATCGATGAGCGGGGCCACCCAGTGGACCCGGGTACCGCCCTCCGGCGGCCCGGTGATCTCGCACGCACCGCCGAGTTGCTCGGCGCGGCGCTTCATGTTGGCCAGACCGCTGTGGCGCGTGTTGCCGTCAGGTATGCCGGAGCCGTTGTCGATGATGTCGAGGACGAACATGTCGGCGACGCTGATCTCGACGGTCAGCCGCGACGCGCCCGAATGACGCAGGGCGTTGCTGACGGCCTCCGTGGTCACCGCTTCGGCGTGGTCGGCAAGCCCACCGCCGACGGCGGTCATCGGTCCGTGCATGCGCAGGGTGGTGACGATGTCACGGTTCTGGGTCAGGTCGGCGATCACTTGCTGGATGCAATACCGGAAGTCGTTCTTACCGGGCGGGGATTTCAGCTGGAAGATTGTGGTGCGGATTTCCTCGATGATGGTTTGGAGATCGTCGAGCGTGCGGTTGAGCCGGTCGGACACCTCCGGGGAGCGCGCCCGTGCGAGCGTTCCCTGCAGATCCATGCCGGCGGCGAAGAGCCGCTGGATGACGTGGTCGTGCAGGTCGTGCGCGATCCGTTCACGCTCGGCGAGGATGGTCACCTGCCGCGCGTCCTCACGAGCCGACGCGAGCACGAGCGCTATCGCGGCGTGCGTGGCGAAATCGCTGACCAGATCGAGGTAGCTCTCGTCGAAGGGCGGCTCGTGGCTGCCGCGGGCGATGGCGATCACGCCGACGACCTCGTCGTGGGCGCGCAGCGGCATGAGGATGGCCGGACGCTGCCCGACATCGGTGAAGGCCTGAATCGGATACCGGAAGGTCTCGGTGATCAGCGGTTCGCCGGACCGGAAGACGGCGCCGCTGGTCGACGCGTCCACCGGGACCCGTTGGCCGACCACCTCGGCGGCGTGCACCCCCACCGCCGCCGAGACCAACAGCGTCTCGACCTCCTCGTCGGGCAGGTCGGGATCGGCCGGCACCAGGACGATCGCCTGCTCGGCATCGGTCAGGGTCCGGGCGCGTTCGGCGATCAACTGCAGGGGGCGCCGGTGCGGCTCGGCGCTGGACAGCAGCGCGGTCGTGATTTCGCGGCTGGCCTCCATCCACTTGGCGGCCGTCCGCTCGCGTTCGAACACCTGCGCGTTGTCGATGGCGACCGCGGCGGCGAACGCCAGCGCGCGAGCGGCCACCTCGTCGGACTCGGAGAACACCCGCTGCGGATCGACGTGGGTGAGGTACAGGTTGCCGAACACACTGTGTCGGATGGTGATCGGCACGGCGAGGAAGCCGCGCATCGGCGGGTGGTGTTCGGGGAACCCCACGGCGGCGGGGTGGGCGGTGAGGTCGTCCATCCGTAGGGCCGGCGTGTCCAGCAGCGACAGGCTCAACAGTCCCTTGCCGACCGGCAGGTGCCCGATGCGGGCCACCGTGTCGGCGTCCATTCCCTCGTGGACGAAGGAGAGGAGGTTGCCCTCGGGATCGCGGATGGCCAGGGCGCCGTAGGGGGCGGAGGTCAGCCTCCTGGCCGCGCCGATGATCCGGTGCAGGGTGGCGTCGAGGTCGAGGCCCGCGCCGATCTCGACGATGACCCGCAGCAGTTGCTCCATCTGGTCGCGCGCCGCCAGCAACTCGTCGAGCTGCTGGTGCATTCTGCCTACCAGGCCGCGCTGGCCGAGTTCGGCGAACGCCGAGCCCTTCTCGTCGCTCGTCATTGCGACCGACCTCCCAGCTGCTTTAGACACGGCGCCATGACCGATGGTCAGACCAGCCTAGTCGCAACTCGGCAAGCGCCCAAGCGAAGAGTCGGCGTCGCTCGCGTGGCGTTTTGTGGTCGCCCGCTACTCGGGCGGCGCCGCCGGTGTCTGGGAATGGCCGGACTGTTGGTCCAGCTTCGACGCGAACACCGCCGCCTGGGTGCGGCGCTCCATACCGAGCTTGGCCAGCAACCGCGACACGTAGTTCTTCACCGTCTTCTCGGCGAGGAACATCCGGGCCGCGATCTGCCTGTTGGTCAGGCCCTCGCTGAGCAGGCCAAGCAGCGTCCGCTCCTGTTCGGTGAGTCCGGACAGCGGGTCTTCGCGTTCGGCCGCACCGCGCAGTTTCGCCATCAGCGCGGCCGCCGCCCGGTTGTCCAGCAGGGATTTTCCGGCGCCGACCTCCTTGATGGCGTGGGCCAGCTCCATACCCTTGATGTCCTTGACGACGTAGCCGCTGGCGCCGGCCAGGATGGCCTCGAGCATCGCCTCGTCGGAGGTGAACGACGTCAGCATCAGGCACCGCAGGTCGGGGTGATCGGACACCAGGTCACGGCACAGCTCGATGCCGTTGCCGTCGGGAAGCCGCACGTCAAGCACGGCCACGTCGGGTCGCAGCGCCGGTATCCGCGCCTTGGCTTCGGAGACGGAGCCCGCCTCACCGACGATTTCCAGCTCGGGGTCGGAGGCCAGCAGGTTGGCGAGCCCCCGCCGCACGACCTCATGGTCATCGACCAGGAAAACCTTAACCATTACGAGCCCTTTCGCCGGTCATAGGACCTTCAATATCACATATTCATCATCGTCCAAGCTCACAAGTGTTGCCGATTGACGACCAACAGCGAACAGTTGGCGTCCTGCATGACCGAGCTGCCGACCGGTCCGACGAGTTCGGCGACATGCGCACGATTGTGGGCGCCGACAATCACCAAGCCGGCCGGCCCGCGCGGGCCGGCCAGGTATTCCAGCAGACCGACGTGCACCGCGACCGGCTCGAGCCGCAGCTGCGGATGGCGCCGCTTCCACAGGGCCAGCCGGCGTTCCAGGTCGGCGAGCGCCTGGCGATCGGCCTCGCTGACCCCCAGACCGCGCTCCACCGGGCCGATCCGTCGCGAAATGACCGCCTCCAGGCGGGCGCCACGCAGCAGGGCCTCGTCGATGGCGGCATCGAGCAGATGAGGGTCCGCGGACCCGTCGATCTCGACGATGGCTTTGTCCCCGGGTTGCGGGCGGTGACCGTCTCGGCCACGGACGATCCCCACCGGGCAGCGCGCGGACACGGCCAGGGCCGCGGCCGTGGAGCCGACCCGGCCCGGTTGGAAGTGCCGCAATCCCACGGCTCCCACGCAGACCATGGCCGCCGACGCCGACGAGCGGATCAGCGACCCGACCGCGGGCCCGGCGACGACCTCCGTCTCGATCAGCACCGGCTTGCCCGCCGCCCGGACCGCCGTCACCGCCTGGCGAACCGCCAGTTCCGCGTGTTCGGGGGCGTCGTCGCGCTCGGTCGCGTGCAGGAGACGCAGCGGAACGCCCCGACTCACCGCCTCGTCGACCGCCCACAGGGCCGCGCGGATCGCCGCCTTGGAGCCATCGATGCCGGCGACGATCGACTGGGTCCTGGCTGACTCGGACATCGGTCTCTTAGTGGCGGACCACAAGTACCGAGCAGTCGGGATAGCCGACGATCGGATGGCAGTTCGGCGTGGCCAGCCCCACCATCTCGTCGGCGTCGGCGCTGCCCACCACCGCCAGTTCAATTGCGCCACCCGGCTTTTCGCCGGATTTCGCACCGGTCCCCGCCGCGACGGTCTGCACGTGGACATCCGGATAGCGGCGGACCCAGCTGTTGAGTCGCCGGTCGATCTGGCGCACGGTGGCGTGGCGACGCCGCCCCTCCTCCATGGCCTGGTGCACGACCTCGTCGTTGTCGGGGTCGTCGTTGAGCACCACGGCGATCACGCCAAGCTGCGTCGGCGATCCGTCGGGATTGGTGCGGATGACGGCCACCGGGCAGTGCGCGTGTGCCACCAGACCCGCCGCGGTGGGGCCCAACAGCCCGTCGGAGGCCCAGCCGCGCCTGGCGGTGCCGACGCAGACCAGCGCCGCGTCCTGGGACTGGCCCACCAGCACCTGCGCCGGGTCCCCCGAGAGGATCGCGGTCTCCACGTCGACCGGCTTCGCCACCCTCTGCAGGGCCCACTCGGCCTGCGACAGCGCCACTTCCGCGCGCTCGAGTGCCCATTCGGAAGTGGGCGCCGACCCGCCCGGCGCCTCGCGGCCGGCGATGACATACACGAGGCGCAGGGGCAGTTGCCGGCTCACCGCCTCGTCGACCGCCCATTTGGCGGCGTTCACCGCGGCTTGCGAGCCGTTGATGCCCACGACCACCGACTTCGCGTCCAGCTCCGTCATGTCGGCTCCTGATTGATTCTCATCGCTGCTGTCAGGGTATTGCGCCCCGCATCCGTCGCGGAGGGGCCGTTAGGCCTCAGCCCGGATGCCGTTCGTCCCGATGTCGGTGACGTCGTTGGGCTCGCCGACGAGGTCGAACAACCGCTCCACGTCGGCGCGCTCGCAGACCTCCGTGCCGGGGGTCATCAGCTTCGCGGTGCCGGCGGCGATTCCGAATCGCACGGACTTCGCCAGCGGCCAGCCGCGACTGAGGGCCACGGTGATCGCGGCAACCATCGCGTCGCCCGCACCGACGCCGCTGCCGCCGCGCATCGGTATCGCCGAAAACCGGTGGCTGGTGTGGCGTGTCGCCAACAGCGCCCCGTAAGGACCGAGGGATACCACCACCACTTGTGCGCGACCACTCTCGATCAGCTCGTGGGCGGCGGCGAACTGCTCTGGCTCGGTGGCGAGCCGGCGGCCGACGCATTCCCTGAGTTCCCGCACGCTCGCCTTGAGCAGAAACACCCCGGAGGAGATGTGCTGCAAGCCGCCGCCGGACGTATCCAAAATGAGTGGCACGCCCAGCTGTTGGCAGATATCGGCGACGCCCTGGTAATAGTCGGCCGGCACACCCGGCGGCAGGCTGCCGCTTGCCACGACGAAGCCGGCCGATTCGGCCGCGATCTTCAGCAGGTCGAGGCACCGCTCCTGCTCCGCAACGGTCAGCTCCGGGCCCGGCAGGACGAACCGGTATTGCTGGCCGGTGCTGGTCTCGTTGACCGTGAAGCTCTCCCGCGTCTGCGCGCTGATCGGAATCCGCCGGAACGGCACCTCCGCGTCGCTGAGCAGGCTCGTGACGAGCCCGCCGTGCGAGCCGCCCGCGGGAAACACCGCCAGCACCGAGGCTCCCAGGACCCGCGCGACCCGGGCCACGTTGATACCTCCTCCGCCCGGGTCGTAACGAGTCGCGGAGCAGCGCAATTTATCGGTCGGCCGCACCACGCCGACGCTCGTCGTGATGTCGAGCGCCGGATTCATGGTCAGCGTCACGATCTGCGCGCGGTCCTCACCCCACTCGGCAGGCGTCTCCATGTCTTTCGTTGCCCCCTACAGACCGCTCGGGTACGTTTCGGGCGTTTCGCCCGCGACCCACACGCTGGTGACCTCCAAGGGTTCCAGCGCCCGGGATCGGTCGATGTGAATCATCGCGTCGAACTGGTCGGCCGGCCGGACATGGAAGTAGTGGCTCTGCCGCTCGGTCTCGGGCCGGTAGATCACGCCGATGGCGCGCCCCAACCGGACCGCGCCCAGCGGCTCCGCGGCCCCCGAGCCCAGGTGCGGCGACACCAGGAACTCGCCCCTGCCCGTCTCGTGCAGGAGTTCTTCGATGCTCCCGTTGAGCGCCGGGCGGACGACCTTGCGTTCGGCGATGCCGCCCCAGTCGCTCGCCGCTGTGACCGTGCCCGAGTAGGTGCTGAAGCCGATCAGACGTGATTCGTCGCCGTGCCGCTGCCGGACCAGTTGGCCGAGGGTGAGCTGTCCGTCGGACCACACTTCGGTGGCGCGCGCATCCCCGACGTGGGAGTTGTGTGCCCACACGACGATTCGCGCCGACGGCACCTGCTGGTGGCGGTCCAGATGCTTGAGCAGCGCCTCGAGCGTCTGCGCCATGTGCTTGTCCCGCAGGTTCCACGAGGTGACCCGCCCACTGAACATCGCCCGGTAGTACACCTCCGCGTTGTGCACCGTCTGGGCGTTTTGGTGGGCGTAGAACAACTCGTCCTCGGCGAGCAGTCCGTCGCGGCGCGCATACGCCAACGCATTGCGCTGGATGTCGACCAGCTGATCGATCGCTTCGGTCTCACACGACGGGCCGGCGCCGAAGGCCGCCGAGAACCCGTACGCCTGACCGTCATCCGCCGAGGCGTGGTCGAAGCAGGCGTAGCGTTCGCGTGCCCGCGCCGCCGCCCTGGGGTCGATCTTGTCGAGGTAGGCGATCACCTCGTGCATCGACCGGTGCAGGCTGTAGAGATCCAGTCCGTAGAACCCGGCCTGCCGCTGGCCGTTGTTCTCGTGCCGCCGGTTTCGGGTGCGCAACCACTCGACGAAGTCACGGACGACGGTGTTGCGCCACATCCAGGCGGGAAAGCGCTCGAAACCGCTCAACGCCTCCTCGGCGCTCGTGTCGTCCCCGATGCCGCGGACGTAGCGATTCACCCGGTAGGCGTCGGGCCAGTCGGCCTCGGCCGCGACGGCGCAGAAACCCTTCTCCTCGATCAGCCACTTCGTGATCTCCGCGCGGGCCTGGTAGAACTCGTGCGTGCCGTGCGAGCTTTCACCGATGAGCACGATGCGCGCATCGCCGATCAGCTCATCGAGCGTCTCGCGTGGGGGGACCCCCGCGGGCGCGTCGACGGCCGCCCGGTCGATCAGCTCGGCGGGCGTGTGCGCCGCGGCGCTCGTCGGCGCCCCGGTCGTCGGGGTGGCCAGCAGCCGGCGCACCTCCTCGTCGGTGACCTGGCGGAAATCCCAGAACGACTCCCCGACCGCGAGGAACGGGGTGGGCATGCTCGCGCATACGACATCGTCGACCAGGCCGGCGAATTCCCGGCACGTCGACTCGGGCGCTGCCGGCACGGCGACGACGATGTGGGCCGGCTCGGCTTCGCGAAGCGCCTGCACCGCCGCGGACATGCTTGCGCCGGTGGCCAATCCGTCGTCGACAAGGATGACCGTCTTGCCGGCCACGTCCACGGGTGGGCGGCCGTCGCGGTAGGCGGCCTCGCGCCGGATCAGTTCCCGGCCTTCGCGTTCGGCGACGGCGCGTAATTCCTGCGGGGTGATCCGCAAACCCCGCACGACGTCGTCGTTGACCACGACGCGGCCCCCGCTCGCCAACGCTCCCACGGCGAACTCCTCGTGGCCGGGGGCGCCGAGCTTGCGCACGATGAAGGCGTCCAACGGCGCACGCAGCGCCGCCGCCACCTCCCACGCCACGGGGATGCCGCCGCGCGCCAGCCCCAGCACGATCACATCGGGCCGATCGCGGTAGGCGCCGAGGAGGTTCGCCAGGACCCGGCCGGCCTCACCGCGGTCGCGGAACACGCGCCGTGGCGAAGAGCGCCGGGCAGCGTCAGCGGCTCTGGTCATCACACACCGCGTTCAGTGCCCGTTGGACTACGCCTGGGCGGCGGACGGTGAGGGGGGGCATGGGGATCTCCTCACGTCTTCGGACTGGCCTCGGATCGACCTCGACGAATCCATCCGACCGCACCGGCGTAACCGGCGGTAGGGACCGAAGTCCCGGGCTTGCGGGTCGTTCGTCGGCTCAGCTTCGTCGGCGCAGCTCGCCGATGTAGACCATGACGCGGTTGAGGATGAGGTCGTAGGCGTCGCCGTCCTCGACCAGACGGACCAGCCCACGGTTGCGGAGGAAGCCCTCCAGGCGCCGGTCCAGGCACCAGTCGACATAGGTGTCGCCGGCATACGGCGAGTGCAGGAACGTGTACGCGAGCTCGTCGACGTCGGAATCGGTCGGCGACGGACATCCGTCTGTGGTGGAAGGCATTTGGCTTCCTACGCGCCCCGAGCCCGGTCCCGGATGGCGGCCTGTATCGCGGTGAACCGGGACAGGGCCCGCTCGTCGGCGGCTTTCTGCTCCGCGGCCGTGACGATGATCGCGTCGGGGCCCGGGAACACGGTTGCTTCCTCCCCGGTGGCCAGCCACCGGACGCGGTAGGGCGGTTCACCGTTCGGCGAACGCACCGAGGTGATCAACCCGCGCACATCCGGGCGGCCGATCGTTCCGCTCTTGATGACGAGCCAGTCCCCCTTATTGGCGTGCATGTCGTCTCCCTTCAAAAGTATTGGGGCGTAACCGGACTCGTACTATTGGCGCATCTCCAAGACGTCGCTTATCCCCCGCCGCGGAGTCGGTTCCGGAGCCCCCCGGCCCGGGGGTGCGGCGCCGACGCGGATCAATACCTGGGGTACCGCTTCGGCATCGGGGATGAGTTCGAAAATCATGTTCCGGCTGGGTCGCAGCTCCGTCACGTGCGTCACGGTGCAGGTCGCGAAGCCGGCTATGGTGCACTCCAGCAGGACCGCCGAAAGCGCCTGGCCGCAGCCGAAGGCGTCCGCACGGCTGTCCCCGGGTGTGGACAGCACGAGCACCTTCGCCTGATCCTGAGGACCCGCCGAACTCGCGCGGGTGTGCTCCTCGTCGGGAAACTGGCGGTTCACGTCGACGGCGCGCGTCTGGTTCACCAGCGCTTCGGGTATGCCGTCGTCGTGCCTGCCCGGCGCCGTCCACCAACGTAATTCGTGCTGATAGTCGTCGTCGTAGCGGCGCAACGCCTCGTTGAGGCGGGCGGCCTCGACCAGCCGCGGCCGTGCGTCGTCGGCCAGTACGTCGAGGCGGGCCAGGTCGGGGTCGAAGGCGCTGCGCAGCACCGGCTCGAACGACGCCCAACCCCTGGGCGCACCGAACGGGCGCCGGTCGGTCCTGCGGCGCACGATCGCCGCGGCGCGGTCTCGTCGGGCTACGCCGACGTAGTCGGCGGTGGCGAAGTCGATCGCGGCCAGGTGATCGAGGTTGTTGGGATTGGGAAACTCGTCTACCTCGGTCTCCCACCCCTCGGCGGCCATCGCGACCCGGAAGTGATCGAGCACCGCGCCGCAGCTGATGATCGACTCGCGGCCCGAGCTGTCGGCCGAGGGCACCACGCGGCCGGGGTCGGCGAAGAGGTCGACGGTCGGACCGCCGGCGATCCATCGCCAAGGCTGGCTGTTGTGCAGCGAGGGTGCCCGGCACGCGAGCTCCACCCCACGGGTGAGCACTTTGTTGTCGACCATCGTTGGGGTCATTGCCGTCGCCTCTCCTGTCTTACTTGGACCCTCGGGCATGCGGGCAACGCGCGCCAGGGTCCTTGGTCCCCTGGGTCGGGTCATAGGGCCCGCGGGACGGCCGCCGCGACTGATGACCTTTGTCTCTATTGCGCCGTCGCCGCGGAGCAAACGATGAAGACGACCCACGCACCCCTGAGGACCCTGTTATGGACGTCATCCACAAAACGGCCGCCGACTCCCGTGTCCGGCCCAACCTCACCGACTACGAGCACGAGCGCGCCCGGTTCGACTGGTCCGATGTACCGAATCTGTGCGAGGGCATGGGGCCAGGCTTGTGCAACATCGCCTACGCCGCCCTGGACAGGCACGCCGGCGGCCCGGCCGCGACGCGCACGGCCCTGCGGTTCGTCGCCGACAGGCCGGTGGACGGCGCGATCGCCACCCACGACCTCAGTTACGCCGAGCTCGGGCGGCTGGCCCGGCGATTCTCCAGCGCGCTGCGCTCGCTGGGCATCACCAAGGGCGCGCGCGTCTTCACCCTGATGGGCCGCACCCCCGAGCTCTACATCGCGATGCTGGGCGCGCTGCGCAACGGAAGCGTCGTCTCACCGCTGTTCTCGGCCTTCGGGCCAGAGCCGATCGCCACCCGGGTCAACATCGGGCAAGCCGACGTCCTGGTGACCACCCGGGCGCTCTATCAGCGCAAGGTCGCCAAGATCCGCGACCGGCTGCCCTCGGTGCGGCACGTCTTCGTCGTCGACGACGGTCAGGGTGACGGCGTCCCGCCGGACACGCTCGACTTCCGGCAGTGGGTGGACGCGGCCGACGAGAACCCACCGATCGAGCCCACCACCGCCGACGACCCGGCTCTGCTGCACTTCACCAGCGGCACCACGGGCACGCCCAAGGGCGCCATCCACGTGCACGGCGCCGTCGCGATGCACTACGTCACCGGCCGGTACGCACTTGACCTTCATCCCGACGACACCTATTGGTGCACAGCCGATCCGGGCTGGGTGACGGGCACGTCCTACGGCATCATCAGCCCGCTGCTGCACGGGGTCACGTCCATCGTCGACGAGGCGGACTTCGACGCCGAACGCTGGTATCGCATCCTGCAGGACCAGGGGGTGTCGGTGTGGTACACCGCGCCGACGGCCATCCGAATGCTCATCAAGGCGGGACCGGAACTGCCCGCGCAATACCACTTTCCGCGGCTGCGCTTCATCGCCAGCGTCGGAGAACCGCTCAACCCCGAAGCCGTCTGGTGGGGAAAACGAGTGCTGGGCTTGCCGATTCACGACAATTGGTGGCAGACCGAGACCGGCGGCATCATGATCGCCAACACGCCGGCGTTCGACATCAAGCCGGGCTCGATGGGCCGGCCCCTGCCCGGTGTGGACGCATTCATCGTGCGGCGCGACGACGACGGACCCGTCGAGGTGATCGACGAACCGGATGTCGAGGGCGAGCTCGCGCTCAAGCCGGGCTGGCCGTCGATGTTCCGCGGTTACCTCCACGCCGAGGAGCGATACCGGAACGCCTTCGCCAACGGGCTGTACCTCAGCGGGGATCTCGCCAAAAAGGATGCCGACGGCTATTTCTGGTTCGTCGGGCGCAAAGACGACGTAATCAAGTCCGCGGGACACCTGATCGGTCCGTTCGAGGTGGAGAGCGCCCTGACCGACCACCCCGCGGTCGCCGAGGCGGCCGTCATCGGCATACCCGACCCGACGGTCGGCGAAATGGTGAAAGCCTTTGTCACGCTGAAGAACGGCGTGGTGGCCGACGAAGACCTGCGGCTGGAGCTGCTCGGCCACGCCCGCAAACGACTGGGGGCGACCGTGGCGCCCAAGGAGATCGAGTTCGTCGACTCCTTGCCCCACACGAGCAGCGGCAAGATCATGCGGCGGCTGCTGAAGGCCCGAGAACTCGGGCTACCCGAGGGGGACACCTCCACCATCGAGCGACAACCCGCCGCCCGGGCCCAAGGAGTGCCGTCATGACCGATACCAAACTCGCCCACGAGCTCCTGTCGGACATGGTCCGCGTGCGACGCATGGAGGAGAAGTGCGCGGAACTCTACAGCGCGGCCAAGATTCGCGGATTCCTCCACCTGTACGTCGGTGAGGAGGCCGTGGCCGCCGGGTCGCTGCGCGCGCTCGCCGACGACGACGCGGTGGTCGCGACCTACCGCGAGCACGCGCACGCGCTGCTGCGCGGCATCCCGATGCCCTCGATCATGGCCGAGATGTTCGGCAAGCAGGAGGGCTGCTCGCGCGGCCGGGGCGGTTCGATGCACCTGTTCGACGCGGCCAGGCGGTTCTACGGCGGCAACGCGATCGTGGCCGGCGGCCTGCCGCTCGCGGTGGGCATCGCGCTGGCCGACGCCATGCTGCAGCAGAAGCGGGTGACCGCCTGCTACTTCGGCGACGGCGCGGTGGCCGAAGGCGCGTTTCACGAGTCGTTGAACATGGCGGCGCTGTGGAACCTGCCGGTGCTGTTCTGTTGCGAGAACAACCTTTACGCGATGGGCACCGCGCTCGACCGGGCCCAGTCGCAGACCGACCTCACCGTCAAGGCGGCCGCCTACCGAGTCCCCACGCTGGCCGTCGACGGCATGGATGTCGAGGCGTGCCATGCGGCCGCGCAGCAGGGCGTCGACCACGTCCGCGACACCGGCGGCCCGTTCTTCATCGAATTCCGCACCTACCGGTTCCGCGCGCATTCGATGTTCGACCCGGAACTGTACCGGGACAAGGCCGAGGTCGAACGGTGGCGCGAGCGCGACCCGATCCAGGCGTTCACCGAGAAGTGCTTGGGCGATGGCACGCTGTCCGACGCCGACGTGCGCGCGATCGAGGACGCGGCCGCCACCGAGATCGAGGAGGCGGTGGCGTTCGCCGACGCCGGAACCTGGGAGGACGTGGCGGATTTGGAACGCGACGTGCTGACGGAAGAGGCGGTGCGATGAAGACCAGCTACCGGACCGCAGTCCACGACGCGCTGCGCGACGCCCTGCGTGACGACCCGCGCGTGGTGCTGATGGGCGAGGACGTCGGGCGGTATGGGGGAACATACGCAGCCTCCAAGGGCCTGCTCGAGGAATTCGGCCCCGATCGCGTTCGGGACACGCCGCTTTCGGAATTGGGCTTCGTCGGCATCGGGATCGGCGCGGCGCTGAACGGGTTGCGACCGATCGTGGAAGTCATGACGGTGAACTTCAGCCTGTTGGCGCTCGATCAGATCGTCAATACCGCCGCGGCCCTGCGTCATATGTCCGGCGGGCAGTTCTCGGTGCCGATCGTCGTCCGGATGGCGACGGGCGCCGGGCGCCAGCTCGGCGCCCAGCACTCGCACAGCCTCGAGCCGTGGTACGCCCACATCCCCGGCATCAAGGTCCTCGCCCCGGCCACCGTCGAGGACGGGTACGGCATGCTCGGTCCGGCCCTGGCCGACCCGGACCCGGTGGTGATCTTCGAACACGTCCAGCTCTACAACACCTCGACGGACGTCGACGCTCTCGCGCCGACCGACATCTCGCGGGCGGCGGTCCGCCGCAGCGGCGCCGACGTCAGCCTGATCACCTACGGCGGGAGCCTGCCCAAGACGCTCGACGCCGCCAACGAGCTCTCGCTGGCCGGAATCGACTGCGAGGTCATCGATCTGCGTGTGCTGCGTCCCCTCGACGACGCCACCATCCTGGACTCCGTGCGCAAGACGCATCGCGCGGTGGTGGTCGACGAGGCGTGGCGCACCGGCAGCCTGGCCGCGGAGGTCACGGCACGCGTGATGGAGGGCGCGTTCTACGACCTCGATGCGCCGGTGGCCCGGGTGTGCAGCAACGAAGTGCCCATGCCCTACGCCAAGCACCTCGAAGAGGCCGCCCTGCCCCAGGCCCATAAGATCGTCGCCGCCGTGCAGAGCCTGTTCGGAGAACGGTCGTGATCGAATTCAAGATGCCCTCACTCGGCTCCGACATGGATGAGGGCACCCTCAACGAGTGGCTGGTCAAACCCGGGGACAAGGTCACTCGCGGCCAGGTCGTGGCGATCGTCGAGACCACCAAGGCCGCGGTCGAGGTCGAATGCTGGCAGGAGGGCATCGTCAACGAGCTCGTCGTGCCGATCGGCGAAACCGTCCAGGTGGGAACGACATTGGCCACGCTGGCGGAGCCCGGCGAGCAGGCGGAGAAGCAGCCCGTGCCCCGCCCGTCGACGCAGGCCCCCGCCAAACCGGCGGCAGCGCCGCCGAAGCCGCCGCCGGCCCCCAGCGCTCCCCCGGCCGCCGCCGGGCGGCGCCGCTGGGTCTCGCCCGCCGCGCGCCGGCTGGCGACGTCGCTCGGGGTCGACATCGACGCGGTGAGCGGCACCGGACCGCAGGGCGCCGTCACCATCAACGACGTCGAGCACGCGGCCGCGGCCAAGCCGGTCGCGCCCAAGCCGGCCGCGCAGCCCGGGGCCAAGCCGACGGCGGCCGACCGCGCGGCGCAGATGCGAAAGTCGATCGCCGCGGCGATGAGCCGGTCGAAGCGGGAGATCCCGCACTACTATCTCTCCGAAGAGATCATGCTGGAAAAGGCGCTGTCCTGGCTGACGACCAGGAACGCGCAGCGGTCCATCGACGAACGGGTGTTGCCGGCCGTCCTGCTCCTGAAGGCCGTCGGTGTCGCCGCCCAGCGGTTCGCCGAGTTCAACGGATTCTGGCGGGAAGCGGGGTTCGAGCCCGCCACCGGAGTTCACGTCGGTGTCGGCATCTCGCTGCGGGGCGGGGGCCTCGTCGCGCCGGCCATCCACGACGTCCCGGAGAAGAAGCTGGACGAGTTGATGGGCGACCTCACCGATCTGGTGGCCCGGGCGCGGTCCTTCTCGCTGCGCAGTTCGGAGATGTCGGACCCGACCATCACGGTCACCAACCTCGGCGACCAGGGCGTCGACGCCGTCTTCGGCGTCATCTACCCGCCGCAGGTCGCGATCGTCGGCTTCGGCCAGCCGGCCGAGCGGGTCTGCGTCATCGACGGCGGGATCCGGGTCGTCACGACGGTTCAGGCCACGCTCGCCGCCGACCACCGCGCCAGCGACGGGCACCGGGGCGCGCTGTTCCTCGCCGCCATCAACGAGCTGCTCCAGCAGCCCGACCTCCTAGAAAAGTGATGTGCAATGACCAATGAAGACACTCGCGCCGTGGTGTTGTCGGTGCTGACGACCATCGCCCCCGAGATCGACCCCGACGACATTCGCGACGACGTCCTGCTGCGCGACCAGGTCGACCTGGATTCCATGGACTGGCTGAGCTTTCTGCGCGGGATACACAAGCGGCTGCACGTCGACATCCCGGAATCGGATTACGCATCGTTGCGGACACTGGCCGATGTGGTCAGCTATGTGGAGACGAACGCGTCCACGGTCTGAGCCGCGAAGCGCAACGGGCGCGGCGGGTTTCGGGACGCACTCAGCAGGGGGGCAGTCGTGACGGGTACGACACCGGACATCGAGACGATCGAACGGGCCGTACTGCTGGCCTGCCGCGCCCCCTCCGTGCACAACAGTCAGCCCTGGCGCTGGGTGATCGAGGGCGGTGCGCTGCGCCTGTTCGTCGACCGGCACCGGGCGATCGGGGCCACCGACTATTCCGGCCGGGAAGTGATCCTGTCCTGCGGCGCGGTCCTGGACCACCTGTGCGTCGCCATGACAGCCGCGGGCTGGGAGCCGAAAGTCGAGCGGTTTCCGGACTCGGACGACCCCGACCAGCTGGCCGCCATCACCTTCAGCCCCCTCGAGCACGTCACCGAGGCCCAGCGCCGTCGGGCCGAGGCGATCCTGCAACGGCGCACCGACCGACTTCCCTTGGGACGTCCCACGTATTGGGACCTGTTCGAGCCCACGCTGCGGGGCACCTTCGACGACACCGAGGTCAGCCTGGAGGTGCTGGGTGATGAGGTGCGGCCGCTGCTGGTGGAGGCGTCGCAACTGACCGAGGCGCTCCGCCGCGACGACTCGTACTATCACGCCGAACTCGAGTGGTGGACCTCGTCTTTCGTGTTGACCGAGGGGATGCCTCCGAGCGCGCTGGCCTCCGACAAGGAGAGCTGGCGGGTCGACGTGGCCCGCAGCTTCCCGGTCAGGAGCCACGCGGACCGGCGCGGCGAGGTCAAGGCGGATTGGGCGAAAATCCTTGTGCTGTCGACCCCTGAGGACACCAGGTCCGACGTGTTGCGGTGCGGCGAAGTGTTGTCGACGGTGTTGCTCGAATGCACGGCGGCCGGCATGGCGACGTGCCCGCTCACCCACCTCATCGAACTGGACGACAGCCGCGACATCGTGCGCGAACTCGTCGGCGGGCGCGGCGAACCGCAAGTCCTGATCCGCGTGGGGGTGGCCCCTCCGCTGGAACACCTCCCGCCGGCGACACCACGACGGGCGCTGGGCGATGTCCTGCGGGTCCGTTAGGCGTTGCGCGGTGCGACGCCATGGCCGGCCGGGTAGACAACCTTTGTCCCGGCCCCGCGGGACTTTCGGCCGCCGACCCCGGCGGCCGTCCGCAATACGATGTGTGTAGCGATGCCGACGAAGGGGATGACTGATGTCACTGACTCATGATGGGGTTTCCATCCTGCCGGTGAACGAATGCTGGGATCTCCTGGCGGGCGTGACGCTGGGCCGACTGGTCACCAGCGTTGGCGGTCAACCCGAGATCTTCCCGGTCAATTACGTTGTCCAGCGGCGCACTGTGCTGTTCCGCACCGCCGAGGGCACCAAGTTGGTCAGCACCGCGATCAACAACCGGGTGCTGTTCGAGGTCGACGACCACGATGTCGCCGAGGGGTGGAGCGTGATCATCAAGGGCACCGCGCGCTCCCTGCACACCAACGAGGAGATCGAGGAAGCCGAGCGCGCCCAGGTGCTGCCGTGGACGTCCTACGACAAGTCGCACTACGTGCGGATCGTTCCCGAGATCGTCACGGGCCGCCGGTTCCGCTTCGGTGTGCCGGTGCAGTGATCCTGCCGCTACCCCGACCTCGTGTGGCGTGGCCGCGGCACGAACTCCAGCGACAGCAAGACCAGCAGCGCGGCCGGAATGTGGTGAACGCACAACACCACGTAGCGCCGCTGCGACAGCGCGTGGAATTTGCGGAGGTAGCGGTACAGGGACTCCAGCCGGATCAGGGGGTCCAGCAAGTGGATCAGCCGGAGCGCGATCCGCTGTAACGGCCCCGGTCGAGCGGCCTCGAAGATCTCCGGAAACGCCGCGAATGCCAGTGAAAGCCGCTGTCCTCCGGCGCTTTTCGCGTGCGCGATCATGTCGACGCTGAGCCGCTCGTCGACACCGTTGGGGGCGTCCGGGCGGCGGAACGGAACGTCGAGGCTGACTTCGGATCCCTCGCCGGCGGTCAGGTATCGGTGAAACGCGACCGCCCGCCCAACCCCGTCCCGCGCAATGCCCAGCGTGACACCGGGAAAGCGGCCCTGCAGCGCCCCGTCGAGGTTCATGCAGAACCCGCGGTCGGTGCGCGCCGCGCGGTGCGCCGCGTACAGCACCCCGGTCAGTTCGGCCCGCGTCGCGTCGTCGAGTTCTTGTTCGTCGACGAACTGCGTCGTGACACCGCAGTTGTGCGTGCGCTGCACCGCCTGGCGCAGGTTGCGAAAGCGGCGTCCCCGCAGGGTGAAGTGGCGGATGTCGATGACGACATCACGGCCGATCGGCACCGACAGCAGCGGCTGCCCCACCGTGTCCCTGCGCCACAGGCCAAGGTGGCGTTCGCCGGCGGCCAGCACGACGATCTGCCACCCCCGGCCGCGGCACATGCGGACGAAATCGGCTGCGAGGTCGTCGAATCGGGCCGCATCGCCGATCGGGTCGCCGCTGACCACGGCGAAGCCAAGCCGCGTGCGATAGGCGATCGCGGCGGTCCCGTCGGTGTTGAAGTGATAGCTCTTGCTCGAATGCATCGCAAACGGCGCCAAGGGATCCCCCCGGGTGGCGCTGACCAGCTCCCACACCTGGCTCAGCAGCTCCGGCCGTGGCCGGGCCGTGGTCGGGAGCATCAGTGCCAGCCCACTGCCGGCGATGAGGACGTTGCCCAGTACCGCCCAGGACAGGAAATGCGCGCCCAAGCCGGCTCCCACAGCGCCCGCCGCGTACATTGCGTGCGCGGTGGTCACCGGGCGGCCGAGGAAGATGCCGCGCGCGATCAGCGCGGCCGCGCCCAACAGCGCCACCGACCAACCGAACCGGCCCGGGGCGACGCGTTCGTAGCCGAGATGTTCCCGCGCGACCAACACCACCAGCCACAGCACCACGCACAGCAGCAACAACACGCTGACGCGGCGTGCCGCCGGGACGTCGGCACCGACCAGGACCCGTTCCCTGCCGGCCCGGCGGCTGCCGGGAGTGATCTTCACGGCGCCCGCTAGCGCACGACGAGCACGGAGCATTCGGGGTGGCGGAAGAGCGGATGCCCCTGCGGCCCGACCAATTGCGGGAGCTGACGGGCCTCGTCCCCGCCAATGACGGCGAGAAGAACGCGCTCGTCGTTGGCGCTCAGGTAGCTGGCGATGCCATGCTTCGTGGTGATCGGGTAGACCCGCACCTCGGGACAGCCTTCCTGCCATTGGGCCACCCGGCGTTCGAATGCGCCGTCGGCGTGCTCGGTGAGCTCCTCGGGGCGCCCGCCGAGCACCAGCATGGGAGCCCTGCGCAGCTTCGCCTCCGCGGCGGCATAATTCACGACGGTGTCGTTACCGGGTGCGTCCGTCATCCGGACCACGATCCAGTTGATTTCCGGCGGTGGCTGATCCGAGCCGGTCCGCAAGACCACCACCGGGCACTGCGCCTTCTCGGCGAGCTCCGTCGCCGTCGAACCCACGATGGACCGGGCGTACCGCCCGATCCCGACGCAACCGACGCAGATCAGGTCGGCCGCCGCGGACGCTTCCACCAGCACCGACCCGGCGGGACCGCGCGGCGTGTCCGTCTCGACCGCGACTGACTTTCCGGTGGCCTCGATCGCGAGTCTTGCCTGCTGGAGCGACTTCTCGGCATGCGCGACGTCGCGCTCGTAGTCTTCCGGGGATTCATGCGTCGGCTTGACGACGGAAACGAGTCGCAGTGGCACGCCGCGGGTGATCGCCTCGTCGATGCCCCACAGCGCGGCCGCGATCGCCGCCGACGAACCGTCGATTCCTACGAGGACCGATTTCATCGTCCGACCCCGTCAATTCGTCCCGGCAGAGGAGCGGACCGACTCCGTCAGCTCGACGCGCTCCGCCCGGCGCTTGACCGCGAGCAACAGCGCACGGGTCCCGAGCGAAATCGCCGGCCTCGCCAGTTCCAGGACGAACACTTCGCCCGGGTAGCGCAGGCCGATTCGGGCGCGCGCGAGGAGTCGCACCCGGTCTTCCCAATGCGGCTGCAGATGAAATGACAGGACCGCATTCCAACGCGGCTCGGATCGCATGGCATTGAGCACGACGTACTTTTCGGGCACGATCTCCGCGACGCGCAACGTCACCCCGTCGGGTAGCCCCAGCCAGCCCTCGGGAGCCAGCCGGACGGCATCCCCGACCCGCAACCCCTCGTTATTGTCCTGTCCGACAGCGCTTCTCAGCTCATCGACGTCGTCACGTTCGCCGCGGTCCTGGCCCATCTGCAGCAACCGGGACCACACCGCGGGCACGGGGGCGTCGACGTCGACCGCCTCGGTGGTCTGGACCGCCGGATCGCTCACCGAGGCGTCGCCCGGAAATCGCATCTGCGACTCGGCCTTGGTCGCGCCCCAGTTGCGGTAGTACCTGCGCGCGCAGTACAGAACGGTGAGCAGCCCGCCGATCTGGGCGATCCGCTTTGTCATGTTGGCCATGGCGCCAGTCTGCGCGGGGCACCGACATGCCTGCGAGGGTCCTTGGTCCCCGGTGGGCCGCCGATGTGCCCTGCGCACCCGCGGCGACGCACTCAGCCGGCCGGGGTGATCAAGCCGTACTGCCCGCTGACACGGCCAAAGGTCACCGGGCCGCACGCGGCGTTCAGGGCAGCGCCGCTGCCCGCACCAGCTTCTCCCCGGGTTGGTCGCTGCCGGCCGCGTCGGTCTCGCGCGCCAAGAAGGCGGTGAGCTCTCCGATCGCGGTCATCAGCGGGGCGGGGAACACGATCGTGGTGTTCTTCTCCACCCCGAGTTCGAGCAACGTCTGCAGGTTGCGCAGCTGCAGTGCGAGCGGGTGCCTCATCATGGTGTCCGAGGCGTCGCCGAGCGCGGCGGCCGCGCGCGCCTCCCCCTCGGCGGCAATGATTTTGGCCCGCTTCTCCCGCTCGGCCTCGGCCTCGCGCGCCATGGCGCGCTTCATGCTGTCCGGGAGCTGAATGTCCTTGAGTTCGACCAAGGTGACCTCCACGCCCCATTCCACCGTGGTGGCGTCAAGGATCTGGCGGATGCTGCCGTTGATCTTCTCGGTTTGGGCCAGCACCTCGTCGAGGGAGTGTTGCCCCACGACGTTGCGCAGGGTGGTCTGTGCGATTTGGTCGATGGCGGCGTTGACGTTCTCGATGACGACGACGGCCTTGCGGGCATCCACGACGCGGAAGTAGGCGACCGCGGCGATGTCGACGCTCACGTTGTCGCGGGTGATGATGCCCTGGGACTGGATCGGCATGGTCACGATGCGCATGGAGATCCGCCAGAGGCGGTCGATGATGGGAATGATGATCCGCAAACCGGGTTCGCGGACGCCGATCACCCGGCCGAGCCGGAAATGCACACCGCGTTGGTATTCCTGCACCACCCTGATCGACGCCAGCGCCAGCAGCACCGCCACGACGCCCGCTGAGATCACCAGGGTGAGGCCAATCTGGTTCATGAGGACGACCTCGATCCGGGTCGCTGGCGGCCTCCGGAGGAGGCGCGTCTGCGAACACGGGCGGCAAACGCCGCGGCCCGATCGAGGTCGTGATCGTCGGGCCGTCCCCGGTTGATGCCGCCGATGAATCCGAATGGCCCGACCGTGTCGAACCCCCGGCACGAGAAGGATCCGATCACCTCGAAGCCCTTTTCCTCGAGCTTTTCCCGAATCGGCCTGTGGTAGCCCACCAGCGGAATTTCGCGGGCCCCGCTGGTGAAGAACGTGAACGCCGCGGTGTGGTGGTCGGTCGCCGGAAGCTGACGGATCAATTTCCGTAGCCTCGCGTCGGTCATCATGTAGTAGATCCCGGACCCGAAACCGACGAGGTCGTAATCACCGACGGTGCCGGGGTCGACGGACTCGGGGCTGACGACCTCGGCATCCAGCACCCCGGCCATCCGATCGGCCACCAGTCGGGTGTTGCCGTGTGATCGGGAAGCGCAGACGATAAGCGACCTCATGGCCAACTCCTTTGCGACGGCTGCTCGAACACTTCATGCTGCCCAGGAACCCGCGACCGGGTAAGGGCGCAAAGACACAGCGGCCCGGGGCCTTGGTCACTTCCGTGCATCACCCCTGGTGAACGCCGCGAGCGGGGGCGAACGGAGGTCCCTCGCGGTCGGGACTTCGGTCCCTATCGGCATGTCCGGCGAACGGCTGGAATAGGGATTGTGACTGTGACAGTTCCCGCAACGGAGCCAGGCACCGCGGCATCCGTCGGCGGTGCGAAGGTAATCGCCCTCGAGTCGCATCCGGCCTGGATCTCGGCGCAACGGCACGCCGCCGAACTCGTCGCCGCGATGGGCCGTCATCCGTCGGCGGTGGGCCGCCCCGCCCATCGGACTCAAACCCGGATCCGGCGGCCCCGGCCGTGACCGGGACAGCGACGCGTGAGCGGATCCGCAGGACCGTCGCACGAACGACGGCATTGTCGGCGGCGGCCCTCATGCTGTGGGCGGGTGCGCCGGGCATGGCGGCTGCCGATAGCGGGCGTCCACAGGCCAAGCCCGAGGAGCGGGCGGCGGCCCTGATCCGGCCGTCCATCATGTACCTCGTCGGTGAGGGCTACGGCCTGGTCCGGCTGCCCAGCGGCGAGGTCCTGTCCCAATTCGGGCGGGGTTCCAGCATGCCGTTCCTGGCCTCCTGGAACTGCACGGCTTTCGTCGTCAACCCGGACGGTTGGGTGGCGACGGCAGGCCACTGCGTCGACCCGGCGAGCGCCACGGAGCTGATACTCAAGCGGGCGGCCACGGAATATCGGAGCCAGTTCCCGGATGCGCCCGAATCCAGCGATCTGGCAACCACTTTGGAGTGGCTGCAGAAGAACGCGAAGGTGGAAGGCGACGCGCCCGGGCAGGGCCCCCACGTGGGCATCACGCTGATGTCCGGTGCGGGAACGAAGCTGGGCGACAAGGTGGTCGCGAACGTGGTCGATTTCCGGCCCCTCGGAAAGGGCGACGCCGCCCTTCTCAAGGTGACCAAGCGCAACCTTCCGTCGTCCGAGCTCGATACCGACGCCGACGTCACCATCGGGACGCCCGTTCTCGCGGTGGGCTTCCCCGAGAGCACCCAAAACGTCACCGGCCCTTCGCTCGACCCCACCTACAAGAGCGGCAAGGTCAGCAAGAAGTCGATCGCGGGATCCAATCCGGCCTACGAGATCGACGCGGCGATGACGGACGGCATGAGCGGTGGGCCGACGATCGGGCTGAACGGCAAGGTGATCGGCCTGAACAGCTTCGCCCCCGCCGGCGAGACGCAGCCGTTCAATTTCATCGCCCCGGCCGACGGGATCGCCGCGATATTGGCGAGCAAGGGCGTCAAGCCGATGCTCGGGCCCGCTGACCGGTTCTATCGCAAAGGGCTCACCGACTTCTACGCGGGCCACTACACCGATGCGATCGACGAATTCGACCAGACTCTGGCCATGTCGCCCGGCTACCCCGGCCTCGACGAACTCAAGACCAACGCGGTCAATCTGCGCCAGCAGTACGGGGACGTCTCGTCGCTCAGCGGCCGGAACCTGGTGTGGTACATCGTCGTCAGCGTCGTCTCGGTGCTGGGCCTCGGCGCCGGGTTGACGTTCCTATGGATCAAGACGCATCGCCGGGTTCGCCCGGCACCCGACGTCCAACCGCTTCGCCTGATGCCCAGCCACGAGCTGGGGGCCGACGAGCCGCACTTCTGCGCGCACTGCGGGGCCGAGCATCATCCGAGCGAGCGCTTCTGCCCGAACTGCGGCAAGCACATCGAGATCCCGGCGGCGGCGCGGGGAACCGGGCTCATCTCTTGACGGACGCGCCCACCACGATGCATCTGGGATTGTCAACGAGATTGGCGATCCGATTTGACGACGCGGTGGCCCGCACCCGGGCGGCCCTGGCGGAGCAGGGATTCGGGGTGCTGACCGAAATCGACGTCACGGCGACACTGCGCGCTCAGCTCGGCGTGGACATCGAGGATTATCTGATCCTCGGCGCCTGCGATCCGGCTGCGGCGCATCGCGCTATCAGTGTGGATCGAGAGATCGGGCTGCTACTGCCGTGCAACGTGTTGGTGCGCGCCGACCCGGGAGCCGCGGAGACCGTGATCGTCGAGGCGATGGATCCCCGGCTCCTGGTCGAGGTGACCGGCGAGCCGGCCCTGATCACCATCGCCGCCGAGGTCACCGAGCAACTGCGCGCTGCGATCGCTTCCCTGACCGGAAGCGATTGATCTCGGCGGCCACCATGGCGGCCAGGATCGGCACGGCCGCGGCGACCCGAGGGGTCAGCCCGGCGCCCTGGCCGGTGTCCGCCGCCTCGACGGCGAAGACCACGACGGCGTCGGGCGCCCGCCCGAGCGCGTGAGCCAACGCGTGGGTACGGCCGATGTCGATGCTGTGCGAGCTCAATCCCTCGCGCTGGTCGGGCAGCTCGGCCAACTCATAGCGATGGATGCGCCCCGGAGTGGCCGGGGAGGCGTGCGCCGCGTCGATGACCACGGCCAGCCCCGCGCCCGTCCAGGCCTCGAGAAGACCGGTCGGATCCGCGATGCCGGTTGTCACAACGACATTCGGCCAGGAGAGCCCTTCCAGCGCGGTGGCGGCGGCAACACCCACGCCGTCGTCGCGCCGGTAGCTGTTGCCGAGTCCGATCACGGCGACCGGTCGGTCATCCTCGGTCATTCTCGCTGCACCGTCAGCTTCAGGAAGTGCGCCGAGCAGGAAATGCAGGGATCGTAACTGCGAATCACCCGCTCGCACAGGTCCGTCAGGGCGGCATCGTCAAGGGCGAGGTTGTCGGACACCACCCGGGCGAGATCCGCTTCAATGGCGGCCTGGTTCTGCGACGTCGGGGGGATCATCGTCGCCGCGGACACCAGCCCCTCGTCGTCGATCTGGTAGCTGTGATACAGCAGCCCCCGGGGCGCCTCGCTGGCGCCGTGCCCGATCCCGGGGCGGGCCGGCACGTCCACGAAGGGCCGCGCCGGCCGCTCGTAGGAGTCGATGATCCGCAGCGCCTCCTCGATCGCGTAGACGACCTCTACGGCGCGAACGATGATGCTGCGGAACGGGTTTCGGCATTGGTCCGAGAGCCCGGCCGTCGCGGCGGCCTGGGCCGCGATCGGTGAGAGCGCCGCCGAGTTCAGGCTGTAGCGCGCCAGGGGGCCGGTGAGGTAGCAGCCGCCGTCGAGGGTCGCGTGCAGCGCGGTGGAGTGCGGCACCTGCGACTCCACGACGTGCGCAGTGAAGTCTTCCACCGGGAACGACGGCCCGGCGCTGCGCGCGATGACGCCGTTTTCGATCGGGTACTGGCCGCCTTGACTCAGCGCGAGCATCTCGTGGTCGAGTTCGAGATCGGGGAAGTCGAACCCGGCCACCCACTCGACCGTCGCCACAGCGTCGTCGAGCGCGCGGCGCAACTGCTCGGCCACCGGCGCGAACTGCGAGCGGGCCGGGACCGAGTAGAACCCGCCTAGGCGCACGTTGATGGGGTGGATCGCCCGCCCGCCCACGAAGTCCATCAACCGGTTTCCGGCCTTCTTCAACCGCAGCCCGCGCTCGACGACGTCGCGCTCGTCGCGGGCCATCGCGATCGCGTCGGGGTAGCCGAGGAAGTCCGGCGCGTGCAGCAGGTAGATGTGCAGCATGTGGCTGTGGATCCACTCGCCGCAGTACAGCAGCCGGCGCAGCGCGACCAGTTCGGGATCGATCTCGACGCCGCAAGCGCTTTCGATCGCGTTGCAGGCGCTCACCTGGTAGGCGACGGGGCAGATGCCGCAGACCCGGGCGGTCAGGTCGGGCGGCTCGGTGTAGGAACGGCCGCGCAGGAACGCCTCGAAAAACCGTGGTGGCTCATAGATGTTCAGCTCGACGCTGTCCAGTTCGCCGTCCTTGAGCCTCACGTGCAGTGCGCCCTCGCCTTCCACCCGCGTCAGCGTGCCGACGCTCAGCGTGCGGTTCTCCGGATTCACTGCTTGGCCCGTTCTTCCGTAAACGTGGCGACGTTGAACGTCGAGAACACCCGGTCGACGTCGCCGTCGGACATCCCGTCGCGGCGCAGCAGCGGGATCAGTGTCCCGATCTGCGGCGTCGCCGCCGGGCCGAAACAGCCGTAGCAGCCACGACGATGACTGGGGCACAACGCCCCACAGCCGGCGTGGGTGACCGGCCCCAGGCACGGGGTGCCGTCGGCGACCACGACGCACGTCACCCCGCGCATTTTGCACTCGGTGCACACCGTCTTGGCCGGCAGCCGCGGTTTGCGCCCGATCAGCAGCGCGGCGAGCGTGTCCAGCAGCTGGCCGCGGTCGATCGGGCAGCCCGGCACCTGGTAATCGACCTTGACGTGCGCGGCCGCCGGGGTGGAGGTCGCCAGCGTGTCGATGTAGTCGGGCCGGGCGTAGACCAGGGAGGCGAACTCCTCGACGTCGGCGAAGTTGCGCAGCGCCTGCACTCCCCCGGCCGTCGCGCACGCGCCGATGGTGACCAGAACCTTGGACTGCTCGCGGATTTCGCGGATCCGCTGCTCGTCGTGATGAGTGGTGATGGAGCCTTCGACTAGCGACACGTCGTAGGGTCCGCCGACCATCGAGCTCGACGCTTCGGCGAATGTGGCGATCTGCACCTGGTCAGCCAGGGTCAGCAGCTCGTCCTCGCAGTCGAGCAGCGTCAGCTGGCAACCGTCGCAGGAGGCGAACTTCCACACGGCCAGGGTGGGGACCATTACAGCTCCTTGACTGCCAGTAGCGGGCGGGCGACGTCGTAACCGACGACGGGCCCGTCGCGACACACCAGCAACTGGCCCAGCTGGCAGTGGCCGCAGGTTCCGATCCCGCATTGCATGTTGCGCTCCAGCGATACCCGAATATCTTTGGCGGCCAGGCCTTTGCCCAACAACGCCTCCGCGGCGAACCGCAGCATCGGCTCCGGGCCGCACAGAAACGCCGTGGTGCGGTCGGTGTTCAGCGCGAGTCGCTTCAGTGGCTCGGTCACCAGGCCGACTTCGCCGCGCCAGCCGTGGACCGGGACGTCGACGGTCAGGTGCAGCTCGATCTGCGGGTCGGCGGACCACTTCTCGAGCTGGGCGGCGAACACGAAGTCCTCGCGCGAACGCGCGCCCGCGATCAGGATCAGCTTGCCGTAACGGGATCGGCCCGCCAGCGCCCCCAGTATCGCCGGGCGCAGGGGGCACAACCCGACGCCACCGGCGACCATGACCAGATCTCGCCCGGCGGCTTCCTCCAGCCCCCAGGTGGTGCCGAACGGGCCCCGCACCCCGATGATGGCGCCCGGCTGCGCGTCGTGCAGGGCGCGGCTCACCGCCCCGACCGCGCGGATGGTGTGCGTGATCGAGCCGTCGGTGACCGTGGGGTCGCCGCTGATCGATATCGCCGCCTCGCCGATGCCGAAGGCGTAGAGCATCATGAACTCCCCGGGCTGCGGGGTGCGCAGGACATCGCCGAGCGGTTCGAGGCACAGCGTCGCCGAATCGGGGCTTTCCACGACGCGGCTGCGTACCCGGTAGGGGTTGGGCGCCATCGAGGACGGTGGTGCGCCGTCAGTCATCGCGGGCCATCTTGTTCATCTCTTCGGTGATGTCGATCCCGGTGGGACACCAGGCGATGCAGCGCCCGCAGCCGACACAGCCGGACATGTCGAACTGGTCGTGCCAGGTGCCCAGCTTGTGGGTGATCCAGTGCCGGTAGCGCGATTCCGGGGACTGGCGCACGCTGCCTCCGCCGTGCACGTAGGTGAAGTCGAACTCGTAGCACGACGCCCAGTGCTGCCAGCGCTCGGCATGCTCGCCGGTCAGGTCGCTGACGTCTTCGGTGCTGGTGCAGTAGCAGGTGGGGCACACCATCGTGCAGTTGCCGCACGTCAGGCAGCGACTGGCGACCTCCTCCCACTGCGGCGACTCGCGCGAACGTAGCAGCAGGTCGCGCAGGTCGGTATCCGGCATCTGGCGGCCCATCCGCTGCGAAGCGGCCTGCACGGCGGCGTGCGCCGAACCGATCTCCGCATCCTCGGCGACCCGATGGGGAACGGCCGCAAGGACGTCGGCACCCTCTTCGGTGCCGACCTCGACCACGTAGGTCACACCGTCTGCGTCGGGCCGCTCGGTCAGGGACAAGTCGTATCCCGGCCCGGCCGCGGGGCCGGTGCCCATCGAGGCGCAGAAGCACAGGCCGCCCGGCTCCGTGCAATTCACCGCGACCACGAAGATCTGCCGATGCCGGCGGACGAAGGAGTTGTCGGGGAACTCGCCGCGGCCGAGGACGCGGTCGAGCGTCGCGATCGCGGCCAGGTCGCACCCGCGCACTCCCAGGAATGCGTACCGCGGAACCTCCTCGTCGGAATCGGCGGTGCTGAACCCGTCCCGGCCGCCGGACCACAGCCGGCGCCGCGGCGGGTGCAGGAACTGCTTCCAGGACTGGGGCCCCGACGAGTGCCCGAATGCCGCGTCGTCGTCGCGCCGGCGCACCCGGTAATGCCCGGGGGCCACGTCGACGCCCCATCCCCGCGGCAGGTCCGCGGCGGAGTCCAGTTGGTCGAGGACGATGGCGTCGTCCCGCAACGTCGGACCGATGACGCGGTATCCGCGCTCGATCAGGACCTCGACAAGGCGGTGCAGCCCGACTGCGTCCAACGTTGCGGCACCGGAATTTTCGCCGTATCGGCTCATCGCCACATCATCCGCCAGTTCGACTGTGCTGTATAGGGCTTGACAACGGGGCCGCCGGCTACCAGGCCTCGGCGAGCAGTTCGATGTCGCGCTCCCACAGGGCGTCGCGAGCTCGATCCAGCGCCGACCGGACGATGGCCAGGAGTGCCGCCATCGCCATGGTCATTCCCAGCGCCGTCACCACGGCCACGCCGACCGCCTCCGCGGCGGCGAGCCAGGCCGGGGTGGGTGCGACCACCGGTTCGCCGTCCCGGTCCACCCAGATTTCGACGGTCCCGCCCGCCCTGGCGGGTTCGGTGAGGTCCAGTGTTCCGCTGCGCTCGCCGTTGCGTCCCGGCCACTTCGCCTGCACGACGGTCACGCCCAAGTCCTCGACCCGGGAGTCGGCGACCGTTGCCGTGACGCGGTGCCGATCGTGCGCCTCTTGTGTGTAGACCCGCTCCCGCGCGCCGTAGGTCACCGCGCCGACCACACCGGCGACGGGGACGGCGATCAGGCTCACGACCAGCGCGACCAGGACGGCCAGCGCTTCGATGCGGTCCGTGCGACGAAGCAACGGGTTACGGCCGAAAACGCGAGCGACCTGCCAACGGCGTGGGTCCCAAGTGAATGTCGTCTCCATCGTGTCCTTTGCGCCGCAACCGTTTCCGTGAATTCGCCGTCTCAGCCGGCGGCCTGGTGCTGATGGTCGACCGTCCACTCGACGAAGTCGGCGAGCGGACGCCGCGGTGTCGCCGGTAAGGGGTCGGCGTTGATCGGTGCCCAACCCACCCGGAGCAGCATCTGCGGACAGCTGCTGTCGCCGAAGATGTCGGATTGCACCTCGGCGCGCGTTCCGGGCGTCTCCAACGGTTCGGTGACCGGGCAACTCACCAGCCCCAGCGACGTCGCGGTGAGCAGCACGACGCTGGTCGCCTCACCGGCACGCAGCTGGGCCAGGCGGTCGTCGTTGCGGGTCCCCAATGCCAGGACGACGGCGTTGTCGTCGGCCGATGACGAGTCGGGCGGCATCGGCAGCACGGGGCCGGCGAAGAACCGACCCGGGATCTTCGCGGCCTGATCCGGCACGGGCGTGTTGCGGGCGGGAACGCCGGCCACCGACGCGTAGCGGCCACTCCACGCCGTGAGCTCGGCGAGATAGTCCTGGTTCAGGTGCTCCTGGACGGATTGGGCGACGATCGTCCGAAGCTTGTCGAGGTCTTCGACCTGACAGAGCGTCACCCCACTGCGAGCCGCCCGCGCCGCCATCAGGGCGACGTCACCCACCTGCACCGGCCAGGAGCTGTAGTAACGCCGGTCCGTGCGCCGCCGCGGAATCGCCGCGGCCAGCGCAATGTCGACGGAGTCGGCGCGGTGCGGCGAAACTTCGATCGCCGCAAGGTGCGTGGGGTCGGCCGGATTCGGGAACCGGGTCACCTTGGAAAGCCACCCGACCGCCGCCAGCGCGACGACGCAGTGATGCAGGGCCGCACCGCAACTCAACATCAGGTCCCGGCCGTCCGGGTCGATGTGGGGCAGTCGCCGGCTCTCGTCGGAGTAGAGGTGCAGACTCGCCGCGTCCACCCGCCACCGCCAGGGTTGGGAGTTGTGCACCGAGGGTGCCCGGGATGCCAAACTCAAGACCGTCCGGACCGTGCCGGCATCCGGAAATCGGGTGTTCATGGCGGTCGTTCCCTTCGACGTTGCTGAGTCTTCTTTACGATCGCGGATTGCTGCCGGCGCTACGAGAGCCTGACGGCTCTAGCTCGAGGGACTTTGGGCCAATACCGCGGGCTACGCGGCAGCCGAGATGGCCACGTCAACGGATAGCTGATCGCCGATGGCATAGGCCAGCGACCAGTCGCCGACACGGGCTGCCCGTGCCAGCTCGTCGACCAGGGGGCTGTGGGCGCCCAGCTCGGCCAGCCATGCCGACACGATGGGTGCGATTTCGTGAGCGGGCACCCGGACGGTGCGTCCGCAGTGCAGGCGATCGGTAACGCGGAACATCGTCGCGACCGGCACGACTCGCAGGTGGTGGCGTCGTGTTGCAAACCTCATGACGGCCTCCTCGATCGAGCTTGGAATCCATTCGACCACTCCCCCGCTTCGGGCAGCAGGGCCGAACGCAACGGGCGGCAAGTGCTTCAGTCGTGCTTTCGAGGATTCGGAGGTCCCGCGGCGGAAGGGCCTTTGGTCACTTGGTTGCGCGACGCGACCGCACCCGCGATCGAGGTGGCAGCGATGGTCAGCAAGGCGCCGAACATCAACGCCGACGCTTCGCCGGCCACCAGCAGGTGTTCCTCGGCACCGATGGTGGCGGCGGCCACCGGCACACCGAGTTGCGCCGCCGAGAGCACCGCCAGGGTGAACGGTTGACCGAGCAACCTGCCCGCGCAGTGCGCGAGCACGGCTCCGAGCCCCAGGCCCGCGCCGAGCAGGATGAGTTTCGGATGCGAACCCAGCTCCCGTACCTGCAGTGAGGCGCCCAGCCAGACGAAGAAGAGCGGGCTGAAGAACCCCTCGGTGATGCCGAACAGCTGACGTGCCAGCCGCCGCGGTTCACCGACCTTGGCGAATACCAGGCCGACCGCGAAGCCCGCCAGCATGACGGACACGTGCGTGCTCACGGCCAGCGCCGCCAGGGCGAACAGCACGAGGAGGTTGGTCCGCAATTCCAGCGCGAACCGGCGGTTCTCGGAGAAGACGTGCATGCGGCGGCGCCAGCCCCTGACGTTGGAGACGCGCAGCAGCACGTACAGCATCACGGCGCATGCCGCGACCGCCAGCGCGCCCAATGCGGCGGCGGGTGCATGCCGCAGGTCAATCACCAACGGCAGCAGGACGATACAGGCGGCGTCGGCGATGGCGATCTGGGCGGTCACGGCGATCACCTGCGGCCCCCCCAACCGCAGGGAATCGATCACCGGCAGTGCCAGCGCCGCCGACGACGAGGCCATCAGGACCGCGTACATCGCCGCGTGGCCGGTTCCGAAGACCGCCGCCAGCGCGGCACCGAGCGCCACCGCGACGGCGCCGGCCAGCGCCGCCCGCGCCAGCGCCCGCGGTAGCGACGAGCGCAGCGCCCCGGCGCCGACCGGGACATGGGAGCCCACCACGAACATGACCAGCGCGAAGCCGACGTTGGCGAGCAGCTGGAACGTCGGGTTGGTGTAATCGAGGACGCCCAAGCCGGTACGGCCGACGACCAGGCCGGCGGTCAGCTCACCGATGATCACCGGTATCCGTAGGCGCGGCAGCGCGGCCAACAGCGGACCGGCCAAGCCGATGGCGGTCAGCAGCGCCAGGGTGTGGAAGCCGAACCCCGGCACGTCAGCGGTCCCTCGGCGCCAGCACGAAGACATTCTGCATTCTTCGCGCCGCAGTTCTAGGGATTGATCGTGTTATCCCCGACCTGGCGGCCCCAGACGTACTCGATCGCATACGGCGATCCGGTGTCGAGGTGGTTGTACGGCGCGATGCTGTTCCCGGTGTCCATCACCAATTCCGGTGCGGGCCAAAGGTGACGGGTGATGGGCTGCCAGCAACCCGGCGCACCGCCCGGCCCGCCGCGCGCGTTCACCCGCGGCAGGTTCTCCGGGTAGGTGTAGGGGTTCGGCGCGCCGCCGACCACGCCGGCCAAGCCGCCGACCAGGCTGGCCAGGGTGGCCACCGCCGACACGGGGTTGGCCAGCAACCCCAGCCCCGACAGCGCCTCGGTGTTCATGTTCAGCGAATAGCCGTTGAAACCGCCTTCGGACGCACCGGTCAGGGGCACCACGTCGTGGTAGTTGCGCAGCGTGCAATAGATCGCCGGGCTGTAGGTGTCCAGCAGCTGGGCGGTCGGGACCAGGTCTTGCGCGCCGCGCGCCAGGTACGGTCCGCCCCTGTTGAAGATGTCGGCGCCGGTGTTGCCGAACCCGGCCGCCGACAACAACGCCTCGTCCAGATCCTTCTGCTGCGCGTTGATGGTCCGCGAGGTGATCACCGCGTTGTTCAGGAAATCGAACAAATCGGGCGCCGCGTTGGCGTAGGTGTCGCCCAGCCCGGCCAGCTGCTGGATGTCGTGACGCGCCTGCGGCAGCTGCGGGTTGACGTCATCGAGCACCGCGTTGGCGTTGACCACCGACTGGCCGAATTTGTCGCCCAACCCGGTCAGCGCTTGGGCCGCCGCGCTCAGGGTCAGGTTCAGCTTGACCGGATCCACCTTCTCGTTGATGGACACGATGGTCTGGAACAGGGTGTTGATCTCGGTGGTCACCGACCGCGCGTCGATCACGGTGCGCGCGTTGAGCTTCTGCGGCGACGGGTGTTCCGGCGCGGTCAGCGACACGTACTTGCCGCCGAACACGGTGGTCGCCTTGATGTCGGCGTTCACGTTGGACGGAATCAGCGACAGATACCGCGGATACACCTCCAGCGTGAACTTGGCGGCGGGCTTGCCGTCGCGCACCACCTCGGAGATGTTGCCCACCCGGCCGATCTCGACCCCGTTGTAAGTCACCTTCGAGCCCGGATCCATCACCAGCCCGGCCCGCGACGCCAGCATCGTCAGCTCCGTCTTGGCAGTGAAACCCCCGCGGAACTGCACATACACCAGCGTGAAAACGATGGCCAGGACCACCAGGACGGCGACGGCGATCCACCGGTACGGCGGGAGGCGCTGGGAATTGACCTGCACCGGGGAAGACGTGGTCACCAGTGCCCCTCACCTCTGCGCCGCGTCCCGGTGCCGCGGCGAAACCTATCCCCTGCGAGGGGCTCTGTACACACATCCAATAACGAACGCCACAGGAATGTACCTTGACCGCCGCCACTCGTGCGAACCGGCGTTCGCAGAATCGCGAGTCGCCGCACCCGGACGTGCAGACCGGTGGCCACACGCGGAATTGGCGGTACACCAATCCAATCGGCGCGGAAGCTCGACCGTGATCGGCGGGCGCCGCGACGGCGATCCGATCGCCTAACCGACCGCGCTCCCGCTACGCAGCACCGGCGTCTTCTGCACGGCAAGCGCGGTACGCCGCCGGAGGAATTGCTCGAAGTACTCGTGGCGGTCGGGCTGCAGAATTCCGCTCATCAGCAGGGTCCAGCACTTCTGCAGGTCGTACAAGAATCGCTGCGGGTCGTCCAGGCTGCTCGTCTTTCGGAGCCCCATGTGCACGGACAACATCATCCGTCCCAGGCCCTCGGGGGCACAGCCTTCGGAGATGTCGCCCTCACCGATGGCTTGCTCGACGACTGCGGCCAAGGCTTTGATCCACTGGCCGAACAAAATCCGATGCCGCCCTTCCGATTGCCCCACCGACTCGATCAGGTTCAACGCCGCCCTGAACAGATCCGACCTGATGTCCTGCACGGCCACCAGAAACGAGAAGTCGATGAGGGTCTCCAAGCCGGACAGCCCCCGCGTCAGCAGGTCTTGCACGGAGTCGGTCGCCGCGGCGGTCTGCTCGTCGATGACCGCGAGCGCCAACGCGTATTTCGAGTTGAAATGGAAATACAGCGCACCTTTGGTCAGCCGGGCCTCGGCGAGAATGTCGTCGAGACCGACCTCGTGATAGGGCCGCCGCGCGAACTGATGCGCGGCGGCCCGAATGATCTGGCGCCGAGTCGTGTCGGCCGAGGGGCTCGCCACGGCTAAGTTATTCCGCCGGGCAACGCCACGACCGGCTGAAATACCGACAAGTCCCCTCCCACCCAGCTAGAACCCAAGCGATTCAACGGTAACCGCTGACGCCGCAGGTTAGCGAGGTGTCCACCCCTACTTTTCATCTCACTACCCGAACGGGTGGCGGCAGTTGAGCCGACTCTCGGTGGTTCTGGCCACATTGCGTTAGCGTCGTCGGCGTGACTCTCAAAGACATCCCACTGGCCACCCTCGATGGCCGGCCCACCACGCTGGCCGAATTGTCCGACGGCGCAACGCTGGTCGTGAACGTGGCCTCCAAGTGCGGACTGACCCCGCAGTACACGGCGCTGGAGAAACTGGCGAAGGACTATGGTGACCGCGGCCTCACGGTCGTCGGCGTCCCCTGCAACCAGTTCATGGGCCAGGAGCCGGGCACGGCCCAGGAGATCGGAGAGTTCTGTTCGACGACCTACGGGGTGACGTTCCCGCTGCTGGCGAAGACCGACGTCAACGGCGCCGACCGGCACCCGCTCTACGCCGAGCTGACCAAAGCCGCCGATTCCGCCGGCGAGGCGGGAGACATCCAGTGGAACTTCGAGAAGTTCCTCATCGCACCCGGCGGTGAGGTGGTTCACCGATTTCGGCCCCGCACCGAGCCCGACGCCCCGGAGGTCATCAGCGCCATCGAGGCCGTGCTGCCCCGCTAGGCGGGCACGAAAACAGCCCCCACAGTAGTTCCGGGCCGCCGTTCTACCTGGTAGCGGGGGCAGGATTTTCCTCATGGGAGCCGGGTAACTCGTTATGAGAGTCGCCTTCCCGCGCCGGTAATGCCAAGCGATTCAACGGTAGCCGCTGAGGGCACTCGGCTTAGCGTCGCGCCCTGGAGTGGGCTCCGCCCGGGTGGTCGTCGAGTTGAACGAGCCCTCCACACCGGGCGATGTTCTCGCCCAAGGCGTTTCGACGCGTCACTCGCCCTGATCGCGCGGCGAAACATGCGGACAGCCTCGCAGGGCGACCCAAGAACGGCTCAACCACGTTGAGCCCCGCCTGGCCTGCGAAAACGAGGCGTAGGTCATGTCCGATAAAGGCCCTTCGGCTCTACGCGAGCCACCGTCCAGCCGACATTGTTGCAAGGAACTCAGATCGGAGGTCGAGGGTGGGATCTATTGGTGACCTGCGAAAACGGCTGTGCGCGCCAATGCTGATCACCGCGTTCCGGGACATGCAGTGGCGCCTGCGACGCTTCATCATCGCGGCCGTCGGCACCGGAATGGTATTTGCGCTGACCCTCATCCTGACCGGGCTGACGCACGGTTTTCGTGTCGAGGCGCAGCGTGTGGTCGACTCGATGGGCATTGACACCTACCTCATCCAGACGGGCGCAGTGGGTCCGTTCATGGGTTCATCGAGGTTCCCGGAGGCGGAAGTACAGGCGATCGCACGGCTCCCGGGCGTCGCATCGGCGATCCCGGTGGTCTATGGCAACACGATCCTGCAAGATCGGCGCTCGCCGCAAAACGTGAACGTCTACGGCGTGCCCGACCAAGCGATGCCGCCGATCGTTGCGGGGCGGGCACCGTCGAATCCCGGTGAAGTCGCCATGTCGAACACGCTGGGGCGACCCGTTGGTGGCGACGTCGAGATGGGTTCGGAGATGCTGCGGATCGTCGGGCTGGTCGACAAGTCGACCACGCTCGCAGGCCAACCCAATGCGTTTCTGACCGTTGCGGGGGCGCAGCGGTTGATGTTTTCCGCGCAGCCGGTGGTCTCCGCCATCGGTGTGCGCGGCACACTCGCCCAAATACCCTCCGGCTATCGCGCCGCGGACCGCCGCGCTGCGATCGACGACATGGTCCGCCCGCTGCACGGGGCTCGCCTGGCGATGTTCTACATGGCAATTCTGCTGTGGGGAGTGGCGGCGATGATCGTGGGATCGCTGATCTATCTCTCCGCGCTGGAGCGCACCCGCGACTTCGCGGTGTTCAAAGCCCTCGGCGTCCCCAGCCACTCGGTGCTCACCGGGCTCGCGCTACAGGCAGTGCTCGTCGCGTTGGTCGCCGCGGTCCTCGGTGGGCTGCTGGCGGTGGTGCTCGGCCCGCTGTTTCCGATGCTCGTGGTGGTGACCACCTCGACCTTCCTGTCGTTGGTGGCGACCGCGGTGGTGATCGGTCTGCTGGCGAGCTTGGCCGGCGTGCGGCGCGCGGTGGCGGTCGACCCGGCGCTGGCGTTCGGAGGGTCATAGTCGTGGGTGATCTGCGCATCGACGATCTCGTCGTCGAGTACTCCAACGGTGGGCAGCCGCTCCGCGTCATCGACGGTCTGGACCTGGAAGTCAAGGCCGGATCTCTGGTGATCGTGTTGGGCCCCAGTGGGTGCGGGAAGAGTTCATTGCTGTCGTGTATCGGCGGCATCCTCAGCCCAACCGGCGGGCGCATCCTGGTCGGCGACATCGACGTCACGACGCTGGACCGTCGCAGGCTGACCACTTACCGGCGCAGCACCGTGGGCATCATCTTTCAATCATTCAACCTGGTGGCAAGCCTCACCGCACTGGAGAACGTGATGGTGCCGCTGTGGGCGGCCGGGTGGTCGCGGCGCGCGGCGCGCGAACGCGCCGAGGAATTGCTGACTCGCGTCGGTCTGCGCGAACGCATGACACACCGGCCCGGCGACCTCAGCGGCGGTGAGCGCGAACGGGTTGCGGTGGCCCGCGCGATCGCGCTGGACCCGCCGCTGATCTTGGCCGACGAACCCACGGCCCACTTGGACCAAGTCCAGGTGCAAGGGGTGCTGCGGTTGCTCCGGGAGTTGGCCAGCGGTGAGCGCATCGTCGTGGTCGCCACCCACGACACGCGGATCCTGCCGTTCGCCGACCACGTGGTCAGGCTGCTGCCGGATGTCACCGCGACCGACTCCGAGCCCGAAACCGTCTGTCTGCCACGCGGTTCGGAGCTGTTCGAGCAAGGCAGCATTGGGGACCTGATCTACGTCGTCGCCGACGGCGAACTGGAAGTCGTCCGCGAATCGGCGAGCGGGACGCAGGATCTGGTCAAGGTCGCCACCGCCGGCGACTACGTCGGCGAGCTCGAGCCGTTGTTCCAGATGGCCCGCTCGGCGACGGTGCGTGCACGCACGGACGCGATCGTGACCTGCTACACCGTGGAGGGATTCCACGGATTTCTCGAGACCAACTCCGAGGGCGCCGGCATCGAAAGCCCCAAAAGCGGTGTGAGGCAGGGAAATGGCGAAACCAACCACCCCCACGACGGGGCAATGCTGATGACACGAGTCCGCAAAACGGGTGGCCGGGCCAAGGCCGACGGGGGAAGCGAGACCGGCGTCGCCGGCAAAAGCGATGCCGAGCGTGCGCGCGTCGAATCGGGTTGGAAAATGGCGGATTACCCGCCGCTCACCGCGCCGACGCTGGTCGGGCAGTTGCAGCAGCGGGCCGCACGCTACCGGGACAAGCTCGCGTTCACCTACTCTCGCGATGGCGAGGAGAAAGACGTCAGCCGGCTGAGCTATCAGCAACTGGATGCCCACGCTCGACAAATCGCGTCGACCCTGCAGAGCCTGGGCGCCACCGGCGAGCGCGTCCTGGTCCTGTGCCCGCCGGGCCTGGACTTCGTCGCCGGCTTGTTCGGGTGTCTTTACGCCGGAGCCATCGCCGTACCGATGCATCCACCGGTACGCGATCACCTCGTCCCGCGCGTCGAGGCGATCATCGCGGACGCGCAACCCGGCTTCGCCCTGTCCACCACCGAGATCCACGCGAGGATCCAGCCCACGGTGGACGGTCTGGTCAGGGGGCGTCCGTTGCGCTGGGCCGTCACCGACACGGCCGGCGACGACCGGCCGTGGATTCCACCAGACATCGACGCCGGCGCAATCGCCATGGTGCAGTACACCTCGGGCTCCACGGCCACACCGAAAGGCGTTGTGCTCTCGCACGGCAACCTGGTCCACAATCTGGAAACCATTCGGCGGACGTGGAAGGCGGGATTCGACGCGAACGCCCACGGTGTGTTCTGGCTGCCGCCCTACCACGACATGGGTCTCATCGGCGGTATCCTCGAGACCCTCTATGTTGGGGGGACTTCCGCCCTCATGCCGCCGGGCGCGTTCATCAAGCGCCCCATGCGGTGGCTGGAAGCGATGTCGAGGCACCGCGCCGTGATCACCGCCGCCCCCAACTTCTCCTACGACCTCTGCGTCGAACTCAGTACCCCCGAAGAGCGTGCGGCGCTCGATCTGTCCAGCTGGTCGATTGCCATGTGCGGTGCGGAGCCGGTGCGTGGCGCGACCCTGCGGGGTTTCGCCGAGGCGTTCGCCCCGGCCGGTTTTCGGCCGGAGGCGTTCTATCCGGTGTATGGGTTGGCGGAGGCGACGCTGCTGGTCTCCGGCGGGTCGGACGCCCAGGTACCGTTGGTTCGGCACATCGATCGCATCGCACTGCGCGAACGCCGGGTCGCGGAGGTCACTGCGGAAAACCCCAGCGCTACAACGCTTGTCGGTTGCGGTCGGCCCCAAGGTGGCCAGCAGGTCGTCATCGTCGACCCCGAGACCCGGCGGCCGTGCGGGGCCGACGAGGTCGGCGAGATCTGGGTCGCCGGGCCGAGCGTTGCACAGGGTTACTGGCAAAAGCCCGAACAGACCGAAGCGGCATTCTCAGCGCACCTTGCGGGCACCGGGGACGGCCCGTTCCTCCGTACCGGGGACCTGGGATTCTTACAGTCCGGGGAGCTGTTCGTCACGGGACGCCGCAAGGATCTGATCATCATCCGCGGCAGCAACCATTACCCCGAGGACATTGAGCTGACCGTGCAGGCCTGTCACCCGGCACTGCTGCGCGGCCGGGGTGCGGTCTTCTCAATCGCTCCCGGACCCGACGCCGCCGAGCAGCTCGTCGTCGTGCAGGAGGTGAGCCACCAACAGCTCGGTGCGGGCGAACTCAACGAAATCGTCGACGCGATCCGGACCGCGATCACCGAGCACCACGAGGTTCAGGTAGACGCCGTTATCCTCTTGGCGCCGTTGCGGATTCCGACGACGTCCAGCGGCAAGGTCCAGCGGTCCGCCTGCCGGCAGCAGTTCCTCGACGGCCAGCTCGAGGCGGTCGCGCAATGGCGCGCACCGCGGCTCGAGATCCATCCCACGGCCGCTTCGCCGGAACACGCCGGGCGCAGTGCCGCGGAACTCGCGGACTGGTTCGTCTCCCAGCTCTCCAGTGAACTCGGCATCCCCGCAACGGATATCGACCCATCCCGTCCATTCGCCTACTACGGCCTCGATTCCGTCCATGCCATCCGGCTGACCGCCGCATTGGAATCCTGGCTCGGACGCGAACTTTCGCCCACACTCCCCTACGAGTACCCCACGATCGACCTGCTCTCCCGCCATCTGGCCGAGGAGGTCCCCGCCAGCGACCGCACCGCCGCACCGGCCGGTGACGGCGGTGGCGCACGCGCCGCGGACGAGCCGATCGCCATCATCGGCATCGGCTGCCGTTTTCCGGGCGCCGACGGGCCGTCGGCCTTCTGGCGGGAACTCTCGGACGGCGTGGACGCGATCAGCGAGATACCGCCGGACCGCTGGGACGCCGACGCCTTCTACGACGCGGACCCGTCCGTGCCGGGCACCTCGGTCACCCGGCGGGCCGGTTTCGTGCCCGGGATCGACAAGTTCGACTTCGGATTCTTCGGCATCTCGCCGAGGGAGTCGGCGCAAATGGACCCCCAGCAGCGCCTGATCCTCGAAGTGGCTTGGGAGGCATTGGAAGACGCCGGGCAGGTGCCGGAGCGGCTTGCCGGTAGCGACACCGGCGTATTCGTCGGCATCTCCACCACCGACTACGCAAATCTGCGGGCCGGCCAACTGCAGCTCGTCGACGCCTACACCGGTACCGGAAACGCGTTGAGCATCGCCGCCAACCGGCTGTCCTACTTCTACGACTTCCACGGACCGAGCATGGCCATCGACACCGCCTGCTCGTCGTCGTTGGTCGCCGTGCACCTGGCCTGCCGCAGCTTGCGGGACGGCGAGTGCTCGCTGGCCTTGGCCGGAGGCGTGAACGTCATCCTGTCGCCGGCGCTCATGATCAACTTCACCAAGGCCAGGCTGATGGCGCCCGACGGCCGCTCCAAGACTTTCGACGCCGGCGCGGATGGCTACGTCCGCGGTGAAGGTGCCGGGATCGTGGTCCTCAAACCACTCAGTCGGGCGCTGGCCGACAACGACCCGATCTATGCGGTGATCCGTGGCACCGCGATCAACCAGGATGGCCGGACGAACGGGCTGATCGCACCCAGCCGGCAATCGCAGGAGGCGGTGCTGGCCGCGGCCTACCGCCGCGCCGGTCTGTCGCCCGGCACCGCCCAATACGTCGAGGCGCACGGCACCGGAACGTTCCTCGGTGACGCGATCGAGGCGAACGCGCTGGGCACCGTCCTGGCAGACGGCCGTCCGCCAAACAGCCCGTGCCTGATCGGCTCGGTCAAGACCAACATCGGCCACCTGGAGGCGGCGGCCGGGGTGGCCGGGCTCATCAAGGTAGCGTTGGCGTTGCAGCACAAGATGATTCCGCCGAGTCTGAACTTCGTCGAGCCCAACCCCGAGATCCCCTTCGACGACCTGCCGATGCGGGTGGCGCGAACCCTCACCCCGTGGCCGGCAAATGGCGGGCGCGCGGTCGCCAGCGTCAGCTCGTTCGGTATGGGTGGCACCAACGCGCACGCCGTGCTCACCGAAGCCCCGCAGGTTCGGACCGCGGCCGAACCCGGCACGACAGCACCGGACCGCGCCGAGTTGCTGCCGCTTTCCGCGCACTCCCCCGAGGCCCTGGCCGCACTGGCCGACCGGTACGAGTCGGCGCTGGCATCCGGGGTGGGGCTGGCCGACCTGTGCTACACGGCCGGTGCCCGTCGCGGCCACTACGAGCATCGGTTGTCCGTGGTCGCAGACTCCCCCACCGCGATGTCGGAGTCCCTGGGCGCCTACCGGCGCGGGCAGTCGCGGCCCGGGTTATCCGTCGGACAGTGCCGTACCGGCCAGCGACCCAGAGTGGTGTTCGCCTTCCCCGGCCAGGGCTCACAGTGGCGCGGCATGGGGCGGCGACTGCAAGCCGAGGAGCCGGTGTTCCGCGACGCCTTGGCGGCGTGCGACCGCGCGCTCCAGCCCCACCTCGGCCAATCAATGCTCACGCTGCTGGCCGAGGAAGAGGAATTCACCGACATCAGCCTGATCCAACCCGCGATCTTCGCCATGCAGGTCGCGCTGGCCGCTCTATGGCGCTCATGGGGGGTCGAGCCCACCGCGGTGGTGGGGCACAGCATGGGTGAGGTGGCGGCGGCGCACGTCGCCGGTGCGCTGAGCCTCGAAGACGCCGCGCGGGTGATCCACTTCCGTGCGCTCATGCTCCGCACGGTGCGCGGCCGCGGAACCATGATGGCGGCGGAGCTCAGCCTCGCCGAGGCGCAGGAGCTCATCGCCGGCCAGGAACGCAAGGTCTCGATCGCCGCCAGCAACAGCCACCGATCGACGGTGCTGTCCGGGGACCAAAAGGTTTTGGCCAAGCTGATGGCGGTGCTGCAGCAGCGCGACCGGTTCTGCCGGTGGGTCGACGTCGACGTAGCCGCCCACAGCCCGCAGATGGACGCGTTGGCTCCCGCCCTGCGCGGCGGGCTCGCCGGACTGCGGCCGACCGCACCGGCGATACCCATTTACTCCACGGTGACCGGCGATCTGCTCACCGACCGCCTGGCCGACCCCGATTACTGGGCGGAGAATTTGCGTTCGCCCGTGCATTTCTCGCCCGCACTGCGCCGGCTGCTCGAGGGCGGGCATGACGCTGTCATCGAGATCAGCCCGCACCCCGTTCTCTTGACCTCGATCCGGGAGGACGCCCAGGATCTGGGGCGGAGTTGCGCCGCGCTGCCGTCAATGCGGCGTGACGACGGGGGACGGGCGACGGCGCTGACATCGCTCGGCACCCTCTACACCCTCGGCCAGCCGGTCACCTGGGAAGCGGTGTACCCCCCGGGCAGCCACTACGTGACCGCACCGACGTACCCGTGGCAGCGCGTCCATTCCTGGCTGGACGTCGGGCCGATCACCCCGAACGGCTCCGGCCCGCTGCCGCAGGCCCCCGGCGCGACCGAGGTCGCGGGCCTGCGCGATCGGATGTATCGGCTGCGCTGGCAGCCCACATCCAGCGCGGCGGAGCGGAACGGGTCGAGCCGGCCGGACGGAGCAGGCAGCTGGCTCATCCTGGGCGACGGCGGGGCTGCAGCGGACACCCTCCGGACGCACCTCGAATCGCATTCTCAACGGTGCGTGCTGGCCCAGCCGGCACCGACCGGCGGAGGCTTCGAGCGTCTTACCCCGGACAGTTACCGCCTTGACCCCGCGCGGCCCGAACACTTCAAACAGCTGCTCGAAGACGCCTTCACCGACGACGGGCCGCCGTGCCGCGGGGTGGTGCACCTGTGGGACCTGCTGGCCGCGCCACCGGCCGACACGTCGCTCGAATCGCTGGATTCGGCAACCACTTTGGGCCCGGTGAGCGTCGTGCATCTGGTGCAAGCGCTGGCGGGGGCCGGTTGGTCGGCGTCGCCGCGGCTGTGGCTGGTGACGCGGGCGGCGCAGGTGACCGATGCCTCGGAGGCCGAAACCGTGTCGATCGCGCAGGCTCCGGTATGGGGAATGGCCCGCACGATCGACCATGAGCACCCGGAACTGGGCTGCACCTGTGTCGACCTGTCCGCCGCCGGCGGTCCGGAAGATCTCGAAGCCCTGTTCCGCGAGGTGTGGGCCGATGACCGCGACGGCGACGTGGCGCTCCGTGGCGGCCACCGCTATGTCGAGCGGCTGACCCGATACGACGAGCCGGAGCCCAACGAGACCGCGTCCTTCAAGGAAGACGCCACCTATCTGGTCACCGGCGGGCTCGGTGCGCTGGGACTCGTGGTGGCCGCATGGATGGCCGAGCACGGTGCCCGGCACCTGGTTCTGATGGGACGTGGCGGCGCCTCGGCGGAGGCGCAAAAGGCGCTGGACGGCCTGCGCGCGGAGGGCACCGAGGTGACCGTCGCGCAGGGCGACGTCGCCGAAGCCGACGATGTTGCGGCCATGCTCGAGTCGATCGCCGAGTCGATGCCACCCTTGCGCGGGGTGGTGCATGCGGCGGGGATCACCGACGACGCCATTCTGCAACGCCTCGACGCGCGCAAACTCCGCAAAGTCATGGCGCCCAAGGTTCAAGGCGCCTGGAACCTGCACACGCTGACCAGAGACGCGGAACTCGACTTCTTCGTGCTGTTCTCGTCGGCCGCTTCCTTGCTGGGCCCGCCCGGGGCGGCGAACTACGCGGCAGCAAACGCCTTCCTGGACGCGATGGCATGGCACCGCCGCGCCGAAGGCCTCCCGGCGTTGAGCGTCAACTGGGGGCCATGGGCCGAGCTCGGCTTCTTCAGCAGGTCTGAGCTGCAGGGCTACTTCGCCCAGTACGGCGTGTCGGCCATGCCCGCTGCCGACAGCCTCCGGGCGCTGTCGTCCTTGCTGGCGCGGTCGGCGACGCAGGCGGTGGTCCTCGACATCGACTGGTCGAGATGGCAACCCGACGTGCAGCCGCCGCTGCTCGCGGAGCTTGGCGTCGCACCCTCGGGTGACAAGCCGCAAGGCGGGACCGCGCCCGGGCCGGGAAGTGGACTTTACGACGCGCTGCAGGGCGCAACACCGGAGGAGCGCCAACGGCTGCTCGAGTCCTACCTGTGCGAGCTCGCCGCCGGCAAACTCGGTCTGGCGCCGGCGAACCTGGACAAACAGACACCGCTGAACAGCCTCGGCGTCGACTCGCTCATCACGGTGGAGTTGCGTATGCAGGTCGAACGCGACCTGGGCGTCGTCGTGCCGGTCACCCGGCTGCTGGAGGGACCCAGCGTGGCCGGTCTCGCCGAATGGCTTCGTGAACATCTGCCTGCGGTAGCGGCGGGCGCACCCGCGACGCCGCCCGACGGGGCGGCGCCGCAGCAGGCCGCCCCGGAGCGCACGACCTCGCAGCGAACGGACGGCGCGCCGTCACGCGGGATCGACCTGCTCACCCGTGTGCCTGAGCTTTCCGACGATGCCGTGGACGAACTGCTCCAGCAGGTCTTGGACGAGAGGGACACCCCGCGAGAACTCGCCGTGAAGGACGGCGGCGATGACTGATAAGTCCATCGACATCTCCGGTCTGTCTCCCGAGAAAAAGCGCGCGCTGCTGTCCCAGCTGCTGATGGCGGAAGCCGAGCAATCGGCCTCGGCGCATCCGATGTCGTACGGACAGCGATCCATGTGGTTCATCCACAAACTCGCACCGGCCAGCGCCGCCTACAACGTCACGTATGCCGGGCGGATCAGCGGCGAGCTCGATGTGCCGGCGCTGGAACGCGCGGCCCAGGCACTCGTCGACCGGCATCCGACGCTTCGGACCACGTACGCCGAGCGCGACGGGCAACCGGTCCAACTCGTTCATCCGCACTGGCCGGTGCGCATCGCAAGGCACCATCTCGGTTCCGGTGAGCCCGGGGTCGACGAGTGGATCCGCCGGGAGACCGACCGTCCTTTCGACCTGTACACCGGCCCGGTGCTGCGGCTGACGCTGCTGGAGCGCACCCCCGAGGAACATGTATTGCTCTTGGGTTTGCATCACATCGCCGTCGACTTCTGGTCCATCGACGTCATTCTCGACGAGCTGCGCCTGCTCTACGCCGCCGAGCACGGTGCGGCCCCACCCCCGCCGCCCGCGGAAAGCTTCGTCGACTACGCCGACCAGCAGGCCCGCATGCTCGCGGGTGCCGAAGGAGACGACCTCTGGACCTATTGGCGTGAGCAGTTGGCCGGCGAACTCCCGGTCCTCCAACTGCCCACCGACCGACCGCGACCGGCCGTCCAGACCTACCCCGGCACCGTGCACCGGTTCACCGTCGACGACACGGTGACGGCCGGGATCATTCAACTGGGCCGACGCGTGGGTGCGACTCCCTACATGACGCTGCTGGCGGCCTACGCCGCGTTGCTGCACCGCTACAGCGGACAGGGCGAGGTGGTCATCGGCTCACCTTTCGCGTGCCGCGACCGGGTCGTGCTGGAGGATCTGGTCGGCTACCTCACCAATCCGGTCGCCCTGCGCGCCGACCTGCACGACGACCCGACGTTCATGGCCCTGCTCGGCCGCATCAAGGACACCGTGCAGGGCGCCCTCGAACACCAGGACTATCCCTTCGCGCTGCTCGTCGAGCGGCTTCGGCCGGTGCGCGACCCGCGCCGCACGCCACTGTTCCAGGTCTCGTTCGCCTGGGAACAGACGCGCCGCTTCTCCGACGACCCGGACCCGCAACGCGGGGGGCTGCCGCTCGAGACGCTTCATGTCGGGCAGGGTGGCGCGCCGTTCGACCTGATGATGGAGATAGGCGAACGCGACGGGAAGCTGTCCGGTGTCCTGCAGTACAACACCGACCTCTTCGAGGCCGGGACGATCGAGCGGCTGGCCGGGCACTTTGTCACGCTCCTCGCCGGTATCGTCGCCGATCCCGGCCGGCGGGTCTCGCAGCTGCCGCTGCTCACCGACGGGGAGCGCCGTCAGCAGCGCGCCTGGAATCAAACCGAGGCCGCCTATGACGCCCCGGCCTGCTTGCACGAGATGGTCGCGGCCACAGTCGTGCGCACCCCGGATGCCGTCGCGGTGACGTGTGGTGACCGCGAGTTGACCTATGCGGAGCTCGACCGCCGGGCCAACGGTCTCGCACACCGGCTGCGGCAGCTCGGCGTGGGCCCCGAGGTCGTCGTGCCCGTCCTGCTGGACCGCTCCGAGGACCTGGTGGTGGCGGTGCTGGGCGTCCTCAAGGCGGGTGGCGCCTTCATGCCGCTCGACTCGGCGCAGCCCGCGCAGCGCATGGCCACGATGCTGGACGACGTACCGCAAGCGCCGGTCTGCGTCACCCACCAGAGCAATCTGGTGCATCTGCCGCCCGGCTTCACCGGTCACCGGCTCTGCCTGGACCTGCCGTCGGCACCGTCGGGCGAGGACGCCGCCCCCACCGCCGAGACGTCACCGGCAAGCCTCGCCTACGTCATCCACACGTCCGGTTCCACGGGTAAGCCGAAGGGAACGCTCAACACTCACGCCGGGATCCGCAACCGGCTGTTGTGGATGCAGGACGCCTACCGGCTGACCCCCGAGGACCGGGTGCTGCACAAGACTCCGGTGAGCTTCGACCCATCCGTCTGGGAGCTCTTCTGGCCCCTGATCGTCGGCGCCCGGGTGGTCATAGCAAAACCCGAGGGCCACAAGGATGCCGCGTACCTGGTTCGGACCATCGTCGAACAGCGCGTCACCACAATGCATTTCGTGCCGTCGATGATGCGCCGGTTCCTCGCCGAGCCCGGGGTGGCCGGGTGCACCGCACTGCGCCAGGTGTTCTGCAGCGGCGAGGCGCTGCCGTACGACCTGCGCGACCACTTCCTGGCCACGCTGGACGCCGAGCTCTACAACCTCTACGGGCCCACCGAGGCGGCGATCGACGTCACCCACTTTCACTGCGCGCGAGGCGAATCCGGCACGCTGGTGCCGATCGGGCGACCGATCGCCAACATCCGCGCCTACATCCTGGACGCGCACCTGCAACCGGTGCCGGTCGGCGTGCCCGGCGAGCTGTACATCGGCGGCGTGGGGCTCGGCCGCGGCTACCTCAACCGGCCGGACCTGACCGCCGCCATCTTCGTGGCCGATCCTTTCGCGGAGCACCCGGGTGAGCGGCTCTACCGCACCGGCGACCTGACCAGGTATCTGCCCGACGGCAACATCGATTACCTGGGGCGCATCGACTTCCAGGTCAAGATCCACGGCTTCCGGATCGAGCCGGGCGAGGTGGAGGCAGCGCTGGCGCAACACCCCGCGGTGGCCGAGAACGCGGTGGTGATCAGAACCGACAGCCGCGGAAACCTCATCCTGGTCGCGCATGTCGTGCCGGCCGGCGGCGGCGCGCCGTCGACGGCGGAGTTGCGCCGCTTCCTGATTGACTTGCTTCCCGCCGCCATGGTGCCCGCGGTCTTCGAGGTGACGGACGCGCTGCCGCTCACGTCGAGCGGAAAGGTGGACCGCAAGGCCTTGATGGCAGCCGACAGCGCATCGGGACCGCAGGAGCCGGTGTTCGTGGCTCCGCGCACGCCCACCGAACAGGTTCTGGCCGAGATCTGGTGCGAGGTAATGGGTCTGGAACGGGTCGGCGTCAACGACGACTTCTTCGCCCTCGGCGGCGCCTCGACCCAGAGCCTGGAAGTGGCGGTCCGGGCGAACGCGGCGGGCCTGCCCCTGCGACCGGAGTCGATGTTCGTCTACGGCACGATCGCCGAGCTCGCCACCGAATACGGCCCGATCGCCGGCGAGGCAACGGATCGGCGCGATAGCCCCGCCGAGGCGGACCTGACGGCGCCCGCCCCTGCGAATCCGGTGCAAGCCACACCCGAGGATAAGCGAAACACGGTGATCGAAAGCCTCGGCGTGTACCTCCCGGCGCGAACGGTGTCGACCAAGACGGTCATGGCGGAGTGCGCCAACGAAATCCGCATACCACTGGAACGCCTGACCGGCATCAAGAACCGGCGGGTGGCCGGCCAGGACGAGTTCTCGATAGACCTTGCGCGGAAGGCGGCGGAGGACTGCCTCTCCCGGTCCAGCTATCGGCGCGAGGAGATCGACCTGATCATCGCCTGCAACATCTCCCGCTGCGACGGACTCGGCCACCGGTTCACCTTCGAGCCCAGCACCTCCTCGCGGCTGCGCGACCAATGCGGCCTCGTCAACGCATTGGCCTTCGACATCAGCAACGCCTGCGCCGGGATGTTCACCGGCATCACCGTGGCGGACGCATTCCTGCAGACCGGATTGGTTCGGAGCGCCATGGTGGTCAGCGGCGAATACATCAGCCACCTCACCGAGACCGCGCAAAAGGAAATCGAGGGGCCGATGGACCCCCGCCTTGCGTGCCTGACCCTCGGGGACGCCGGCGCGGCGGTGATCCTTGAGCGCGGGCCCAACAACCGGGTCGGCTTCCACGACATCGACATGACCACCCTCAGTCGCTACAGCAGACTGTGCATCGCCAAGGCGACCGAGGCCCCGCATGGCGGCGCGATCATGCTCACCGACTCCGTCACCCAGACCGCGATCGCAGTCAAGCACGCGGTGCCCTACGTCGCTGCGGTCATGCAACGGCACGGATGGCGCCCGGAGACCTGTGATCACCTCTTGATGCACCAGACGTCCGAGGCGTCACTCAACGACGCGGTCGTCGCCGTCAACCGGATGTTCGGACCAGGGGCAGCCCACCGGGGAAACACCATCTACAACGTGGCAGAGCGCGGGAACACCGCCACCACGACACACTTCGTCGCGCTGAACGACTACATCCTCAGCAACCGGATCAACTCCGGAGACAACGTGGTCTTTTCCATCACCGGTTCCGGACAGACCGTCGGTGCCGCGCTGTACACCTTCGACGACCTGCCCGACCGGATGCGCCGAGGCGCCGGCGGCCAGCACGGCCGCAGCATGCGGACCAGCGCCCGCAGAGATGTACCGGCGACGCCCCGCGTGCGCATCGGCAGCCTGGGCATCGCTCCCGCAGCGCAATCGACTGCTCCGAGCTCGATACAGTTCGCGGTTCAAGCGGCGACGGCGTGCCTTGACCAAAGCGGCCTTGATCGCGCGGCAGTCGGTCTGATCATTCACGCCGGCGTCTACCGGGACGACTTCCTCAGCGAACCGGCCGTTGCCTCGCTCGTCGCCGGCGAACTCGGCATCAACGGCGACGTGCAGTCGCCGGACGGTCCCAAGACCCTCGCCTTCGACGTCCTGGGCGGCGCAGTCGGCTTCCTGAACGCCTGCCACGTCGCCGCGGTGATGATCGGGGCGGGAAAGGTTGAACATGCGATGGTCGTGGCCTCGGAGATAGAAAACAACACCCCCGAAAGCGGCGATCCGCTAATTGGCATCAACCAGACCGGCTCGGCCGTTCTGGTCAGCCGAAGCGACGGCACGGAAGGCTTCGGCCGCTTCATCTTCGAGCAACACCCGGAGTACGGCGCGGCGCTTGCCACCTACACACAGGACCGCGACGGCCGGACCCGGCTGCAGGTCGACCGCGACCCCAACCTCGCCGACATCTATCTGAGCTGTATCCCCTCCGCGGCCAAGGAACTCTTGGCGTTGGAGGGACTTGACCCCTCCGACATCGCGGTCGTGTTGCCGCCGTATCTGTCACCGGCCGCGCTCGACGAGCTGGGCGCCCAGATCGGCATTCCGAGATCGCGATTCGTCGACCTCGCCGATGACGAGTCGGCCGCCGACCCGTTCACCTCGTCCCTGCCCTACGGGCTGGAACAAGCCCGGCGGCGCGGGCTGGTGCGGCCGGGCGACATCGCGCTGATCGTGACGGTCGGCTCGGGGGTCCAGGTCGGCTGCGCCACCTACCGCTTCTGACGCTGATGCTCCGGAGCGCCCACAGGCGCGTGCGCATCATGGAATGTTCCCGGACGGGATCATGCCTCGAGCGCGAAACCACGCGACCGCGTTGCGGATTGCAGGTTCAATCGGTCCCACCACATAGCCCAGCTCTCGCGCCGCCTTGTCGCACCGGTACCGGTACCGGTCGGTGAACGCGTATCCGACAGACATCGAGTTCACTGTGGTTTCCCGACCGGTGACGACCTCGAACAGGTCGCCGGCCTTGCCTGCTATCCATGCGACCGGATAGGCCAGTCGTCTGCGCGGCGGATCGACCCCGACCACATGCGCCACTCGCTCGATGTACTCGCGATACGTCAGCTCCTGGCCGCCCAGGATGTAGCGTTCGCCGCGTTTTCCGCGCAGCCACGCGGCGATCATGCCACGCGCCACCTCGCAGACATCCGCGAAATTGTTGTATCCCGGTGTCCAATAAGGGATTCTGCGGTTGGCGACCTCGACGATGAGACGGCCGGAACTGGGTCTGGCATCGCGCGGGCCTACCAGGTAGGTCGGGTTGACGATGACTGCATCCAGCTTGTCGCAGGCCCGCTGCACGAGGATTTCGCCGCGCCGTTTGGTCACTGGGTAAGCGCCGGCCAGCCCGGCACGCTCCCAGCCCCATGGTGTCTGCTCGTCGGCTGGTGTGCCGTCGGGTGTGGGTCCGATCGTGTTCGCGGTCGAGGTGTGGACGACCCGCGGCGTACCGACGGCGATCGCGGCCTCGATGACGGCTCGAGTCGCGTCAACATTGACCGCCGAGATCGCCGGTGTGACCGTCCGCCTGGTCGAAACGCATGCGGCGCAATGGAAGACAACGTCGGCGCCGGTGAACACATCGCGGAGTTCTGCCACCGAACCGAGGTCAGCGCAGACCCACTCGATCGGCAGATCGGCCAGCGAACTCGTATCGGTGCTCGGGCGTCGCGTCGCGGTCACAGTGTGCCCCTGCGCGATCAGTTCGGCGGCCAGGTTGGCCCCCAGCAGCCCGCTTGCTCCGGTTATCACGGTGTGTGCCATCGGTGCGGGTCAACCGGACCCTGGGGTGCGATACGACGCGACCGGTGGCCGGCGATGGGCCCACGGTCGTGCTGATTCCAGTTGCGCGGCAAGCGAAACGAGTGTGGATCCGTCGTGGGGTCGCCCGACCAGATGGACCGCTCCGGGCAGGCCGTCGGCCGAGACGCCGGCCGGAATCGACATGGCTGGTTGCCCCGTGTAGTTCTGCGGCGGGGTGAACGGCATGAACGCCAACACCCGCGCCATGGCGCGGGTTGGCCCTATCCCCTCGAGGTGTCCGACAGGCACCGCAGGCTTAGCCAGTACCGGCGTCATCAGCACGTCGCAATCGGCTATGGGCCGCAAACCCCGCTCGCTCATCCGGTCCCGCGCGGCCAGTGCGCGGTGAGCCAGCCTGTCGGGGACCAGCCGCGCGGTGCGACCCTCCGCCCGAATCCGCGGTTCCAGCAGCTCGGGTGTGGGCAGTCGGGCGATTTCATCGGCGAGGCCATGCATCATCAGCACGAATACCGAGAGGATCGCAGCCGGCGGATAGAGTGGGTCACGCTCGACGACCTCGTGGCCGAGCGAGCGCAGCAACTCGGCGGTTTCCCACACGGGCCGGCGCACCTCCTCGCTGACCGGCACGGGAACCACCGGCTTGAAGGACATCGCGATTCGCAGACGACGGGGCGGGCGCGATACCGCGTCCGTCAGCGGCGGTGCCGGTGACGCAGGGGGGATCTCGTCGTCGGGCTCGGCGCCGGCCATCGCGTCGTGCAGCAGCGCCGCGTCGGCCACGCTGCGGGCCAGCGCGCCGATGTGGTGCAGCCCGTGGAACCGGTAAGCCCGCTCGGGTGATTGCTTGGTGCTGATCCATCCGCGTTGCCCCTTGATGCCTACCAGGCCGCAGCACGCGGCCGGGATGCGAACCGACCCGCCCCCGTCGGTGCCCAGCGCGCCGGGCACCATGCCGGCCGCCACCGCGGCCGCCGAACCACCGCTGGAACCCCCGGTTGTGCGGGACGGATCCCACGGATTGCGCGTCACGCCCCAGGTCGGCGACTCGCACATCGGGACGGCACCGAACTCGGGCAGATGCGTCTTGCCGATGATCACCGCCCCGGCCGCCCGGAGGCGCCGCACCGCGGCGCTGTCGCTGCTCACCGGGCCCGTATCGATCCCGGTGCCGCACATCGACGAAACCCCCGCCACATCGGTGTCGTCTTTGACCGCAACCGGCACGCCCGCCAGCGGCAGCACCTCCCGGGCGGCGAGCCGCCGTTCGACCTGCGCCGCATCGGCCATCGCCCGCTCGTCCAGCACGACGCGAAATGCGTTCAACACCGGGTCGAGTTGGGCGATCCGCTCCAAGTAGAGCGTCACCACGTCCCGCGGCGAAACCTCGCGACCGCGGACCAGCTGCGCCAGCCGTGCCACCCCGGCGAAAACCAGGCCTTGATCATCAACGGCGGTCATCGGTGTCCTTCGCGCGAAACCCACTACTCAGCTTACGCATCAGCGCGAAACAAGGCGCACGACATGATCACGTGCCGGACGCATTTGCGGCCCATACTCGTCGAAACCTGGCAATCTGCAAAGCTTCTCGCCCTCGGCAGGCGCTGCCGCGGTGTGTCACTGAGCCGCCTCTGGGGTTCGGCCGGCAACGCTGTCGTTCATGCCGTCGGTGTGCGGGCGATCGTGGCGTGTTCGCGGACCCCACGCCTTCCGGGCCAAACCGGTGCTCAGCTCACGGTGCGGGCGCATAATCGAGGTGCATGTCTGAAACTTAGGAAGCTGCCATGAGCGAGCTACGGTACGACTTTTTCGGCCAGATTTTCCAGCGGTACTTCCGCACCGCCGTCGACACATATCCGCGAACGGGTGGGGCACTCGTCGAAAAGTTACTCACGTTGAGTGACGATGCCCTGGACAGGCTGACGCAGCCCCGGTGCGCCGCAATTGCATCGGCTCAAGCCGAGATCCCGAATGCCAGAATCACCTCGGAACTTTTCGTGATCACCCAACACGGACTGGTTTATGCCGCCGAGTTGAACGGGTCGCGCCGGGCGCTGTATTACCTGGCCACACCGCGCGCATTCTTCGATCCGCTCGTCGATCAGGTCGACGGCGCCGAACTGCGCGGTGGCGCGGTAGTCGTGGTGGACGCCCGGTTCACCCGCGATCTCGCATCATCCGGGGACCCGATGGACGCCGCGCTGCGCCGGATACTCGATGAGCACTTGGCGTTGCGGGTGGACCTGCCCGCTTAGCTGTTTTTTCGCCGCGGTCTTCCCGATGCCGCGATGATCGACGCCTCGTGCACCACGCCGCAGCGTCTCACCCGTCAGGGGTGTCCACCAGGTCAACCCCACTGGCGAGCTGTTTGAGCTCGTCGAGCCGGTCGAACAGTGCCCGTCCCTCGATGATCCAGCCTGCGAAGTCGCGGTGACGCCGCGCTGGTTGCCGCGCATACCAATCAGCCATTCCCTGTTCCCAGCACCAGTATTCGATCATGAGCGCTCGCAGCAGTGGTTTGGCGAGGAGCTCCTGTGCCGACACCGAAGAAAACATCGCGGGCAGATCGACCAAGAACGACGATCGATGTACTGAATTACCGTTCGCCATTGCACTTTTCGTTTCCTCGGGGTCCAGATACCAAGATCGGCGGGCAAGATGGCAACCCGGCCCTGGCTCATGGTCACCGAATCACACAGATGACACCACGGCCGAAAGGCCCTTTGTCTGAGTCGAAGTGCTCATTGACCGAAAACTGCCTGGCAGGCCCCGGACCTTCTACGACCGTAGTCATCCCCTTCGGCCCACGAGTTCGGAGACGGAGACGTAATCCGGAATCGACCCGGCCAAGCACGTCGACATCACCGTGCGCGATGGCCGGTTGACGATCAAGGCCGAGCGCGGCGAGAAGAAGGAAACCAGGGGCCGCTCGGAGTTTTCCTACGGCTCGTTCGTTCGCTCGGTTTCGCTGCCCGCCCGTGCGGATGAAGGCGACATCAAAGCCACCTATGACAAGGGCATTCTGACCGTGTCGGTGGCCCTTTCCAAGGAGGCTGCGCCGGCGGAGAAACACATCCCTGTGCAGGCCACCAGCTGACTGACGCAAGCAGACACGTCGCCGCGCACTGCCGGCGGGGGGCGTTCATGGCGGAAAGTGTGTTGCCATCCGGCACGAAAACGGCCCCCGGAGTAGTTCCGGGGGCCGTTTTACCTGGTAGCGGGGACAGGATTCGAACCTGCGACCTCTGGGTTATGAGCCCAGCGAGCTACCGAGCTGCTCCACCCCGCGTTGGTGAATGCCAGGTTACCGAACCGGCGTCACGGCGACCAAATCGCGCGGTCACGGGGTTTCGGCGCAGGCTCTGTTCAGTGCGACGGCCGGTTCAGCCCGTACCGCTGGGCGATGTCGTCCATCCAGTCGGGCGAGCCGTAGGTCAGCCCGTACTTGTCGGCCAGCTCGGCGAACTCGGGCAACTCGTGCAGGACCTTGCCCGCCGGGTCGTCGGCGTGCTCGATGAGCAGCTCACCGAGCTCGCGGAAGTAGTTCTCGAACCCGCCGGGCGTGATGACCTCGATGATGCGGCCCGGCTCGCTGCCGGCGTTCCACATCGCGTGCATCTGCCCGCGGGGCTTGGTGATGTAGCCGCCGGGACCGAGGACGACCTCGCTGTCGTCGGAGCGGAAGCCGATCTCGCCCGCGAGCACGATCGAGTGCTCGTCCTCACGGGTGTGCATGTGCGCCGCCGTGAGCAGGCCGACCTCGAACGGGTGCTCGACGATCGACACCTCACCCCCGTTGGCCTTGCTGGACAGCTTGAACACCGCCCCGAATCCGGGGAGGGCGACGTACTCGCCCGCCCCCGGCTGCACCACGGTGACCCCGATGTCGTTCGATCCGGTCATCTGACTCACCTTCCCCGGTCGTTATCCCGCCGCCGCGAGGCCGGCGGTTTCCCGCGGCGACCACAGCGGCTGCGGCACCTCGACACCGAACGGCTTGCCCCAGTGGTTGCGGGATGAAACCTCGTGGACGGGACGACGATTGGCCGCGACACCCCACCTGCCCCGCGGGTAGCCGAGGGCCAGCATGGCCGACATCTTCCAGCCTTGCCCGACGGGCACGCCCAGCAGTTCGTTCACCTTGTCCTCGAAATTACGGAGCACCATCGTCATGACGCCGCCGACGCCCTCGGCGCGGGCGGCGAGCAACGCGCTCCAGATCGCGGGGTAGATGTTGGCGCCGCCGAGGTCGTCGATCGCGAAGACGAAGAGCAACAGCGGGATTTCCTCGAAATGGTCGGCCAGGTAGTTCCCCGAGCCCTGCATGCGGCGCATCGTTTCGGCATGCGCGGCCGGGTCGGCACCCGGCGCCGGCGCCGCCATCGGCCCCGCCCCGGTGCGGTATTTCTCGTATTCGATGGCGCGGGCCTGACGGAACAGTTCGGCGAACTCGCGGATGAGTTCGCGATCGTCCACCGCCACGAAGTGCCAGCGCTGGGTGTTGCCGCCGTTGGGGGCGCGCACGGCCGCGTCGAGGATGCGAGCCTGCGTCTCCAGCGGAATCGGGTCCGGCCGCAGCCGGCGCATCATCCTGGTGGTGTACAGCGCTTCATAGAGATCCATTTGTCTGCTCCTTTCCGCTACTCCGGCCAGCTGTTGTGGAGGATCTTGTCGACGAAGTCGACGCGCTCGAAGGCCGGATCGAAGTGCGCCAGCACGTCGGCGTTCATGGTGCCGGCGGTGGTCTGCGGACGGTGCTTCATGCCGTCGTTGAACGCCGCCAGGATGCGGTTCTTGAAATCGGGCCGCGGGTGGGCGGCGGTCACCGCCGCGAGGGCGTCGGGAGCCAGATCGTCGCGGCCCACGCCGACCACGTCGACTTCCACCCCGGCCTGCAGCAGGGCGACTTCGGGTGCGAGGAACTCGGGAACGCCGGGGGTGGTGTGCAGGGCGATCCCGAGCCACACCTTGTCCGCGTCGGCCCGGTCGACCCCGCGCGCCGTCAGGAAGTCGCGGGCCGCGTCGGCGCCGTCGACCTCGAAGCGGACGGTCGAGGTGCGGTAGCGCCCGGTGAGCCCGAGGTCGTGGAACATCGCGGCGACGTAGAGCAGCTCGAGATCCGGCTGCATTCCGCGGCGCAGGCCCCGCAGCGCACCGAAGAGAAATACCCGGCGCGAGTGGTTGAACAGCAGGTCGTCCTCGGCGTCGCGGATGAAATCGGTGGCCTCGCGCACCAGCGCGGTATCGGGGATCTGGATGCCGGCGATGCTTTCGATCGAGCTGCTGGTCATGATCTCGTCTCCTTCGGGTGACCGTGATTGCCAATGTACGGCGGACCGGGCCGCCCGACCGTGGGCGTTCGAGCCGTCTTCTCCACAGAAAGCGACACAATGTGTTACGTGGCCGGAGCCGAAGCGCGTTCGCGGGTGGTGGTGATCGTCGTCTTCGACGACGTGACCCTGTTGGACGTCGCCGGGGCCGGCGAAGTCTTCGTCGAAGCCAACCGGTTCGGCGCCGACTACCGGCTCAAGATCGCGTCGGTGGACGGTCGGGACGTGACCACCTCGATCGGGACTCGATTGGGTGTCAGCGACCGCATCGCGGCGATCGATTCGGCCGACACCGTCCTGGTCGCCGGCAGCGACCACCTGCCCGGGCGGCCGATCGACCCCGCGCTCGTCGAGGCGGTCGGATCGTTGTCGGCGCGGTCCCGGCGGATGGCCTCCATCTGCACGGGGTCGTTCATCCTCGCCCAGGCCGGCCTGCTCAGCGGCCGGCGCGCCACCACGCACTGGCACGATGCCCGGCTGCTGGCCCGCGCCTTCCGCGATGTCACCGTCGAGCCGGACGCGATCTTCGTCCGCGACGGCGACGTCTTCACCTCGGCCGGGATTTCGTCGGGCATCGACCTGGCGCTGGCGTTGGTCGAGATGGATCACGGGACGCAACTGGTCCGCGACGTGGCCCGCTGGCTGGTCGTCTACCTCAAACGCGCTGGGGGCCAATCGCAATTCTCGGTACTGGTCGAGGCCGATCCGCCGCCACAGTCGCCGCTGCGCGCGGTCATCGATGCGGTGGCGGCCAACCCGGCCGCCGATCACAGCGTGGCGTCGCTTGCAGCCCGCGCGTCACTGAGCACCCGTCAGCTGACCCGGCTCTTCCAATCCGAGCTCGGCATGAGTCCGGCGCGCTATGTCGAACTGGTTCGCGTCGACTTCGCCCGTGGCGCACTCGAATCCGGCCGCTCCGTCACCGAGACGGCGGGCATGGCAGGCTTCGGCAGCATCGAAACGCTGAGACGGGTGTTCGTCAACCACCTGGGCATCAGCCCGAAGGCCTATCGGGAGAGGTTCCGGACGGCCTACGCCTGAGGGCTATTTGGTGTTGTTGTACTTGGTGATGGCGTCGTCCAACCGCTGCAACGCCGCACCGTAACCGGCGAAGTCACCCTTCTTCTGGGCGTCCTTGGCCGCGCCCAGCGCCGCCTGAATCTCTTGCAGGGCAGCGGCTTTGGCCGGGGTCAGCGTCACCGACCCGTCCGGGACCGGCGGAACCGCCGCGACCGGCGGTGGCGCTCCCGGTGGTCCGGCCGGCGGGGGCGGGCTCACCGGCGGGGCCTGGGGGGCGCCGCCTTCGGTGGGCTGAATGCTGGTCGCGGCGGCGCCGGCGCCGGGACCGAACAGCCCGGTCAGCGCGTCGCGCACCGTGGGGCCGTACCCGATCTTGTCGTTGTACATCATCGCCACCCGGATCAGCCGCGGGTACGACGAGGCGGCGTCGCTGGCCCCCGGGGAGGCGTAAACCGGTTCGACATACAGCAGACCGCCCTGGCCCACGGGCAGGGTGAGCAGGTTGCCCCAGCGGATGCGGTTCTGATTGTCACGCCCGATCACGCCGAGGTCCTGGGACACCGCCGGGTCGGTGGTGATGGCGTTGTTGGCCAACTTGGGCCCGTTGACCTGACCCGGGACGGTCAGCACCGTGATCCTGCCGTACGTCGCGGGGTCGGAGCTGGCGCTGATGTAGGCGGCCAGGTAGTCGCGCTTGAACCTGTTCATCGCGCTTGTCAGCTGGTATGACGACGAATTGTCGTTCTTGGCAATGTTTTTCGCGACGATGTAGTAGGGCGGCTGATAGCTGCTGGCGGTCGGGTTCGGGTCCAGCGGCACGTCCCAGAAGTCGGACGTGGAGAAGAACGTCACCGGATCGTTGACGTGGTACTTGGCCAGCAGCATCCGCTGCACCTTGAACAGGTCCTCGGGGTAGCGCAGGTGCTCGGCGAGTTCGGGGGTGATGTCGCTCTTCGGCTTGACGGTGCCGGGGAAGACCTGCATCCACGCCTTGAGCACCGGGTCCTGTTCGTCCTGCTGATACAGCGTGACGGTGCCGTCGTAGGCGTCCACCGTCGCCTTGACCGAGTTGCGGATGTAGGAGACCTGCTTGTCGGGGGCCAGCTTGTTGAACGCCACCTCGTTGGAGTCGGCGGTCGCCGATTCCAACGAGGTGAGTTCGGAGTACGGGTAGTTGTCCAACGTGGTGTAGCCGTCGATGATCCACACCAGCCGCTTGTTGACGATCGCCGGGTACACGGAGCTGTCGGTGGTCAGCCACGGCGCCACCGCCTCCACGCGGCGGGCTGGGTCGCGGTTGAACAGGATGCGGCTGTTGGAGCCGATCACGTTGGAGAACAGGAAGTTTCGCTCGGCGAACTTGGCGGCGAACACGCTGCGGGACAACCAGTCCCCGACGGGCACTCCCCCGAGCCCGGTGTAGGTGTAGTTCTTGGTGTCGGCGCTGGTCTCGTAATCGTATTCGCGGTCCGCACCGTTGCGGCCGACGATCGCGTAGTCGGCGGAGGTGTTGGAGATGACGGGGCCGTAGTAGATGCGCGGCTGGTCCAGCGGTGCCGGGCCGTCGGACACGACGTTGCCGTTGGCGCCCACGACGTTGACCAGGAATTCGGGATAGCCACCGTTTTGGTTGGGGTCGTTGGCGATTCCGCGCACGGTGTTGGCCGGCGAGGCGATGAACCCGTTGCCGTGGGTGTAGACGGTGTGCCGGTTGATCCAGTCCCGCTGGTTGTCGATCAGCCGGTCGGGGTTGAGTTCGCGGGCCGCGACGACATAGTCGCGCAGCGAGCCGGTGCGGTCGACGTACCGGTCGATGGACAGCTGGTCGGGGAAGTAGAAGAAGTTCTTGCCCTGCTGGAACTGGGTGAAGGCCGGGCTGACGATCGTCGGGTCGAGCAACCGGATGTTGGAGGTGGTCGCCCGGTCGTCGGCCACCTGCTGGGCCGTGGCCTGCGTGTCGCCGGCGTACGTGCGGTAGGTCACCACGTCCGAGGTCAGGCCGTACGCCTGCCGCGTCGCCGCGATGCTGCGGCTGATGTATTCGCTTTCCTTCTGCGCCGCATTGGGTTTGACGCTGATCTGCTCGACGATCAGCGGCCACCCCGCGCCCACGATCAACGACGACAGCAGCAACAGCACCAAGCCGATGGCCGGAATCCGCAAGTCACGCAGCACGACGGCGGAGAACACCGCGGCCGCGCAGATCAGCGCGATCGCCATGAGGATCAGCTTCGCCGGCAGCACCGCGTTGATGTCGGTGTACCCGGCGCCGGTGAAGGGCTTGCCCCCGCGCGTGTGCGACAGCAACTCGTAGCGGTCCAGCCAATACGCGAACGCCTTGAGCAGCACCAGCAACCCCACCACGGTCACCAGCTGGATTCGGGCCGAGCGGCTCAGCGTGCCGGTGCGCCCCGACAGGCGGATGCCGCCAAAGATGTAGTGCGCCAACAGGTTGGCCAGGAAGGCCAGGAACACGGCGACGAACAGGTAGCTGAGCAGCAGCCGGTAGAACGGCAGGTCGAACGCGTAGAAGCCGAGGTCCTTGCCGAACTGCGGATCCCGGATGCCGAAGTCCCCGCCGTGCAGGAACAGCTGAATCCGCACCCAGTAGCTCTGCGCCACGATGCCGGCCAGCAGACCGATCGCGACCGGGACCCCGATGCCCACCAGCCGGAGCCGGGAGAGGACGACCGCGCGGTACCGGGCCACCGGATCGTTGTCGCTACTCGGCACGAACACCGGGCGGGTGCGGTAGGCCACCGCCAGACCGGCGAACACGATCCCGCCCACCAGCAGACCGGCCACCAGAAAGACCACGAACCGGGTCACCAGCACTGTCGTGAACACCGAGCGGTAGCCGAGCTCACCGAACCACAGCCAGTCCACGTACGCGTCGATCAGCCGAGGACCGGCGAGCAGCAACGCGATCACACCGAGTGCGATCAGGATCAGAACCCGGCTACGCCGAGTCAGCTTCGGCATCCGTGCGGTGGGCCGCATCCCCACTGGCCACGCTCCCTGCTCGATTGATCGACGGTGACAACTCTACGCATCGCGCGACCTGCGATCCCGGCCGAGCTTCAGCAGCTCGGCGCCTGGCCCCCCGACGTGATCGCGTGCAGCGCGTCGACCGCCTGGCTGAGGGTCTCGACCTTCACCAGGCGCAGGCCGGACGGATTGTCCGAGTTGGCCTCGTAGCAGTTTTTGGCCGGCACCAGAAACACGGTGGCGCCGGCCGCGTGGGCGGCGACCATCTTGTGCGTGATGCCGCCGATCTGGCCCACCTTCCCGTCGGCCGAGATGGTGCCGGTCCCCGCGATGAACTTCGACCCGGCCAGGTCGCCGGTGGTCAGCTTGTCGACCACCGCCAGGCTGAACATCAAGCCGGCCGACGGCCCACCCACGTTGGCGAGGTTGAAGTCGACGACGAACGGCGCCCACGGCGCGGTGAGCACGGCGACACCGAGGAAGCCGTAGTCGCGATCCTTGTTCGCGCCCAGCGTAATTTGCGCCACGCCGGCCGGTTCGTTCTTGCGCCGGTAGTCGATGGTCACCGTCTGGCCGGGCTTGGTGCCCTTCAGCAACCCGGTGAACTGGTCGACGTCGGCCACCGGGACGCCGTTGACCGCGTCGATGGCGTCGCCGTTCTTCAGCTTGCCCGCCGACGGGCCCGGATCGGTGACCTTGGCGACCGTCACCGCCGCCGGGTACTTGAGGTAGCCCAGGGCGGCGTACTCGGCGCTGTCCTCGGAGTCCTTGAAGTCGGCGTTGTTGGCCTTGTCGACCTCGTCCCGCGACTTGCCCGGTGGATAGATCAGGTCGCGCGGGACCAGCTGCTCCTGGCCCGAAAGCCACAGCGTCAGCGCTTCACCCAGCGTCAGCTCGTCCCGCTGGGACACCGTGGTCATGTTCAGGTGCCCGGTGGTCGGATGCGTCGCGGTGCCCTCGATCGCCACCACCTGCTTGCCGTCGACCTCACCGAGCGTGTCGAAGGTCGGCCCGGGGCCCAACGAGACGAACGGCACGGTCACCACCGCGAGCAACACGCCGAAGACCAGGATCGGCACCAGCGCGACCATCAAGGTCAGAATCCGCCTGTTCACGCCGATTACACTAGACGGAGCCCACCGCCCCCGGTTCAGCCACAAGCCGACCCGAGACCGCCCGCTCCGTTCCCGCGGTGAGTACCGTTGACGGTATGGCTGACCTGCCTTTCGGCTTCTCCCCCGGAGAAGACCCCGACAATCCGGGGAAGAAAGATCCCAATTCCGGCCCCGGCGGCTCCGATCCGTTCGGCGCATTCGGCATGGGCGACCTCGGGCAGATCTTCACCCAGCTGGGTCAGATGTTCTCCAGCGCGGGCGCCGGGATGGCCGGGGGCGAAACCTCGGGACCGGTCAACTACGAACTGGCGCGCCGGGTGGCGACGAATTCGATCGGGTTCGTCGCGCCCATCCCGCCGACGACGCACTCGGCGATCGCCGACGCGGTGCACCTCGCCGAGACCTGGCTGGACGGCGCCACGGCGCTGCCCGCCGGCACCAGCAAGGCGGTGGGCTGGAGCCCGGCCGACTGGGTCGACAACACCTTGGAGACTTGGAAACGGTTGTGCGACCCGATGGCACAACAGATTTCGACGGTATGGGCCTCCTCGCTTCCCGAGGAGGCCAAGGGCATGGCCGGCCCGCTGATGGCGGTGATGTCGCAGATGGGAGGTATGGCCTTCGGCTCCCAGCTGGGGCAGGCGCTGGGCCGGTTGTCCCGCGAGGTGCTGACGTCGACCGAGATCGGGCTGCCGTTGGGGCCCAAGGGCGTTGCCGCCATCCTGCCCGACGCCGTGGAGTCGTTCGCCTCGGGGCTCGAGCAGCCCCGCAGCGAGATCATGACGTTCCTGGCCGCCCGCGAGGCCGCCCACCACCGGCTGTTCGGCCACGTGCCGTGGCTGTCGAGCCAGCTGCTGGGCGCCGTGGAGGCCTACGCGACGGGCATGCAGATCGACATGAGCGGGATCGAGGAGCTGGCCCGCGACTTCAACCCGGCGACCCTGTCCGATCCGGCCGCCATCGAAAACCTCTTGGGGCAGGGCGTTTTCGAGCCCAAGGCGACCCCGGCGCAGACGCAGGCGCTGGAACGCCTCGAGACGCTGCTCGCGTTGATCGAGGGCTGGGTGCAGGTGGTGGTGACCGCGGCCCTGGGCGACCGGATTCCGGGGGCGGCCGCGCTCAGCGAGACGCTGCGCCGCCGCCGCGCCACCGGCGGCCCGGCCGAGCAGACGTTCGCGACGCTGGTGGGCCTCGAGCTGCGCCCCCGCAAGATGCGCGAAGCCGCCGCGCTGTGGGAGCGCCTCACCGAGGCCGCCGGCATGGATGCCCGCGACGCCATCTGGCAACACCCCGATCTGCTGCCCGACGCCGAGGACCTCGACGACCCGGCCGGCTTCATCGACCGGGTCATCGGCGGCGACACCAGCGGCATCGACGAGGCGATCGCCAAGCTCGAGGAGAACCCCGAGGGCCCCGACGCCGGCCCTGTGGATAACTGACCGGGGCGGCGGTCCCATACAACAAACGCGTGCGCACAACGTAATTCGCGCATAGTGCACGCACCGTTCCGAGTCCACGAGCAGCGTAGCTGCTACCCCGTTGAGGTCGAGCGCATCGGCCCGATCCACTAGGCTGAGAGCGCATGCTGGCTACGGACGCTAGACATTAGGTGGGGAAAATGCGGAGACAACCAATCATCGCCGCGGGACTGGCGACAGTCGCCCTGGCGTTCAGTGCCGGGGTCGCGCAAGCTGATCCGGCCCCCGACCCGAATGATCCCGGTAACGAGGCCAACTGGCCCTGCGGCGTCACGGTCGGACCGGTGACCACGACGAACGGAACGGTCATTGGAATACGCGGCGGCAAGCCGTGCCCACCACCGCCGCCGCCCGCACCGGCTGGACAACCCTGACGGTTCGGCGGTTCTGTGGATAACTGACCGGGCCCATCGCCGCCGGCGTGGCACAGTCGGCATTCGTGCCGCAGACGTCCTCTGCTCTCTACGCGCTGGACCCGGCCATGCCGGTGCTACTGCGGCCCGACGGCGCCGTGCAGGTCGGCTGGGATCCGCGCCGCGCCGTGCTGGTGCGTCGCCCGGGCGGACTGGGCGCGGCGGATTTGGCCGCGTTGCTGCGGTCCATGCGCTCACCGACGCCGCTTGCGGAGCTGCAGCGCCGCGCCGCCGACCGCGGCCTGCTGGATGCCGACGGCCTGAGGGACCTGGTAGCCCGGCTGATCGGTGCGGGCGTCGCGACCGAATGCGCGAAGTCCCGCGGTCGCGCGCCGTCCATCCGGATCCACGGCCGCGGCCCGCTCTCGGACCTGCTGGTCGAGGCGTTGCGCTGCTCGGGTGCCCGAATCGCGCACACCAGTCAACCGCACGCCGCCGTGTCCGCCACCGACGTCGATCTGATGGTGCTGTCCGATTATCTGGTCGCCGATCCGCGCATGGTCCGCGACCTGCACACCCGGCGTGTCCCGCACCTGCCGGTGCGGGTCCGCGACGGCATCGGGCTGGTCGGCCCGCTGGTCATCCCGGGCAGGACCAGCTGCCTGGGCTGCGCCGATTTGCACCGCCGGGACCGCGACGCCGCCTGGCCGGCCATCTCGGCGCAGCTGCGGGAAACGGTCGGGGTGGCCGACCGGGCGACGCTGCTGGCAACCGCGGCGCTGGCGCTCAGCCAGGTGAACCGGGTGATCGCGGCCGTGCGCCGGCAAGGGGCGGTACCCGATCCGGGTCCGCCGCAGACGCTCGACGCCACACTGGAATTCGATCTCAACGCCGGCGCGATCGTCGCGCGGCAGTGGACCCGGCACCCGCTGTGCGCGTGCTAACCCCGCTGCCCCTGGTCCGGAACGTTCGTCGACACCGATTCGTAGGCCGTGGCGAGGTGGTGCAGGATCTCCGCGGTCAAGGTGCGGTCGGTGCGATGTTTGTCCAGCGTCTCGATGATCGCCCTGAACAAGGCGTCCGCGGCGTCGTGCTGCGACTGCTTTGCTGACATGTCCTGGCCGTCCTTCGGATGCGCCATTCGCGGAGTCGCCTAGTGCGGCCCGCAAGGACAACCTAGGGCTCGGGGCCGCCGGCCGCGCGGGGACGAGGTGTTGTGAAGATCAAGCGCGAGCCGAGCCGGCCGTCATGGATGATGGAGACGTGGCAGACATCAAACGCGGCCGTGCGGCGCGGAACGCGAAGCTGGCCAGCATCCCGGTCGGCTTCGCCGGGCGGGCTGCGCTCGGCTTCGGCAAACGGCTGACCGGCAAGTCAAGGGACGAAGTCCAGGCCGAGCTGATGGAGAAAGCCGCCAACCAGCTGTTCACCGTCTTGGGGGAGCTCAAGGGCGGAGCGATGAAGGTGGGCCAGGCCCTGTCGGTCATGGAGGCCGCCATCCCGGACGAATACGGCGAGCCCTACCGCGAGGCGCTGACCAAGCTGCAGAAGGACGCCCCACCGCTGCCCGCCAACAAGGTGCACCGGGTGCTCGACGCCCAGCTGGGCACCAAGTGGCGGGAGCGGTTCAGTTCGTTCGACGACAAGCCCGTCGCCTCGGCCAGCATCGGCCAGGTGCACAAGGCGGTGTGGTCCGATGGCCGCACGGTCGCCGTCAAGATCCAGTACCCGGGCGCCGATGAGGCGCTGCGCGCCGACCTGAAAACCATGCAGCGGCTGGTCGGCGTGGTCAAACAGCTCGCCCCGGGCGCCGACGTCCAGGGCATCGTCGACGAACTGGTCGAACGCACCGAGATGGAACTCGACTACCGGCTGGAGGCCGACAACCAGCGCGCCTTCGCCAAGGCCTACGAGGGCCATCCCCGCTTCGTGATACCCCACGTCGTGGCCAGCGCGCCCAAGGTCGTGGTCCAGGAGTGGATCGACGGGTTGCCGCTGGCGGAGATCATCCGCAACGGGACCCGCGAGCAGCGCGACCTCATCGGCACCCGGCTGCTCGAGCTCACCTTCGACGCACCGCGGCGGCTGGGGATGCTGCACGGCGACGCCCACCCGGGGAACTTCATGCTGCTGCCCGACGACCGGATGGGTGTCATCGACTTCGGCGCCGTCGCCCCCCTGCCCGGCGGCTACCCGATCGAGCTCGGGATGACGATCCGCCTGGCCCGCGACAAGAACTACGACCTGCTGTTGCCGACGATGGAGAAGGTCGGCTTCATCCAGAAGGGTCAGCAGGTGTCGGTGCGCGACATCGACGAGATGCTGCGCCAGTACGTCGAGCCCATCGAGGTCGACGAGTTCCACTACACGCGCAAGTGGCTGCAGCGCATGACCGTGGGCCAGATCGACCGGTCGGTGTCGCAGATCAAGACGGCCCGGCAGATGGACCTGCCGCCCAAGCTGGCCATCCCGATGCGCGTCATCGCGTCGGTGGCCGCGATCCTGTGCCAGCTGGACGCGCGGGTGCCGATCAAGGCGCTCTCGGAGGAGCTGATCCCGGGCTTCGCCGAGCCCGACAGCGCGGTCGTCTAGGCGGCGACCCCGTCTTTGCGGGGACGTCCGCGCGGTCGTTTGAAGCTCAGGATCGCGCCCCGGTCGAAGATCTCCCCGCCCCACACCCCCCAGGGCTCGGCGCGTTCGAGCGCCGACGCCAGGCACTGGCGCCGGATCGGGCAGCCCGCGCAGAGCGCCTTGGCGCGCTCGAGGTCGGCCGGGGTCTCGGCGAACCAGAGGTCGGGATCGCCGGCGTGGCACGGCAACACCGGCGACGGCTGTCGGGGGACTGTCAGTACCGACATGTCCTGCTCACCTGCTTCCTGGTCGGGGCTTCCTGCTGCTGATCCGGACCAGGGAGCGGGCTTGCGCCCGAAAAAACTGTGGCCACGGATCCTTGACTTCGGGTCCGTGGCCATTCGGTGAAAACCGGGCTGTCAGGTGGCCATTCGGTGGACCTCGAGTCCCACGGACGCGTTCGTCGCGGCGGCGGCGCGATGCTTCAACGCGGCCGCCGGCGTAGCGGTGTGCGCGGCGTGGAAGGTGCGCGCGGACAGCGCCGCGGCGGCCACGCCCACACCGAACGCGTCGTTGATCATCGTGGCCACCTCCTTCCCGTTAGCGCGCAGACCGCGGTTTCGAGGGTAGATCCTAGCCGCCGTTCGCCACAACCGATTTTCTGACCTGCGCGTTCACCGGTCAGCGGCCGCGGACCAACTCCAGCACGTCGGGCCCATACTGTTCCAGCTTGCGCGCCCCGATGCCGGGGATCGCGATCAGCGCGTCCTCGTCGCCGGGGCGCAGCTCGGCGATCGCGATCAGCGTGTTGTCGGTGAACACCACATAGGCGGGCACCTTCTGCTCCTTGGCGATGTCTAGCCGCCAGGCCTTGAGCCGCAGCAGCAACTCCTCGTCGACGTCGGCGGCACACGTTTCGCAGCGCCGCAGCATGACGGCCGCGGCGGTGGACAGGTCCTTGTTGCAGATCCGGCAGCGGGGCGCGGGTCCCCGGTTGCGCCGGGCCCTGTTGGGGGCGGCGTCGGCGCGCGCCTGCGGCGCGATGCCGTTGAGGAACCGCGACGGCTTGCGGCCCTGCCGCCCGCCGGGGCTGCGGGCCAGCGCCCAGCTGAGCGTCAAATGTGTTCGCGCCCTGGTGATTCCGACGTAGAGCAGGCGGCGCTCCTCCTCGACGGCCTCGCTTTCGGGCCCGTGCGCCAGCGCGTGCGAGATGGGCAGCGTGCCGTCGGCCAGCCCGACCAAGAACACCGCATCCCACTCCAGGCCCTTGGCGGCGTGCAGGGACGCCAGCGTCACGCCCTGCACCACCGGCGGGTGCCGCGCGTCGGCGCGCAGCCGGAGTTCGGTCAGCAGTCCCGTGAGCTCCAGCTGTGGGCGCTGGGCCACCTCGTCGTCGACCAACTCGGCCAGCGCGGTCAGCGCCTCCCAGCGTTCCCGGGCGCGGGTGCCGACCGGCGGCTCGGCCGTCAGCCCCAGCGGCTCCAGGACCGCCCGCACGACCGCGGGCAGCGGCCCCTCGGCGCCGCGCTCGGCCGCCCGCTGCAGCGCCAACATCGCCTGCTTGATCTCCTGGCGGGTGAAGAACCCCTCGCCGCCGCGGACCTGATACGGGATGCCCGCCTCGGTCAGCGCCTCCTCGTAGGCCTCCGACTGCGCGTTGACCCGGTACAGCACGGCGATCTCCGACGGCGGGGTGCCCGCCTCGATCAGCCGGGCGATCGACGCCGCGACCGCGGCGGACTCGGCCGGTTCGTCGGGATGCTCGTGAAACGACGGCGCCGGGCCCGGCGGGCGTTGCCCCAACAGGTGCAGCTTGCTGCCGGCGACGCGGCCGCGGGCCGCGGCGATCACCTGGTTGGCCAACGACACCACCTGCGGGGTGGAGCGGTAGTCGCGTTCCAGGCGGACCACGGTGGCGTCGGGATACCGCCGCGAGAAGTCGAGCAGGAAGCGCGGCGAGGCCCCGGTGAACGAGTAGATGGTCTGGTTGGCGTCGCCGACGACGGTCAGGTCGTCCCGGTCACCCAGCCACGCCGTCAGCACCCGCTGCTGCAGGGGGGTGACGTCCTGGTATTCGTCGACGACGAAACAGCGGTAGCGGCCGCGGAACTCGTCGGCCACGGCGGCGTCGTTCTCGATCGCGGCCGCGGTATGCAGCAGCAGGTCGTCGAAGTCGAGCAGCGTCACCGATTCGTCGCGGACCTTGAGCGCCTCGTAGGCGGCATACACCGTCGCGACCCGCGCGGCGTCCAACGGGATGTCGCGCCCCGCCTCGGCCACGGCGGCCGGGTAGTCCTCGGGGGTGATCAGCGACGCCTTGGCCCATTCGATCTCGCCCGCCAGGTCACGGACGTCGTCGGTGCTGGCGTTGATCCGGGCGCGGCTGGCCGCCCGCGCCACCACCGCGAACTTGGTGTCCAGCAGCTGCCAGCCGGTGTCCCCGACCACCCGCGGCCAGAAGTACCGCAGTTGCCGGTGCGCCGCGGCGTGAAACGTCAGGGCCTGCACCCCGCCGACGCCGGTGTCGGTGCCCGCGGCGGAGTCGAGCATCCGCAGCCGGGAACGCATCTCCCCCGCCGCGCGCTGGGTGAAGGTGACCGCCAGCACCTGCCCGGCGGCCACGTGACCGCTCGCCACCAGCTGCGCGATCCGGTGCGTGATGGTGCGGGTCTTGCCCGTCCCGGCGCCCGCGAGCACGCAGACCGGTCCGCGCGGGGCCAGCACCGCCTCGCGCTGCTCGTCGTCCAGCCCGGCGGTCAAGGCGTCGGCGAGCATCGGCATGGCGTCCATCTTGACAGCGGCGGCCGACAAACGGGGCCCCGCCCGGTGCGCGTCGGCGAGTTGTCATGACACGCCGGCATGCGCGTGGCGCCCGCGGCGCGGAACACATTGTCGCCGGGTTACGTTTAGCAGCTATGACCACTGCCCCGATCACCGTCTACACGACCTCATGGTGTGGCTACTGCCATCGCCTCATGACCGTGTTGAAGTCCAACGGAATCCCGTACGAGGCGGTCGACATCGAGCACGACCGCGCGGCGGCCGAATTCGTCGGTTCGGTCAACGGCGGCAACAGGACGGTTCCCACGGTGAAGTTCGCCGACGGGTCGACGCTGACCAATCCGAGCGCGGCCGAGGTCAAGGCCAAGCTCGCCGAAACCGGCGCCTGAGGACCGCGGCCCTAACATAGGTGACCATGGCGTCGAGTCCCCGTTCGAGCCGTTTTCTCCGGCGCGTGCCGGGGATGGGCAGGGCGTCGGCCGTGATCGCCTGCGGCGCGGTGGCTCTTGCGTCGGCGTGCGGGCACTCGCCCAGTAACACCGCGGCGACGCCCCCCGATCACGCCTACGCCGAATCACTCGTCATCAGCCTGGCAGATGCGCGTCGCATCGCCAATTTCGAAGGGCTGCAACCGTATTCGTATGCCGACCGGCATGATCCGCCGCGGGAGACCGTCGGCAACCCGCCCGCCCCCTGCCGGGCGGTGGGGTCGACGGACCTCACCTTCGCCGGGGGCTGGAAGGAGTACCGATCGGTGGCCTACAGCGGCTCGACCGACGACCTGAGGCCCGGCGGCATCGCCCCGATCAACGAGATCACCAACACCGTCGTCATCTACCCGGACGCCGCCGCCGCGGGCGGGGCGCTCAACCAGCTGCACACGACCCTCGACCAGTGCGCCGCGCTGCACCACAACGCCTACGACTTCGCCCTGAACAAGCCGGACTCCGCGACCCTCAAGCTCGGCTCCGACGGATGGATTCACCTGTACACGGTGAAGTCGTCGGTGCTGGTGTCGGTCGGCGTGCTCGGAATCGAACCCACCGAGCAGGTCGCCGACACCGTCCTGCAGACGGTGACCGGCCGCATCAAGTAGCCGCGCCGGGTCAGTCGAGCGCGGCCCAGGATTCGATGATCACGCGCGCGATCGAGATCGACCCGGGCAGCAGCAGTTTGGATTCCGCCGAGCTGGACCAGTCGCCGGCGGCCAGCGCCGCGCGCACCTCGTCGCGGGTGAACCACGCCGCCTCGGCGATCTCGCCGTCGTTGAACGAGAAGTCCTCCGCCGGGTCGGCGACGGCGTGGAAGCCGACCATCAGTGAGCGCGGGAACGGCCAGGGCTGGCTGCCCAGGTAGCGCACCTCGCGGACGGTCAGGCCGATTTCCTCCCGGATCTCGCGGGCGACGCAGACCTCGAACGACTCACCGGCCTCGACGAACCCCGCCAGCAGCGAGAACATCCGCTCCGGCCACACCGCCTGGCGGGCCAGCACCGCGCGGTCGCCGCCGTCGTGGACCAGGCAGATCACCGCCGGGTCGATGCGCGGGAACTCCTCGTGGCCGGTGACCGGGTTGACCCGAGCCCAGCCCGCCCGCGCCGGCCTGGTCGGTGAGCCGTCGACCGAGCTGAACCGCGCGGAGTCGTGCCAATTGAGCAGCGCGAGCGCCGAGGACACCAGTTGGCTGCTGGTGTCGTCGAGAATCGAGCCAAGGCCGCGCAGATTCACCACCTCGGCGCGCACGTCGGGGTCCTCGGGCGCCTCCAGCGCGCCGCGGATGGCCCACACGTGGCGGTCGTCGTCTATGCGGCCCAGGAACACCGCCTCCGGAGGCGGCTTGTCGCCCAGGCTGGCCGCGGCGCCCAGCACCACCCGGCCGTCGGCGACCAGCACCTGGCTGCGCGAATCCACCCGCAGCAGCGCCGCGTCCGCCCACCCGGCGGCGGCCGCCTCGACATCGGTGCGCAGCTGGTCGGCCCGGTCGGCGCCGACGCGCGACAGCAGCGGAACGTTGCGCAGCTGAAAGTCCGCGATACCCACTAGTGCCCCGCGTGCCGGATGTAGAGCAACCGGTCGTTGGCCTCGACGGCGTCCACCTCCGGCGCGCCGATGCGCAGCAGGCGGCCGTCGCGCACCACACCGAGCACGATGTCGCGCAGATGCCGCGGCGAACCGCCGACCTCGGCCGGCTCCACCTCACGTTCGGCGATCGCCAGCCCGAAGTCCGGCGTCAGCAGGTCTTCGATCATCTCCACGACGCTGGGAGTGGTGGTGGCGAGGCCGAGCAGACGGCCGGCGGTCGCCGAGGACACCACCACCGAGTCCGCGCCCGACTGCTGCAGCAGGTGCTGGTTTTCGGACTCCCGGATGGACGCCACGATCTTGGCGTTGGGCGCGATCTCCCGCGCCGTCAACGTCACCAGCACCGCGGTGTCGTCGCGGCTGGCGGCGACGATGATCGAGGCCGCGTGTTGCGCCCCGGCCAACCGCAGCACGTCCGCCTTGGTGGCGTCGCCGTGCACGGTGACCAGGCCGGCGCTGGCGGCGTGCTCGAGGGTGCCGCGATCGGTGTCGACGACGACGACGTCCCCCTGGGCGCCGTCGTCACCGAGGATGGCGGCAACGGCCGTCTTGCCCTTGGTGCCGTAGCCGATCACGATCGTGTGGTTGCGCACTCTGCTCCTCCAACGCTGAATCTTCCACCCTTGCCGGGAACGCTCAGAGAGCACTTCGAGGGTCGTGCCGACCAACACGGCCAGGAACGCGATCCGCAGCGCGGTAAAGATCAGGGTGTGAACCAACCGCGCGGTTTCGGTGTACGGGGTGATGTCGCCGTATCCGGTCGTCGACAGTGAGACCGCGGAGAAATACACGCAGTCGAGGAAGGTCAGCGACTGGCCCCGCACATCGCGGTACCCGTTGCGGTCCGCGTAGACGATCACGGCCGCGGCGAACAACACCACCAGCGCGATGGCCACGCGGCGGGTGATGACGCGGATGGGGCTGGCGTGCTCCTCGGGGATGCGCACCACGCCGATCAACTGGTGGCCTCGCTGGGCGGTCAGCGCCTCTTCCAGACCGCTCGGGTGTCGGGACTTACCGTTGCGCACGGCGGTCCGTCATCGGCTCGACGCCAGCGCAGGTGACACGCACGACTCAATGTAACCACGAGCCCAACCCCCGTACCCGGGCAGCGCAGCTCACCCCCCGCCGGTGAGCAACCCGGCCAGCTCCGCGGGGGCGGGCAAATCATCCGGCGCGACCGTGGTGCGGGCGCGCACGTAGTAGAACGCGGTCCGCACCGACGATTCCGGAACGCCGGACAAGGCGGCCCACGCCAATCGGTAGACGGCGAGCTGGACGCCGGCCTGCCGCATGGCTTCCGGCTCGTGCGGCGGGTCGCCGGTCTTCCAGTCCACGACCGTGACGCCGCCGTCGGGGTCTGCGAACACCGCGTCGATGCGGCCGCGCACCAGGGTGGCGCCGATCGGCATCTCGAACGGCACCTCGACGGCGATGGGAGTGCGAGCCGCCCAAGGCGATTCGGTGAACGCGGCCTGCAATTTGGCCAATTCCCGGGTATCGCCGACGTCGGAGTCCGCCGCGCCCGGCAGGTCCGCGAGATCGAACAGGCACTCGGCGCCGTAGAATTGCTGGACCCAGGCATGAAAGGTGTTGCCCAGCAACGCATGCCGATCGGGGCGGGTGGGCAGCCGGTGCCTGAGCCGCTGCGCCGCGCCCTCGGGGTCGCGGGCCAGCTCCACCAGCCCGCTGACCGACAACTGGCTGGGTAGCGCGCCGGTGGGCCGTTCCGCCAACCGCGCGCGCTCGGACAGTAGCGCGTCGACATCGGCGGCCCACCCCTCGGCGTCGGCGCCCTCCGCGTCCGCATCACCCGACATGGCCCGGCTCACCAACGCCGCGCCGCTTTCGACGTCGCCGCGCCGGGCGGCCAGCGGATCGGCGGGCCAGACCGCCTCGAGTGTGTTGTCGCGCAACGGGTTCCGGTCACCGTCGGCGGGCGCGGCCGCCCACCGGTCCACCACCCCGCAGGGCTCCCCGGCCGCGGCCGAACGGTCGATGACCGCCTTGATCTCGCACAGGAAGTCCGAAGGGCCGCGCGGTTTGATCCCGGTGGTGCCCCAATGATGGCCCGACACCAGCAGGGTGTCCTCGGCCCGGGTGATGGCGACATACAGCAGCCGGCGCTCCTCGTCGACGCGCCGCTGCTCGAGCTGGCGGCGATGCTCGGAGATCTTGTCGGACAGCTGCTTTCGATTGGTGACGTCGGAGGTGTCGAGCAGCGGGATGCCCAGTGCGCCCGCCGACGCGCGGTCGCCGCGCAGCAGCGGTGGCAGCTCGGCCGCGTCGGTGAGCCAGGTACTCCGGGACGCGGTCGACGGGAAGATGCCGCCCGACAGGTGTGCCACGGCCACCACCTGCCATTCCAGCCCCTTGGCGGAGTGCACCGTGAGCACCTGGACCCGCTCGCGCGCCGCCACCGGCGGTGCCGGCGGCAAGCCGTTCTCGACGGACTCCGCCACGTCCAGGAAGGCCAGCAGGCCCGACACCGACGCCGTTGCGCTCCGGTCCGGCGCTCGGGCGTCGGCCCGCTCGGCGTAGCCGGCGACGACGTCGGCGAACGCGTCGAGGTGCTCGGTGCCGGTCCAGCCGGCGTTCGCCCCGGCCGCGGCACGGACCTCGCAGTCGACACCCAGCACGCGGCGCACCTCGGCGACCAGGTCCGGCAGGGAATGGCCCAGGTGGCCGCGCAGGGCGCGCAGCTCGGCGGCCAGCGCCGCGATGCGCTGATATCCCGCGGCCGAATACGCCTCGGCCGGGCCCGGATCGGCGATGGCGTCGGCCAGGCAGGCCGTGTCGGCGTCCGGGCCCGCCGCGATCGCGATCGATTCCGGCGCCGGCGACGCGGCCGGGCCCAGGCCTTCGCCGAGTGTGCGGGCTCGCCGCCACAGGGCGGCGATGTCCCGACCGCCGAGGCGCCAGCGCGGACCGGTGAGCACCCGCATCGCCGCCGCGCCCGCGGTGGGGTCGGCGACGAGCCGCAGCATGGCCACGACGTCGGCAACCTCCGGGATGGACAGCAGCCCCGCCAACCCGACGACCTCGACCGGTATCCCGCGGGCGCGCAGGGCGTCGGCGATCGGGGCGGCGTCGGCGTTGCGGCGCACCAGGACCGCCGCGGTCGGCGGGCTCTCGCCATCGGCCCGGGCCGCCCGGTACCGCGCCGCGAGCTCGTCGGCGATCCACTCCCGTTCGGCCTGCACATCGGCGAGCAATGCGCAGCGGACGGTCCCGGCCGGGGCGTCCGGGCGCGGCCGCAGCGCATGCACGGCGACCGACCTGCGCCGCGCCTCCGCCGATATCGCGTTGGCCAGCTGCAGGGCCCGCGGCGGGTTGCGCCAGCTGGTCCGCAGCTCCAGGACCGGCGCGGGCGTGCCGTCCGACAGCGGGAAGTCGGTGGTGAAGCGCGGCAGGTTGGTCGCCGAGGCGCCGCGCCAGCCGTAGATCGACTGGATGGGGTCGCCCACGGCGGTCAGTGCCAGCCCGTCGTCGACACCACCACCGAACAACGCCGACAGGGCGACCCGCTGGGCATGCCCGGTGTCCTGGTACTCGTCGAGCAGCACCACCCGGTAGCGGCCGCGCAGGTCCGCGCCGACCTGCGGGAAGTTCGCCGCCAGCCGCGCCGCGCAGGCCATCTGCACGCCGAAGTCCATCGTCTTCGCCGCGCGCATGCGCTCGTTCAGCGCGTCGAGCAACGGCACCAGCGCGGCGCGCTGGGTCTGCGTGGCCAGCAACCGCAGCAGCCACTGGCTGGGCCCGCGGTCGCGTTGATGGGGGCCCGCCGGCAGCGCGTGGATCAACCGCTCGAGCTCCACGTGGGTGTCGCCGAGCTGTCGGGTGTCCACCAGGTGTTCGGCCAGCTGGCCCCACAACCGCAGCACCATCGCGGTGACCGCCGCGGGCGTCTTGTCGGTGCGCAGCTCCCCCCGGTACCCGCTCACCACGTCGAAGGCCAGCTGCCACAGCTCGGTCTCGCCGAGCAGCCGGGTGTCGGGCTCGACGGGCAGCAACAGCCCGTAGTCGCGGATCAACGAACCGGCGAACGCGTGGTAGGTGCTGACCGTCGGGGCGTCCGCCGGTTCCGCTGGGGCGGCGCCGTCGGGGCCCTGGGGGCCCTGGGGGCCCTGGGGGCACCACCCGCTTGCGGGGGAACCGACGCCGGCCAGCCGGGCCAGCCGGGACCGGACCCGGCGCAGCAGTTGGCCGGCGGCCTTGCGAGTGAACGTCAACCCCAGCACCTGGCCGGGCTCGGCGTAGCCGTTGGCGACGAGCCACACCACCCGCGCGGCCATGGTCTCGGTTTTGCCGGCACCCGCGCCGGCGATGACGACCAGCGGTCCGGGCGGTGCCGCGATGACGGCGGCCTGCTCATCGGTGGGTGGGAAAAGCCCGAGCGCGCAAGCTAATTCGGCCGGGCTGTAACGCGGGTTCACTGCGCCGCCCCGTCGGCGTGGGCCGGACACGAGGGCCGAACCGGGCAGTGCGAGCACCCGTCGTTGCGACGGGCGACGAAGCGGGGACCCGCGGTCGCCTCCGCCGCCCGCCGGACCAGCCGGCGCCATTCGTCGCGGGCGGCCGGCGTCAGCGGATCCTGCTCCCGTTCGATGGCGCCCGCGGCCCCGGCCTTGCCGAGGTAGACCAGCCGCGCGCCGCCGGGCTCCTCGCCGGCGGCGACCATGCCTTCGGCCACCGCCAGCTGATACATCGCCAGCTGGGCGTGTTGCTGGGCATCGTCCTTGCTGACCGGCGTTTTGCCCGTCTTGATGTCGACGATCACCAGCCGGCCTGCGGCGTCGCGCTCCAACCGGTCGACCCGCCCGCGCAGCCGGACCTCACCGCCGCCGCCCTCGCCGGGCGCGCCCAGGGTTCCATCGATCTCGACCTCGACGCCGACCTCGGTCAGCGCGCCCCGGGTCTGTGCCCGCCATTCGATGAAGGCCTCGATCATCGCGCGGTGCCGCGCCAGCTCGTTGGCCGAATGCCACTGCGCCTCGAACGGCAGGTGCCGCCACGCGCGGTCCAGCTCGGCCAGCAATTCCGTTGCGCTGCGCTGTGGTTCGGCGACCAGAGCGTGCAGCACCGAACCGATGGTGGAACGCAGATCGCGGGGATTGGTTCCCCCATGCCGTTCGGCCAGCCAGCGTAGCGGGCAGTCGTTGAGCATCTGCAGGGTCGACGGGGTCAGCGTGACCGGCTCGTCGCCGCCGCGCAGCGGTTCGCTCGTGCTGACCGGGATCAGCCCGTGCCAGCCGGCCGGATCGGCGCCCGGCACCCCGGCGCGGGCCAGCCGCGCCAGTTGCCGTGCCGCGCACGCGCGCGCGGCGTCGTCGACCGCGCCTTCGGGCGCGCACACGACGCCGCGCAGCCGGCCCACCAGCGCCGCGGCGGACAGCACCCGGGGCGCCGAGACGGGTTGCGCGGTAGCGACATCGCCGCCGCCGTCGGCCCACTGCGCGAGTTCGTAGCAGAAGTCCGACGGCAGCGCCGCCTCGTGCTCCGCGCCGCCGGTGTCGCTGTCGACGGCAGTCACCAGCAACCGGCGGCGGGCCCGGCCCATCGCCGCCACCAGCAGCCGCCGTTCCTCGGCCAGCAGTGGCGCCCGCACCGACGCGTCCTCGCTCACGCCGTCCAGCACGTCCAGCAACCGCTGGGTGCCCAACACGCCGCCGCGCGGAACGGTGTTGGGCCACAACCCCTCTTGCAGCCCCGCGATGACCACGAGGTCCCATTCGTGCCCCAGGGCGGCGTGCGCGCTGAGCACCCGCACCTGTTCCACGAGGGATACCGGCTCCTCGTTCACGCCCGGCAGGTTTAGCGCGGCGACGTGCTCGACGAGCCCCCGCAGCGACGCACCCGACGTGCGGGACACGTATTGGTCGGTGATGTCGAACAACGCGGTCACCGCCTCCAGGTCCCGGGCGGCCTGCGCTCCGCTCGGGCCGCCGCGCTCGGCGGCCGCCAGCCAGCGCCGCTGCAAGCCGGAGCGCTGCCAGGCGGCCCACAGCGTGTAGCGCGGGTCTTCGCCCGCTCGATGGCAGCGCGCGGCCGCGTCCAGCACCGCGCGGACGTGGTGCACCGCGCGAAACTGCGGGCCCGGTGGCGGAGCGTCACCGGACAGCGCCTCGGCCAGCAGGTCCGCGGCATCACCCGGCACGCGATCGGGGTTGGCGCGCTGCAGTTTTCGGCGCAGCTGCCGCAGCGAAACCGGGTCGACGCGGCCGATCGGGCCGGTCAGCAGCGCCAGGGCCCGCTCGCCGTCGAGCCCGTCGGCGGTGGCCCCCAGGACCGTGAGCAGCGCCCGGGCCGCCGGCTCGTCGGACAGCGGTCCGCTCGCCGCGGGGGCCGCCACCGGCACCCCCGCGGCGGCCAGCGCGCGCGGCAATCGGGCGCCGGCCCGCGGCACGGACCGGACGATGACCGCCATCTGCGACCACGGCACGCCGTCGATCAGGTGCGCGCGCCGTAGCGCGTCGGCGATCATCGCCGCCTCCGCGTGCGCCGACGCGGCCAGGCGCACCGTGACCGATCCCTCCTCGGACCCCGTGCCCTCGATCCGCCTGCCGCCGCTACCGCCGGGCAGCCGCTGCGCGACGCCACTGACGGCGCGCGCCACCGCCGGCGCGCAGCGGTGCGAGACGGTCATCGTCACCGACGGTGAATCGCCGGTCAGCAGCCCCGCGGATTCACCGCCGCGGAAGCCGAACACCGCCTGGTTGGGGTCGCCGGCGATCAACGCCAGCTCGGCGCCGGCCGCGAGCACCCGGACCAGGTGGGCCGCCTGCGGGTCGAGCTGCTGGGCGTCGTCGACCAACAAGACCCGCACCCGCGCCCGTTCGGCGGCCAGCAGCTCAGGATCGACGGCGAAGGCCTCCAGGGCGGCGCCCACCAGCTCGGCGGCCCCCAGGGCGGGCGTCGTCGCCTGGGGGGCCGCGGTGCCGACCGCCGCCCGCAGCAGCATCACCTGTTCGTACTGCCGGGCGAACTGGCCCGCGGCGGTCCATTCCGGGCGCCGGTACCGACGGCCGAGCCGCTCCAGTTCCTGCGGGTCCACGCCACGTTCGGCGCAGCGCGCCAACATGTTTCGCAGCTCGGTGGCGAACCCCGCGGTCGCCAGCGCGGGGTGCAGATGCGCGGGCCACGCCGCCGCCGCGCGCGGGCCGTCCTCGAGGTCACCGGCCAGCAACTCGCGGATGATGGCGTCCTGTTCGGCGCTGGTGACCAGCCGCGGGGGCGCATCGCCGGCCCGCTCGGCGGCCCGGCGCAGCACCGCGTAGGAGTAGCCGTGCACGGTGCGCACCAGCGGTTCGCGGACGGCGGCCCGGCCGGGCCCGGTGGAGCGGGGCCGCAGCAGCGCCGTCGTCAACCTGCTGCGCGCCGTCGTCCCCAGCCGGCCGGAACCGGTAAGCAGCAGAACCGATTCCGGGGCGAGGCCGGCGTCGATCTGGGCGACCGCGGCCTCGACCAGCAGGCTGCTCTTGCCGGTGCCGGGCCCGCCCAGCACCCGGACCGGCCCGCGCACGCCCGGCGCCAGCACGGCCCGCGCCTCGGTGCCCCAGGTGTACGACATGGCTGCATGCAATCACCAGGGTCTGACAAGTCGGCCCGACCCGAACCGCCCACGACCCCTACGCTGGAGGCCGCGAGCAGCCCGACGAACGGTGAGAAAGGTAGGTAATCGTGACAGACGTCGAACGCGGCTTTCCCGACGACGAAGCCCCCGAAGGCGACGCCGCGGAGCAACTGCAGCCCGTCGACTTCGAGGACGAGGCCGGCTTGGACACCGAGTATCTGACGGTTGCCGATCGCGAGGCGAACGAGGCCGACGTGATCGAACAGGCCTACGTCGTCCCCACCGACGACGAATGGGACGACGAACGCTGAGCCGCCCACGCACGGCCGCCGCGGCGGCTGGCACGATCAACGAGTGACCGCGGATCTTCATGTGCACCGCTACGGGCCCCCGGGTCCGGTGCGGGTACTGGCCTTGCACGGGTTGACCGGTCACGGGCAGCGCTGGCAGCAGCTGGCCGGCCTGCTGCCCGAAATCACCTTCGCCGCGCCGGATCTGATCGGCCACGGCAGGTCGTCGTGGGCGGCGCCGTGGAGCATCGACGCCAACGTGGCGGCGATGGCCGCGCTGCTCGACGACGAGGCCGAGGCACCGGTGCTGGTGGTCGGGCACTCCTTCGGCGCCGCCCTTGCCATGCAGCTGGCCGCGACCCGACCCGACCGGGTGGCGGCGCTTCTGCTGCTCGACCCGGCGGTCGGATTGGACGGCGGGTGGATGCGCGAGATCGCCGACGCGATGCTGGCCTCGCCCGACTACCCCGACGCCGAGGAAGCGCGCCTGGAAAAGGTGCACGGCTCCTGGTCGGACGTCGACCCCGCGTTGCTCGACGCCGAGATCGACGAGCACCTGATCGAGCTGCCGGGCGGCCGGTACGGCTGGCGCGTCAGCCTGCCGGCGATGATGTCGTACTGGAGCGAGCTGGCCCGCGACATCGTGTTCCCGCCGGCGGGGACGGCGACGACCCTGGTGCGGGCCAAGCGCACCTCCCCGCCGTACGTGAGCGACCAATTGATCACCGGGCTGCAGGAGCGGTTGGGATCGGGCTTTCGGTTGCTGGATGTCGACTGCAACCACATGGTGCCCTACGCCGCCCCCGCGGAGGTGGCCGCGCTGACGCGCGAGCTGCTGGGGGTCGGCTGACCGTGGCGCCGGTCACCGACGAGCAGGTCGAGCGGGTGCGCGCGCTGGTCGCGGCCATCCCGCCGGGCAGGGTCGCCACCTACGGCGACATCGCCGCCGCCGCAGGGCTTTCCAGCCCGCGCATCGTCGGTTGGATCATGCGGACCGACTCCTCGGACCTGCCGTGGCACCGCGTGATCACCGCCTCGGGGCGCCCGGCGCGCCATCTGACCACCCGTCAGCTGGCGCTGCTGCGCGCCGAGGGCGTCCTGGCCACCGACGGCAGGATCGCGCTGGGCGAGGTCCGTTACGACTTCCGGCGCTAGAGCACCAGCCGGACCAGCGCCGCGGTGCGGGCCAGCCCGGGGAAGGCCTCGGCCGTCGACCGTGGGTGCAGCGCATGGACCGCCAGGCGGAACATCAAGGCGCGCAACAACATCTGCGGCCACTCCGGCAGCGCGTTCCAGCGTTCGATGAGTCCGTCGTCGGCCTCGCCCCAGGACAGGGCGTCAACGACGACGACGCCGGCCGCCCACGACGCGGGCCGCCAGTAGGGGGTGATGTCGGTGATCCCCGGGGCGGCCGTGCCGATGAAAAGCACTGTCCCGTAGAGGTCCCCGTGCACCAGCTGGTTCGGGCTCTTGGTCGGACGGCGCAGCGTGGCCAGCTGGTTGATCAGCTCCACCGACCGCTGCGCGTCCGCCGTCGGCGGGGCGGTCCGGGCGCCCGGGGGCACCGAGGCCAACGGCCGTTCCTCCCAGGCGGCGCGGTCGGCGGCGATGAAGATGTCGACGTCACCCCACGGCGCGGTGGGGCCCTGGGTCAGAAACCGGGGACGCTCGAGTTTGCCGGTCGCCTCGTGCAGGCGGACCGCCGCCGAGACCACCTCGTCATGCCTGGGTTCGGGCGTGCCGGCGACGAAGGTGTCCGCCCGCCATCCGGAAACCACGTAGCGCCCGTCGGTCGAGCGGACCGGACGGGCCAGCCGAACGCCGTCGACGAACAACGTCTCCCGCACCCGGGCCGACCAAGCCGCCCGGGCGTGGTCGGCCACCAGCGACAGGACGACTTCGCCGCAGCGCCAGCCGCCTTCCCAGCTAGCCCCCAGATAGACGGGCTGCACGCCGGTCAAACCGAACGCCGCCAGCACATGCTCCGGCGGTGGCTCGACTGTCACACCGGAAGCTTAGACGAGGCCAGCTGCGGCGATCGCGAGCGCGGCGAAGCCGGGCGCGGCGGGTCGCCGCGGATATGCTGCGGCGATCGCGAGCGCGGCGAAGCCGGGCGCGGCGGGTCGGCTCAGTACATCACCATGTCGGGCTGCATCTGCTGCGCCCACGCCACAATGCCGCCCTGCAGGTGCACCGCATCGGAGAACCCGGCCTTGTGCACCGCTGCCAGCGCCTCGGCCGAGCGCACCCCCGTCTTGCAGTACAGCACCGGCATGCGATCCTGCGGCAGCTTTGCCAGACCCTCACCGGAGTTGATCGACGACTGCGGAATCAGCTGGGCCCCGTCGATGTGCACGATGTCCCACTCCGCGGGCTCGCGGACGTCGATCAACGCCAGCTTCTTGCCCGAGTCCAGCAACTCGCGCAGCTCGCGCGGGGTGATGGTCGAGCCGGTGACGACCGGAGCGGCGTCGTCCGTCGTTGCACCGCAATACTGCTCGTAGTCGATCAGCCCGGTGATCTTCGGCGAGGCCGGGTCCTTGCGGATCGTGATGGTGCGGTAGGACATTTCCAGCGCGTCGTAGATCATCAACCGGCCCAGCAGCGACTCGCCGATCCCGGTGATGAGTTTGATCGCCTCGGTGCCCATCACCGACGCGATCGAGGCGCAGACGATGCCCAGCACCCCGCCCTCAGCGCATGACGGCACGGTGCCGGGCGGCGGCGGCTCGGGGTAGAGGTCGCGATAGTTGAGGCCGCGCCCGCACGGCGCGTCCTCCCAGAACACCGAGACCTGCCCCTCGAACCGGTAGATCGACCCCCACACGTACGGCTTGGCGGCCAGCACGGCGGCGTCGTTGACCAGATACCGGGTGGCGAAGTTGTCCGTGCCGTCCACGATCAGGTCGTACTGCGCGAACAGCTCGACGGCGTTGCGCGAATCCAGCCGGAACTCGTGCAGGCGCACCTCGACCAACGGGTTGATCGCGGCGATCGACTCGCGCGCCGACCGGGCCTTGGACCGCCCGACGTCGGCCACGCCGTGGATGATCTGGCGCTGCAGGTTGGACTCGTCCACGACGTCGAAATCGACGATGCCGATCGTCCCGACGCCGGCCGCGGCCAGGTACAGCAGCGTCGGCGCGCCGAGCCCGCCCGCGCCGATCACCAGCACGCGCGCGTTCTTGAGCCGCTTCTGCCCGTCGACGCCCAGGCCCGGAATGATCAGATGACGGCTGTAGCGGGCCACCTCATCGCGGGTCAGCTGGTCCGCCGGCTCCACCAGGGGCGGCAGCGATGTCTGGGATGTCGACACGCCCGAACATCTCCTCGATCTCGATTTGCGGTCCGTCTACACCCACTACAGCAGCCGCCGCGGTGCACGGCAATCGAGCCAGGTCAGGCGATCGGGAATGGCCAGGGATTGAAGCGGCAGGTCTTCCCGTCGGCCTTGACGAAGTCCGGATCGAACTGGGCGGCGTCGTTATTCGACGTGGAGAACGTCTGTTGCATCATCACCGGCGCCAGGGCGCCCTGCTGTTCACACGGCTCGTGGCGCACGTACCCGATGGCGTGGCCGACCTCGTGGTTGATCACGTACTGCCGGTAGGAACCGATGTCCCCCTCGAACGGGACGGCCCCGCGTACCCAGCGCGCCTCGTTGATGAAGACCCGCGACTGCCGATCCCTGCCGAATGACGGGTTGTAGCAGGAGGTCTCGAGCCGGAATTCGTAGCCACAACCCTCGCGGACCGTCACCGGAGACACCAGTGAGATCCGGAAGTCGGGCTTTCCGTCGTCGATCCGGATGAACGCGAATTGCGGATTGTGGGTCCAGCCCTTGGGATTGGCCAGCGTCTGGTCGACCATCTGGGCAAAAGCGTTGTCGCCGCCGAACATCGTGGGGTCGATGCCGTCCTCCACCTCCACGGTGTACCGGAACACCTTGACGGTGCCCTGGCCGATCTGCGGCGTCGTGCCGGGCACCACGTGCCAGGTCTTGTCGCCCGCCTCGGTGAACGGGCCGCCGTCCGGCAGCGTCCCGGCGGGCAGGTTGGCGTCGAACGCGGCGAGCCCGCGAGGTGGCGCGTCGATGATCGACGTGCCCACCTCGCCGATCGCCTGCGGACTCTGGATGGGCTGGTTCGCCATGGGCTTCGTCGCCGCGGTGCCGGTCACCGTCTGGTAGATGACCACCGCCGTGACCGCCGCAAGCACGGGCAGCGCGTAAGCGCGCCAGCCGTAGGTGGATACGAAGCGCCCCAGCCAGGTCTGTTTGCGCCACCGGCGCGGCCGCTCCCGGTCGGCCCGGGTCCGTCCGCCGTCGCGGGCGATCGGGTCACGCAGGGCCCGAAGCGGTTCCCGCCACTCGTCGCGCAGCACCGGAACCCGACCGGTGCCGCGCGAAGGGCGCTGGGACGTCATTTCCCCAGGATTACACAGCCACCCGGCGCGACCGTCCTTGGCGCGCCCGAATGCGCCGCCCGGCACCGCTTTCTGCCAGCGCCGACGGCGGCGACGACACCGACGCGAACCGCACGGGTAGTAATGTCTGTCGCAACGAGCCGCGCGCGGCCGGCCGATGTGCCGGCGGCCGGTTGCCGACCCGTCAGATGAGGACCCGATGAGCGAACTCGCCAAACCCGCGGCGCGGCGGGCCGTCAGGTCCGCCGAGCGTGGTCGGCCCGGGGACGGCGTTGCGGCTTCCAACCGGCGCGGCAACCGGTTGCCCCGAGACGAACGCCGCGGGCAGCTGCTCGTCGTGGCCAGCGACGTCTTCGTCGATCGCGGCTACCACGCCGCCGGCATGGACGAGATCGCCGACCGAGCGGGCGTGAGCAAACCGGTTCTGTATCAACATTTTTCGAGCAAGCTCGAGCTCTACCTGGCGGTGCTCGCCCGGCACGTCGAGAACCTGGTCTCGGGCGTACAGCAGGCGTTGAACACCACCACCGACAACCGCCGGCGGTTGCACGCGGCGGTCCAGGCGTTCTTCGACTTCATCGAGCACGACAGCCAGGGTTACCGGCTGATCTTCGAGAACGACTACGTCACCGAACCCGAGGTGGCCGCGCAAGTGCGCGTGGCGACCGAATCGTGCATCGACGCGGTGTTCGCTCTGATCAGCGCGGATTCGGGCCTCGACCCGCACCGCGCCCGGATGATCGCGGTGGGACTGGTCGGCATCAGCGTCGACTGCGCCCGGTACTGGCTCGACTCCGACCGCCCGATCTCCAAGGCGGACGCCGTCGAGGGCACCGTCCAGTTCGCCTGGGGCGGGCTGTCACACGTGCCGCTTACTCGCCTTTAGCGCCCTTGCCGGTGAGTTTGGCCACTTCGGCGCCGATGCCGAAGCCCACGCGGCGCGCGTCGGCGGGGCCGATCTCGACGTAGGCGATCTTGCTGGTGTGCACGAGGAAGCGGCGGCCCCGCTCGTCGTTCAGCCTCAGCAGGCCCGGTCCCTCGCTCAGCGCGGCGCTGACGAGCTCTTCGACTTCGGCCGGCGTCTGCGCGCTGGAGAGCACCAGCTCGCGCGGACTGTCCGTAATACCGATCTTGACCTCCACGGTCACCCCTTCCGTTGGTGTCGAAGTCGACAGACCTGTCAGCTGCAGGCTAGTGGACGCGGCGGGCCCGCTGCCCCGACGGCCCCCGCCGCGCGGTTCGCGGTGAGCGAAACGACGGTCGCGAGCAGGTAACGATTGGCTTGCAGAAGGTCTCACACCCGGGTCCGCGACCCGATCCGTGTTTTCACATCGCTAACTTCGGCACCATGGGTACCACACTGGCCGATCTCGACGAGGTGCGGGACTACCCCGACGACGAGACCGATGAGCTTTACCGAGCCGACGCCCACCCCGAGGGCGACTACACCTGGACCGGCTGGCCTGCCGAGCTTCGCTGGCGCCCGGCCACGGCGATCCTGGGCGCCGTGGTGGCCATCGGCGCGATCGCGACCGCCGTCATCATCAACAGTGGCGACAGCGCCACCACCAAGGCCACAATCGCGCCGGCCCCGCAGCCGGTGACGTCCGCGCCGGCGACGACGAAGAGCTCCGCCGCGCCCACCGCGCAGCTCAGCCCGTCGCGCACGGCCCAGTTGCCGCCCGAAACGGTCACCACGCTGACCCCGCCCAGCGCTTCAGCGAGCCTGGCCCCGACGGGAACGCCCACCGCGGCCCCGCCCCTGACGCTGACGCCCCCGCCGTCGGCCGCGCTCAACCCGCGCACCGTCGTCTACAGCGTGACCGGCAGCAAGCAGCTGCTGGATCTGGTGAACATCGTCTACACCGACGGGCAGGGCTACTCCCAGACCGAGTTCAACGTGTCGCTGCCGTGGACCAAGGCGGTGATCCTGAATCCCGGCGTGCAGAACCCGTCGGTGGTCGCGACCAGCTTCTACGGCCGGCTCAACTGCTCGATCGTCAACGCCGCCGGTCAACTGGTGGCCGCGTCGACCACCAACTCGAGCCTGGCGACCTGCACGCGCTGACGGTCAGCTCAGACCCAGTTCGCGCATCCGCCGGTCGTGCGTGTGCTGCAGCCGGTCGAAGAACGCGCTGAGCTGGCCCAGGCTGCCGGCGCCCGACACCAGCAGGTCGACCAGCTCGTCGTGGTCGGCCAGCAGGTACTGGGCCTGCGTGATCGCCTCGCCGAACAGGCGACGCGACCACAGCGCCAGTCGGCTGCGCTGCTTGCCGCTGGCGGTCACGGCGGCGCGCACCTCGGCGACGACGAACTGCGAGTGCCCGGTCTCCGACAGCGCCGCCCGCACCACGCCGGCGATCTCGTCGGGCAGCCCGTCGGCGATCTCCAGGTACAGGTCGGCGGCCAGCGCGTCGCCGACATAGGTCTTCACCAACGCCTCCAGCCAGGTACTGGGCATCGTCAGCCGGTGGTAGTTCTCCAGCGCCGAGACGTACTTCGACATCGCCGACACCACGTCGACGCCACGGCTTTCCAGGGCGTCGCGCAGCAGCTCGTAGTGCTGCATCTCGGCGGCGGCCATGCTGGCCATCGAGATCCGTCCGCGCAGGTCGGGAGCCATCCGGGCCTCGTCGGTGAGCCGGTAGAACGCGGCGATCTCGCCGTACGCCAAGACCGCGAACAACTCGTTGACGCCGGGGTGATCGGCGGGCAGGCGAGAGGCGGGCGAATCGTCCCCCTGGTCGGCTTCCAGGTCGGCTTCGGACGGCTGCCAAGAGGGCCGGGTCATGGCAACACTGTAGTCGGCGGACCCCGCGCCAACGGGGGCCCAGCGGTCGACCGGCTATCATGTATGTAGATAGCGGCTGTATTTCTTCACCAAAGCCGCTATCGGCGAAATGTGCGTGCACAGCTGGCCCGCCCAGAGCAGGGCCCGCGACTCGGCGACGTATTCGGAGTCGGAACTCGTGCGCGCGTGACCGCGACAGAGAAACACCGACACAACCCGATACGTCACCGAAAGGCTTCCTACTCACGCATGAGCACACTGACCAGCACAACTGAATTGACCTTTGCCAATCTCGGCGTTCGCGACGAAATCGTGCGCGCCCTCGCGGAAAAGGGCATCGAGCGGCCCTTCGCGATTCAAGAACTGACCCTGCCGCTGGCGCTCGCCGGCGACGACCTGATCGGCCAGGCCCGCACCGGCATGGGCAAGACGTTCGGCTTCGGCGTACCGCTGCTGCAACGCATCACCGCCCAGGCCGCGGCGCGCCCGCTCAACGGGACGCCACGCGCCTTGATCGTGGTGCCGACGCGCGAGCTGTGCGTGCAGGTCACCGAGGACCTGGCCACCGCGGCCAAGTACCTGACCGCCGAGGACGGCCGACGGCTGTCGGTGATCTCCATCTACGGCGGGCGCGCCTACGAGCCCCAGATCGACGCGCTGCGCGCCGGCGCCGACGTCGTGGTGGGGACCCCCGGCCGACTGCTCGACCTGGCCCAGCAGGGCCACCTGCAACTCGGTGGGCTCTCGGTGCTGGTGCTCGACGAAGCCGACGAGATGCTCGACCTGGGCTTCCTGCCCGACATCGAGCGCATCCTGCGCCAGATCCCCTCCGACCGGCAGTCGATGCTGTTCTCGGCGACCATGCCGGGGCCCATCATCACGCTGGCCCGCACGTTCATGAACCAGCCCACCCACATCCGGGCGGAGGCACCGCATTCCTCGGCGGTGCACGACAAGACCGAGCAGTTCGTCTACCGCGCCCACGCCCTGGACAAGGTCGAACTGGTCAGCCGCGTGCTGCAGGCCGAAAGCCGCGGCGCGACGATGATCTTCACCCGCACCAAGCGCACCGCGCAGAAGGTCGCCGACGAGCTCGCCGAGCGGGGTTTCAAGGTCGGCGCCGTGCACGGCGACCTCAACCAGGCCGCCCGCGAGAAGGCGCTCAGCGCCTTCCGGTCCGGGGACATCGACGTGCTGGTCGCCACCGACGTGGCCGCCCGCGGCATCGACATCGACGACGTCACCCACGTCATCAACTACCAGATCCCCGAGGACGAACAGGCCTACGTGCACCGCATCGGCCGCACGGGCCGCGCCGGCAAGACCGGCGTCGCGGTCACCCTGGTGGACTGGGACGAGCTGCCCCGCTGGTCGATGATCGACAAGGCCCTGGGCCTGAACTGCCCCGAACCCGCCGAGACCTACTCGAGCTCGCCGCACCTCTACGAAGAGTTGGGCATCCCCGCCGAGACGAGCGGCACGGTCGGCGCGCCGAAGAGGCCGCAGGGCCAACGCCGCAGCGCCGAGCGTGACCCCCAGACGACGGAACGGCCCGGGCGTGCCCGCTCCGGCGCACCGCGGCGCCGCACCCGCGGCGGCCAACCGGTCAGCAGCCACCCCGGCGGGACCGCGGCCGGCGCCACCAACGGTGAACCCGCCGCGGAGGCGCCCGGCAACACCGGGACCGGCCGGCGCCGCCGTCGGCGTCGCAAGCCCGCCGAAGCCGGTACACACGCCAACTGAGCCACGCGCCCACGGATGGTCAGACCCGAACGCCGCACCAAGGGCGACGTCTTGGCCGCCGCGGCGATCGCGGTCGTGGTTGCCGCCGTCGCCTCGCTGATCTGGTGGACCAGCGACGCCCGGGCCACCATCAGCCGGCCCGCCGCCGTCGCGGCGCCCAACCCCAACCCCGCCCGGCAGGTACCGGCCACCCTGCATGAGCTGTGGACGGCGGCCAGTCCGGCCACCACCGCGCCCGTGGCGGTCGGCGGGACGGTGGTCACCGGCGACGGCCGCCGGGTGGAGGGGCGCGACCCCCGCTCGGGTCAGTCCCGCTGGAGCTACCAGCGTGGCAGCGATCTCTGCGGCGTCTCCTGGATCTACCACTACGCCGTCGCCGTCTACCGCGACGACCGCGGATGCGGGCAGGTGAGCACACTCGACGGTTCCACGGGTCGGCGCGGGCCGGCCCGCAGCGGCTACGCCGACCCGCGCGTGCGGTTGTCCACCGACGGCACGACGGTACTGTCGGCCGGCGACACCCGGCTGGAACTGTGGCGCTCCGACATGGTCCGGATGGTGGCCTACGGCGAGACCGACGCGCGGGTGAAGCCCTCGGCGCGCGGGCTGCACTCGGGTTGCAAGCTGGTCTCGGCGGCGGCCAGCTCGGCGGCCGTGTCGGTGCTGGAAAGCTGCGTGAACCCGGCCGACCTGCGGCTGGTGCTGCTGCGGCCCGGTAAGGACGACGACGAACCGCAGCAACGCATCGTCGCCGAACCCGGGATCACCGCGGACTCGGGCGCCCGGGTGCTGGCCGTCTGGGAGCGCAACACCGCGGTGTACCTGCCGTCGCCGCAGCCCCGGGTGGACGTGGTCGACGAGACCGGCACCACGGTGTCGAGCACCCTGCTGTCCAAGGCGCCGTCGGGTCCGGGCGCGGTCTCGCATGCCGGCAGCCTGGTCACCTGGTGGACCGGCGATTCGTTGATGGTCTTCGAGACGGGCAACCTGTCGCTGCGCTACACGATCGCCGCGGGCGACACGATGGCGCCGCTGGGGCCGGGCGCGATGATGGCGGGCCGGCTACTGGTGCCGGTCACCGGCGCGATCGGCGTGTACGACCCGGTCAGCGGCGCCAACGAGCGCTACATCCCGGTGAACCGGGCGCCGGGCCCGCCCGGCCGCGCGGTGGTGCCGGCGGTCGCGGGATCCCAGGTCTTCGAGCAGCGCGGCGACACCGTGGTGGCCCTGGGCTGATATCGCGTGTGCGCCCGGGGCGGCGACACGCCGACCAACCGCACCGCCACGGCACACTCGATGCCGGGACCGGGCAGCCTAGACCTCGACGGCGAACGTCGGCAGCGGCTTGCCGGTCTTCCAGTGCTTGAGCAACGCCTTCGCCAGGTCGGCGTAGGCCGACGCGCCCTTGTTCTTGCGCCCCGACATCACCGACGAACCCGAGGCGCTGGCCTCGGCGAAACGCACGGTGCGCGGGATCGGCGGGGCCAGCACCGGCATGTTGTAGCGGTCGGCGACGTCCAGCAACACGTCGCGCGTGTGGGTGGTCCGCGAGTCGTACAGCGTCGGCAACGCACCCAGCAGCCGCAGACCCGGGTTGGTGATCTGCTGGACGTCGGCGACCGTGCGCAGGAACTGGCCGACGCCGCGGTGCGCGAGCGTCTCGCACTGCAGCGGCACGATCACCTCGTCGGCGGCGGTCAGCCCGTTGAGGGTGAGCACGCCCAGCGACGGTGGGCAGTCGATGATGACCACGTCGAAGTCGTCGGACAGCTTGGCCAGCGCACGCTTGAGCGCGTATTCGCGGCCGGCACGCATCAGCAGCATCGCCTCGGCCCCCGCCAGGTCGATGTTGGCCGGCAGCAGCGTCATCCCCTCCATCGTGGTGACCAGCGCGGCGTTGGGCTCGACCTCGCCGAGCAGCACCTCGTGCACGGACACCGGGAGTTTGTCGGGATCCTGGCCGAGCGAGAAGGTCAGGCAGCCCTGCGGGTCCAGGTCGACCAGCAGCACCCGCTTACCCTCGTCGGCCATCGCCGCGCCCAGCGAGGCAACCGTCGTCGTCTTGGCGACGCCGCCCTTCTGGTTGGCCACCGCCAACACCCGGGTCTTAGCAGCCATAGGCGCGGCTCTCCCCTCTGCCTCGTCGCCAACCGGTCAACAGTGCCCATCCTGGCACGTTCGCCCGGCCCGCGCTGCGGGCAGTGACTCCAGCGGACGCTGGCGTGTCCGTCCGGCAGAATCGGTCGACATGGGCTTGCACAACCACCGACTGGTCCTACTCCGCCACGGCGAGACCGAGTGGTCGAAATCCGGCCAGCACACGGGTCGGACCGACCTCGAGCTCACCGACACCGGCCGCGTCCAGGCCGAACTCGCCGGCCGCGTGCTGCGCGAGCTGAACCTCGCCGACCCGTTCGTCGTCAGCAGCCCGCGCATACGCGCCCTGACCACCGCCAAGCTCGCCGGGCTGGCCGTGGACGAGGTCTCTCCCCTGCTCGCCGAGTGGGATTACGGCTCCTACGAGGGTTTGACGACCCCCCAGATCCACGAAGCGGTGCCCGATTGGCTGGTCTGGACGCACGGCTGCCCCGGTGGCGAGAGCGTGGCGCAGGTCAGCGACCGTGCCGACCGCGCCGTCGCCTTCGCGCTGGAGCAGATGAGTTCGCGCGACGTGGTTTTCGTGGGGCACAGCCACTTCTCCCGCTCGATCATCACGCGCTGGGTGGAGCTGCCGCTCGTCGAGGGCAGCCGCTTCTGGATGCTGGCCGGCTCCATCGCCGTGTGCGGTTTCGAGCACGGGGTGCGGCAGCTCGCCGCGCTCGGATTGACCAGCCAGCCGCAGGCGATCAAACCCGGGTGAATACCGAACCGGTGTTCGCGTTGTGCGGACCGAACCAGACTCTCGTTGCCGAGGGGGTGCGGCAGCGTTACCGCGAAGTGGCCGCCGCGCAGGACGCGCTGCGTTCCGGTTCGGTCCCAATAGTATTGGGCGCGTTGCCTTTTGATGTCGAACAACCCACTGCGCTGCTGACCCCCGACGGGGTGCGCCGCACCGACGCGCCACCGGACTGGCCGACCGGCCCGCTGCCGCCGGTGCGCGTCGCCGCCGCCGACCCTCCGCCGGCCGAGTATCGCGCCCGCATCAGCCGGGCCCTCGATCAGCTCACCGCGCCCGACAGCCTGATCACCAAGGTGGTGCTGTCCCGCGCGCTGCGGCTGGTCGCCGACGCCCCCCTGGACGCACGCGTCATCCTGCGCCGCCTGATTGCCGCCGACCCGGCCGCATACGGCTACCTCGCCGACCTGACCGGCGCCGGCGACGACTACGCCGGCGTCGCGCTGGTGGGTGCCAGCCCGGAGCTGCTGGTGGCGCGCTCCGGGGACCGGGTCACGTGCCGGCCGTTCGCCGGCTCGGCACCCCGGGCCGGCGACCCCGAGACCGACGCCGCCAACGGCGCGGCGCTGGCCGGCTCGGCCAAGGACCGGCACGAGCATCAGCTGGTCATCGAGACCATCCGGGCGGCCCTGGAGCCGCTGTGCGACGAGTTGACGATCGCCGCCGAGCCCGAGCTGAGCCGCACCGCCGCCGTATGGCATCTGTGCACACCGATCAGCGGGCGGCTCCGCGACATGTCAACGACCGCAATCGATTTGGCGCTGGCCCTGCACCCCACCCCGGCCGTCGGCGGGGTGCCGACCAAGGCCGCGGTCGAGCTCATCGCCGAGTTGGAAGGCGACCGCGGTTTCTACGCCGGGGCCGTGGGCTGGTGCGACGCGCGCGGTGACGGCCGCTGGGTGGTCTCCATCCGCTGCGCGCAACTGTCCGCGGACCGCCGCACCGCGCTCGCCCGCTCGGGTGGCGGCATCGTCGCCGAATCCGATCCCGACGCCGAAGTCGCCGAAACCACAACGAAATTCGCCACCATCCTCAACGCATTGGACGTCGAGCATTGACCATCCGCCGCGCGACTCCGAAGACGCCGGCGCGATCACCGAAATGATCCACGCACTGGCCGAATTCGAAAAGGCCGCCGACCACTGCACGGTCACCGAAAACCAAATCGCGGCGGCGCTTTTCGGTGACGCGCCGACGGTATTAGGGCATGTCGCTGAAGTCGACGGCCAGATCGCCGCGATGGCGTTGTGGTTTCTCAACTTCTCCACGTGGGACGGCGTGGCGGGCATCTACCTCGAAGACCTGTTCGTGCGGCCGCGGTTCCGCCGCCGTGGCCTGGCCCGCGCGCTGCTGGCGGCGCTGGCGGCCGAATGCCTCGACAAGGGCTACACGCGGTTGTCTTGGGCCGTGCTGAACTGGAACGCCGATGCCATCACGCTGTACGACGCCGTCGGCGGCGAACCGCAGCGCGAGTGGACCACCTATCGGGTGTCCGGTCCGCGATTGGCCGAGCTGGCGGAGTCGCGCTGATCGCCGCCGGCGGGCGCACGCCACGCGGGCTGAAGAGCAGCCCCAATACCGCCAGCGCCACCACGCCCGCGGGAATCCCGAACCCCGGCCGGTGCGAATCCACCGTCAGGTACCACGCCACCGGCAGGAGCAGCAGCTGGGTGATCACGGCCGGCCCGCGGCCCCAGCGCTTGCCGAGGATCAGCGCGCGCCCGGCGGCCAGCACCACCGCCCCGGCCAAGAGGAAGAACACCGCGGTGCCGAGCCCGTTGACCACGTGCTGGTCGGCGCCCGCGACGCCGCGCACCACCAGCACCGCCGCGATGACCAGTGCGGCCGCCCCTTGCACCACCACGAGGAGTCCGGCACCGCGCACTGCGGACGGGACGGCCGCTGGGTTGCGGCGGAAACCTGTCACCCGCGTCAGCGTAGTCACCCGGCCGCCGGGGAGTTCCCCACAGCGCGGCCTTAGGCCGCCCGCATAAGCTCGTGCTTCATGCGCGCCGTGCTGATCGTGAACCCCACAGCCACGTCCACCACCCCGGCCGGTCGCGACCTGCTGGCGCACGCGCTCAAGAGCCGGCTGCAGCTCACCGTCGAACACACCAATCACCGCGGTCACGGCACGGAACTCGCGGAGAAGGCGGTCGCGGACGGCGTCGATTTGGTCGTCGTGCACGGCGGCGACGGCACGGTGAGCGGTGTGGTCAATGGCCTGCTCGGCCGTCCCGGCGCCGCATCGGGGCCCGTCGGCCCGGTCCCTGCGGTCGCGGTGGTTCCCGGCGGTTCGGCGAACGTGCTGGCGCGGTCGCTGGGCATCTCGCGGGACCCGGTGGCCGCCACCAACCAGCTCATCCAGTTGCTCGACGACTACCACCGCCACCACACCTGGCGGCGCATCGGCCTGATCGACTGCGGTGAGCGGTGGGCGGTGTTCAACACCGGGATGGGTGTCGACGCGGAGGTGGTCGCCGCGGTCGAGGCCGAACGGGACAAGGGCGGGAAGGTGACGGCCTGGCGCTACATTCGCGCCGCGGTGCCCGCCGTCTGGGGCTACACGCGCCGCGAACCGATGCTCACCCTCGAACTGCCGGGCCGCGAACCCATCACCGGGGTGAGCTTCGCGTTCGTGTCCAATTCCAGCCCCTGGACGTTCGCCAATGACCGGCCGGTATGGACCAATCCCGGCTGCACCTTCGAGTCGGGGCTGGGCGTGTTCGCGCCCACCACCATGAAAACGATTCCCACGCTGCGCATCGTGCGGCAGATGTTCGCCAAGCGGCCGAAGTTCGAGTTCGACCACCTCATCACCGCGGACGATGTGCCCTGTGTGCGCGTCACCTCGACCGGGGGCCCGGTCGCCTGCCAGTTCGACGGGGATTACCTCGGAGTGCGCGAAACCATGACGTACCGGGCGGTACCGGACGCGCTTGCCGTGGTCGCACCGCCTCGAAAAAATCCGCTCTGACCTGCGCGAACGAAGCGCCCACGAGCCGGGCGGCGAAATTTTTCCGCGAGAGTGGCCCGTCAGTGTAGTACAACGGAGTAAGGGCTCGGCTACCGAATGATCAAAGTGAGATAGCCCACGAGCTAACTCGGTCCTATTGACTTCTGTTGAGCCTGTGAAACGATCGAAAGGTTGCATGCAGAAATTTGGATAGGGGTACGGACCCTTTTCTTGTGCACGCGTTAACAGCCGAAGAAAATTGGCCGTGCGCCCTGCTGCGCACTCAGTGAGGAGTAAGAACGTATGGATTGGCGCCACAAGGCGGTCTGTCGTGACGAGGACCCGGAGCTGTTCTTCCCGGTAGGGAACAGCGGCCCGGCGCTCGCGCAGATCGCTGACGCGAAACTGGTCTGCAATCGGTGCCCGGTGACCACGGATTGCCTGTCCTGGGCCCTGAATACCGGCCAGGACTCGGGCGTCTGGGGCGGCATGAGCGAAGACGAGCGGCGCGCCCTCAAGCGTCGCAATGCCCGGACGAAGGCCCGCAGCGGAGTCTGATTCAGTCAGAGCACACAGTGCGGCCCCGACGAAAGTCGGGGCCGCACTGTTGTGTTGGCGTGACGCCTACAACACCAAGCGGGCCCGCCGGCCGATCGGCACCCGCAACACCACATCGGTGCCGCTGGACGGGGCTTGGCGCATGCCCAGCGTGCCGTCGAGCTCGGCCGACACCAGGGTCCGCACGATCTGCAGACCGAGGCTGTCGGACGTCTCCAGGCTGAAGCCCTCGGGCAACCCGCGGCCGTCGTCGTGGACGACGACGTCGAGCCAGCGCGCCGACCGCTCGGCGCGGATGGTCACCGACCCCGCTTCGACCGCCGGGTCGAACGCATGCTCGATCGCGTTCTGAACCAATTCGGTGATCACCATGATCAGCGCGGTCGCCCGGTCGGAGTCCAGCACCCCCAGGTCCCCGACCCGGTTGATCCGGATCGGCCGGTCCACCGACGCCACGTCGTTCATGATCGGCAGGATCCGGTCGATGACCTCGTCGAGGTTCACCTGCTCGTCGACCGACATCGACAGCGCGTCGTGCACCAAAGCGATCGACGAGACCCGGCGCACCGACTCGATCAGGGCTTCGCGCCCCTCGGCGTTGGCCGTCCGTCGGGCCTGCAGGCGTAGCAGCGCCGCCACCGTCTGCAGGTTGTTCTTCACCCGGTGGTGGATTTCGCGAATCGTGGCGTCCTTGGAGATCAGGGCCCGGTCGCGGCGCTTCACCTCGGTGACGTCGCGGATCAGCACCGCCGCCCCGGCGCTGGCGCCGTTGACCACCAGGGGCAGCGTCCGCAGCAGCACCGTGGCGCCGCCGGCGTCGACCTCCATCCGCATGCTCTTGCCCCCGGCGAGCAGGTCGAGCACGTGCTCGGCCAGCTCCTGCGCCTCGAAGGGATCCGAGATCAGCGGCCGCGTCACCTTGACCAGGTTGCGGCCCTCCAGCTCGCTGGTCAGCCCCATCCGATGGTAGGCCGACACCGCGTTGGGGCTGGCGTACGCGACGACGCCGTTGACGTCCAGCCGGATGAAGCCGTCGCCCGCCCGGGGCGTGGAACGGGACATGACGACGTCCCCCACGTCGGGGAAGGTGCCGTCGGCGAGCATGTGGACGAGGTCGCTCGCGCACTCCCGGTAGGCGGTCTCCAGTTGGCCGGACGTGCGGTCGGCCGCGACCGCGGTTTGATGGCGGGTGAGCACGGCCACCACGCGGCCGCCGTACTGCACCGGCGAGGCCTCGACGTGCGGGCCGGGCAGCAACGAATCCTCTTGGCCCGCATCGTAATCCCGCTGGGCGGCGCCGGATTCGAAGGTCTGGGCGACGAGCGCCAGCCGGTCGGCGGCGACCACACTGCCCACCGAATCGGTGAGCAGCACCGTGGGCGCGGTGTTGGGCCGGCACTGCGCCACACACACCAACATGCCGTCGTCGCGGCGAACCCACATCAGGTAGTCGGCGAACGACAGGTCTGCCAGCAGCTGCCACTCCCCCACCACCGCGTGCAGGTGGTCCACCGCGTTGCCCGGCAGCACGGTGTGTTCGGCGAGCAGATCACCGAGAGTCGACATCACTCACTCCCCGGGCATCCCCGGCAACAGAGGGGTCCAACGGCTAGCTGATCACGGCAATCAGGTCGCCCGCCTGGATGACATCGCCCACGGAGACGCTCACCTTGCTGACGGTGCCGTCGACCTCGGCCAACACGGGAATCTCCATCTTCATCGACTCCAACAACACCACGACGTCGCCTTTGCCGATCTGGTCACCCTCGCTCACCACGACTTCGAGCACGCTGGCCACGATCTCGGCGCGGACATCCTCGGCCATCTTCACCCCACTCGTATCGGCCATTGCGCAGGCCGGCTGCTGGTCATCAAGCTTCCGTCAGGCTCGGTGTCTATCGAACCACAGGTGCGGTCCGGACCTCGGCACGCGGGGCTCTGGTCTTGTGCCGTGGGCGGTGCGGGCTCACGTCAGGCGGGTAGGGGGCTATCCCTGCGCGATGCCCGAACGATCCGCTGTCCGATCCCGGCCCGCGCGCAGCATCAGAATCCCGATGACCGAGTAGGCGGTCGCCCCGACGAAGCCGACGAGCGCGCCCGCGCGTGGCATCTGGCGGCTCGCCGCCAGCGTGGCCACGCCATCAATGACATCGGCGAGGATTCCGACCCTCAACCACAATGAGTCCGGCGTAGCGTTCGCCGTAAGGCCGAGTCCGATGCCCAGGTCCCGTCCGCCGACACAACGCAAGAGCGCGGTACCCGCCGCCGGCGGATCGGGTTCGCCGAACCACAGTTCGCCGGGACGTTGAGGCGCCAGCGCGAGCCACAGACCAAGCGCCATCCGTGATAGACCAAATGCCCGAATCAACGTCGACGTCGTCACGTATGTCAGTGTGACGGATGGATTGGAGCGGTCGTACGGTGGCACGGGCTTCGGCGTCGTGCCGATTTCACGTGGTTCGGACCTCGTGAGAGACTGTGCGGCAGGCTGACGGGCGCCGCGCGCCCGCACAAAGACCGATCAACGGAGGGTTCGACCATGGCCAAACGGGGCCGTAAGAAGCGCGACCGCAAGCACAGCAAAGCCAACCACGGCAAGCGGCCCAACGCCTGAGGACCGCTACTGCGACTCGCGGATGACGGTGGTCCGCCGGATCTCCAGCCGTAGCCGCTCGCGGAGGCCTTCGGGGGCCTTCTCGCCCCGGCATTTGGTGGCGATCAACGCCTTGATCCGCTCCTCGAGGCCGTAATGCTTGAAGCAGCCGGGGCACGCTTCGAGGTGGCGGCGCAACTGGTCCCGCGACTCCGGCGTGCACTCGCCGTCGAGCAGGAGCCAGACCTGACGGATCACCTCGGCGCAGCCGACGGCACCGTGGGCGTCGTCGTTGGGGCAGGAGTCGCCCGGGCCGGAAAGCTCGCTCATGACGACACCTCCTCGTGCGCCTGCTGGCCGCGGTTGAAGCCCCGCTCTTTGGCCACGTCAGCCAACAACCCACGCAGCTGACGCCGGCGCGGTGCAGCCGTGACATTACCGTCCCGATGGGCGTGTCCATGATCTCGGCGATTTCCTTGTATGGGAACCCCTCGACATCGGCGTAATAGACGGCCATCCGGAACTCTTCCGGCAACGCCTGCAGCGCTTCCTTGATCTCGGTGTCGGGCAGCGCCTCGAGCGCCTCGACCTCGGCCGAGCGCAGCCCGGTGGACGAGTGCTCGGCGTTGGAGGCCAGCTGCCAGTCGGTGATCTCCTCGGTCGGGTACTCGGCCGGCTGGCGCTGCCGCTTGCGGTAGCTGTTGATGTAGGTGTTGGTCAGGATCCGGTACAGCCACGCCTTGAGATTGGTGCCGGCGCGGAAGGAACGAAACCCCGCGTACGCCTTCACCATCGTCTCTTGCAGCAGGTCTTCGGCGTCGGCGGGATTGCGCGTCATGCGCAGGGCACCGCCGTACAGCTGGTCCAGCAGGGGTATCGCGTCGCGCTCGAAACGCGCCATGAGCTCGGCGTCCGTCTCGTGCGGGGCCGGATCGGGAGCCTCGCGTGCTGTCGCGCCGTCTGTGTCGGCCATGTCGATGAACCCGGTCCCTTCTGCTGCGGTGTCGCCGGGCAGCACTGAAAGCGCCACCGGGCTTGCAGGAACGCAAGCCAACTGCTCGGCACCCATTGGACGGTCCAACAGGCTCGTCGCCGCTGACACCAAACCGCTCCTCCCAATCTAGAGGCTGCCACCGACAGTGTCTGCCCGGGTGCGCCCACGTCACATCAGAGACCGCTTGCTTCAACAGCGGTGGCCGACGTGCTATTTCCGCGGCATCCGGGTCCGCCCGTCCCCCGATCCGGGCGAGCGGGCCAGGACGTTAATGTGGCGCCATGTCCCTCAACGGCAAGACCATGTTCATCTCCGGCGCCAGTCGCGGTATCGGCCTGGCGATCGCCAAACGCGCCGCCCAAGACGGCGCCAACATCGCCCTGATCGCCAAGACCGCCGAGCCGCACCCCAAGCTGCCGGGCACGGTGTACACCGCCGCCAAGGAGCTCGAGGAAGCGGGCGGGGCGGCCCTGCCGATCGTCGGGGACGTCCGCGACCCGGACTCCGTCGAGTCCGCGGTCGCCAAGACCGTCGAGCAGTTCGGCGGCATCGACATCTGCGTCAACAACGCGTCGGCGATCAACCTGGGGTCCATCACCGAGGTGCCGATGAAGCGGTTCGACCTGATGAACGGCATCCAGGTGCGCGGCACGTACGCCGTATCGCAGGCCATCCCGCACCTCAAGGCCGCGGAGAACCCGCACATCCTGACGCTTTCCCCGCCGGTGCTGCTCGGCAAGGAATGGCTGAAGCCGACGGCGTACATGATGGCCAAGTTCGGCATGACGCTGTGCGCGCTGGGCATCGCCGAGGAGATGCGCGAGGCGGGCATCGCGTCCAACACGCTCTGGCCGCACGCATGGTGGCCACCGCCGCGGTGCAGAACCTGCTCGGCGGCGACGAGGCGATGGGACGCGCCCGCAAGCCGGAGGTGTACTCCGACGCGGCCTACGTCATCCTCAACAAGCCCGCCCGCGAGTACACCGGCAACACCCTGCTGTGCGAGGACGTGCTGGTCGAGTCCGGCGTCACCGACCTGTCGGTCTACAACTGCGTCCCGGGTGGGCAGCTCGGTGTCGACTTCTGGGTCGACGGCGTGAACCCGCCGGGGTACACGGGTCCCTAGCGGGGCCGAGCGGTGGGCCGCGCCGCCACGCCCGCGATCGCCGCGTTGGTGAAAGCCGGTGTGGCGCACGAGGTTGTCACCTTCGACCACGATCCGCGGGAACGCTCGTTCGGTGTTGAGGCGGTCCACGCGCTGACGACGGCGCGCGGCATCGCGCCCGAGCAGATCTACAAGACGCTGATCATCGCGGTGCCGGGCGGGCTTGCGGTCGCGATGCTGCCGGCGCCGGCCCGCCTCTCGCTGAAGGCGGCCGCCGCGGCGCTCGGGGTGGCCAAGGCGGACATGGCCGATGCGGCCGTGGCCCAGCGGGCCACCGGCTACCTGGTGGGCGCCGTGTCGCCGTTCGGGCAGCGCAAGGCCCTGCCGGCCGTCGTGGACGCGGGCGCACTGGCCTGGGATCGGGTGTACTGCAGCGCGGGGCGCCGCGGCTGGGACGTCGGGGTTTCACCGCGGGACCTGATCCGGTTGACCGGCGCGGTCACGGCGGACATTGCGGCCTAGAGAGTCCGCGGGCGCCTAGGCCCGTTCGCCCGGTTCGGCCAAGAACTTCTCGATGACGGGCGCGAGCTCGGTCGCGTTGTGTACGACATCGATGTGCCCGCCCGAATGCAGGTGGAGCATCGAATGGGGCAGCAGAGCGTGCAGGATGCGGGCGTTGACCACCGGGATGATCGGGTCGTCGGTGCCCGCCACGATCAGCGTCTCCTGCCGCACGGCCGGCAACGCGAACAGGCTGGTCCAGACGGCGCCCGCGAGCAGCTGGTGCAGGTAGCCCATCTTCGACCCAGCGTGCAATTGCCGCACGAACAACCGGGCCACGTCTTCACCGTGGGCGCGCACGGTACCGCCGTACAGCTCACCGGCGATGGCCGCGGCGTAGTCGGGATCCGAGAACCTGCGCGGGGTAACCATTTTCGACAGCACCGCGGATGGGCCGGCACCATCAGCACGCCGGTACCGGTCGCCACCAGGACGATGCGCCGGCAGCGGCGGGGGTTCTGGAAGGCGAACTGCTGCGCCAGAGCGCCGCCCAGGACAGCCCGAGCACATCGACCACCCCGATGCCCAGCCTCGACAGGACCCGTCCCAGCACCCAGGCGAGGTAGGGAAAGCCGTACGGCAGCGGTGAGGTGGGTGAGCCCCCGGTGCCGGGGACGTCGAACCTGACCACTGTGCGATCGAGTCGCTCCACCAGCGGGTCGAGCACCTCGAGGCTGGCGCCGATGCCGTTGCACAGCACCAGCGGCACGCCGGTTCCACGGTGCACGTTGACCCGGATCCGCTGCCCACCCGCTGACGTAGCGCTCGGCGCCGAGCGTGCTCGGCGTTACCACGCGCAGGCGCCGCTGTTGTGCACCGCGCTTCACTCACTTCTCCATCACGTAGCTGCCGGGGGCCGGGCCGAGTGGCGGAAACCCTTCGCCGCCAAGCGCTTTCGGCGCGTCGACCTCGGGCCCGCTGCGCTCGGCGAGCCAGGCCACATAGTCCGGCCACCAGGAGTCACTCGACTCCTGCGACGACTCAAGCCACCGCTGCGGATCCTCGGCGTCGACCGGACCGGTCCGGTATGACGCCTTCGGGTTGCCCGGCGGGTTGACCAGGGCCGCGATGTGACCGCTGGTGGACAGCACGTACCGGTTGTCCTTGCTGCCGAGAAGCCGCGCGCTGCGGTAGGTGGCCTGCCACGGGAGATGTGGTCGGCGACGCCGCCGACCACGTACGCGTCGGAGGTGATCTTCCCCAGGTCCACCGGGGTGCCGAGCATGCTGACCCCGCCGGGGTTGACGAGCGCGTTCCGCATCGCCATCTGCACCATGTCGCGGTGCAGGGCGGCGGTCATCCGGGTGGTGTCGGCGTTCCAGAACAGCACGTCGAAGGGGGCCGGCTTGCGGCCCTGCACGTAGTTGTTCACCCAGTACCGCCAGACCAGGTCGGTTGGCCGCAGCCACGCGAACATCTCGGCCATGTCCCGCCCGTCCAGATAGCCCTTCCGCCCCGAAACGCGGATGGCCGCCTGGGCGGCGCGGTCGCTCATCATGGCGGCCGCGAACCCGGCCGGGTCTCGTCCAGCACGGTGACGGACAGGTTCAGGCCGGCCACCCGGTCGCCCTCGCCGACACCGGCCAGGTGGGCGGCCGTCATCGCGGCCAGGATGCCGCCCGAGCAGGTGGCGAACAGGTGCGTGCTGTCGGTCCCGGTGATCGCCTGCAGCGCGTCCATCGCCTCGACGATCGCGGCGCCGTACACGTCGAAGCCCCAATCCCGGTGCCGCTTATGCGGATTGCGCCAGGAGATGACGAAGACCTGCTGCCCCTGCTGGACGAAGTATTCGATGATGCTGCGCCCGGGCGCGATGTCCATGACGTAGTACTTGTTGATCACCGGCGGCACCATGAGCAGGGAATCTCGCGCACCTTGGCCGTCTGCGGGGCGTACTGGATCAGCTCGAACATCGACGTCTGCAGCACCACCGCACCCTTGGTGACAGCCAGGCTCTCGCCCACCACGAAGGCGTCGGGCTCCACCATCGCGGGCACCCTCGGCTTCGAAAGCATGTCGCGGGCAAAGGCTTTGACGCCCCGGACCGCGCTCAGCCCGCCGGTGTCGATCATCGCCTTCCAGCCCAGCGGGCTGATCAGCGGGTTGTTGCCGGGCGCCAAACCCTCGACCAGGTTGTCGACAACGAACCGCATCCGCTCCTGGTCCCGCCAGTCCAGCCCGGCGTCGGCGAGCAGCCCTTCGGCAGTCTCCGCGCCCGCGAGATAGGCCTGCATGATCCGGTGCAGCAACGGGTTCTGCTCCCACGCCGGGTCGGCGAATCGCTTGTCGGAGCGCGCCGGAACGCGGTGCGAATTGCCCGCCGCTATGGCGCCGAGCTCGCGGGTGAGCGCGCCGATCCGGCCGGCCACCGCGCCGGGCTGCTGGCCAGGTTGGCGCCGAAGCGCGCCCAGGTGGCGTCCGGCAGCATCCGGCTCGCGAACGGTTTGGTGGCGCTGGTCAGCAGCAGGTCCAGTGGTACGGCGAGCTCATCGGCCGCGGTCTTGGTTGCCATGGTCATCGTGCACTTTCGGTTGTGGGGACGGTGATGTCGCGTTTCTGGACCTTCCCGGTCGGTCCTTTGGGCAGCGCGTCGACGAGCCACACCAGTCGCGGGTATTTGTAGGCACCCGGGCCTTGACGTAGTCGCGCAGCTCTTCCGGCGCGACGGCCGCGCCCTCCTTGAGCGCGACGGCGGCACCGACCTCACCGAGGGAGTCGTGCGGGATGGCGACGACGGCGGCTTCGGCCACCGCCGGGTGCTCGTAGAGCACCTCCTCGATCTCGCGGGGATACACGTTGTACCCGCCGCGGATGATCATGTCCTTGGTCCGGTCGACGATGTAGAAATAGCCGCCGGAGTCGACGCGTCCGATGTCACCGGTGTTCAGCCACCCGTCGGCCGTGATGCTGCCCGCCGTCGCGTCGGGCAGGTTCCAGTAGCCCTTCATCACGTTGTGGCCGCCGGATCTGGACCTCGCCCGTCTCACCCTGCGGCACCTCGACGCCGTCGAGGTCGACCACCCATCTCGACACCCTCGATCGGGGTGCCGATCGAGCCCGCCTTGCGCGGCCGGTTCGGGTGGTTGAACGCCGCCACCGGGGAGCTCTCGGACAACCCGTACCCCTCGAGAACCGGGCAGCCGAAAGCCTTTTCGAAGTCGGTGAGCACCTGGACCGGCAGCGCTGCACCACCCGAGACGCAGGTTCGAAGGCTGTGCGTCGCCCCCGGCACGGCCTCGTCCGCCACGGAGAGCAGCGCCGAATACATTGTCGGCACCCCCTGAAAAACCGTGACCCGGTCACGCTCGATCACCTCGAGCGCCTTGCGGGGGTCGAAGCGCGGAACGAGCGTCAGCATCGCTCCCGCCAGGACCGAAGAATTCAGGCCACAGGTCAGCCCGAAGACATGGAACAACGGCAGACAGCCCATCACCACGTCGTCCGGACCGGTCTCGATCAGGGTGCGGACGCTGACGTCGGCGTTACGGCGCAGATTGCCGTGAGTGAGCATGGCGCCCTTGGGCTTACCCGTGGTCCCAGGTGTGCAGGATGACCGCGATGTCCTCGTCGTCGCGCTGAACTGGGGAGTCCTGGGCGGGCACGCCGGCGAAGCTCGGCCAGCCCGGCGTCGTCGACGAGCCAGCAGCGGGCGCCCGCGTCGCGGGCACCGGTGGTGGCCGTGTCGGCGAAGGCCGGTGTCGCGAACAACGCCCTGGCACCGCTGTTGAGCAGGTAGTAGGCGACCTCCCGGGCCTTGAGCAACGGGTTCACCGGTACCGCGACGGCGCCGCGATACATGATGCCGTAGAAGACAATGGCGAATGCCGGCGTGTTGGGCATCACGCCCACACCCGGCTCCACCCGGCCCGCTCGAGGAGCGTGGCGACCGGGCCGCCGCCGCGTCGAATTCCGCATAGGTGAACCGCAAGTCGTCACAACGCAGCGCCGTGCGTTCTGCGTGGCGATCTTTCGACCTGACCAGATCGGCGCTCAATGCGGTCATGCGGGGCCTCCGGGGAGTGCTTATCGTGCTCGCTTCAAGCGTGATCTCGGCCAGCGCGGGTCACAATGTTTGCGGAAACAACAAGAAGGCCGGTTCGGTGTGAGCGGCCACATTCAAGACCCGGGCATAAGGTTTGCGCTATGGGCGTGGCACCGAGAAACCGCGGTGTTCGGCATGGCGCACCGATCGATCCGTATGTCGCCGAACTCAGCAAGCTCATGCTGTCTCGCGCACCGAAATTGGGAAAGGCGATGGCCGATCTGCTCTGCCGCGACATCGACGCATACCGGGACGGCGGCGTCGTCACCAGGATCAGGTCGCGCAGAGTTGCGCGGCGAACGTGGCGTTCATCTTCGACTCTCTCACCAGCGGCGCCGATGTCGACGTCTCACCCGCCGAGCGCACCGGCACCGAACGTGCGCTCGCGGGCGTGCCGCTACCGGCGGTGATGACCGCCTACCGGATCGGTTTTCGGTTCATGTGGGAGGAGACCCTCGCCACCGCCCGTGCCGCGGCAATACCGACCGACGCCATCCTGGATGCGACGGCACGGATCTTCTTCGCCCAGGAGACGTTCACCCAAGCGATGGCCGACGCTTACCGCCACCAACTCACGACGCAGATCCTGGGCGGGAGGAAGAGCGATCGGCATTGGTGGAAGCGCTGTTGTCCCGCCGGATGACCAACAGGCGGAGCCTCTGGGAGGCCGCCGATCTGCTGCGCCTGCCCACCTCTGGCCCCTATGTCGTGGTGGCGCGGAACTGCCCGCGATCGGGAGGGTGGGGCTGCCGGTGATCGAAAACAAGCTGTCCGCCCGCGATATTCGGTCGGCCTGGCGGCTCCTGCCTGACGTGCAGGTGGGCATCGTCCATCTCAACGGGCCAACGACCGACGCCCTGAACACCCTCGTCGAAGTGCTCGGCCAGGTCGCGATCGCGCGGGTCGGCATCAGCCCGCCGTTTCGCGAACTGGCCGAAACCAGCGACGCGTTGCGACTAGCCCGATTGGCGCTCACCGGCAAACCGTCTGGTGCGTCGCTGATCTCGGTCTTCGACGACACCCGCTGGCCGTGTTGGCGGTCAGCGCGCCCGAGGCGATGGCAAAGATCAGGTCGTCGCTGTTGCGGCGGGTGGACGAACTGCCCGCCGAGGAGCGCGCGGTCCTTCTCGATACCTTCCAGGCTTGGCTGGATTCGGGCGGCTCCGCCAACGACGCCGCGTCGAAAATCTTCTGCCACCCCAACACGGTGCGGCACCGGCTGCGCCGCATCGAGGAGTTGACCGGCCGATCGCTTTCGCGGCCAAGGGATGTCGCCGAGCTGTGCCTGGTGTTCGAGGCGGAGCGGCGGCTCCTAGACTCCCGTCACGCCTTTGGCCCGGCTGCGAACCTGAAGCGCCGTGATGACGTCCACTATGCCGATGGCGATCAGCCAGCAGCCGGCGACCAGGGTCAGGACGGCGATCGAGTCGAGCGGCGAGACGATCAGCACGGCGCCGCCGATCACGATGATCAGCCCGGACAGCACCTGCCAGCCGCGGCCGGGCAGGTGGTCGAACGACAGCGCCGCCGCGAGCAGGGTGAACCCGCGAAACAGCCAGCTAACGCCGATCCATATGGCGAGCAGGGTGACCGCCTCGAATTTGTCGCGAAAGCAAAAGAGGCCGAGAACCAGCGACACGATGCCGGTGATGAACGTCAACACCCTCATCGCGGCCCCGGTGTGTGTGCCGAACGCGGCAAACACATACCCACCCGATCCAAAACCACCAAATAGATGCCGAACAGCACACCCGCCACGAATAGTGTCTTGCCTGGCCAAGCCAGCACGATGGCACCAAGTGCCACCGCCAGGACACCGATGAGCAGAAGCAACTGCCACGCGCTGCGGGCAAGTTGCTGCAGGGACCCTCAAACACGGTCTGGTCGGTATTCGTCATGCCAATATGGTTCGCCATCATCGGCGCAAAGGAAATGTCTTTGGCGAAACAATTCGGTATCACGCGTGGATATCGCGGACAAACGTTGAACCAAATTCCCGTGCATTGTGCGGGGCCGCGCCACCATTTGTCGGCGGGAGACAACGTTGTTGCCCAGTTCGAGCGGCTCGTGGGCTCGTGTGGTCATACACTTTGCGCTACCGCGGGTTCGTATCCCCCTCACGGACCGCCAGATGGAGCGCCACAGGAGGATTGAATGGAAACGAAGCGATCGTTCAACCGGACTCGGCCGGTGTGAAGAAATCGGCCGGCAAAGCGCGCGCCGGGACAATCCTTGCCGCCGGCGCACTGGCATTCGCGGGGTTGATGACGACCGGCGTGGTTGTCAGCCACGCCGACACGATTCAGACCGAGGGTAATACCCAACCCGGGAGGCGTGCCAGAACGCCGGGCCGGGCGTGAAGGCCACCACGCCGGGTACCTGGAACAACTTCTGGTGTATTCCGGATCGGAACATCAACGGTAACTGGAAGCTGGTGCTCAGCAACTAGGCCACGCGTTCGGCCGGACCTGGCTCGGCGGCGTCGCGGTCACGCCCCGGACCGATAACTGTAGAAACCTTCGCCGGACTTCACGCCGAGCTTGCCGGCATCGACGTACGACTGCAGCAACTCCCGCACGTGCCTCGGGAGGTGCGGGAACTCGTCGGCGTAGTGGTTCTCGATGTCGAGCACCACGTCCAGCCCGACCGCGTCCATCATCTGGAACGGACCGGCCGGCACGCCCAGGTTGCTCTTGAACATCCCGTCGACATCCTCTGGGCGCGCCACACCCTCGGCGACCACGGCCAGGGACTCCCGCTTGATCGCCGCCCAGATGCGATTGAAGATGAAGCCGGTGCATTCCTTGCGCGCCTCGAAGGGATGGACGCCGAACTCGGGCAGCACGGTCAGCAGGGTGTCGAGCAGGCGCGGTCGGTCTGCCCGTCGGACATCAGGTCGACGGCGTTGGCCTCGGGCGGCATGTAGAAGTGCGTGTTGCACAAGCGGGTCTTGTCGCGCACGCCGCGGGCCATCAGACGCGACGGATACGACGAAGAGTTGGTGCCGAAGATGGTGCCCGGCGGCGCGGCTTGGTCGATCTGGTCCCACGTTGCGATCTTGATCTCCAGTTTCTCCGGGACGGACTCCACGACAAGCCAGGCGTCGTCCAACGCCTCTTCCAGCGACCCCGCGGCCGTCGCGCCACCCAGTTCACCAAAGCCGCGGTCCTCCAACAGCTTCGGTAGGGCTTCCGCGACGTACTGCACGCGGCGGCGCGCTGTTCGGCGCGCGGGGCGAAGATCCGGACGGTGCCGCCGCGGCTGGCGAACATCAACGCGATGCGGCGGCCCAGCGTTCCCGCCCGACCACCGCGACCGGACGGTTTCGGATGTCATCGAACGAGTATGTGTACGAGCCAGTCACACAGGCATGCTAAGTCCCGCCTCAGCAATTGACGCTAGAGCAGGGTCGCCTGTTCGGGTTCCGGGCCGGCCGGCTCGAGTAGCTGCGGCCCGTTGTTGCGGACGTTGTTGACCAGCGTCGAGACCTCGCGCATGCGGATGCCGCGCACGTCGGGCGGCCGGGTCAGCAGCTCTTCGTCGGCCGGGGCGTCGGGGTCCAGCCAGCGGTCCCACTCCCGTTCGGGCACCACCAGCGGCATCCGGTCATGGATCTCGGCCAGCTCCCCGGGCGCATCGGTGGTGATGATGGTGCAACTCAGCAGGGCGACGCCTCCTGGCGGGCTTCCACACCGACCACAGGCCCGCCATGAACAGCGGCTCGCCGTCCTCGCGGTACATGAAGAACGGCGTCTTGCGGGACTTCTTGCCGGCGACGGCGTCGTTGACGCGCCATTCGTAGTAGCCGTCCATCGGGATCAGGCACCGCTTCGACTTGGCGCTCGACCGGAACGCGGGCGAGGTGGTGACCTTGTCCGCACGGGCGTTGATCAGCATCGGGCCCTTGGTCTCGGGCGCCCCGTCGGCACCGGCCTTGGCCCACGGCACCAGGCCCCAGCGCATCAGCCGGACCCGCCGGGTGGGCTCGTCGTCGGGGTCGCTGTGGCGGCGGACGACCGTCGCGACGGTCGACGTCGGGGCCACGTTGTAGTTGGGCGCCCCGGCGCTCTCCGAGGCGCCGGTGGCCTCGTCGATCGCCTTGATCTTCTGGGCCAGCAGAGCCGGATCCGTGGTGACCGCGAACCGTCCACATAACTCCATGGTGGCAGAGCCACGGCACTCCCATTGGTGGCAGAGCCACCAAGACACGCCATGATGGACCGGTGAGTATGTGGACGGCCCCCAGCGCACCGCAACCGGTGCACGCGACCGTGACCGTTCCGGGCTCGAAGTCGCAGACCAACCGGGCGCTGGTGCTGGCGGCGCTGGCGGCCGCGCAGGGCCCGCCGACTGGGGGCACCCCGAGCATCAGCGGGGCGCTGCGCAGCCGGGACACCGACCTGATGATCGGCGCGCTGCGCGCACTGGGTTTGCGCGTCGACGGCACGGGATCCGAGCTGACGGTCAGTGGCCGCATCGCGCCCGGGCCCGACGCGCGGGTGGATTGCGGCCTGGCCGGTACGGTCCTGCGCTTCGTGCCGCCGCTGGCCGCGCTGGCCGAAGCGGTGGTCGAGTTCGACGGCGACGAGCAGGCCCGGGTGCGGCCCATCGCGCCGCTGCTCGACGCCCTGCGCGGCCTGGGCGTGCCGATCGAGGGCGCGGGTCTGCCCTTTCGCGTGCACGGCAGCGGGTCGGTCGCCGGGGGCACCGTGGCGATCGACGCCTCGGCGTCGTCGCAGTTCGTCTCGGGGCTGCTGTTGTGCGCGCCGTCGTTCGCCGAGGGCCTGACCGTGCAGCACACCGGCGCGACGCTGCCGTCGGCGCCGCACATCGCGATGACCGTGCAGATGCTGCGGCAGGCCGGGGTCGACGTCGACGATTCGGTGCCCAACCGCTGGCGGGTGCGCCCCGGCCCGGTCGCGGCCCGGCGCTGGGAGGTCGAACCCGATCTGACGAACGCCGTGCCGTTCCTGGCGGCGGCCGTGGTCAGCGGTGGAACGGTCCGCATCACCGGCTGGCCGGCCGCCAGCGTGCAACCCGCCGAGAACATCCTGACCGTGCTGGGCAAGCTGAACGCCGTTGTCAACCAAGGTGATTCGTTCCTCGAGGTGCAGGGTTCCGCCGACTACGACGGGTTCGACGTCGACCTGCGCGCCGTCGGCGAACTGACCCCGGCGGTGGCGGCGCTGGCCGCGCTGGCGAAGCCCGGATCGGTGTCGCGCCTGTCCGGCATCGGGCACCTGCGGGGCCACGAGACCGACCGGCTCGCCGCGCTGAGCGCCGAGATCAATCGCCTCGGCGGCGACTGCACGGAAACACCCGACGGCTTGGTGATCACCGCGGCACCGCTGCGGCCCGGCGTCTGGCGCGCCTACGCCGACCACCGGATGGCGATGGCGGGCGCGATCGTCGGGCTGCGGGTGGCCGGGGTCCAGGTGGACGACATCGGCTCCACCTCCAAGACGCTGCCCGAGTTTCCGCAGCTGTGGGCGCACATGCTGGAGTCCGATATTTGAGGCCCGGCGATTACGACGAGTCCGACGTCAGGGTCCGCTCCGGCAGGGGCTCGCGACCGCGCACCAAGACTCGTCCCGAGCACGCCGACGCCGAGCCGGCGATGGTGATCAGCGTCGACCGCGGCCGCTGGGGGTGCGTGCTCGGCGGGGACCCCGATCGGCGGGTCACGGCCATGCGGGCCAGGGAACTGGGCCGCACCCCGATCGTGGTCGGTGACGAGGTCGACATCGTCGGCGATCTGTCCGGGCGGCTGGACACGCTGGCCCGCATCGTGCGGCGCGGGGAACGGCGAACGGTGTTGCGCCACACGGCCGACGACACCGACCCCACCGAACGCGTGGTGGTCGCCAACGCCGACCAGTTGCTGATCGTGGTGGCGCTGGCAGACCCGCCGCCGCGCACCGGCCTGGTCGACCGCGCGCTGATCGCCGCCTTCGCCGGCGGGCTGACGCCGATTCTGTGCCTGACCAAGACCGACCTCGCGCCGCCGGAGCCGTTCGCCGCGCAGTTCGTCGACCTGGACCTGACGGTCGTCGTGGCGGGCCGCGATGACCCGCTGCTCGCGGTGGCCGACCTGCTGGCCGGCAAGATCACCGTGCTGCTCGGGCATTCCGGCGTCGGCAAGTCCACGTTGGTGAATCGCCTCGTGCCCGAGGCGGAGCGGGCCGTCGGCGAGGTCACCGACATCGGCCGAGGGCGGCACACCTCCACCCAATCGGTCGCGCTGCCCCTCGCCACATCGGGCTGGGTGGTCGACACCCCGGGCATCCGGTCGTTCGGGCTGGCCCACATCCAACCCGACGACGTGCTGATGGCCTTCTCGGACCTCGCCGAGGCGATCGAGAACTGCCCGCGCGGCTGCGGACACATGGGCCCCCCGGCCGACCCCGAGTGCGCGCTCGACACCCTGTCCGGCCCGCCGCCCGCCGCGTGGGGGCCGCGCGCCGGCTGCTGGCCGCGCTCAACCAGACTTAGCCAGCCGCATGCCCAGCTCGTCGGGCGGAACCAAATGCCCTTCGGTGCAACGGTTTCGACGCCCGCTTCGGCGCCACACCCAGATGCGTCAGGCGCAGGCGGTTGCGCCCCGGCAGGTGGCGCCGACCCACTCGAACATCGCCCACACCACCGGCATGAAGTCGATGCCGGCCTCGGTGAGCACATATTCTTGGCGGCGGCGTTGCCCGGGCTCGTGGTACGGCCGGCGCTTCAAGCCCCAGCTCGACAAGCTCGGACAGCCGCGCCGAGGTGGCGGCCTTGGTGATGCCCACCCGGCGGGCGAAGTCGTCGAAGCGTGTCGTGCCGTAGTAGGCCTCGCGCATGATGAGCATCGCGGATTTGGTGCCCACCACCGCCATGGTCTTCTCGATCGCACATTCGCCGCGGCCGACCAGGCATCGCGGTCGGCCAGCGGTCCCTGCAGCAGTGTCATAGATCACCTCCCCGTCTGGGTTGCGTTTAGTGTACCTAGATGTTTATCTGGGTACAGCGATCTATACCTAGATGGCTGGGACTCGAGGAGGAGCCATGAACCGCGACGCCGTCATCGTCGGAGCCGTCCGCACCCCAATCGGCAAGGGCAAACCCAGCGGTGCCCTGCACGACGTGTTGCCCGCCGACCTGCTGGCGCACAGCCTGCGCGAACTGGTGGCGCGCACCGGCGTGGACGCGGCGCAGGTGGACGACGTCATCGCCGGCGCGGTGGCCCAGGTCGGCGACCAGGCAGTCAACATCGCCCGCAATGCGCTGCTGGGTGCCGGGTTCCCGGAGTCGGTTCCCGGCGTCACGATCGACCGGTGCGGCAGCAGCCAGCAGGCCATCAGCTTCGCCGCGCAGGGCGTCGTTTCCGGCGCCTACGACCTGGTCGTGGCGCGGGGGGAGTCGATGGGCCGCGTCCCCATGGGCAGCTCGGTGCTGCCGGGCAGCAATCCCTTCGGCGACGACATGACGCGTCGCTATCCCGACGGCCTGGTGCCGCAGGGCATCAGCGCCAATTGATCGCGGCGAAATGGGGATTCTCACGCACCCAGCTCGACGAGTTCTCCGCCGGCAGCCATGACAAGGCCGCCCGCGCGACCAAAGACGGGCTCTTCGACAACGAGCTGATCCCCATCGCCGGCCTTGCCGCCGACGAATTCATCCGGCCCGGCACGACGGTGCAGACGCTGGCCGGGCTGCAGCCCGCGTTCTACAGCGAGGCGATGAATGCCCGCTTCCCGCAGATCAATTGGGAGATCACCGCCGGCAACTCCTCGCCGCTCTCCGATGGAAGCGCCGCGGTCATGATCGCCAGCGGCGAGGCCGCCAAGAAACGGCCTGCGCCCGCTGGCCCGCCACCACCACCACCGTGGTGGGCTCCGATCCGCTCTACATGCTGACCGGGGTCATCCCGGCCACCGAGAAGGTGCTGCGGCGGGCCGGCCTGACGCTGGCCGACATCGACCTGTTCGAGGTGAACGAGGCCTTCGCGCCCGTCGTGCTCGCGTGGGCCAAGGACACCGGCGCCGACCTGGCCAAGACCAACGTCAACGGCGGTGCCATCGCGATCGGCCACCCTCGGCGCCAGCGGTGCCCGCATCATGACCACGCTGGTCAACGCCCTCGAACAGCGCGGCGGACGGTACGGGCTGCAGACGATGTGCGAGGGCGGCGGCATGGCCAACGCCACGATCATCGAGCGGCTGTAATGTCTTCCGACACCGTCTCGAAAGTCTTCGTCATCGGCGGCACCGGAGCCCAGGGCATCCCGGTCATACGTGCCCTGGTCTCCGACGAGAGTACTCGGTTCGATTCCTCAGCCGCGACCCCGGCTCCCGGCGAGCCAAGGACCTGCTCGCACTCGACAATGTCTCGGTCGGTCAAGGCTCGTTCGCCGACGAGGCCGTCCTGCGGGAAGGATTCGCGGTTGTGACGGAGCGTTTGTCAACATCGACGGGTTCAACACCGGCGAGAAGACCGAGACCTATTGGGCCATCCGCAGCTACGAGATCGCCATCGAAGAGGGTGTGAAATTCTTCGTCTACGGAAACCTGGACTACGGCCTCAAGAAATCGGGATACGACACGCGCTTCCGGACCGGCCACTACGACGGCAAGGGCCGCGTGGGCGAGTGGATCCTGTTCCAGAATCAGGTGAATGGCGATCGGATGGGTGCGGCGGTCTTCACGACGGGTCCCTACATCGAGATGGTGCTCTCGCCCGGGACGCCCATGACGCCCACCGTCGAGGACGGCGTCTTGACGTGGCGGGTCCCGCTCGGTGAGGGCGCTGTGCCCCATCTGGCTCTCGAAGATTGCGGATATTATGTCCGTTGGATTTTCGACCATCCCGAGCGCGCGAACGGCATCGATCTCGGAGTCGCCGTTGACCATATCGCCTACGCGGATCTTGCTGCGGCGTTTGAGAACGTCACCGGACATCCGGCGCAGTACATCGACACCGATTTGGACACGTACTTCAGGGACGGCCCCCTCGGTAGAATCGCGGATGCGCCTGCCGGGTACAACGCGGACCCAAACGACAAGAGCACCATGAATGTCCGCGACAACTTCACGGGATTCTGGAATCTCTGGAAACACGGAGTCGTTGAACGCGATTACGCTCTGCTCGATGAGATTCACCCGAATCGGATAAGGAGCGCCGAGTGGTTCCGGCGCGAGGACCAGCGGGGACGAGCGCTGGGCAAGGCGGCCTGTGGGAGAGGGTTCAACTGGAGAACCGGGCTCCGATCCTCAAGACCGGTGAGGATCTAAGGACAGGGAAGCTGTAGATCTAGTTCTGAAAGGCACAGGTAGACATGGACTTCCGACGTCATACAATATCCCGGGCGGTGGGGCCAGTCCGATGACCGAGACCCGGTTCGAGGGCGTGCGGGTGCGCTACGCCAGCACCAAACTACGACGAACTGTGCGCCGCCTTACTGGCAGACATCGGTGAGCGGCCGGTGCCCATCAACGACATCGCGACGAGCAGCGATGACTGGGAGTCCTACCGGCAGCGCGTCGAATCCCATGGGGCCCAGCGGATTCATGCTGTTCGGGGTGTTCGACCACGGTGCGTGGATCACCAGGGCGGGCATCGACCGCAAGGCGGTCCGCGTCATCCTCGGCAACCCGTTGATCGCGATCACGATGCTGCGCCACGACGTGA